>JAUZSC010000025.1 GCA_030949825.1 Sulfurimonas sp.
AGTGAATACCTTTTGTTTAAGTTTGTACCTTATTGTATGGATAATACTATAAGCTAAAAGAGTAATAAAGAGATGCCCATCTACTCTAGTCTGTGTTTGATGAAATATAGGTCTTAATCCTAATTCAGACTTTAAACTCTTAAATACTGATTCTAAATCAGTAAGTGTTGTATATGTTTTCCATAGAGTCTTCTCATCCATTGTTTGGTTATTGGTTCTAAGACAATAGATACCATTAATAGCACTTTTATTATCAAGTGTCTTCTTCTCACTCCAAGTTATATCTATTGCATTATAGCTATCTGGGTCTTTAGTGACAGTAGTTGAATAGTATTGAGATATAGATGGATATTTCTCTTTGAGCCTTCCTATGGTCTCTATCACCTTATCATAAGCCTTAGTTCTTCTTTTGAGAGAGAGTCCATCTTTTAAATATTGTAGCTTCTCTATAAAAAGAGTTTGTACTCTTTTTGCATAGCTTCCTCTTTAGCCTCTCTAGCAGTAGAGTGTATAAATAACTCAGTCTCTTTAGTTTCTTCATTGACAACCTTCATAGCTCTTACTATAGCATTGTCATTTTTATCTAATTTTACAGGAGTTGATTTCTCTTCATCAAACTGTTTATTGCGTTTTCTGCTGACAACTAGGTATTCATAGCTATTCTCAATAAGATAATCAATATTCTCCTGCGATGCTATACCAGCATCCATAATCAATAATGATTTATGAGAGGATAAAAGGTTTTTTTCTTTTTGAGGAACTTTCAATTTATCTAACATCTCTTTAAATGTTGTAGCTTCACCAATATTCCCATCAAATATCTCACTCTTTCTTACAAACCCACTACTATCAATCATTACTGCTAGAGTAATGATTTTAGCATCACTTCTTTTTTCCTTACTTCTTCCTCTTTTAGCTTTCTCTACTCCCTCAACACCACCTTCAAAGTATGTGTTAGTAAGGTCATAAAGAGTTATTGTTTCATCATACTCAAATATTGCTTTTGGGTAGTATATAGATGCTTTTCTAAGTCATCTTTATGAGCTAAAAGCTTATCGGATATTCTATAGATACTATTAGAAGATATCTTATTATAATCACACCCTATAAGCTCATTAATAGCACTTGTATTACATAAGTAATCATAAGCTTTAGCTTCACTACTAGGATTAGCAATCTTTGCTATTAGAGTGCCTATTGCACTATTGTATTGAATATTTGTAAAACCTAACTCTTTTAGTTTAGCATCTAGTTTTAACTCTTTGATTGTTTCATAAAGTATATTCTCTATACCTATATCTTTTATATCACTATTTTTTATTGTAGTTGTATCTATCTCTTTGTATCTATCTTCATCATTAAGAGTTGTATCTAAGTGCCTAACCAAAATTAATGTCATATTCTGAACCGAAGCCATCAAGCATTTTTTTAATGTGCTCATGAAAGTTATCAAATGAGTCCATAGCATTCAAATCCGTCCATGTATATTTCATTTCTCTCCAGAGCATCTCAATAGGATTTAGCTCTGGGGAGTAAGGTGGCAAGTATAATATATGTAGTCCCAACTCTTTCCATTCTTGAAGCTTAGCTTTAAACTTTTTACTAGTGTGAGTTGAGGCGTTATCTAATACACAGATAGTTGTTTTTTTAATTTGTTTAGCAAATTCATCAAAAAAACCTATAACAACATCAGTATCAACTTTTCCAGTAAGCATTTTATAAAATACACTTTTTTTATCTGTATTAAGAAATCCAAGTACATTAATTCTTTTTGTAAATCTTATTGATGGGATAAGTGCAGGTGTCCCAACTGCCGACCATCTATACGGAATATTTGAATTAAGTGAAAAACCACTTTCATCATAAAAGGAGAGTTCACAAAGTCCTTCTTTTACCCATTCTCTAAGCATTTTAAGCTGAATAAACTTATCGAAATAGTTTTTCCATTTACTATTTTTCATAATGACCTTTTTAGCTCTCTTATAGCTAAGACCAATCTTTCTAAAAAATCTTTTTAAAGTCTCGTTTGCTTACTTCAAGAGTAGTGAACTCTTTTTCTAAGGCTAATAGAATCTCATTTACATTATAGTTTTTTTATATACATCTTGATTGAAGACTCATGTTTAGCTATTGTTAATTTAGGCTTTCTCCCTCTACCTGCCAACTCATGAACTGTACTTATATTATCTTGATTAAATCTATCAAACCACCGATAGAGTGTTCTTTGTGAATATCCAATTATTTCTACTATTTCTTGAACTTTTTTCCCTTGATTACTCAATAGAAGTGCTTGAGCTCTCATTCTACTCTTATGTTTTTTATTTGTTTTTATAACTTCTTGTAATTGCTGTATTACTTCTTGTTTTAGGCTTATATATCTCATATATTTCTCTAAGCATTTTTCAATCCAGTTTTATGTCATTAATTTTGGTTAGGCACTTACTACTGCTTGTGCTGATATGATTTTTAGAGCATAGTGTTGTACGATTGTTTCTAAATCTTTATCTAGTGTAAACAGACTTGGAGCCTGTTTGATAATCTCATCTACTCTTTTGGATAAAGTAGCCCAATCTTCTTGTTTTACATTAAAATCACTTCCTAAATTAAGGAGAGTTCTTTTCTTCACCTTTTTACCAACTCTTATGGATTCCATTAATCTATAAGTGTAATAGTTCTGAGTTGAGTCTTTTTTGCTCTTAGAGATTGTTTTAATTATGTACATGCGAAGATTGTAGCAAATTAAGCATTAATATAAACTTAAATAATATTGTATTCGGGTACCACATTAGTATATTTGAAAGGTGATTTCCCTAAAACAAGTGGTTTAATATCCAAAAGAATTGTCAAATTTGAGGATTTAGTGGATTTCTGCTTGGAAAATGATAAAGTTGGGTTAATGTCACTTCTCTCTATCCATCTCTTTGTCCATTTGGTAATATCACAACTACCTATCCCTAAAGTGCTAGCTATAGATGTATAGCTCTCTTTAGCATTATTAGTAAGAAGTATTATTTTTGCTCTTCTTGCTATATTTTGGGGAGTAGATTGTTTTTTAAGAAGTTTTTCTAGTGTCTCTTTTGCTCTGGTTGCAGATTGATTTTATATTTTACTTGTTTCATATTTATCTATTCTAATAATGATTTTAACACTACTCAATTATTAAAATAGTGTCATTATCTCTTAAAAGCAAATATTAGTCCATTTTTGTTGAAGTTTATGGGAGTGGTACTAGAGTAGATGGGCATCTCTTTATTACTCTTTTAGCTTATAGTATTATCCATACAATAAGGTACAAACTTAAACAAAAAGGTATTCACTATAGTTGGGATACGATAAGGCATATTCTGAGAAATCAAAAAAGGATTACTACCAGTATGAAGTGTAAAGATGGCTCAACACTCTATATACGACAAAGTTCAGAATTAAATGAGAAGCAAAAAGAGATTTATGATGCACTTGAGATTAAATACGGAGCAGGAGATGTTACTAAAACTTTTATAGAATAATATAGATGTGGTACAGGTAAAATATTTGAAAAGGCTTTAAAGCCCCGAATATAGGTCTTTTTTAATTTTGGATGATGAAGTTGGGTTAAAATAGAGATAGAAACACTTAAAATAGATAAGGATAATCTTGCTAAAAAAGTTGGAAATCTTATCGTAGAAAAAGACTTTCTTGTGGAAAAGTCGCCACGCTTAAATTTATGTAACAGTGATACCAATAGTAACAATTTACTTGAATATCATTCCATAACAGCAGCCTGATTAGTGTTAAAATTCTCATCATATTTTTTGTTGTTTTTATAAAGTGAATGAGCAGTTAGTATTATTTTTCTCATAACGGCAATTTGAGCAGAGGTTGTATGTTTCCCATTTGCCTTGAGACGTTCATAAAAAGCTTTAAAGTTTTTATCATGTTGAACAGCTGTAAGAACTGACATAAAAATAATACTTCTATAAAGTTTTGCCCCTGTTTTAGCTATCTTATATCCTGATTGAATTGAAGTACCTGATTGTCTATAAATTGGATTTAAGCCAACTAATGAAGTAATTTGTCTTTGGTTAGCTTCTGGGTATTTTAAAAGAGATGAAGAAGTACAATCGCACCGATTTGCCCAACCCCTTTTATGGATATAATATTATCATATGCAATTCTGTATTCATCTGTAGAATCAATTAAAGTTTGAACTTGTTCAATAATTCTAAGCTCTTTTTCTTGTGATTCTTTAATACATTTTTTAAGTTCTTTAATTGAAAATTTATCACCATCTTTACTTGTTAAAGCTTCAAGATGATTCTTCTGTTGAGCAGTTTGTTTTTTAGTAAACTTATAAAAACTCATTAACTCCTTAATCTGCTCTACATCCTCGTTATACACAGGAACTTTAACTTGTGTATCTTTAGCTAAATGAAGAGCTTTAGAGAGAACTCTAGCATCTTCAATATCATTTTTCACTTCAACACCTAATGCTTTAGCATAATTACTAAACTGCTTAGGATTTATGATAAAGCACTTGATATTTTTCTCTGAACAATACTTTCTCAATGCTTCTGAATAACTTCCTGTTGGTTCAAATATAAATATAATATCTTCGATCTCTTTTTTATATATTTTCTTCAACTTTGAAAAAAGAGAACGAAAACTTTTTAGATTGTTATCGAGTAACAAATCCTGGCTATTTTTAGATATATGAACATTTATTGTTGCTTTTGATACATCAATTCCGATACAATTCAACACTGTGAACCTCCTATTTATTTAAGAGAGTTCGTTAGCATAGGAGTAAACTCCTATGTGACTTTTAAGCAATAATATTACACATAACTTTGCCTCGTGATTCAATCCGATCTAGTTTTCTATCACCATTGCAATAGTGAAATAATAAAAACTGATCCACTCGCCACTCAAATTTAAAGTATAATTATCCGACTTTCCCACAGGCTAGTTTTCACCGCCTTAGCTCGTACCGATATATTACTTCTAACGAAAACTCAAAATAAGTATAGGATAAAAAAATTATAAAAACTTACATACGAGCTACAAAGCTTGGTATCCTCTAGAGGTAGATAAACCTTTGTAGATACTGAGCATAATTTATCACTAAATAAGCAGTGCAAACTGCTTGGTATAGCTAAATCAACTTTGTACTATGAAGCTGTTCAAAAGTTTAGTTCAGATGAAGATATCAAGATGCTCAATACATTAAATGACATCTATAGTGAGTTCCCATATTATGGCACTAGAAGATTAGTCACAGCTCTTGGTAATGAAGGCTATGATATGGGCAGAAAGCTTATGAAAAGTGCAATGGAGTATCTAAGTATAAGAGCCTTATACCCGAAGCATAAAACCACTCAATCCAATAAAGAACACCATAAATACAAGTACTTACTCAAAGAATTTAAAAATGATAAAAACCAAGTTATTATTGATGTACCAAATCAGGTTTGGAGTACAGATATTACCTATCCAAAACCAGAGATTTTCAATACTGATCAGGGTTCACAATATACTGCACAAGCACATGTTGAGATATTAAAAAAACATGATATAAAAATCTCTATGGATGGTAAGGGTAGGAGTATTGATAATATCTGTATTGAAAGATTCTGGAGAAGTATCAAGTATGAGGAGATATATCTTAATCACTATAAAAGTATGAGTGAGCTTAGATATTCAATTGATAATTATATGACGAAATATAACTCTAGAAGATTACATTCTGCTATTGGAAATAAAACACCTAATGAGGCTTATTTTAAAGCTATCAATAATATAGATAGTGAAGTGTTACAAAAAGTATCGTAGATAGGAAGAATAAGAATATTGACTTAAGTGGTCTTGACTATTGGAGACATTATAGTGAGAGAGGGAGTGATACTTTAGAGTCAAATATATGGATGGAATAGTATTATGCAAAGATAGGTGCTTTATATGTTTCCCGTCTATATACATGCATACATGAAGATAGTCTCATTTTCTCAATAACAAGCCCGAGAGACGTCCTTTAGGTACTTTCTTCATGTTATGTGGATAGTGGGATGGCTAACATATCATTTAACGGAGCGGACAAGGGGAATATAATTCGTGCTTCCGTTGTAGTAAAATGGTGAACATGGTATAATTCTTATATAAGAATAGACAAAAACTAATATCTATGACTCGGAGTTGTATCATGACAAAACAAGATATACTTACTGCACTTACTGATAACAAAAGCTTCATTAAACAAAAGTTTGAAGTAGATAAAATAGGTTTATTTGGAAGTTATTCAAAAGATAAACAGACAGAAGAAAGCGACATAGATATTTACGTTGAGTTTAAACATAAAACCTTTGATAATCTTGCAGGACTTTGGAACTTCTTAGAAGACCTTTATCAAAAGAAAATAGACCTTTTTCATAAACACAAAAATAATAATAAAGTAATAATTTCAAATATCCAAAAAGATGTAATCTATGGATAAGGCAAATATGAACGAACTTTTAAAGTTTATATTACAAAGCATAGCTCTAATCAATAATAGATTTGAAGTAATTAATGTTAGTGATGACTTTATTCAAAACGATGATGGACTAATGCGTTTAGACGCAATATCTATGAGGTTACAATCTATCGGCGAGGCTTTGAAGAACATAGATAAAAGAGATAGAGATTTTTTACTATCTGTAGCTGATAAAGAGTACTGGAGTAACATCATAAAAACTAGAGAGATTTTAACACATCACTATATAGATATAGACTCAGAAACTATTTACATGATTTGTGATGAAAAGCTTGATGAACTAGAGAAAAATGTATCTATTTTATTGGATAAGCTGTAGTAGTGTTACCTATATGTTACCTTTTTTTAAATAGTATCTCTGAAAGCACCTATATAATGATAGTTTATAGCTATATGTAAGTGGTCTTCTCCACCACGAAGATTAAATTCCTTTTAGTTCCGTTATAATCCTTTTAAGACTATTTTGCTGTTACCTATTTGTTGCCTTTTTTTCAAGGACAAGATATTGGCAGAAACTACAGATATACTTTATGACAAAGACTACAGTACTAAATATGATGGTGTTTACTTCCTTGAAAAGTAAAATGCATTTGCTCTAAAAGTTTAATAGCATAACAAAGAACTTGTGTAGTCCAGAGTAAGATTGTACTTTTGGGGACATTATATTTAAATATTTGTCAAACTTCAAAGAATACTCTTTTTGTTAATTTTTATAGCATTATAAAATCGCTATAATGTTATAAATAAAAATTATTTTTATTATAACTAAGGATTAAAATGAAAAATACATATGTTACTTTAACACTATTTTTTCTTTTACTCCTGAGTCAAAATAATCTGTATTCTTTTGAAAAAAATTCTATTTTAGATGAAAAATTAATAGGCGTTTACAAATCTAAAAACACTCAAAAAATGTTCTTTTTAAGAGAAGAAAGTGCAAGAAGTAAAAATATTAATGGTGTCGATTTTTTAGAAATAAACTTCCCTGATAAAACTAAGATCTTTAAATACAAAATAGATAATAAAAAACTAATATTAAATGATGTTGAGCCAAAGAGTAGATATAAAGATTCACATATGATTTTTGAATTTTGTAAAAGTAGAGGTTTTAAAAATCAATATGTTTGTAAAAAATCTCAATACAAATATGTGCAACTTCAAAAAAAAGTGAGTGAAAAAAAATATAGGATTGCTTTAAAAAATTATTTGTCAAAATATACGAATACATTTGATAATAATGAAGATATATGGACTATCAAAAACCTTTCAAAAGACTTAGCAAAAGAAATCCAAAATACTCAATTAACATCTGCAACACTTGTATATAAAGCACATCAGCCTTTAGAAGTTGACTACGAGTCACAAAAAGAAAGTTTATGGTTTTTATCTTTAGGTAATAGCCCTGTGAATATTTATATAAATGGACTTGATTTTAGAAATGGAACTCCAGATGCAGCATCTCGACATGCTCGACATAAAAAAGATTGGAGTAGATACTATACATCTTTTGCTTTAAAAGATGATTTTAATATAGTCTATAGTTGGGATTCCTCATATGGTATCAACAGTCAAAATACAAAACAATTAGTTATGCTCATTGAATTTATATTGAAAAACAATAATAAAAATAAAATTAACCTCATTGGACATTCTCAGGGTGGGAATTTTGCTAAAGATGTTATGGTTAAATTATATGATAGAAAAATAGATATGAAAAACATTAGACTTATTAGCCTTGCTACACCACATAAAGGTATAAAGGAAATGAACTCCAAAAGTATGATTTTACTTCCAAGTGCTGAAATTATGTACGATATATTTTCATTAAATTTAAACACGCGTGACCAAGTTATCCAAGCATCTAAGCGTTTATATAATGGAGCATATAAGCAACTGTATGCTTGTAAGAAAAATAAATATTTACAAAAACTTAATAAAAACTTTATCAGTAGAGGCTTGTATAAAAATGCTGTGTTGATTGCTGGGAAAAATGATAAAATTATCTGTGAAAAGAGTAGTTTGTTTGAAGGGGTGCTAACAATTAAAAAACTTGTGAACAATTCACATGGAAATATTGTTATATCTCCTGATAATGAAATATTTAAGATAATTGCAGAGTTAAAATAGATATAATCAGATTAAGAAGTGCTCAGGCACTTAATAAAAAGCAGGACATTTTTTTGCAGTACATAAATGAAGAATTAAAACAAAAAATTAATGAATTAAAAAATAAGTTAGATGTAACTGTAGTTGCACACTTTTACCAAAGAGATGAAGTCTTTGAAATGGGTGATATTACAGGTGATTCACTCGAACTCGCAGTACGAACACGCGATAACGACTCGGAGTTTATACTCTTTTGTGGTGTTGGTTTTATGGGGCAAAGTGTTAAAGTTCTTTCACCAAACAAAAGAGTGGTTATGCCAAAAATCGCTTGTTGTGCTATGGCTAAAATGATTGATGGGCTCTACTTTGATGAGTCCATCGCTTTTATGAAAGAACACGGAATCGAAAAAGAAAATATTTTACCAATAACCTATATAAATTCAAATGCTGATGTAAAAGCTAAAGTTGGAGAAATGGGTGGGCTTGTATGCACGAGTTCAAATGCAAAAATCATCATTAAAGATGCACTCAAAGCTGGAAAAAAAAATACTATTTGTACCTGATAGATGCTTAGGTCAAAATATCGCTAATCAGATGGGGCTAGCATCTATGGTGATTGGTGATGGTGGCAACCCTAATGAATGTGATGTTATCTGTTATGATGGTTTTTGTTCAGTACATCAACTTTTTAGTCTTGATGATATAGCTTTTTATAGAAAAAAATTCCCAGGTATTTTAATTGCCGTGCATCCTGAATGCGATCCAACTATTTGTGAGGCTTCTGACTTTGTTGGTTCAACTTCCCAGCTTATAAAATATATAGCAGACTTAGATCCCGAACAAAAAGTAGCTGTTGGAACTGAGTTTAACATGGTGAACCGTTTGCGAAAAAAGAACACTTACATTCTTTCTTCCACAAAACCAGAATGTCCAACAATGAATGAAACTACATTGGAAGATGTTTATGTAACGCTTAAAGCAATTGATGATGGTGAACCTATTAATGAGATTTTAGTAGATGAAGGTACGCAAAAGTGGGCTAAAATAGCCTTAGAACGAATGTTGGCACTATGATAGAAGCCTTTGTAAAAGAAAGTTTAGCCCAAGATGTTGGACGGGGTGATTTATATGCACTCGTTGAGAGAAGTGTAGAGTGCAAAGCAGATATCATTGCAAAAAGTGATGGTATCATGGCTGGTCAAAAATATGTTGAAGCGCTTGCAAAGCTTGAAGGTTTTAATATTGTTTGGGGTAGACGCGATACAAATGAGTTTTTTGTAGGTGATGTTTTAGCCATTGTGCGGGGAGATTCTCATACTGTTTTAAAGGTTGAAAGAACTATCTTAAACATTATCTTACATGCAAGTTCTATCGCGACAAACACTAAAAAATATGTAGATTTAATAGAGCCTTACGGTGTTAAACTCCTAGACACAAGAAAAACACGACCATTGTTAAGAGTGTTTGAGAAATACGCTACAAGGTGTGGAGGGGCTGTAAACCATAGAATGGGTTTAGATGATTCTCTTATGATTAAAGACACACACTTAAAAACTATAAAAAATTTAGCCGAGTACATTAAAAAAGCAAGAAAACAAATACCTTTTACAGCAAAGATAGAAGTCGAAGCAGAAATATTTGAAGTTGCAAAAAAAGCAATGGAAGCAGGCTGCGATATTGTTATGTGCGATAATATGATTCCAAATCAAATCTTTGAAATTGTAAAATATAGAAATGATAATCATCCACATATTCTTTTAGAAGCCAGTGGAAATATTTCTTTAGATACTATAGAGTCTTATGCAAAATCTGGCGTAGATGCTATTAGCAGTGGCTCTTTAATCCATCAAGCAAATTGGATTGATATTTCCATGAAAATGGACTAGTAAATAAAGGCATCAGATGGCTGACGATCAGGAAAAGACCGAAGAGCCCACTGATAAGAAGATTGAGGATGCCCGTAAAGAAGGAAATGTACCAAAATCACAAGATGCATCCGGTGTTATTACGCTATTTGTAGCGATTTTAGCAGTTCTTATGTTATTTCCATTTATGGCTAATCATGTCATAATACTTTTTCAATATTACTTCTCTCTTATTGGAACTCCTTTAGATAAACTTTTTATGATTGATATTGCCATCGTTACATTCCAACACCTGCTTCTTATTATATTACCTTTAGCAATAGCTGTTGCAGTTGCGGGTGTGGTAGCTGCTTTAGGACAGTTTGGATTCCTTTTTACAGTAGATGCCATCCAGCCAAAGTTTAGTAAAATAGATCCTATTAAGGGAACAAAAAACCTTTTTTCAATGAAAAAGCTTATAGAAGGTGTGAAAATTACTTTTAAATCTTTTACGACATTAGGCGTAGGTTTTTTCTTTTTCTTTCATTTTATAAAAGAGCTACCAACTGTTGCTTTGTATTCATTACCAGACCAATTAGATTGGCTGGTTGATAAAATGATAATTATTGCTTTTGTAATGCTATTTGTTATATTCGTATTTGCAATTATTGATGTCATTATTGTACGAAAACAGTATTTTGATGGTTTAAAAATGAGTAAGCAAGAGATTAAGGATGAGATGAAGAACATGGAGGGTGATCCTATGATTAAGGCAAAAATCAAACAAAAACAGATGGAAATGTCACGACAAAGAATGATGTCTGAAGTTCCAAATGCAGATGTAATTATTACGAATCCAACACATTACGCAGTAGCTCTAAAATACGATGAAACAAAAGCTGCACCAGTTGTTATAGCAAAGGGAATGGATCATGTTGCACAAAATATTAAAAAAATTGCAAGAGAAAATAATGTTCATATTATTCAAAATCCACCACTTGCAAGAAGTTTATACAACGAGGTCGAGCTTGAAAAGCCAATACCTGAAGCCTTGTTTGAAGCTGTTGCAGAAGTACTTGCTTATGTTTATAAAATGAATAAGAAATAAACTTACTGTATAATTTTACTTCATGAATAATGTAATAAAAAGAATAGCAAATGCTAAGCATATTGTAGTAATCGCGCCCCAAAATCCAAATGCAGATTCTTTAGGAAGTGCAAGTGCTATGTATAGCTATCTTTTACAAGCGCATAAAAAAAGTTTCATTTTTTTGTGTAAAAAAAGATATAAATCAAAAATATTCTTTTTTACCATGGTTTGATAAAATTAGAGTTTCATTCCCCATCTCTGCAGATTTGGCTATTTCATTTGCTTGTGGCTCACACAATGAAATAGCTCAAATAATAGAATGCGACCTAATCAATATAGACAGTAATGAAAGTAATAAAAAATTTGGAAATATTAACCTAGTAGATGCTAGTTGTATAAGTACAGCGGAAGTTGTTTATAGCTTTTTTAAAACACATAAAGTAACTATAAACCCAAAAATGGCTACGGCGCTTTACGCAGGGCTTTTAGAAAGCTCCAATGGTTTTTTATCAAGAAAACTAAAAGGTACAACTATTGCTTGTATACAAGAGTTGATCGGCTATAAAGCAGATGTTCATTCTTCTAATAGATTTGTAATGCAGTATCAAACCTTAGCGGGTTTAAGATTAAAAGCTATAATGCTAAGTAATATGCGATTATTAAATAATGCAGAGATAGCATTTTTTAGTGTGACAGATGAAGATGTGAAAAAATGTGCTGCACTTGAAGAAGATACTTTGAGCGCTTTGGAAGAAGCTTTATATTTACCCACTGTTAAAGTGAGTGTTCTATTGAGAGAAAATACTGATACAATGCGTGTTCATTCACTCGATATTAGCATAAACAAAAACATTAAAAAACAAATCATTGATATAATTAAAAAGGAAATATAATTGGCAAAAAGTAAATCTAAATCAGGTGTAACGATATTATTATTGGGGCTCATTATTGGAGCTGTAATTTATGTTTATACATCCTCAGCATTTGAACGAGATGCTGTAAAAGTAACAATGAATAGTAATGGGTATTGGAATCTTAAAAAGCCTTTAAATATATCTCTAACAGATGAAAGTGGTATAAAATCATATAAGTTAATTTTAAAAAGTGCTACAAGTGAGACAGTTTTAGAATACGAACAATTTATAGATGCAAAACAACTTTTAAACTTAGAAGTAAAACCTCCAAGAAGTGCATTTTCTCTTAAAGAAAACGAACTAAGCCTTATTTTAGAATTGCAAGATGCAAGTTCATGGAATTTTTTGAGTGGAAATAGTAGCAGGGAAGAGTTTAAATTTATTATCGATAAAAAAAGACCACAATCGAGCATATTGAGCAATTCATATAAAATTACAAAAGGTGGTTCTGCACTTGTTATATTTAAAGTACTCGATGATAACTTAAAAGAAATTTATATTGAGTCAGATAAAGATAAAAGGTTCACACCACAGTCTTTTTACAAAGATGGCTACTATATCTCTTTGCTTGCGTGGCCAATTACAAATAAAACTTTTAAAGCTACAATCGTGGCTAAAGATCATGCTGGAAATATTTCTAAAACAAATATACCATTGTATCTAAAGCAAAAAAATTACCGTGTATCTAATATTACACTGAGTGATAAGTTCTTAAAAGGGAAAATCGCTGACTTAGCTGAAGAATTTATTGAAACGCAAGGTCTTACTGACTCGATTGAACAGTTTAAAATTATAAATGAAGATGTTCGGGCAAAAAATGAAAAGCTAATACATGAGTTATCTTCTAAAACAGATGAGAGATTAATTTCAAATTTTAAAATCAATAAAATGTATCCTCTTAAAAATGCAAAGGTGGTTGCAAATTTTGGAGATCATAGAAAGTATTTTTATAAAAAAGAAAAAGTCAGTGAATCATACCATCTAGGTTTAGACTTAGCGTCAAATGCAATGGCTAGTATTAAGCCACAAAATGCTGGAGAAGTTGTGTACTCTGATTATAATGGCTTATATGGAAATATGCCTATGATTCATCATGGACTCGGTCTTTATACCCTCTATGGTCATTGTTCAAGTGTAAATGTAAATGAAGATGAGCATACAGATGCTAAAGCAAATATTGCAAATACGGGTAAAAGTGGCTATGCTATGGGAGACCATTTACATTTTGGTGTATTAGTTCAAGGTATAGAAGTCCGTCCACAAGAATGGATGGATGAGAAATGGATTAAGCTAAATATTACCGATATAATTAAAAATGCAAAAGACATAATGAATAAGAATTAAAAATAAACAAAAATAGTCTCATCGATGGATGTAGCTTTAGTGAGTAAAATTATGAAAAAAAAGGATTGGTTCTGCCCTTGTGGTACACTTCTTTTTTGGAGGAGAAAATGTGTATCAAACAACAATACAAAAAGCTGTTGAATTAGTAGGAATTGGACTTCATAAAGGTTCGCCTGTTAGATTAAAACTCGAACCTCTTGACTCCAACAGTGGAATAGTTTTTTATAGAAGTGATGTTGGTGTAGCAATTCCTCTCATCCCTTCAAATGTAGTAGATACAAAAATGGCAACTGTTATTGGTAAGGATGGCTATGTTATTTCAACTATAGAACACCTCCTTTCAGCAGTATATGCTTACGGTATAGACAACCTTAAAGTGATAGTAGATGCTGATGAAGTACCTGTGATGGATGGAAGTAGTGCCAGTTTTTGTATGCTTTTAGATGAAGCTTGTATTAAAGAGTTAGATTCCCCTAAAAAAATTATGCGTATAACAAAAGAAGTCATCGTCCAAGAAGGTGATAAGTATGTTAAATTGACCCCATCACCTGATTTAAAATACGATTTTAGAATCAAGTTTCCGCATCCTGCAATACAGAGTCAAGAGTATGTACTTGAATTTACAAAAGAGGGCTATAAAAATGAGATTGCACGGGCGAGAACATTTGGTTTTCTTCATGAAGTTCAGTACCTGCGTTCTAAAGGTTTAGCACTTGGTGGTTCTTTAGAAAATGCTATTGTGTTAGATGAGAAAAAAGTTTTAAATCCTGAAGGCTTACGCTTTACAGATGAGTTTGTACGACATAAAATACTTGACGCAATAGGAGATATGTCTCTTATCGGTATGAATTTTGTAGGAAATTATGAAGCGATGGCTGGAAGCCATGACTTAAATCATAAACTAACGCTCGAGCTTTTAAAAAATACCGAAAACTTTGAAGTCATTGAGCTTGTTGGTGAAAAAACTGCAGAATTAGAAAAAGCATATGCCTAAAAAGGTAGGTATTCTACTTATAGCACTTACCTTACCTATACAAATTGGAGTCTATGAAAATAAAACTTTGGTAGAGACAATCATCTCAGAAGAAAAAAGCTCAGATGTTTTACCAACTCTGTATAGGGACCTTTTTTTTTAAAGTATGATGTAGAAAAGCTTTTTTATGCCAATGGTCCAGGTAGCTTTATGGCGATTAAAGTTGCATATATATTTTTAAAATCTATAAGTATTTTAAAGAAAATTCCACTTTTTGCAACAAATGCTTTTTATTTTAATAAAAATGAGCCAATAAAAGCCATTGGAAAGCTATCTTTTGTTAAAATAGCGGCAGAAATAAAAACTCAAAAATTAGAAAATGTGCCAAGTGGTAAATTTACACTTCCCTCTGCACTTGATTATAATGAGTTTAGCAAAATAACAACCCCACTTTATTGTATAGGTGCTGTTGGATAGGAATATAATTGACAATAAGTGTACCAGCAACGAGTGCAAACCTTGGACCGGGATTTGATTCCTTAGGTTTAGCTATAGATTTGCGTAATCGCGTAGAATTTCATCAATCAAAATTTTTTAGTGTATCTATAAAAGGTGAGGGTGAAAATAACCCTAGATTAAAAGGTAATAACCTTTTTATTAGCATCTTTAATGAGCACTATCTACGCTTAACTAAGAAAAAGCAAAATTTTAAATTTACATTTTATAATTCAATTCCAATGTCTCGAGGACTTGGTTCTTCTTCAGCTGTGATTGTCTCAGCAATAGCTTCGGCACATGAAGCAGCAGGCATACGCGTTTCAAAAAGACGGATTTTAAATCATGCACTTATATATGAATCACATCCTGACAATATAACACCAGCAGTTATGGGTGGTTTTAATGCAGCTGCAGTTGAAAAGAACAAAGTTTTTTCACAAAGAAAGCATTTACCAGATTATATAAAAGCTGTTGTTGCAATACCCAACAAGCAAATGAATACAGCGCGAGGGCGATTGCTTCTTCCAAAATCTTACTCAAAAGAGAATGCAATATATAATTTGTCGCACACTGCATTAAGTGTAGCTGCTTTTTTTAATGAAGATTGGGAAATGTTAAAACTAGCATCTCAAGATAGGTTCCATCAAAAAGCTAGAATGAAAACGCTACCTGAACTTTTTTCAGTTCAAAAAATAGCTTACGAAAGTGGGGCGCTTATGAGTACGCTTTCGGGAAGCGGTTCAACATTCTTTTCAATGGCATATGATGAAGACACAGCGATAATCGCAAACAAATTAAGTCAAAAATTTCCAGATTTTTTAGTGAAAGTTTTAGACTTTGATAACAATGGATTGATAGTAGAGAAGTAAACTCTACTAATTCAGTAAGTTTTAGATATAATGGCGAAAAAATTTCATCTAGCAATAAGAATGTGTGTAGCGTGTAGAGACAGACATGAGCAAAAGCTTTTAGTGAGACTTCAATGTAATGAAGGTTTACTAAAAGCTTTTACCAAAAAGGGAAGAAGTTTTTATATATGTAAATCTTGTCTAGATAGCGAAAAGAAAGTTATTAAATCACTTATGCGTCAATGCAGAAGTGGAGATAAAGAAAAACTGATAAACAGACTAAAGGAGATCATCACTGATGGCAGAGAAAGTTAAAGTAAGTGAGATAGCAGCAGAACTAGGTATAACAGCAAAAGACGTTTTAAAAAAAGCGCTTGATTTAAATATAGAAGCAAAAGCAGCAAACTCTTCAGTAACAATGGAAGATGCAGATAATTTAATGAAGTTTATTATGAAAGGAGAAACAAAATCTCCTGAGGTAGTAAAGCCTAAAGAAGTTCAAGTTAAGGTAAAAGAAATCGAGACTGAAGCTAAAGTCGAAACACCTGCTCTAGAAGTTAAAAGTGATGACTCTGCAAAAGTTCAAACTTCGCAAAAGGAAGTAAAAACTCTAGAGTCTGAAGTGAAAGTTACTGTAAAAGAAGAAACACCTGCGGTAACAACTCCAAAAGTAGCAGAGAAAAAAGTTTCAACACTTAGAACTACTATCGTTCCTAAAATCAAAAGATCTGGTCTTAAGATTGTTAAGAAGAGAAAGCCCAAGGTAGAAGAAAACTATTCTATGCCAACGCGTCAAGCCTCCGTGTCTTCATACGGAAAAATGAGTGCAGAAGTTTTAGAAGAGTTAGCGCAAAAGAAAAGAAACAGAGGAAACTCGTCATCAGCTAGAAAACAAGAGCAAGGTACTCGTATGGATATCTTTGGTGGTTCTATGAATGATGTTTCTATGGATATGGATGATCAAGTTACACTACTTGACTTAAATTCAACAGAAAGAGCTCCTTTACCAGTAGAAGAAGCTAGAAAGCCTCGTCCACCAAAACCAGCAGGTAGAAATGGAAATAAGAAGCAAGCTCCTCGTGGTAGAAAAGTTCGTAAAGACAAAAGAAAAAAATATGCAAAAGTTACACAAGAAGATGATATTGTTACTCATGTAGAAATACCTGAAGATATTCGTGTTTATGAATTTGCAGAAGCTTTAAATCGTCCAATAATAGATATTATTAAAGTTCTTTTTGACCTTGGTATGATGATGACTAAAAATGATTTCCTTGGAAATGATGAAATTGAAATTCTTTCTGAAGAATTTGAAGTTGAAGTTACAATCATTGATCCTAAAGATGAGTTTACACAAGAAATTAAAGATATTAAAGAAGATCCAGATGCGACCGAGAGAGCTCCTGTTATCACAATCATGGGACATGTTGATCATGGTAAAACTTCATTACTTGATGCTATTCGTAAAGCAAAAGTAACTGAGGGTGAAGCTGGTGGAATTACACAACATATCGGTGCGTATACAATTGAGCAAAATTCAAAAGCTATTACATTTATAGATACTCCAGGACATGCTGCATTTAGTCATATGCGTCAAAAAGGTACGGATATTACAGATATTATCGTTATCGTTGTTGCTGCTGATGATGGTGTTAAACCACAAACACTTGAAGTTATTAAAATGGCTCAAGCATCTGGTGCTCCTATTATTGTTGCATTAAATAAAATGGACAAAGATACTGCACAACCAGATATGGTTAAAGGTCAAATGGCTGAGCATGGAATTAACCCAGTTGATTGGGGTGGAGATATAGAATTCGTTCCTGTTTCTGCAAAATCTGGCATGGGTATTGATGACTTGCTTGAAAATATTCTTACTACTGCTGAGATATTAGAACTTAAAGCAAATGAAAATGCACTTGCAAAAGCTTCTGTTATTGAGTCTTCTTTAGAAAAAGGCCGTGGTCCAGTTGCTACGGTTATCGTTCAAAATGGTACGCTTAAAGTTGGAGATTATGTTGTTTGTGGGGCTGCTTATGGTCGTGTTAAAGCAATGATGGATGAGCATAAAAAGCAAGTAAAAACACTTTTACCATCGCATACAGCAGTTGTAGCTGGTCTAAACATAGTTCCAGCATCTGGTGAGATTATGACAGTTATGACGGATGAAAAAGAAGCAAAAGAGTACGCGCTTAAGCGTCATGAGTACGATAGACACAAAGAACTTTCAATCAGTACGAAATCTTCATTAGAAGACATGACAGCTATGATTGCAGAGGGTAAGCTTAAATCTCTTAAAGTTGTTCTGAAAACTGATGTTCATGGTACGCTTGAAGCTATTAGAACTTCTATTTCTGCACTTAGAAATGATGAAGTTAAAGTAAATATCATCTCAAGTGGTGTTGGTGGGATTACAGAAAATGATGTTGAACTTGTTAATAACTCTGAGAATTGTATTCTTCTCGGGTTTAATGTTCGTCCAACTGGTTCTGTTAAAGCAGCAGCAAAACAAAAAGGTGTTGAGATTAAAACATACTCGATTATCTACCAACTGATAGATGATGTTACTGGTATGCTTACTGGTATGATGTCTCCAAAATACACTGAAGAAAATACTGGTCAAGCAGAAGTTCGTGAAGTATTTAAAATCCCTAAAGGTATTGTTGCTGGTTCTGTTGTTGTTGAAGGAAGACTTATCCGTGGTGGTATGGTTCGTGTTATTCGTGATGGTGTTGTTCATTACGAAGGTGAACTTACTTCACTTAAACGCTTCAAAGATGATGTTGAAGAAATCGGTAATGGTTACGAGTGTGGTGTTGTTATTAGTGGATACGATGATGTTGTTCCTGGTGATATCTTAGAAACATTTAGAAAAGTTGAGCAAAAAGTAAGTTTATAGATGACAGAAGCTCAAATAAAACTCAAAAGAACTGAATCGGTTCTTTGCGAGTTAATCCCTCAAGCACTTGCACAAATGAACGATAAAAGACTCCATGATCTTAATATTATAGAAGTTAAATGTTCTCGTGGAAAGAGTGATGCTAAAGTCTATATAGACCCTATGGAATTCAATGAACAAGAAAAAAGAGACTATTTAAAACTTCTTCGAAAAGCCCGTCCTATTATTGAAACACATTGTTTAAAAGATCAGGGTTGGTACCGTTGTCCTAAGTTTACATTTGAATTTGATGAACATTTAAAGCAGACACAAAATATTGAAGATTTATTTAAAAAAATTGCTAAAGATAAAGGAGAAGTTTAATGTCATTACAAAGCGATATAAACTCACTTGTAAAATCAGTAGATTTAGAACTTTATGATACAAGTATAGTAAGCGAAGGTGAAGAGACAATTTACAGAGTAAGTGTTATTTCACCTAAAAAAGATGATGAAAAGCGTGCTTCAATTAGTCTTGACGCTTGTGTAGAACTTACACATATGATTTCACCACTTTTAGATGTTACTCCTCCTGTATCGGGTGATTATAGACTTGAAGTTGGAAGCCCTGGGATTGAGAGAAAAATGACAACTATCAATCATTTTAAACTTAGTATTGGTGAAAAAGTATCGATATTAGCGGATGGTAAATTAAAATATAGAGGTCTTCTTGCTAAGGTAGAAGGCTCTACAATATTTGTTCAAACTGAAGATGAAGTATCCCAAATTGAATTCAACGATATTATTAAAGCAAAAACTTTTTTTGAATGGTAAATGCTAGTAGACGCTAATTTTTGTATGAACCTTGCCCTTAAAGAGGCTTGGAAATATCAAGGTTTTACATATCCAAATCCAGCAGTTGGATGCACGATTGTAAGTCAAAATGGTGAACTCCTCGCTGTAGATGCACATAAAAAAGCAGGTGAAGCACATGCAGAAGTGAATGCACTTCAAAGTGCTTATTTTAAAATCACTGACGATAATACTATTCTATCATTAAAAAAATCCATTGACATTCATAACTATCTTTTATCTCACCATAATAATATTTTTCACAATGTTATACTTTATACGACACTTGAACCATGCTCTCATCAAGGAAAAACACCTTCGTGCGCGTCACTTATAAGTGAGCTTGGAATTAAAGAAGTGTATGTTGGTAGTTATGATACAAATGAAAAAGCACAAAATGGTAATCAAATTTTGATTGAAAGTGGGAGTATAATCTATAAAGAGCAGATGCTACAAGCATGTGATGCCTTACTCTCTCCCTTTAAAATGTTTCTTAATCATAGATTTGTATTTTTTAAATGGGCACAAAGATTAAATGGAACAATTGATGATGGAATAATAAGCTCATCTGCGTCAAGAAAACATGTTCACGGTATGAGAAATGTTTGCGACCTTTTAGTAATAGGTGGTAATACAGTAAGAGCCGACAGACCAACCTTAGATGCTAGGCTAGTAAATGGCAAGGCTCCTGATATACTGATACTTTCAAGAGAGAAAGATTTTGATAAGACAATTCCACTTTTTAATGTAAAGGGAAGGGAAGTCTTTATTGAGAGTGGTTTTTCTAAATTAGAAGATTATAAAAATATTATGATAGAAGGTACATCAACAATGTATGAATTATCTAAAGAATATGTTGACTTGTACTTATGTTATCTTGCTCCTTCGTTTGCTGGAAGTAAGATTTTTGATGTGAAAAATGATACATTTGAAATTTTAAATATACAAAAAGAATCACAAGATATAATCATGTGGATGAAAAGGGAAGTTTAAATGCAAGAACAAGAAAAAATAGTCTCAATGTTTGATGATATAGCTCCAACATACGATACAGCTAACCGTGTAATGAGTATGGGTGTTGACAAATCGTGGAGAAGAAAAGCTTGTGATTTATCATTTGAGTTTTACGCGAAGGATTCTATAACTAAAATAGTAGATGTAGCATGTGGAACAGGCGATATGATGGACTTTTGGAGTTCTCGGGCACAAAAATCTTCTGTCAATATTAAAGAAATAGTTGGCGTTGACCCATCAGTTGGTATGGTTGATGTTGCAAAACAGAAATATCCTAAGTTTAATTATCATATCGCTGGGGCAACACAGATGCCACTTGAAGACGAAAGCACTGATATGCTTAGCATTACCTACGGTATAAGAAATGTTGTCAAGAGAAAAGAAGCATTTGAAGAATTTAACAGAGTTTTAAAAAAAGATGGTCTTGTAGTCATTTTAGAATTTATGAAAAATGAAAACCCATCATTACTTGGAAAAATTAGAGATTTTTACATGAATAAAATTCTACCTTATGTAGGTGGAATAATTTCAAAAAACTTAGAAGCGTATCAATACTTACCAAACTCAATAAAAGATTTTTCTACAGTTTTAAATATGCAAAATGAATTAGAAGAAGCTGGATTTGAGATGCTTTACACAAAAAGTTTTTCAATGGATATATCAACACTTCTTATTGCTAGAAAAAAGTAGTTTTTTAGTTTTCTTCTAGCACTTCTTCAAAACAAATTTCTCTTGCTACATACCAGTCGGCTATGCCTTGGTCGTTATATTGGTATTCTCTTTGTTTGGTAGGAATAACACTATTTCTAATTTTTGAACGGATAATTCCCATAATGATAAATGAGAGTAATAAAGCAGCACCTGCCATAAAATAATCATATATATACCATACTATTAAAGCTACAAAAAATGTTGTAAATTGTAAAAAAACTCTTAGTATAAAAGCGAGTGCTTTACATTTTTTAGAATGAAGCTTTGGAGTGGGTTCTATCAAGTTTATAAAATCTGTTTGCATTTATTTAGTATACCTAAATTTGGATATACTTTCACAAATTATTATAAGGACATTAAAAATGGCAAAACATCAGTTTCAGACGGAAGCAAATCAAATATTAAATCTTATGATTCACTCACTTTATTCAAATAAAGAAATCTTTATTCGTGAGCTTGTTTCAAATGCTTCAGATGCACTTGATAAACTCAACATGTTAGTTTTAACTGAGGACAAATATAAAGATGTTACATTCGCTCCTCGTATTGATATCGTTGCAAATAAAGAAGCAAAAACTTTAACAATTAAAGATTCTGGTATCGGTATGAACGAAGAAGACTTAATGAATAACCTTGGTACGATTGCAAAATCAGGTACTAAAGCATTTTTAGAAAACCTAAGTGGTGATCAAAAAGAAGACTCTAACCTTATTGGTCAATTTGGTGTTGGTTTTTATGCTTGTTTTATGGTTGCTGACAAAGTAGAAGTTACAACTAAAAAAGCTGGTGAAGATCAAGCTCTTTTATGGACAAGTGCTGGTGATGGCGAGTTTGAAATAGAGAACACTACACAAGAAGGTCACGGTACTACCATCGTTATGCACCTAAAAGATGCTGAAGATGAATTTTTAGAAGTACATAGAATCGATACTATCGTTAAAAAATATTCTAATCATATTCCTTTCCCTATTTTTATGGATAAAGAAAATTTTGTAGCAGCTGTTAAAGATGATGACGATAAAGAAATCGAACCATCAAGAACTGATATTGTAAACGAACAAATCAACAAAGCTAATGCCCTTTGGACAATGGCTAAAAAAGATGTAACAGATGATGAATATAAAGATTTTTATAGCTCAATTGCTCATTCTTCAGAAGAACCATTAGCATGGATGCACAACAAGTCTGAGGGTGCTGTAGAATATACAACATTATTTTATATCCCAAGTAAAGCACCGATGGATTTATTTCGTGTTGATTACCAAACTGGAATCAAGCTTTATATTAACCGTGTATTTATTACAGATGATGAAAAAGAGCTTATGCCAACATACTTAAGATTTTTACGCGGTGTAATTGATTCTAAGGACTTACCATTAAATGTTTCTCGTGAGATTCTACAATCTAACCCTATAATGGATAAAATTAAAAAAAACATCAGTGAAAAAAGTTCTTTCAGAGCTTTCAAAAATGTCTAAGAAAAATAAAGAAAAATATGATACTTTTTATGCTGAATTTGGAAATGTTCTTAAAGAAGGACTTTATAACGATTTTGATAACCGTGAAAAAAATCTTAGAACTTATGCAGTTTAACACGCTTAATTCGAGTGATACAGTTATGATTGAAGACTTTGTTAAAAATATAGATGAAGACAAGAAAGAGATTTATTACCTAACAGGTAAAACTTCTTTATCTTTACTCAAATCATCACCTGCATTAGAGAGATTTAAAGCTAAGGGAATAGATGTTTTAGTTCTTAATGAAGAAGTAGATACTATAATTTTTCCAATGGTTACAGACTATAAAGACTTTAAACTTGTTCCAGTAGCAGATGCTAAGTTTGAAGAAAGTGAAGAAGTGAAAAAGGCAGAAGAAGAAGTTGCTAAGAGCTATGAAGGTTTAGCAAAAGAGTTTAAAGATGCTCTTGGCGAGGCTGTTAAATCAGTTGAAACAACTTCAGACTTAACAGATTCTCCTGTTGCGATTAAAGTGGACAAAGAAGACCCAGCATATATGATGGCTCAAATGATGAAGCAAATGGGTCAGGGTGGTGATACACCAGATCCAGCTCCCATTCTTCAAATCAATCCAAACCATGAGTTACTTCTTAAACTCAAAGACTCATCTGACCAAAATCTTATAAGCGATGCAGCACATATACTACTTGAACAAGCAAAATTATTTGATGGACAAGAAATAGGCGATACAGCGGATTTTATTATGAGACTTAACAGAATTATGAGTAAAGCTTTATAATTATTTCAAATAGTGAGTGTTAAAGTAGCACTCACTCATTTTATTTAAATTTGCTTAGCTTAGTATTTACAATCATTGTAAATAATGTTACATTTGTCTTATGAATAAGAACTTGCCATATGTTAAATTATTATTAGCTAGTAGTGACCAAGATAAAATGTTGGACAATGCTCAAAAAATTTCTTATAACTTATGCACAAGTGAATTTCCAATCCTTAATATTCTTGATTATAAGTATTCCCCTAAAAAAAGCAATTGAAGAACTCGGTGTTGATTTAGAACTCATGAATCAATTGATTGATGATTTTGTAATACAAATTGTTAAAGAATCTACGACTTTTAACGAATTTTTAGAAGAATTACAAGACCTTCAAACATATACAAAAAAATCTAGATTACACTATTTTAAGAGAGTTGGCACATAAAAATTTAGGTGTTGCAAGAAATCTTCGGATTGAGGATTCAGAAAAACTTTTAGAAATTATAATGAAAGAAAACAATTTAGAATATATATTAAAAGCTGTCGAATGTTTACTAAGTAGAGTAATCTTGCTGAGGCCAGAGCAAGCCTATAAAACGATACGCTTAATTCAAGTGAAAAGTAGTTTCTAGTTATCTATTTTTAAAAGCTTCAGAAACATGCTCTAACTTTCCTTTTGGTACTTTCTTGTAAACAACTTTTTCTTTACTAGGCAAAACAAATGCAAGAAGTATAAATATAAAAGAAAATACAATGCCTGTTAATGTAGCAAGAACTAGTTTTAGTTTAAAATCATTCATAAGTTAATTATATCATGTTAATATTCTTTATGCGAAAAAAATTGTTTATATTCCTTATATTCTTACTTGGCTATACATCAATATATGCTAAAGAACCTTTAATGGCTACACTCGTTAATATTACATCAAATGAAATACAAGAATTTAAAATAGGAAATTATAAATTTAAATGTACCCCTTATGGCATCTACACTTTAGAAGAACTTTATAGAAATTCCCCGAATACTTCACAATGTAGAAAATCTATAAGTAATTTTTATAAAAAAAGAATGGATTTAAGGTACTTCTCACATACAAAATTTATTACATTACAATCGTATAGTTTAATTTTTAAGCAGAAGAAGTGTATTATAAATGTAGCTGGTGAAAAATCATATAATGAGTTTTTATTAGATACAGGACTTGGGATAAAAGTTCCTGAAAAATTAGACAAGGAATATGATTTTGTATTTCATAGGTCTCAAAGAGAAGCCAAACTATCTAAAAGAGGTTTATGGGGTTTTAATATTGCTAAAGAATGTACTTCAAGCATAAAGTAAATTTATTTATGTGTCATATATACCCAAAACTCTTTATGCGTAAGCCCTTTATTAAGAAAATATATCTGTAAAATAGCTACTCTGTATAATGTTATAAGCATCTTGGCAAAAGGTATAAAAAGACTTAAGCCAACAAGCGTTGACTGCTGTTTATCACCCTTGGATGTAATCATTTCTTGCATACCTATGTTTTTACTAAGGTACATCCCAAAAAGAATTGAAAATGAAAAATTCAATAGTATTCCAAAAATTATGTATGCGATAAAATCTTGTTCATTCATTCCAATTATCATATCTATCCTAATTATTAATTTAACGCTATTTTAGCATTTTAAACTTATTCATAGGTCTTTATCCTAGGACTAGTGTAAAAAGTTCCAAAAGGTATGAGTGATGCTATAAAAAATAAAATATTACATTTAAACTTCCATCTCGCTTCTATATATGCTGGAATCATTAATAATACTAAAGCTACAAACAGTCCCCCATGAAGCATACCACTATATTTAACAGCTTGGGGCATCTCAAAATAGTATTTAAGAGGCATTGCTATAAAAAGTAGGGCTAAATATGAATATCCTTCTATTGTATTTATTATTCTAAATCTTTGCACATTTTTATTTGTCATTTATATATTCTCCTTATAAGAATTATTTTGGAAGTATATAATCAAAAGGTAACAATATGGTAATTTTAAAAATTTCTAAACAATTGCAAACTTTTTTTAAACATCTTTATACTATAATCACTACAAATTGTAAATAAAAGGTAATTTAATGGAAACTAACCTGATAGTAGAGGGTTTTAAATTTATGGGTTTAGGAATGGGAACTGTTTTTCTATTTTTAATCATCCTCATAGGGAGCATGAATCTCATGTCTTTTCTTGTAAATAGATTTTTCCCAGAACCACATCAGAATCCTGATGCAACAGTTAATAACAAACAAGATAATAAAAAAGTGATTGCGGCTATTACAGCAGCAATTACACATCATAGACAAGGATAAGTAAAGAATGGCTAAAAAATTTATAGATGTAATGGATACAAGCTTTAGAGATGGTTTTCAGTCGGTATACGGTGGCCGTGTTCTTATGAATGATTTCTTTCCAGCTGTTGAAGCTGCAAAAACTGCAGGAATAACGCACTTCGAATTTGGTGGAGGAGCAAGATTTCAATCTTTATACTTCTACCTTCGTGAAGACGCATTTGAAATGATGGATAAATTTCGTAAGATTGTAGGACCAGATGCAAATCTTCAAACATTGGCTCGTGGTGTTAATACTGTAATGTTAGAAACAGGTTCAAAAGAACTTATAGACTTACATGCAAAACTTTTTAAAAAACATGGAACTACTACAATTAGAAACTTCGATGCATTAAATGATATTGAAAATCTTAAGTATTCAGGTGAAAGAATTTCTCATCATGGGCTTAAACATGAAATCGTTGTGACAATGATGGATTTACCACCAGGATGTCATGGTGCGCATACAGTTGATTTTTATGAAAAAACTCTTAGAGATATTTTAGATAGTGGAATTCCTTACGATTCTATTTGTTTTAAAGATGCATCTGGGACTTCGAATCCTCATAAAGTCTATGAAACGATTAAAATGGCAAGAGGTTTAGTACCAGAAGGTATGCATCTTCGTCTTCATACTCACGAAACTGCTGGTGTATCTGTATCTGCTTATATGGCAGCATTAGAAGCTGGTATTGATGGTATCGATATGGCTGCATCTCCTGTAAGTGGTGGAACATCTCAGCCAGATATTTTAACTATGCTTCATGCGACTAAAGGTCTTGACTTTGACCTTGGTGGACTTGAAATTGATAAAATTCTTACATATGAAAAAGAATTACAACATTGT
The DNA here is from genome assembly GCA_030949825.1 of Sulfurimonas sp. GTDB lineage: Bacteria > Campylobacterota > Campylobacteria > Campylobacterales > Sulfurimonadaceae > Sulfurimonas. Next base: position 27,022 of record JAUZSC010000025.1, read on the forward strand.
CTTTCAGATTACTTTGTACCACCAGAAGCAACTATGGTTTCTCCAATTATTCCATTCTCACCAATGCCAGGTGGCGCATTAACTGCAAATACTCAAATGATGCGTGACAATGACATTCTGGACAAGTTCCCAGAAGTTATTGCAGCTATGCAAGAAGTTGTAGAAAAAGGTGGTTACGGTACTTCTGTAACTCCAGTTTCTCAGTTTTATTTCCAGCAGGCACTTAACAATGTTATGCAAGGACCTTGGAAAGCAATCGCACCAGGTTACGGGCGCATGGTTCTTGGTTATTTTGGAAAAACTCCAGTTGCTCCAGATCCAGAAGTTGTAAAAATTGCTTCAGAAAAATTAAATTTAGAACCAACTACCCAAAAAGCACTTGATTTAGCAAATGCTGATGAAAGTAAATCTTTGGATACTTGGATAAATAGATTAAAAGAAGAAGAGATAGAAATAACAGAAGAAAATATTTTTATTGCAGCAGCATGTCAAGACAAAGGTATCGCATTTCTTAAGGGAAAAGGCGAATTAAATGTAAGAAAAATATCTCAAATGAAATCAGATTGTGAAGGAAGTGGAAGTATGGGTAATGGAAATTATACAGTAGTTGTAGATGGTCAGAAGTTTAGTGTTCAAGTTGCAGAGGGTGATGCAGATATTCAAGTAGTAGCGGTTGATGGTGAAGCAGTGGCATCTGCTCCAAGACCTCAGGCGACAGCTTCTGAAGATGATTTAGAAGTTAAAGCACTTCTTCCAGGTAATGTTTGGAAAATTGTAATGAATCCAAATGATAAAGTAAATGATGGTGATGTAATCATGATTTTAGAGTCTATGAAAATGGAAATTGATGTAGTCGCAACACGATCGGGTACGCTTAAATCAATTAATGTCGCTACAAATGATAAAGTAGTAGAAGGTCAAGTCGTAGCAGTAATAGGATAAGCAAATGAAGTTTTTTGTTTTAAAATTATTGGCTCTTATCCTTTTTAGCTTTAGTACTATTCATGCAAGTGCTCCTTCTGCGGACGAAGGTGCTTCAACACATAAAGAAGAAACATATCAGTCTCAATCATTTTCAGAGATGGTTGGTGGCTTTTTAGCATCAACTGGTATTAATGCAGTACTTAACCCTGATCCAGATGAAATGGGTGCACACGGTGAAGAGATGAGTGACTTTCACAAATCATGGGGACGCGTTCTTATGATTTTTGTTACATTTTTTCTTTTTTGGTTAGCGATTAAAAAAGGTTTTGAACCTCTTTTACTTTTACCAATTGCCTTTGGTGGTTTACTTGCAAATATCCCTATAGCGGGTATCGCTGGAGAACATGGTTTCTTAGGTGTTATCTATAATATGGGTCTAGCTAATGAAATGTTTCCTATTCTTATCTTTATGGGTGTTGGAGCAATGACTGATTTTGGTCCATTACTCTCTAACCCTAAAACGGCACTTCTTGGTGGAGCTGCTCAGTTTGGTATCTTTGGAACACTTGTTGGTGCAGTTGCTTTAACGCAATATGGTTTTGCAGACTTTACACTTCAACAAGCATCAGCGATTTCTATTATTGGTGGGGCTGATGGTCCTACTTCGATATTTATTGCAACCAAGCTTGCTCCTGAATTGTTAGGTGCGATTGCAGTTGCATCGTATTCTTATATGGCGATGGTTCCGATTATTCAACCTCCAATTATGAGAGCTTTAACAACAGATGCAGAACGCAAGATTAAAATGACGACACTTCGTCATGTGTCTCGTTTAGAAAAGTTAGTATTTCCAATTATGGTACTAAGCCTTGCTATTATGGTTCTACCTGCTGCAACACCATTAATCGGTGCATTTATGTTTGGTAACTTTTTGAAAGAATCAGGTGTAGTTGAGCGTCTAAACGATACGCTTCAAAATTCACTGATAAATACAGTGACAATTTTTCTAGGACTTGGTGTTGGTTCCAAACTAGCAGCAAATGAATTCTTAGTACCAGATACTATGTTTATTATGGCTCTAGGTATTATTGCATTTTCAGTTGGTACAGCGTCGGGTGTGCTAATGGCTAAGGTTATGAATATATTTCCAGGACATAAAGTAAATCCATTAATCGGTTCAGCTGGTGTATCAGCAGTTCCAATGGCAGCGCGTGTATCTAACAAAGTTGGTATGGAATATGACCGTACAAATATGTTACTTATGCATGCGATGGGTCCCAATGTAGCGGGGGTAATAGGTTCAGCAGTAGCAGCTGGGGTCTTAATCTCGTTGTTTCAATAACTAAAATTGGGGCTACCCCTCTTATATTAATTATAGATTTTTAAAGCATTTCTTATTATATGAGGGCATTTCTTTCAGGGCAATTCACATCACTCTTTAAATTTTTCTACTCTTTGTCTTTATTTTTTAGAATAAATAAGAATGATTTGATTTATGTTTTAGAGTAATACTCCTATTTAGGAGTATTTTTGAGAGGGTATTTAAGGATTTAGTTTCAGTTCATAATATCTACAATCAATGGTATGATATTATGACTTTTTGTTTTATCTACGAAGCCGTTTGCACCTAGAACTTCAGCTTCTCTTTTGTTGTTATTTCCAGTCATTGAGCTATTTACGATGATTGGAATGGCTGCTGTAATAGGGTCTTTTGCAAGTATTTGGATTACAGTGAAGCCTGACATTTCTGGCATCTCTATATCGGTTACGATAGCGGGGATTATACTTGGATCTGGAAGTGCTTGTATGTAGTCTACTAATTTCTTGCCATTATCAAACATATTCATTTTAATATTGGCATTTTTAAATATTTGCTTTAAAGCTGTTTGTGCAGTTTTAGAATCTTCTGCGATTAATACTGTTCCATGTTTTAGTTTCTCAGGAATGACTATTTCTGCAAGATTATTTGTATCTTCAATAACATTTACTAAGGCCTGTGGTATGACATCCGCAAGAAGTTTTTCATAGTCAAGAATTAGGCATAAGCTACCATCTTCTAAGCGTGTGTCATTCATAACAACGCCATCATCTTTAAGTCTATAACTATCAGGTGCATGCATCTCATTCCAGTTTTTCTTGATAACTCTATACGCAGACATAATTCTTAGCCCAATAACGATACCGTTAAAATCACATATAAGAATGTTTGACTTCATAAGTTCTTCTTTTGTGAGGGTTGTCCCCAACCATAAAGGAAGATTTAATATAGGTATTTGTAATCCACGAAGAATAATAGTACCTTCAAGCAATTTATGCGCAGATGGAATTTGTGTTAAAAAATGGTTTCGAGACTCGACTACCTCTCTGGTCTTAAAAACATTTATAGCATAGTAAGCCGAATCATCACTTTCGTTAATCCTAAACACTAACAACTGAAGTTCATTATTTTTTGCTAAGTTTGTAGAAGCGTCAACATTATCTAAAACAGACATTAAGTACCCTTTATTTATATATAGTTTAATAGTACCCAAAATAAAATGAAATATGCTTGAATGTTAACTGATTCTAAGCGATTAATGGCTAAAATATAATTCAATTTATCAAAAGGTTTTTTATGAGATATTTATTTATATTAGTTTTATTGTCAGCTTCTCTTTTGGCTAAAGTTTATTATGCAAAAGTCGAAGCGTATGAGATTAGAAATATATCTTCAAATGTTTCGGGTTTAGTTCTTTTTATTGACGAAAATATGATTGGAAAGAAACTAAGTAATTCTTCATATATTAAGATAGATTCTGAGCTGGACAATAAAGAATTAAAATACATAAGTCAAAAATTAGTTTACTTAAAAAACACAGTCAAAACAAATAAAAAAGTACTTAAAAATCTTGATGCCTTAGTTCAAAGAAAAACAATTAACTACGATAAAATAAAGTCATTAAAAATTAAATCAGTTGTAGAAAAAGATAGAGAGTTTTATGATCTTGTGAACAGCGAAAATCAACTTTTAAGTACAATGAAAGAGATAGACAACCTTAATGTACAAATAGCAGATTTAAACTTACGCAAAGCACAACTTAAACGCTCTATTATAGATAAAAACCTTAAGGCAAAAGGATATATGCTTTACTCGGTTTTAGTAAGACCTGGTCAAGTTGTTGGCGTAGCCACAGCACTTGCACAAGTTGCAGATGTATCACGGGCAAAGCTTACAATTTATTTGGATGAAGTTGATGTTGCTAATGTAGAGAAAAAAGAAGTGTATTTAGATGGAAAACTAAGTAAATATAAAGTGTCTCGAAGTTTAAATATTGCAGATACTAAAAATATATCTAAGTACAGAGCGCAAATTATTATAGATGCTCCAAAAGTGTTTTCAAAACTCATAAAAGTGGAATTAAAATAATGAATATAAAAGAATTAGATAAAAAATATGTACTGCCTACTTATGCTCGTGCAGATGTAGAGTTTGTAAGTGGTGATAATGCACGATTAGTAGATGCTGATGGGAAGAAGTACATAGATTTCACTTCAGGAATCGGCGTGGTGAGTGTAGGTCATGCTAACAAACGGCTAAATACAGCTATATGTTCGCAAATAGAAAATATAACGCACACTTCTAACCTTTATCATAGTGCGGCTCAGGTAAATGCTGCTCAAAAATTAGTAGATGCAAGTGCTTTTGATATGCAATGCTTTTTTGGAAACAGTGGAGCAGAAGCAAATGAAGGTGCGATAAAAATTGCAAGAAAATTTGGTGAGATCAATGGTGAAGTAAAAAAATACAAGATAATTACACTAAGACATTCCTTTCATGGGCGTACGATAACAACAGTAAAAGCAACAGGTCAAGATATAATGCATAATTACTTTGGTCCCTTTCCTGATGGTTTTGTGTATGCAGATGCTATACAAGATATAGAATCTCTTATTGATGATCATACCTGTGCTGTTATGATTGAGCTTGTTCAAGGTGAGGGCGGTGTGCAACCTCAAGATAAAAAAGAGGTACAAGTCTTAGCAAAACTTTTAAAATCGCGTGGTGTTTTACTCATTGTAGATGAAGTTCAAACCGGTGCATACAGAACAGGTAAGTTCTTAGCGTCACAGGTATATGAGATAGAGCCAGATATCGTAACTCTAGCAAAAGGTATTGGTGGAGGGGTTCCCGTTGGTGTTGTTATGACATCTTTAAAAGATGTGCTGAGTGCGGGTGACCATGGTTCAACCTTTGGTGGAAATTTTTTAAGTTCTATCGCTGTATGTGAAGTTATGGATATTTTAAAAGAATATGAAGACTCTTCTAAGCTCCAAGAAACAACATCTTATTTTAACGAGGCAGTAGCAAAAGTATATGCAAGTTTTCCAAGTATGTTTACCCAAAAAGTAGGTATTGGAATGATGTGTGGTTTGCGTGTTAAAGATGCTGAGACATTAAACTCTATACTTTCTAAGGCGAAAGAAAATGGAGTAATGCTTCTTAAAGCTGGTAAAAATACATTACGATTTTTACCACCATTAACTATAACAAAAGGTGAAATTGATGAAGGTTTTAACTCTCTTAACAACGCTCTTAGTTCTCTCTAGTACTACACTAGTAGCGAATGAAAAGGCTAGTTCTTTAAATACATATCTATCAGATAAAAAACAAGAACAGTTTAATTTTGATTATGATAAAAATGAAGCAGATGCATCGATTTTAAGAGATTCTTGGATTGCACCTATACTTTTAAACTATAATTACACGAAGAGTAATCCTTATACACAGACGCAAGTTTCAGAGTCTGCTGCAATACGAATGGATCAGCCAATTTTTCAAAGTGGTGGCATCTACTATGGAATTAAATTTGCAAAATATTCCAAAAAGTATGCTGATTATAGTGTTGATGTTGCAAAAAGAAAACTCATTAAAGACGCTATATCTATACTTATGCAAATTAAACAAAAAGACTTACAAATTTCTCGACAAGAATTACAAATACAAAACTCTGAAATAAATCTAAAATTTAAAAAAGAACAGTATTTAAACGGACAACTTGATTCTGGATTTTTAGATAATGCGATCATTGAGAGAAACTTTGTAATACAAAATTTATATGATATTGAGACAGCTAAAGAAAGGTTAATTTCAACCTTTAGCGCACTCAGTGATTTAGATTATAAAATAGCTACTACACCTCATTTAGAACTCTTGGATAAGGAAGAATTTTTAAAGCATAATCTTATTCTAAAAAGAGCAGGCTCTCAAATACAAAGAGATGAATTTGCTAAAGATGTGACAGTGGCAAAGTACCTTCCACAAGTGAGTTTAACTGCAGGATATAACTGGACAAAGACAGACAGTACAGTTGCTGTTTTTGGAAGTCCCGAGAGAGACTATTATGACTATGGTTTTCGAGCTAGTATGCCTTTAAATATAAATACATTTAGAGACATCGAATCTTCGAGAATTGATTACCTAAAGTCAAAAGTAGTTTCTCAAGATAAAGAGATAGAACTTATAGCTTTGTTTACTCAAGTTATGCATAATCTAAAAAACTTAGAAAAAAAGAAGCTACTGAGTCTTGAAAATAAAGAGATATATTCAAAACTTTTAGAGGATACAAAAAATCTTTTTAGTGCAGGCTATAAAACACAATACGATGTAGATACCTTAGAAAACTCAGTTAACATTGCACAGCTAGATGCTAAGATTTACGAGATAGATAAGCAAGTTGAATTGTTAAGTTTATATGAGATGTATGTTAATGTCCAATAGTTTTAGTAGGTATATGACAGAATGGTTGTACGGTGAAGAGGGTTACTACACAACATATAAAAACATTGGTAAGAGTGGTGATTTTTATACGGCTGTTAGTACAAGCAAGTTCTTTGGTGGTACGATTGCTAAAGCATATTATCTCGCTTGTAGATGAAGGCTTTTTAAATGAAGATTCTATTATCTGTGAGATTGGTGCGCATCATGGTTACTTTTTAGCTGATGTAGTAGAGTTCATTTTTACACTTAGACCAAAACTTTTAGATACGCTCTCTTTTGTGATTATAGAAAGATTTGATGATTTGCAAGAACAGCAAAGAAACTATTTTAAAGAGTCTTTTGGTGACGAAGTAAGTTTAAAACATTATAAATCATTGACAGAGCTTCAATGTGAAAATGCTTTTTTTATTGCAAATGAAATATTTGATGCCTTTCCTTGTGAGCTTTACTTTAAAGGTAAAACAGCACGAGTAGATGGACATGATGTTGAATTTGATGTCGATGACAAATGGGTAAAAGAAAAAGCAGAAAAGTACTTCAAAGACAGAGGTGAAATAGCCCTAGGTTATGAAGCATTTGCAAAAGAGATGAGTAAGGTAGCTAAAAAGTTTGAATTTATTAGTTTTGACTATGGAGAAATGCTTGCCCGACCTGACTTTTCAATAAGAGTGTACGAAAAACATAATGTAATTCCTTTTTTTGATGAAAACATAAAAAGAGAAGAACTTTTTGCTATGTCAGACATAACTTACGATGTTACCTTTGCGCATGTAAAAGATGCTTATGAAGAAGCAGGCGTAAAGTTTATAGAACTAAAAGCTCAAATGGTAGCACTTATTGATATGGGAATCTTAGACCTACTCGAGATGCTAAAAGATAATGTAGATGAAAAACTTTATAAGCAAGAGCTAGAAAAAGCAAAAATGCTTATTCTTCCAAACTTTTTAGGTGAGAGATTTAAAATGATACGATTTAGACAAGAAAAATAAATCTCTAATACATTGCCATTGTTTTAATCAACTCTTCGGGTCTATTTGAGTTTTTAATAGCGTTTTCTTTACTTATAACATTTTTTTTCACAAGCTCTATAAGTTCCTGCGTTTGTGTGGTCATTTTTGTTTCTTGTTGATTTAGTTGCATTTGAGAATAGATTTGGTGTACTTTATCTTCTCGAATCTGATTTTGAACAGCAGGGTTTGTTATAAGAATTTCTTGCGTTGCCACTTTTCCACCACCGATTTTTGGAATAAGCGTTTGGGAAACTACAGCAACGAGAGAAGAGGCTAGTTGAGCTCGTATTTGAGCCTGTTCTTGTCCATCAAAAACATCGATAATTCGGTTAATAGTACCAGGTGCAGAGTTTGTATGGAGTGTTCCAAAAACCAAGTGACCTGTTTCGGCTGCTGTAAGGGCTGCTCCAATAGTCTCAGCATCTCGCATTTCTCCAATGAGGATTATGTCAGGATCTTGTCTGAGGGCATATTTTAAAGCTGCAGCAAATGAAACAGTATTGCTTCCGACATCTCTTTGAGAAAAAAGAGACTTAATGTTTTTATGTACAAACTCAACAGGGTCTTCAACCGTAATAATATGTCGTCGCTCAGTCAAGTTAATCTCATGAAGCATAGATGCAAGGGTAGTTGACTTACCACTACCAGTAGGACCCGTTACTAAAATAAGCCCTTTTTCTTTTTTGATTAGTTCTTTGAAAATAGGAGGATTTCCATACTCATCAAGTGTGGGAATATCAATAGGAATCATACGAAATGCACAAGCAATACCATGAATGGTACGGTAATAGTTCGCACGAAAACGACCTATGCCTTTTAACTCAAAAGAGAAGTCAAGTTCATTATGCTCTTCAAAGTCTTTTTTCTGTTTATCTTCTATGAGAGCATAAGCCATTTCTTCTATGTCATTTGCTGTTAATGAAGCAAGATTAAGGGGACGAAGTTCTTTGTCTATTCTTATCTGTGGTTCACTTCCAACTACGAGATGCAAGTCAGATGAGCCATAAGCAAGAACGCTTTTAAGTAGTTTTTTAATGTCTAATGATTTTGTTGGGGTTTCTTCACTCATAAAAATACTCCATTATAATTTTCTTCATTAAATCCAACGAGTAGATGACCATTAAATTCTACTACAGGACGCTTTATAAGCATATTTTCTTTACATAGCCACGCTTGTTTTTCAGTATCATCTGGATTGAGTTCTTTAAGTTTGAGGTTTCTGTAGGTCGTACTTCTTGCATTAAACAATATTTTTATATCTGTTAGAGTAAGCCAAGAAGATATTTTTTCACAAGGAAGCGCTTTTTCTTTATAGTCAAAAAGATCATAGGCTAAGTCGTGTTCTTTAAAAAACTTAATAGCTTTTTTAACGCTATCGCAATTTTTTATACCATAAACATAAATCATAACTTACTCGATTATTTTTGGAACTATAAAAAAATGGTCTGCATTCTTTGGAGCATTTTTAATAATACTATCATTTACAGCGGTATCACAAGTCGCTTTGTCTTCTCTAAGGTACGTTGATGTGTCACTCATCGCAAAATTATCGTCAACACCATCGGTATTAAGTTGGCTCAAGTTATCTACAAAAGTAACCATTTCAGACATTTGATTGATTATCTCTTCTCTTTTATCATCAGCTATTTTTAAATAAGATAGCTTTTCTAATCGTTTTAATAGTGCTTCATCAACTTGCATAAAGTTCCTTGAATTTAGTTATTTAATGATTGTAACAAAAAAAAGATATTAATTTGATGAAACTTTAACAAAATATGCGATAATATATGATTATTAATAATTTAACAATTTAAGGATTTTTTTTGAGTATTAAAGATGATATAGAAATGGTAAAAGAAGAACTGACTTCAGAAGAGAAGTTTTTTGAAAAATCTGTAATAACAGAAAGATTTATTAAAAAATATAAAAATATTATGATTGGAGGGGTTGTTGCTCTTGTAGTTTTAATCGCTGGAAATATTGCATACAATATAAACCAAGAATCAACACTTAAAGCTGCAAATGAATCTTTTAATGACTTAATGATAGATGCTAAGAATGAAAAAGCACTTTCAAGACTGCAAACATTAAGTCCAAGTCTTTATGATGTATATATTTACTCGGTGGCAATTGCAAACAAAGACATGCAAGCTTTAGAGCAATTAAAATCTTCAAAGTCAGCTATTATAAGTGATTTAGCAAGTTATGAATCATCTACTGACGCGGCGAGTTTAGAAGCATATACACTTGTTCAAGGTGCAATATATAAAGATTTAGCACAGGTTCAAAGTGCGATTAGTTTAATGAACGAAGGTAAAACTGAGAAGGCACATGAAAAATTACTTTTAATTAGTGATAATTCATCATTGAGTCAAGTTGCAAAAGCCTTGTTACATTATGGGGTGAAATAAAATTTGAAAAAGTTATTATTAGTATCATTACTCTCTTTAAGTTTTGTCCTTTTTACTGCATGTAGCTCAAAAAGAGTGTTTGAACCAGAAGATGTAAAAGACGACTGGGAAAAATATGGAAGTATCGAGGAAACGATAGTTGATGTAACTTCAGATGTAGCTATGTTAGAAAACAGAAAAGTAATCTCAAAAGACTCTGATATTGATGTTCTTATTGATGAAGATTATAGATTAATTGCTAGTAGTGATGGTTGGATAATTAGCTCAACAATAGACGGTAAACTTAGACTTAAGCAGATTGATGCAACTGATATTGTAGAAGAGTTTGAACTTAAAAAGACTGTTGCATCTGCAAGTGTTGATGATGATACTTTGGCAGTTTTATTTGCTGATAATGAAATGGCTTTGTACTCCATAACAACAAAAGAGTTGCTTTTAAAAGAACAGGGTGGAAATACATTAGCAGTAGATAGTAGAATAGTCGCTCCATACTTCTTAGATGCAGTGGTTGTATTTCCTACTCTTGATGGAAAGGTCGTTATTATAAGTAGATCAAAAAATAAGAAACTGCGTGCAAGTATCGTTTCTTCAGAAGATAATTTTAACAATATTATTTACTTTGACATCATAGATAGAAAAATTGTAGCAGCTACTGCAAATCAAATACTTTCTATGTCTAAAAAAGAAGTAAGAGAGAAGTACGAAATAAGAAATGTTACTTACAATGGATTAAGTATATTTTTAACAACAAAACAGGGTGAAATTGTATCTTTAACACCCGAGTTACAGTTAAATGCAAAGTTGAAATTTCCCTTTGCGCACTTTTTAGGTCTCATAGCGCGTAATGACAAAGTCTATGCCTTAGAAAAAGAAGGCTATCTTATCGTAGCTCCAAGTGATCTTTCATCGTATGAAATTTATGAAGTAGATGTAGATGAAGGTTTTGTATTTGTAGGTAAAGATAAGTTTTATATAAATGATGAGTTTATTTCAGTAGAGTAAACTGTGTCAAATGAACTTGAAGCTTTTTTAGAATATATCAGCGTCACAAGGGCACTGAGTAAAAAAACAGTTTTGGCATACGCAAGTGATTTAGTTCTTATTGAAAATAGCTTAGACAATTCGCTTCTCGCTCTTGATACAAAAGCTATTGTAAACCTTTTAGCTCAACATAAAAATAAAAGAACCCTCAACAGAAAACTATCATCTTTAAACGCTTTTTTCGATTTTTGTCATAAAAGTAACTTTTTAGAAAATTACTCTAAAATAAAACTATCAAAACTACCTAAACTTCTTCCAAAATTTCTTTCTTATGAAAAAATTAAATCTTCTCTAAATCTTATAGATACAAGCACATGGATAGGTAAGAGAGATTATGCACTCATCCTTTTCTTGTATGCTTCTGGGACTAGAATTACAGAATGTTTAGAACTCTCTCATGGAGATATTGATACTGAATGGCTTCATATACGGCATGCAAAGGGTGAAAAAGAAAGGATTGTTCCTCTAGCAAAGCAGGCTAAATTTGCGATACAAGAATATCTTGATACATTGGCATATGAAAAAGATTTTATTTGGGTGAATTATAAAGGTGATAAACTCAGTAGAATCTCAGCGTATAAAATTACGAAAAAGTATTTAGGAGTTTCACCTCATGTCCTTAGACATTCTTACGCTACAGCACTTATCTCGGGTGGAGCAGATTTACGAGTTGTGCAAGAACTTTTAGGGCATGCTTCTTTACTCTCAACGCAAATATATACACATATACAAAAACAAGACTTAAAAGATACGCTTGATGTGTGTCATCCATTAAATTCTTAGCTAAGTTTTATAAAGGTACAATCTGTCTATGAATAATTTATCAGATATATTAAAATATACTAAGAACATGACACTTCTTTATGTTGAAGATAATCAAGAGATAAGAGAATCGAGTCTTCTTATCTTTAAAGACCTCTTTAATGATGTAGTTATTGGGGTTGATGGTGAAGATGGGATTAATAAATTTTATGAAAAGAAAATAGATATTGTTATTACAGATATAAGAATGCCAAAACTTAATGGTTTAGAGATGGCAAGAAAAATAATTAAATTTGATGATACTCTTCCAATTATTATAAACTCTGCACATACTGAAACGGAGTATTTTACACAAGCTATAGAATTAAATGTTGCTGGATATTTGTTAAAACCATTTAGTATAGATAATTTTTTAAAAACAATGATTACAATTGTTGAAAAAATAAAATTTGAACAAGAATATAATAACAATATTACTCTCTTAGAACAGTACCAAGATTTAATGGATACCAATACGGCTGTTTCAAAAACAGATTTAAAAGGAATCATAACTTATGTAAACAATAAGTTTTGTCAGCTTAGCGGCTATTCAAAAGAAGAGTTAATAGGATCGAACCATAATATAGTCAGACACAAAGATACTTCAGCATCTGAGTATGCCGAGCTTTGGCAGTGTATAAAAAATGAAAAAATGCAGTGGAATGGAATACTTAAAAACTGTACTAAAGATAAAAAAATATATTATGCAGATATAAGCATCAAACCTATTTTAGATAGTGATGGAAATATTTTAGAGTATATCTCTTTAAAAAAAGATATTACATTGATAATGAGTCCTACGAAGCAACTTTATGATTTTGTGCAAAGCTCTGAAGAAGCGGTGCTTATTCTTATGAAAACAGATGGTTTTTCTGACATAGAAAAATTTTACGGATACTCAATTGCTCAAGATATAAATATTAATTTTGCAAATACTATTTCTAGGTGGATGCCAAAGTATTTAAACTTTGAGAAATTTTTAGCACTTGGAAATGGTGAGTATGCTTTTGTGCAGGATTTTAAAAAAAATTCTGATGATTTTATACAAAGTTTAGAAGAAGAGTTGATTTCATTACAATATGCAGTAAATAATTTAAAAATAGATGTTGGCGAAATAGAGTATGATATTTCAGTGATTATTAGCATCTCAAGTGGTTCGGAGTGTATTGAGAATGTCCATTATGGGATTAAGTTTTTAGAAGATTCAAAACAAGATTTTATTATTGCAAATAATTTTGCAGAAAAAGAACAAGATAAAGCAGAAAATAATTTAAAAGTCCTTAAAAAAGTCAAAGAAGCACTTGAAGAATCTAATATAATCTCTTATTTTCAGCCTATTGTATGCAACAAAACACAAGAAATTGTAAAGTATGAGTCACTTGTTCGTTTAATAGATGAAGAGGGTAAAGTGATTTCCCCTTATTTTTTTCCTAGACATTGCAAAAAAAGGAAAATACTATGCCAGCATTACAAATATAGTTTTAGAAAATTCCTTCAAAGCACTTTTTATAACAGATAAAGATATAAGTATAAATATTTCAGCGCTAGATATCGAAAAACCTTCAACAAAAGAAAAAATATTTCAACTTCTTGACACACATAAAGACTTGGCGTATCGAGTAGTTTTTGAACTTTTAGAAGATGAAGATGTTCGAGATATAGATGAAATTACTAACTTTATTACTGAAGTTAAAGCATTTGGCGTTACAATTGCTATAGATGACTTTGGAGCAGGCTACTCAAACTTTGAGCGACTCTTAAAGTACCAGCCTGATATTTTAAAGATTGATGGGAGCTTGATTCGCCATATTGAAACAGATTCGTATTCACTCTCTGTTGTAAAAACTATTGTCGCATTTGCAAAAGAGCAAAGATTGAAATGGTTGCCGAATATATTGAAAATGAAAATATTTTTAATATATTAAAAGATTTAGGTGTAGAATATTCTCAAGGCTATTATTTTGGAAAGCCGGATATTTTGAAGTGAGCGTGACATTAAAAACAGAAATTAACAATAGTTTTTTTTTCAAAACCATTTCTTGAATCTTTATTTTTTGTACAAAATAAATGGCATCAGCATGGTATTTTTGTACATACGCTTCGTGTTGTGTACTGTACTCTCAAGGCGAAAGAATTTAAAATGTTAGGTGCAGCTCTCTTTCACGATGTAGGAAAACCATCAACAGCCTTTGTAAAAGATGATGAAGATAGACAATACAATGAGTACAGTTTTACAGATCACGAAGAAAGAAGTTATCAAATTATAAAAAATTGGTCTTTTTTAAGTGAATATACAAAGAATATGGTTCGTTATCATTATTTGATTCGTGACATTAGTTTAAGTAAAAGTCGAAATAAACAAAGGTACGAAGAAAAAAAGAATATATGGGATGGATTGAGTCAAAATTTACAGGATGATTTAGCAATATTTTTAAAGCTAGATGATGAGGGCAAGGGTAAAAAAAGAAGATAGTTATTATTTTTAAAGTGATATACTATATAAAATAAAGCAAAGGTATCATTTTTGAAAAGCTCAATCATAGATAGTATAAAATCACTTCCTCCACTTTCCAAAACAATCATAGATGTTAATAAGGTTTATGCAGATGCTGACGCTTCCATTCAAGATATGGCTAAGGTTATCGAACATGACCCTATGATAATTGCTAATCTTTTAAAGGCTACAAACTCTCCTTTATATGGTTTTGCACGAGAGATTCATAGTCCTGCTCAAGCTGTAGCTCTTTTTGGTATGAGTATGACACGCTCTATCGCACTCTCAAATGCGATAAGAAAACTCCTTAATGTAGATATGCAACCTTATGGAATAACATCTGAAAAATTTGCCGAGATTTCTGAACTTCAAGCGACTTTGATGATGAAATGGTACAAGCAAATCGATAAGAAAAAAGCAGATAAACTTTACCTTGCTACATTTCTTCAAGAAACTGGGAAAATCCTTATCGCAAGTGATGTAATTCAAGATGATGAAACGACTTCATTTTACTCTGAAGTAGAGCTTTCAAATAACTTGGCACAGGTTGAAAAAATGTATGTGGATGTTACATCTTCAGAAGTTACAGCAAAGGTGTTTGAGCATTGGAATTTTGAAGATGATTTTATACAGATGATACTCTATGCAGATAATCCAAACAATGCACCTGAGGCAATAAAAGAATTCTCCACAGCTTTAAACATTATAAAAACAATAGTGCCTATGAATAACCCACTCTCAGAAGTAGCGATTAACATAGGTTTAAAAAAAGCACACGATGCTGGGTATAATCATGAACTTCTCGAAGATGCAATAGATGATATACTTGATGAATTAGAAAAAGGGCTTTAATGGCTAAAACAGTAACAGTAATCGACACATTTGGATTTTTCTTTCGTAGTTTTTATGCACTTCCTCAGCATCTTAAAAATAAAGACGGCTTTCCTACAGGACTTTTAACAGGTTTTACAAACTTTATATCGAGTTTACAAAAAGATCATGACAGTGATTATATTATTTTTGCCATTGACACTAAAGGTCCTACATTTAGAAATGACATAGACCCAAACTATAAGGCAAATCGTAGCTCACCACCAGAAGAATTGATTATGCAATTACCCATTGCAATAGAGTGGATAGACAAAATGGGTTATAAAACTTTAGGTAAGGTTGGTTTTGAAGCGGATGATATTATAGCGACAGTTGTACGCCATGCAAAAGAGCAGGGTTATACAACACGAGTCGTTTCACATGATAAAGATTTATACCAGCTTATAGATGATGGTAAGGTTGTAGTCATAGATGCTATTAAAAGAAAAAGCATGGATGAGGAAGCTTGTTATGATAAATACGGAGTTACTCCTGCTCAGTTTACAGATTATCAGTCTATTTTAGGCGACAGTGCAGATAATGTTCCCGGGGTAAAAGGCATAGGAAAAGTTGGAGCAGAAAAGTTACTTAAAGAGTTTCATACACTCGATGGCATCTATGAAAATTTAGCCGTGATTAAAGGTGCAAACCAAAAGAAACTTATTGAATATCGTGAGAATGCCTATATGTCAAAAGAGTTAGTTACACTCAGACCTGATGTTTTAGATACTTTTGATTTTGAACCTTATAAAATGGATGTTAAGAATCCTTTTTTAAATATTTACGATGAACTCGTGCAGTATGAGCAAAATGGTATTCTTAGAATGTTGCATGCTAAAAATTTAGTGGGTGATACAAAAGAAGAAGTACAAGAAGTGAAATTGAGAAAACTTGACTTTAAAGCAATACTTCTTGATGATGAAAAAGAATTAAACAAGATTCTCAGTACACTAAAAGAAGATACGATTGTCGCTTTTGACACTGAAACAACAGGCTTGAATTATCAAAATGATAAGCTTGTAGGTTTTAGTTTTTGTTTTAATGAAAGTGAAGCGTATTATGTTCCTTTTGCTCATTTTTATTTGGGTGTAGGAAATCAGGTGAGTGAAGATACGGCCAAAAATGCAATGCGAAAAATCTTTAACTCTAAAGTAGTTGGACATAACATCAAGTTTGATTTACATTTTGTAAGTAGATTTTTACAAGATGATACTTTAGAAATTTATGCAGA
The DNA here is from genome assembly GCA_030949825.1 of Sulfurimonas sp. Classification (GTDB taxonomy): domain Bacteria; phylum Campylobacterota; class Campylobacteria; order Campylobacterales; family Sulfurimonadaceae; genus Sulfurimonas. The sequence goes on from JAUZSC010000025.1 coordinate 43,562, forward strand.
TTCTATCATCTTAGCATGGTTAGTAAATCCTGAGAGTGGTTTAGCTATGGATAAGTTAGCAGATAAACTTCTCGAGCACACAATGGTGGCTTTTAAAGACACTGTAAAAAAAGGTGAAACATTTGGAGATGTAGACTTAGTATCGGCAACTTCGTATGCGGCTGAAGATGCTTTTATCACCTTGAAGTTATTTCATCTTTTAAATGAAAAACTAGAGTTACAGAGTGCTACTCATTTAATAGAACACGCGATGTCAGTTGAGATTCCTTTCATCAATACACTTTTAGGAATGGAAAAAGAGGGTATAAAAATAGACACTGCCTTTTTAGAGCGATTTTCTGTTGAAGTTAAAGAGAATTTATCCAATCTAACGCAGAATATTTACGACTTAGCTGGAAGTGAATTTAACATCAACTCTACAAAACAACTCGGTGTGATTTTATTTGAGCATCTCGAACTTCCAACTGGTAAGAAAACTAAAACAGGCTACTCTACAAATGAATCAGTTCTTTCTTCACTCAAAGACAGTCATGAGATTATTCCTAAGATACTCCAATACCGTGAAGTTTATAAACTTTACTCAACTTACATAGACCCACTTACAAAACTTGGACACGAGGATGCTAAAAGTAGAATCCATACTTCATTTGTTCAAACGGGAACTGCAACAGGACGACTAAGCTCTAAAAACCCTAACTTGCAAAATATTCCAGCTAGAAGTAAGCTTGGCCTAAAAATACGAGAGGCCTTTGTGGCAGAAGAAGGTAAAAAACTTGTAGGTATTGATTATTCCCAAATCGAATTACGCTTACTTGCTCACTTTTCACAAGATGAAATTTTAGTAGATGCCTTTAAAAATGACAAAGACATTCACCTCCAAACAGCGATAGCACTCTTCGGCGAAGAAGAAGCTCCAGCAAAGCGTTCTATTGCCAAAACAGTAAACTTTGGACTCCTTTATGGAATGGGACCAAAAAAGCTCTCAGATACGCTAGGAATCACGACTAAAGATGCAAAAGGCATTATCGAGAGATACTTTGAAAGTTTCCCTAGTATTAAAACATATTTTAGAAGTATTGTAGACAGTTCTAAAGAGTTTGGCTATGTCCAAACACTTTTAAAAAGAAGACGCTATTTTGACTATGAAAATGCTACTCCGATGTTTAAGGCAGCCTTTGAGCGAGAGTCAGTAAACTCACTTTTTCAAGGAAGTGCGAGTGACTTGATAAAGCTTTCTATGAATAAAATAGCTACCGTGATAAAAGAAGAAAATCTCGATGCTAAAATGCTTTTACAGATTCATGATGAACTTATTTTTGAAGTAGATGCCACTCAGTCAGAGATGCTAGGAAATAGATTTAAAGATATTATGGACAATATTATGGAACTTAGAATTCCTCTAAAAACGAGTATGAATATCGGAAGTCATTGGGGCGAATTGAAGTGATATTTTTTAGATTTTAGATTATTTTAATCTAATTGTTATATCATAAATAATTATTTCAAATAAGTGAGTATACATGGCGAGAATCTCTAAAGAAGAGAAAAAAAGTAAAATCATAGCAGCAGCATTAAACCTTTTTTCAGAGCGTGGTTTTTATATTACTACTATTCCTGATATTGCTAAAAAGGTGGGTATGAGTGTTGGTAATTTTTACAATTATTTCAACTCAAAAGATACACTTGCTCAAGAACTTATTATGTATATCTCCGAGCATCTCGGAACTGAGATTAGAAAAATAAACGAGCAAGATATTAGCACGCAAGATAAAATATCTGCTATTGTAAATATGTACTTTGACTTGGCAGATACGAAACCTGAGATGATAGAGTATTTTTTACGAGTCTACCTTGCAAACCGTGAAGTCTTTGGTGATGGATGTGAGGGTATGATTTGTGTTTCTCCTTTTGTTACAGAGATGATGATATTTTTTGAAGAAGGGGTAAGTACTGGGGACTTGCATAACCAAGATTTCTTTTCTGCCTTTGGTCTTTTTATGGGCTATCTTGGAGGTATGGTTTTCCTTTTTGGTGAAAAAATCCTTCCAACTTCATTAGAAGAATATAAAGAACCTATCAGTGAGAACATCTACAATGCCCTTAAATCAAGAGGCTAAACCCAAGCTACTTTGGATTCAAGGTGTCACTTGTAATGGCAATACCCATTCTTTTTTAAACCTTCCGTATCTCGAGAGTCTTCTTGCTAAATACGAACTTTTATACCACCCGATTCTTCCATGTAAACATACATTTCAAACTATAGTAGAACAAGAACTCGAGTGTGATGTTTTGATTTTTGAAGGGACTTTTGACCCACTTATGAAACGCCATGATGTTTTACTCAAAGATGTGCTAGAACATTACTCAAAAAATACTCGTTTTATCATTAGTGCTGGAAGTTGTGCTAGTTTTGGAGGAGTGTTTAAAGAGTCAGCCCCCGAGAGAAACAGTGGGCTTATTTTTAATGAGTCTGATCCTTATGGACCAAGTCTGCAACACAAACAAAAAGTCATCAACCTCTCTGGTTGTCCTATCCATCCTGAATGGATGGGCTATACTCTGAGTATGATAGCAGATGGTAAAGAAGTTCAAGTTGATGAACTCCATAGACCCATAGAACTTTACAGCACGCTCGCGCATCATGGATGCACAAGAAACGAATACTTTGAATGGAAGGTCGATACCAAGAATTTTGGAGAAAAAGAAGGTTGTTTGTTTTATGGGCATGGGTGTCGTGCTCCTATGACGCACTCATCATGTAACAAAATACTTTGGAATGATGTAAGCTCTAAAACGCGTTCAGGTACTCCATGTTTTGGATGTACCGAGCCTGATTTTCCCAGATCAAATCTTTTTAGTACGCAAACAAATATGTCTATCCCTCACGATGTTCCACTGGGAGTTTCTAAACGAAGTTATTTGACATTGGCAGGCATCGCAAAAACATTTCATATAAAAAGACTTGAGGAGAAACTCATTGATTACAAAAGAGATAATTGACCGTATAGAGGGTGAAGCATCTATACATTTTGATATGAAAGATGAAAAGGTAGATTTTGCAACTGTTAGTTTTCCTCATTTTCGCGGGATGGAAAAAATGCTTCAAGGAAAAAATGCACTTGATGCGCTTGTTATAACACCAAGGGTTTGTGGCATCTGTGGTCATGCGCATCTCATGGCAACTGTAAGAGCCATCGAAGATGCATATAAAAATGCTGGCAAGGAAATTATACTTTCGCAAAAAGCTCAAAATTTACGAGAGTTTACACTTGTGATGGAGATGATTCAAAATCATTTTAAATGGCTTTACCTTACCATCATTCCCGAACTTACACAACTTGCTTCTTCTACGCGTTTACAAACACCCTTAAAAGGTGCTTTCGCTTCTCAAATAGCAACCAAGGCTTTGGCTCTATTTGCAGGGCAATGGCCACACTCTTCGTATATGATTCCAGGAGGAATTACCTCTGACCCAACGCATATGGAACTCATAAAAGCAAAAAGTTTTGTAGAAGAATTAGTTGTTTTTTTTGAAAAAGAGACTGCTAGAACAGGTCTTGATGAGATACTGGATTATGAGTCGTGTAAAGATTTTAAAAATATAGATAGCGATATATCTGCACTTGAGCAAAATCTTATGAACTTGGAGATGCACAAAAAAGGCTTTGCGTACGATAGGTTTATAAACATAGGAAAACATCGTTTTACAAGCCCTTGGAAACTTCTTGGGACGAAGCCTTATAGCATTGATATAAAGTATATAGACACTGAAAATTCCTACTCGCCTGAGGAAAAATCCTATGCAAAAAATGCTTTGTATAAAGACAAATACTATGAAACAGGTCCCTTGTCTCGTTTAATGGCACAAAAAATTCCTCTTATAAAAAATATACATAGACGATTTAAAGACAGTACTTACTCTCGAGTAATGGCAAGAGTCTTTGAAATACCACTTTTACTCCAACACTCTCTAAAACTACTCAGCGAAATTCAAATAGATGAAATATCTTGCGCTGAAGTTGAAGATATATCAAAAATTACAGCGAGTGGTATAGGAGTTGTTGAAGCTCCAAGAGGACCACTCATTCATAAAGTAGAGATTGAGAAGGGAATAATAAAAAAATATAAAATCATAACCCCAACACAATGGAATATAGGAAGTGGTAGCAAAGAAAAACCTATGCCTGCACAAAAAGCAATGCAAGGTCTAAGTAAAGAAGAAGCACTCTTCGTTTTTAGAGGTTTTGATGTGTGTTCTGTTTGTACTACGCATTAAAGCCTTAAAGCTTATAAAGTTCTTCAAGTAGCATAGGTTTATAAAAATAATAGCCTTGATAGCTTACATTGTACTTGAGTGCCATAATGTACTCGTACTGTTCTTTGCTTTCTATGCCTTCGATGATTACTTGCATATCAAGTGAATGTGCAAGTGAAATCATTCCTTTTAGAAGTTTGTATTGCCTCTCATCTTCGAGTATTTCATCAACAAAAACTTTATCAATTTTTAGTACATCAATAGGGTACTTTCTTATATAGTCAAACGAAGAATAACCAGTCCCAAAGTCATCAATGTAGATTTTAAAACCAAGCTTCCTCATTTTTGTCAATGTATCTAAAATAAGAGCATCTTTTTTCCCAAATACATTTTCAGTAATTTCAAAATTGACTTTTTTTTGAAAAATCTGGATTCATTTTTACTTTTTCTTCTAAGTAGGAAACAAAGTTTTCATCATCAAATTGGTGTAGAGAGAGAGATTTATTGAGACACATATCGGGAATTTTTCATCATTACAAATACTGAAAATATGATCAATAATATAGTAAGTGAATTTGTTTATCATTCCCTGTTCTTCTAGTAATTGTATAAACTCCACAGGTGAAATATTTTCACCCCCGTGATTCCATCGTGCCAAGACTTCACAAGAAACATGTCCTTTATCACCCTTACAAATAGGCTGGTATACGAGGTAAAATTCTTCATTTTTAAATGCATTATGAAGTTTTTCCACTAGGTCTATTTTTCTTTGAAATTCTTTTGCAAGAACTTCATTGAAAAACTTATAAGAGTTCTTTCCATTATACTTCACAGCATACATCGCCTTATCTGCCATAGAAAGAAGCATAGATGCACTTAAGTCAGATGCAGGATTCATTAAGATTCCAATACTTAGTGAGATGTCTAAACTTATGTCATTGATGATTATATTTTCTGATGATATTTTTAGTAGATTTTTTGCAAGTTTTTCTACAATACTTTTTTTTGGGATATTTTCAAGGATAATAACAAACTCATCTCCTCCTAGTCGTGCTATAAAATCATTTCCGCGTACATACTTTCTAAGATAATTTGAGAAGACAATGAGCAATTCATCGCCAGTCATATGTCCATAAGTGTCATTAACTGCCTTAAAAGCATCTATGTCTATAAAAAGCAATGTAAAATTAAAGTTTCCATTCTTTGGATCTCTTTGCATAAGGGCATCTAGTTTTTGGTTAAAGGCATTTCTGTTTGGGAGTTGTGTGAGTGAGTCATTCATAGCAATATCACTGAGTTCTTGTGTACGAATTTCAACCCGTCTCTCAAGTGATTTTTTTTCATTTTTCAAAAGTTCTTTTAAATTATAAATCTCTGTAATATCACTAAGGAGGAGTATGAAATGTTTTTTGTTATTAAAGAGAATTTCATTTACATCAGTTTTATAATAATGCGTATTGTAAAAGATATTTTCTATATTTTGATTTGTAAACAAAGTAAAAACAGTCTGTAAGTTAGAATACTCAGTGAGTTTATGACCTATGATATTTTTAGATGAGAGTTCAAATACACTACAAGCGAGTAGATTAAATAAGACAATATTAAAGTCTTCATCAACTACAATAACTATATCTGAAAGATTATCCATCAAGGCTTCGTTTCGATTTTTCTCATCCTCAAGTGAATCTAAATGCTTGACTACTTCTTTGTACTGTTCTATCGCTTTTTTTGCATGGATTTTGGATGCGTTTTTCCAAGTTTGAATCTCTTGAATATACATCTCTTCTTGAATCTTAAACATCTTTGCTCCACTTTAAAACTGATTCAAAAACTTCATCTATAAAATTTTCATTCTGTGGAACACATGCCATTACTTCTACATTTGGTACACGCTCAAGTAAAGTATCGAGTGATTTGAGTAGATAATACAAGGCACTTTCATGATGGTATGTATCGTAATAGACATTTTTTAAAACTTCACTAAGTGCATAGATTTTTGTATTTTGGGTTTCTGGCATATAGTCTAAAATCAAAATATCCTTTACATTTTCAAAATGAGGAAGAAGGTTTAAGCCACCAAGTCCACCCTCAACCCACTCGACAAAGTTTTTTCCTTGCTCTCGTGCCTCATCATAAACATCAAGTGCCGCTGAATCTGGGTAGAGATAGCGGTTTCCTACACAGAGTACTCTTTTCATAACTCAGCCTATCTTGTAACTGTATTTTCTTTTTTTATTACTCATGTCTACTGCATGGACAGTACAAACAAGGCAAGGATCAAAAGAGCGTATAACATGACCCATCTCCATAGGGTTTTCTACATCCCTGCATTTAATGCCTATAAGTGCCTTCTCCCATGCTCCTAAATTCTCTTTTGAATCGCGAGGTGAACCATTCCACGCAGTTGGAGTAACTATCTGATAATTTTCTATCTTAGAATCTTTGATGTTAATCCAATGTCCTAAAGAACCTCTCGCTGCTTCAATAAGACCGATGCCTTCACCACTAAAGAGTTTTTCAGGCTCCTCATAAGAGCTTTGTCCAAAGTTACTTATAGCATCTTCTATCTCTTGTCTTGCAAAATGAAGGTATTTTAAAGGTCGAAGTACACGGGCAAGTTCACGAACAAAGGCGCAGTCTTTATACTCTTTATACAAATCACTCATAAGTGGATCTTTATCCACGAGAAGTTGTGCGAGTGGTCCTGTTTGCATTACATTTTCATCATAACGCGGAGCTTTTCCCCATGTGTATGCTTTTTTATTGCTCATGTCAGGCTCAGTTACGCCATCTCTTGGTTTTTGCACAAGGTTCTTTTGTTTATAGTGTCCGTGTGAAATATCTTCAGCGATGTTGCCAGTGTCAAGTGCGTGATGGACTCCATCTAAAATAACTCCAGCTTTTACAAGTCTTTGTTTAGGATTGTCTGGATTTTGTAGCACGCCATAACTTAAAAAGTTTGGATAAGAAAACCCAATATCAAAAAGACTACTTTCTTTTGAGTAGGCATAAAACCTTCCAATATGAGAATCTCTATGGTGCGTGAAATGCTCAACAAAGGCTTGTGCAGTTAAAATAGTGTCCTTAAAATCATCCAAAGAACTAAGTAAAATATTTTCTTCATACCAAAGAATAAACTTTTCTATATGGTTTTGAACAAGAGCGAGTTCTAAGATTGATGGAGTTGTACTTATTCCTCCTGGAACCATATGCGAAGTATGAGGCCATTGCCCACCTATGATTGCTACTACGCGTAAAATATCTGTTGTATTTTTAAGTGCTTCTTTTGTAGCTTTTCCTACAAAGGCTTCATAGTACTCTTTAGCCTCATCGTAAAAGGAAGCATCTTGGTAAAAATCATTTGCGAAGTCTCCCATAAACATTAAGAAAAATTGTCGCATATCACTTTGTATCGTCTCACTTATGAGAGAAAGGTTTCTCAAACGAACTGCTTGCGCTGGTGGTGTAATTTTTTGAGCATCTTCGAGTGCTTCTACTGCAGCGTTGAGATGCGTAATAGAGCAGATGCCACATACTCTAGGTGTTATAACTAAAGAGTCAAGGGCATGACGACCTTTTAAAATATTTTCAAAGCCTCTATAAAGTGTGCCTATACTTTTAGCATCTACAATGACACCATCTTCTATAATGACGCGAATATCTAGGTCACCCTCAACACGGTTAAGTGGTATTTCTAACTCTACTCTTATTTTTTCGCTCATGTATCTTCACTTTTTGTAGTTTTTAATCTTTGGGGTGCGGCTTCTGCTGCCATATCTTTATAAGCGAGATAATTTGCACGGTCTACGCCTTCGGGGAGATAAACAGGTGTTCCAGCGATGTTTGGTGTTTCAAAAAATGGTGAAGGATGCGGAAAGACGGTATTTGTACATCCAAAACATGGCACACCTGCACGAGTTTTAGAGTTTACTTCATTCCATAGGTATGTATTGCATCCAGCATGTGTCGTTGGACCTTTACAGCCTAAATGAAAGAACATACATCCAGCTTCACCAAATACACTATCTTCAACCTTATACTCATGGTGTTCATTTCTTGTACATCCTTGATGGACAGTTATGTTGAAGTAATCACTTGGGGCATTGTCTTTGTTAAGCTTTATTGGTAAATCTCTACTTACCATGTTAAGAACAAACTCTAAGGATTTTGGATGTATGGGACAACCGGGGAGGTTGATAACCTGCGCACCACTAGTACTTGTATAACTCTCTCCTAAAAATCCACCTTTGTCATTATGGTGTTGTTGTAAACCGATGCCTGCAATATCATCGCCAGGATGCGAGCCAAAGCCACCAAAACTGGCACAGGTACCTACAGCTACTACATATTTAGCATGTTTTGCAAGCTCGAAAATTAAGTCTTTTTTTAGGTTTTCCTCTAAAGGTATCAAACATTCCTGTACCATCAGGACCCATAACAACATTTCCCTCAACACATAAAATATCGAGTGTTTTTGTGCCCTTGATAATTTCTTCTATGAGTGTGTCATGTTCTTTATATGTAATGGTAGACAAAGAAGGATGCCAGATAACATCAATATTTAAAGAACTCAGTTGAGAAAATAAATCAGGAGTATCCATATTTAAAATGGACATAGTGTCTCCACTACAACCACCACTTTGTAACCAGTAAAGAGTCTTATTCTTTATATTAGTTTTCATAATATATCTCCTCTATTCTATTGCTCTGTATATTTAAATATCTTACATCAGTACAGCTAAAAGAATCCTTTATGAGTGAACATTCAGTTATAAGTTATTTGAAGTGTTTCTTTGCTAGTATTAGCTTATATTTATGAAATGGATAACTATGATAATTATTGGTATAGGTAATGTATTACAAAAAGATGATGGTTTTGGTGTGTATGCTTCGACATACTTGAAACAAAACTATAAATACTCACAAGACTTAAGCATTGTAAACGGTGGAGTAGAGGGGATTAACCTTTATAATTATCTTATAGAAAATGAACATGTGCTTATTTTAGATATACTTAACATTGATGATAAACCTGCATCTATTTATGCTATTCCCGCTCAAGAGATTGCAGGTTATGGCATCAACAACGGTGGTGCGCATGAGATAGGAATTATCCAGTGTTTAGACATGCTAGAGATGCAAGGAAAAGATATACCCCAGACTATGCTTATCGGTATAGTTCCGGGTGAAGTCACATTTGATTTTTCACTCAGCGAAGAACTTAAAAACGCTTTTGAAGATTATATATCCGTAGTGTTGCAGTACCTAAAAAAACATGAGATTATAGCTACTAAAAAAGAAGAAATCACCTCACTTCAAGAGATTATCGACAGAGCAAAAGACCCCTCTGGAGCGATGGACTTACATGTCATCTAAAGAATAGCCAATAAACTTTATATCATAATTTTTATACTTTAAGAGTAGTTTCTCTGATTTCTTTTGCAGTACATGTAAATTTATTTTTTTAGATTGTCTTTTAACTTCAGCTATAAGAATACTTTGTTTATCCTCATTTACGCAGACAATATCTATCTCATTTTTATTCCCTTTTTCCCAATAAGTACCTATATTAGAGTACTTGTTTGAAAGTTTTAGTTTTTCAATAAAATATTTTTCTAAAAAATGACCACTGTATGTCGTATAATCACGACGAACTATATCTTTAACATATTCATAGTTTTGTATCTCAATAGCACTTTTATATTTGTAAATAAACCTAAACCAAAAGTTAAAAAAGTTATCTATTATTTCATAACGAAGCGTTCTAGATCCAAGTTTAGAAAATATAGGTTTTACTTTTTTAATGATTGTATATTCATTTTCAAGTCTATCTAAATAACCACCAATATTTTTACCTAAAATACTTTCTATTTCTACTCGAGCTGTTTTAGAAGATGCTATAAGAGAGAGAATAGAAAAGTAGGTGGTGTACTCTTTTCCAAACTCTTCAATAAGAAGATTTTTTCCTTCTTCTAAAAAGAGAGAATACTCATCAAAAATAAGAGAAAGTTGTTTTTCTAGTGTGTAAGCTTTGTTGTCAACAAGTATTTCAACATATTTTGCTATGCCACCAGTAAGTATGTAAAATGAGAGTAAATCATCATGTGTAAACTGAGGATAATTTTCTTGGAGTATCTCTTTAATAGTGCCTACCGTAAATGCTTTTAAATGTATTTTATTATCTGCCCGCCCAAAGAGAGGTTCTTTTTTATCTTCAAATATCTTTTTCATAAGGGAGTATATTGATCCACTTAGGAGAAGGTTCATTTTAGTCTTATCTTTGTAGTTGTCCCAAATATTTTGCATATCCGAATATATACTAGAATTTATTTGTAAGAACTCTTGAAATTCATCTATTACAAGCGTAAATGGTTTTGATTTTGCTAATTCCATGAGGTATTCAAACAAGTCTTTAAATTTACTTATTTGACCAAATATTTTTATTTCAAGGCTTCTTTGAATGATGGAGATAAACTCTTCACAAAGGAGTGCTTCATTTTTCTTTGAAACAAATAAGTAAACTTTTTCCTTATATGCTTCTTGAATTAATTTTGTTTTTCCAATTCTTCTTCGTCCAACTATAACCGTCATTTTCGAAGTTATTTGTGATAATTTTTGTATATCTCTTAATTTCTTTAATTCTTTTTCTCTGTTATAAAATTTCATTTCATTTTCACTTATAGTAATATGTTTTACCGTAATATATATTACTATAAGCTAGCTTAAATTTTCACTAAACTTGTTTCCCATCCATCGTATGCAGCGCCATAGTCTTCGCATAATTCTATGAGTTCTAATGTAAGCTTGTCTATGTCGTAGTAAAAAAGGTTTATCTATAGGGTAGATGCTATATCAATGTAAAAAGTCACAAGGACCTCCATACTGTGACGGAACGCATGCTAAACCTGAGAAATTAAATTTGGATTTTTTTACTCGAGTAAAAAATAAGTTTAGCTATAATGAGACTATAATTTAATAGAGGAGATTTGATATGAGTTCATTGTTAACAATAGAAGAAGAAATACAAAAGCTACCCGAAGATGACTTTATAGTACTTAGAGAATGGTTTCAAGATTTTGATTCTATGAAATGGGATACTCAAATTGAAGCTGATGTTACTAATGGAAATTTAGATGATTTAGCAAACTCTGCGCTAAATGATTTTAAAAGTGGAAAATATAAAGCTCTATGACATATTATACTGCTCCTTCATTTTGGATGGCTTATGATGCTTTACCAAAAAATACACAAGACCTAGCAGATAAAAATTTTGAACTACTTAAAGAAAATCGACAACATCTGTCCCTTCACTTTAAAAAAATAAATAAATATTATTCGGCAAGAGTAGGAATCTACTATAGAACATTAGCAGTAGAAGTTAAAGATGGTCTACTTTGGTTTTGGAGGTTTTGGATAGGAAATCATTCTAATTACGACAAGTTAATTAATTAATATATATCTGATGCAATTTGTCCTAATGTCATTCCTCCATCATTTGGAGGAAACTTATTTCCTATGATTGCCTTTGAAATTTTTTCTATACAAGTTCTAAAATTATTCTATTTTGAAATACTCCTCCGCCTAAAATGAGAGGAAGATTATAATCTTTATAGACCGAGCTTATTATTTCCACTACAGCCGAGGTAGCAAAAACAGATATGGGTGCATCTGTTGATTCTTTAATAAGAGTATCGCATATTCACCTTTTTGGAATCGCATTTATCTTTGGCAGTGGGTATAAATAAGATATTTAAAGCTATCATAATGGCTATTCCTTTTGGATTTATCATTATAGATATTTCATCATGGTGGGTAACTTCAATTTATCCAGGTTTCGCATGGTTTACAATTATTGGTGGATTTGGTTACATGATGGCATTTGCTGTAATGTGGATTATGCCGAGAAATGGTAAAACTTATGATAGTAATGAGTAGATAAGAGAAGCTTTTTAGCTTCGCTTGTGAGTCCCAAGTCAATACAACTTAAGCCCACTTAGGATATAATATAAAAAAAGGTATGATAATGGTAGATTTAAAAACTGAACTCTTAGATGATAAACTCACCCAAGCAGACCTTATAAAACTAATGCTACACAATGCCCAACACATGGCAACACGCGAAGAAGTGAAAGCAGACATAGATAAGCTAGACAAAAAGATAGATAAAGTAGAAATATCTTTAAAAGCAGATATAGAGAAACTAGACAAAAAGATAGATAAAGTAGACTCTAAGTTTGATAGACTCCAATGGCTAATAGTAGCTACTATTGTGACTGTCTTGTCAAAAGACTATATCTTATCTATTTTAGCAAAGTTATAGAAGAGAAGCTTTTTAGCTTCGCTTACATTTGTTTTAAGTAGTCTTTATATCCAAGTTTTTTTTAACTTTTCAACTTTATTTTCAACTTCTTTTCTCATTTCTTCTTTGTATAGAGAAACCTTTTTTTTGTAAATTTGCATCACTCGTAGCAATGATTTGAGCTGCTAAAATTCCAGCATTTTTCGCACCATTTATAGCAACTGTTGCAACAGGAACACCGCCTGGCATCTGAACAATAGAAAGTAATGAATCCATACCATCGAGTGCAGCAGTTCTAACAGGAACACCGATAACGGGTAATACACTCAGAGATGCAACCATACCAGGTAAATGTGCAGCACCGCCAGCGCCAGCGATTATAACTTTTAAGCCTCTTTGCTGAGCACTTTTAGCATACTCAACTAATTTTTGAGGTGTTCTATGTGCAGATACAATATCAACTTCAACTTCAATTCCAAAAGTTTCACATATTTCTATAGCCGCGCTCATAACTCCTAAGTCTGAGTCACTTCCCATAATAATTCCAACTAGTGCTTTACTCATATCTTTTTACTTCCTTTTATTTTTAAAATATCTTTTGCCTTCATCGCTTTTTCTAAGGCTTTATTTATGTCATCATCGAGTACTGTAATATGCCCCATCTTTCTAAATGGTTTTGTAAAAGTTTTTCCATAAAAGTGAAAAGAGAGTTCAGGAATTTCAAGCGTATCATGGATGCCATGAATAAATGGTTCTCCTTCATAGCCCTCTTCACCAAGTACATTTATCATAACAGCAGGAGAGATTAATTTTGTAGAACCTAATGGTAAGTTAGTTACGGCTCGTATCATTTGTTCAAACTGTGAGGTTGCACATGCTTCAACTGTATAATGCCCAGAATTATGAGGTCTTGGGGCGATTTCATTTACTAAAATTTCACCTTGCGAAGTTAAAAACAATTCAACACCAAATATACCAACACCTTCAAGCGCTTTTACAGATGCAATGGCAATTTCAATAGATTTTTTTTCAATCTCTTTAGAAATATTTGCAGGTGCTAAAACAATATCACAAATATTTATTCGCTCATCAAAAAGCATTTCAACAACGGGATAACATTTGATTTCACCCTCGATATTTCTTGCAACGATAATGGCGAGTTCTTTGTCAATATCAACAAGCTCTTCTATAAATGACTCAGTTGGAAGTGCCTTATCTAAATCAGCCTCGATTCTAAGTATTTGCACACCTTTTCCATCATAGCCACCCAATTTTACTTTTTGAATTACAGGAAACCCAAATGCAGATAAATCTTCATCTTTTTTGACATTTTTATAAGCAGGAATTGGAATTCCTTTTTTATCAAGAAGCTTTTTTTGTTCATACTTATTTTGAATCAATTCTATTACATATGGAGATGGATGGATGTTATGTCCATTGTCGTAAAGTTCTTTTAAAACAGTAGTATCAACATGTTCTAATTCAAAAGTAGTTACATCTGATTCTTGAACGAGTTGCTCAAGTTTTTTACTATCATGAAAATCCCCTATGATATGTTTATCTGAAACTTGCGCAGCAGGACAGTTAAAAGTAGGATCTAAAATGGTTACATGAAATCCCATTTTTTTAGCTTTTTGAGACATGATTTTTCCTAATTGTCCCCCGCCAATAATTCCTAATTTTAAATTAGAATAGTTGAAGTTTTTATCCATTATTTTTTAGCTCCATAATATATTTTAGAAAATATAAGGCTTAACCTTAAGCCTTATTGTAGCTATTTTTTCTTTGTTGTCTTATAAATAAAGCTAAATACTTCAGCGACAGCCTTATAAAGTGCATCTGGAACTTCTTTATCTATCTCTACATTGGAGAGTAGTTCCATTAAGTCTTCATCTTTTTGAATGGGTAAATCATGTAACTGTGCAATTTTAATAATGTTTTCAGCCGTTTTTCCTTCACCTTTTGCCACAAGTCGAGGTGCGTTCTCTTGAGTCTTATCGTATCTAAGTGCAGCTGCCTTTAGTTTACTACTTTCATTCATCCTTTTACCTCAAATCCCATATGTATTTGTTCATCTGTATTTGAATAAGGCGATGTGTTGAGCTTTGTTTTTAAGTCAAAGATTCTTATCTCTCTTGGAGTGATTTGTTCATCAATAAGCCCAGAACGAAGCGAAGGTATAGCATCTTGTATGAGTCCTTTAAAGTCTTCATTTGCAGAATATATGTGCAGATTGAGCTGATTTTTATCATAAAGCGTCAGTTTAAGATTTACTTCACCGTATTCTTTTAGCTGAAGATGAATATCGCAATAAAACTTTTCATCATCATCTTTTTTCATTTGAATATTTCCATCTTCAAGCATATCCCATGCAAAGGGTAGAAAAAGTGAGTTTCCGTTTGAGAGATGTGAAAGAAGTTGGTAGTTGTCTATTTGAAGTGAAAGTTTTTCTATATTTTTGAGTACATCATTTTGATTTGGATGGTTTGATTTAGCAATTTCTTCACCTGCTTGGAGAAGTACAGCTTTTAAGTCCCCAGCAATGATTTCTTTTACATTATTTTGCGTATGGAGTGTTTGAGGTGTATTTAATGATTCTAGTTTATGCAAAAGGAGTGCAGTGTCTTTTGAAAAAAGTGGATCAGCCTTTAAAATCACTAAGTTTATTCGCTCATTAAGTTTAGTAATATCTTGGGTGACATTCTTTTCTATGAGTTGTGCAATTGCTGCCTTGGAAGTTGTCGTTGTTTGTTCTACATTTTTAAGTGCTGTAAATATTTTTTCTAAGCTATCTAAAATTCCCTTGGATTCCATTGTAAAACTTTTGTTTATATGTAGAGAAATTTCTTGGAGTGATTCTTTTATATTTGAAAGATTAAAATTCTCAGGTTTTAACATTTTTGAATCAAAGAGATGCTCAAGTTTTTCAAGTGATTTCGTTAAAGTAGGATTATGAATCGTGTCAGTCGATTTGAGTGAAGACTTAAGTTTGACCACAAGAGACTCAAGAGCAAGAGAAAGTTTTTCTAATGTCTTTGGATTTGTTTGTATGTTCTTTTCTATGTCAGTTACTTGTGCTGCCTTTAACACTTCAGTGTTTAGCAGTACTTTTGCCTCATTTGCTATAATCGTATTTTGCGGAGATGGATGTGCTTGTAAATTTTTTACAAGTGAAATAAGCGTATTTTTTAACTCTATTTGTGGATTTTGAACTTGCTTGAGTTTAGATTCTAAAAATACACCAGAGTTTTCAAGTTTTTGTTTAAACTCTGCATTTTTTAAATCTTTTATATCTATTAAAAATGTTTTGAGTGTCTTTTCTATAGGCGATTGTTGGCTTGCATCTGATTTTAAAGAGCTAAGTAAATCTTTTATAGTTGTAGACACATCACCAAGATTTTTCAGAGTAGGGTTATTTTTAACAAGCGACAAAAGTTCTTTGTTTGTACTCGTAGCATCTGCACTTTGTTTTAAAATAGTATTCATTACAGATTTTAAATCTTTGCTTTGAGTGAGTGTTTCAAGCTGGGCATCTGTGGCATTGGAAAGTACCTGTGCAAGTGCCTTGTTTTTACTTGGAACGATTATACCTAGGTTTGATGCGCTTGAAATATTTATCATTGCTTAGTATATCGTTAAAAATGCCAAAAAACTAAAGGGAAACTCTAAAAACCCTGAGGATATAAGGGTTTTTAGAGTTTCCCTTAAGTATAATTGTAAAAAAAAACATGAGAGATTTTAGATGCTTAAAAAATACCTTATAACTTCACCAGATTTTTATCCAAATACAAAAGATGGATTTAGAAGTGTTTTAGGAAATCAGCTTGCAAAACACAAGCCAAAATACGCACTTTATCGAGATAAAACAAATGAAAATTATGCTTATTTAGCAGAAGAATTTGTCTGTATTTGTAAAGATGTAGGGGATACAAAAAGCTTCTTGCATCAGAATATCGACCTAGCAAAAGCATTAGATGCTAGTGGAGTTCATCTTACTTCGCAACAATTTGATAAGATAGAATATGCCAAAAGTTTAAAGCTTGAAGTGATAGTAAGTACCCATACGCATAAAGAGGTGCTTAAAGCTCAAGCTTTAGGTGCAGATGCTGTGACATATAGCCCTGTATTTTTCTCACCAAACAAGGGAGAAGCAAAAGGGATTGAGGACTTAAAAGAACTTATGAAAACAAGAAGTATTAAGATTTTTGCACTTGGAGGGATTATAAACGAAACACAAATAGGAGCTATCCAAGAAGCTAAACCTTACGGCTTTGCTTCTATTCGCTACTTTTACTAAACTTCATTGCTAACTAG
>JAUZSC010000026.1 GCA_030949825.1 Sulfurimonas sp.
TTATACCACCCCAATTAGTCAAGACAACTTTTCCAAAATCCTTATTCCATCCTAGTGTGTAACCTTAGGCTACACTTTTCTCCTGAGTGTTAAAAATTTCCTTGTTAATTTTCAAACTCTCAAAGTAAACATTCATCGGTTTTTTATAATCAAGTGTTTCATGAAATCTCCTGTAATTGTAAAATTGCATATAGTCTGCTACATCTTCTTTTAGCTCTTTAATTGTGTTATATTGGTTCAAGTAAATTCTCTCTACTTTAGCACTTCGCCAGAACCTCTCAATTGCTATATTATCTGTTGCTCTGCCAACTCCATCCATTGAGATTATGATGCCATTATCTTTAAGCTTTTGTGTATGAACATAGCTAGTATATTGACTCCCTTGATCAGTGTTAAATATCTCTGGTTTTCCATACTTCAGAAGTGCTTCATCAAGGACATCCATAACCAGAGCTGTATCCATAGTGTTAGAGATTCGCCAACTAAGTACTGCCTTGGAATACCAATCAATAACAGCAGCTAAGTAAACCATACCACCAGCTATCTTTATGTAGGTAATATCTGTACTCCACACTTGATTAGCTCTCACAATATCCAAGCCTCTGAGTTTATAAGAATGCTTAGGATGTGCAATGTTGGGTTGAGTAAGGCAGGTGGGCTCTCTAACAGCTAGAATAGCTCGTAAGCCTAACTCTTTGCGATAAGATGTTACGGTGTTCAGACTAACATTAAAGCCATTCTCTTTGAGCTGACAATGCACTTTTTTGGCTCCATATATTGGTATCTCCTCAAAGATGGCTTTAATTTCCTCTTTGATAGCTAGTTTATGCTCGTTTACTACTGGTGCATAATAAATATTACTTCTGCTTAGATGTAGTAGTTCACACTGTTTCACCACTGACATTACTTTAGACTTAGACTCATCAACCATTTCTAGTTTTTTAGATAAACCCAAGTCCTTTAGCTTTTCCACAAGCCAGTCCTTTTCTATGGTTAATTGTCCTACTTTTTTAGCATATTCACCCACTTCAATTACTAACTTTGCATTAGCTTCTTTATACTCTTTGATAGCCTTACTAGGTTCCATCGCAAGCTCTGCATTTGCAAGAAATATCTTCTTCCAATTCTGTAGATTTAGGGGTGTTATTTTATTTGCACTTGCTATTTCTGCTAAGGTTTTTTCTTCTTTTAAAACTTCTAAAACCAATCTTGTTTTATACTCCGCTGTATAAACTGTTCTTTTTTCTGCTCATGATATTACCCCTCTCATTTTCTATTGTTATTTTAGCTCTTTTAGAATAATGATTTAGAAAATGTTGTTTGATTTTCTTGGGGTAGTATACTTCAGTTGTTTGCACTTTCTATAGTCAGGTAATTCTCTAAATTTATCTAGTAATTGTGTCATATTTCGCTCATTTAAGTTTTTTATGAAACTCAAGCAATATGTGTTCCTAGCTTAGTTTTGATTTACCACTGACTCTTTGAGTAGATGTTTAACTTCTCTTTGTCATCTCTGATAGCTTCTTTGAGCAACACTTTAATATCTTTCATTAGCTTAGTCTTGTCACACTCTATGGCATAGTTTAAATCTCTCATCTTATGAGCTAAACATAACTGTTCACTCTTACACTCAAGTGAACTATATAAGATGAATAGTTATCATGAACAACACAAGCATTTTTAAAACCGTTTATAAAAGTATTAGTGATGACTTTTGTGCCTCTTGATTTATCTGCAACTATCAAAGTATTACTCTCATCCTGAAAAAGTCCAATGCCAATGTTTAAAGCCATTTACCTTACATCCTGCTTTCATCAATACCTATAATAGGTGCTTTTCTAAGAGAACAGTGATTTTATGGTTCCTTCTAAAAAAGTGTGGGTAACAAAGCACCTAAATTTTCCTAAATTTACTATTAACCAAATTGAAGTCAAGTTTTCCAGTTAACAGATATACGATTATCTTATAGTTCTTAAATGTCTTATATCCTCTAGCCTTAGATTTAGTCGCTTGAATAACAGAGTTTAATCCTTCTAAAATTCCATTATTTATTTTACTTTCATACCATTTTACAATACCATCCCAATGTCTCTTTACGGTTTTAGTCGCATTAACCATAGGCTCAAGTTGAGAGTGAGTAGCCCAGTAATACCATTTGTTTAAATAGGTAAGAAACTCCTCTTGTGAGGTAGCTTGATAAATATCTTGAAATGCTTGCCTAATGTTATATGCTCTCATTGTTTTAATATTCATATTTGACATAGTAAGTGAGTCTAATGTTTCTTTCTGCTTTAGTGTTAAATTATTGGGGTTTTTAAGCCAAATATACTTTGTTCCTTTTAATAGATTATTTGTCTTTACTTCGTATTTTCTAACACTATCAACTGCTTCATTTAAAATCTTAATAATATGAAATTTATCAAATGTTATCTCTGCTTTTGGCAGGTTCTCTTTAACACCCTTTTATAAACATAGCTTTCTACACAAATACTATAAAAGTGGCATAAAGATTGCATAGTCCTTGATAAAAACTAGATTTTGAGATGGAAGAGCGTTTAAAAAAAAATGACTATGAGCTGATGGTTAAAAGCTAATGAGTTCTAAACAAAGTGCTACAAATGGATTAAAACTTCTTTTGAATAATCAGAGTCATTTTCACAAGTGCAGGCAAAGATCCCCTGTGTCAGGATAGTTGTCCGAAACTTATGATATAAAATCTTATCAAGGATCAAGACAATGAAATACAGTAAAGCATTCAAAGAAAAAGCAGTAAAAAAAGTATTACAGATGAGAGACACTCAAAGTATGGGAACGATAGCAAAAGAGTTAAATATTCCAAAAGCTACTCTGTATACCTGGGTAAAAAATACAAGCAATAGCAGAGTAACAGATGGTGTTCTAACACTTGCTAATAAGCTCCAAATCCTAAAGAGAGCTACAGCATGAATGATGAAGCACTCAATGCTTACTGCAGAGAGAAAGGTCTATTTAAACATCAACTCCAAGAGTGGGAAAAAGGACTTCCTTAAAGCTCATAAACCTGAAGACTCTACTGCTAAGGTAGCCCTAGAAGAAGAGAGAAGTAAGAGTAAATCCTTAGCTAAAGAGTTACGACGAAAGGAGAAGGCTTTAGCAGAGACAGCCACACTCTTAGTATTGCAAAAAAAGTTTCAAGCACTGTTGGAGGACGAGGGAGAATGACAGATTCAATAGTGCGAAAAGATATATTGAATTTAGTCACACAAGCACATATAGATGGTGCACCTATGTACAAGATAGCACCTATTATAGGATGTAGTACAAGAACATTAAAAAGATGGCAAGCCAGTGAGCAAGATAAGCGAACCCAGCGAACAGACTTCGCACCAGCTAACAAACTTTCTCAAAAGGAGAGAGAATATCTCATAAGTGTTGCTAACAATGAAGAGTATAAGAACCTCTCTTCGCATCAAATAGTTCCAAAGCTTGCTGATAAGGGGATTTATATTGCATCAGAGTCAACATTCTATAGAGTACTCAAAGAGCATAATCAACTAACACATAGACATAAACAAAAAGTAGCTACTAAGAGTAAGCCCACACCTTTAGTAGCTGCAAAGCCTAATCAAATCATATCTTTCTACACAACTAAAACCTAAATATTAATTCCCATAATATTAACTAATTCCTGCTTCATATCCAATAACTCTTCTTTACTAAACATGCTGAGTAAATCTAATATTTGAATATAATTTTCAAGACCAGCTAATAATGCAGGATGTGTAAACTCCTTGCCTCTCTCAATAAGTCTACCACTTAGAAGTACTAAGAATTCTCTAATTTTCGCTCCATTTTTAGAATTATCATTAGCGATTTTCCAAACAAGTACACAAGCATATGAAACGACAAGAAGCCTTCTAAATAAAGCTATAGGTTCTCTTTTTGTTGCCATTCTTCCATATTGAACCCTGAAGATTTAAGGAGTTTGAAATAACTCTCTATCTTCCATCTATAATAATACCAAGTTGCAAGGATCTCTTTTGTGACACTTGTATCTAAAATATTTGTCACTAGGAGCCACTGAGCCACTACATTGTTGTTTTCATCAACCAGTCTCTCTACGATGAACCTTTCTTTTATTGGTTCTCCTTGAGTTTTTTGAAGTTTTCCTTTCCCATCACTACTAACAATAAACTTAGTAGCATCTCTTCTTACCTCGATAGCACACTCGTTGACATATATTTTTACTTTTTTATTTTTATACTTTATACTCTTAACTTCTTTACCTAAGGGAAGTTTATTTGCCAAATCTGATTGTTTTATGTCAATTTCTTCTTTGGGATAATAGACTTTAGAATTATTTTTAACTCTTAGTAGGAAAAGTTCATTGAGTTCGTGTAAGTCTCTCATAAAGGCAACACTATCAGATTCTCTATCTACTATATGCACTATCTTTTTGCTTGTTTGTAAATTATTACTTATCCATTTCGCTCTTTGTACTAGCTCCTCTAAATGGGTGGTTCCTAATTTTATATTATTGTTATAGGTTGAGTAGAATTTTGTATCACTTTTTAGATTGTGTGCAATAGGAGCTATTGGCTCTCCTGTAGTGTCACTTACTGCTAATGTTGTTTGCAGGTCTAAGCCTTTTTTAACTCCTGTTTTTCTATTCTCTGAGATAAGTTCTTTTTTTGAAGTATGGTGTTTATAATCTGCATGTGACCAATCCGTCATCGCTAATACAAATCTACTACATTGTTTTTCTATCTCGATTTTTAAAGTATCAAATATTGGTTCAAAAGTGCATTTGTTGAAACATTCTCATTATTTAAGAATCTCCATGCTTGCCTGTACTTGTGAAAATGACTCCTGATTATTCAAAAGAAGTTTTAATCCATTTGTAGCACTTTGTTTAGAACTCATATAGCTTTTAACCATCTGCTCATGTCTTTTTTTTAAACGCTCTTCCATCTCAAAATCCTAGTTTTATCAAGGACTATGCAATCTTTATTCCACTTTTAGTATTTGTGTAGAAAGGTATGTTTTATAAATGCAGGAGACATATCACAGCTTATATTTTTAATGTTATCGACATCTCCATTATGCTCTTTGAAATCCTCTGCGAATCGCTTTACAGTAGTGTTATCCTTACCTTCAGTTATATAAATAGTTCTTCTTTTTTTAAGATCCACAAACAGTGTAATATACTCATGCCCTTTAGCTCTGCTGGTTTCATCTAATCCAATAGAATCTATATCTTCAAAGTTTCTCATACACTCTTGTTTTATCTATAATCTATCTACTGTAAACTTCGGAAAACTCAAGAGAGGAATAATATTTGCTTAAAATAGGCAAATAAATAATGGATGAATGAATGATGACACTGAATGAATATGCTTCAAAAGTTACAGGGTGCTTTAATGACAAAAGAGTAGTTGAAAAAACAGAGAATCTTTTAAAAAAATTGTAGAGCATAAAACAATAAGATTATGGACATTAAGTAGCAATAAAAGAGAGTTTGATAGGAGTAAGACATTGATAGATGGGAGATTAAATAGTGTACTAGATAATGAAAAGATTTCAAAAGCACTTATAGATAACAGTGTAGAGAAACTCGGTTCGAACAAGCGCATTTATATCTTTAGTGACCACTGTGATAGTAGGAAACCTTACTCTAAAATGCTTGAAAACCTAGGTAAAGTCAGAGACTTGAATGGTAATATTATTAATGGCTTTACAACATTGGGTAGTGTAATGTTGGATGAGAACAAGAGAGAACTTACTCTTTCTAATATAAGTGTACAAAGCAATAAAGAGCCTTCGTTTATTACAAAGAAGGAGCTTAAGGCTTACAACGATGGTAAAATTAAAAATACACAGAGAGTACAAGAGATAGATAAACTGATAGAAGAAGAGACTTACCATACGATGAGTACTTTACTTCATAAGCATCTACAACAACAGAGTGAAGCCCTTAAAAAAGAGAATCCAGAACTATCAATATGCCATGTGCACGATAGAGGGTGTGATAGTGTTGAGTACTTAGAGTTTATTAAAGAGACACTAGGAGATGATGCAGTAGTAAGAGCTAAAAAAGTCAAGAAACTCAGAACAAACAAAAATTAATCCAAAAACTTCTCGTAAAAGTAAAAGTGAAACTTATTGATAGTAAGTTTGCAAATGAAAAAGTCTATCTAATTGATAAGCTAACTATAAAAGGACGATATTATCAACAGGTGAAATGTCATATAGAATGGGATATAATCACTCTCAATAAGAAAGAGTATTCAACTGTGCGAATAACTCTTATCAATAGAGATGCTAAGCCCATATACAAAGAACCTATGCTCCTAATAAGCACACTTAAGATAACATCTTATCTCCAAGCAAAAGAGATTTATCATATTTATCTGCACCGTAGTAAAATAGAGGGTGTATTTAAATTTTTAAAAGATGTATTAGGTTGGGAAGAGTACCAAGTAAGAGATTGGGAATCAATCAAAAACATTATCTCTATATGCTACTTTGTAGGTGGATACTTCTATGAAATTCAATCAACTCTGATAGAAGATGAAACTGTACAGATGATATGTAACTTAGCAAAGAATAAAGGGGTAATAAGTAGACGATTCTTTTTAGAAGGTTTAAAAGTAATTTTAACAGCTTGGCATCTTGATAATTTTAAAAAAGAGAACAATATCTCCGATGAGATGTTTAGGGAGATGCAGGCTTATGCTGGAATTAGGAATGGGATTTGAGTTTTCCGAAGTTTACAGCTCTTTTAGTGCAGGGGCATTAAGCACTTCATAACCAACACTAGCAAAGAGAGGATCAAGCAAATATCCAAGTCCCGCAAAAAAGGCACTCATGAGAAAAAAAGATAGCTATAAGAATGTTAATAGCAAATACAATAAAAAAAGTATAAAAGAAAATTTAGAGGGAGTAAAAAGTGGCAAGAACCTCACTTATAATTCCTAAACTATGCAAGCTAGAATAGGTAAATCCCACGAAATATAAAACCAATCTTAAGCGTGCAATCCTCCTGTTCAAATAAATCAGCTGTAAAATCATCCCTATGTTGAGAGTTTCTTTTAATTTCAGCCATAGTTGTTTTACCACTAGGAAGTACTTTTTGCCTTTATTTTCATTGAGAAATAACTGATAAAGATTAATAGCAAAGCTTCTTAATATAGAGATAGAGAAAGGTTCGCACATGCTATATGGTCATCCTCTCTGTAAGCATGTCTAAGTGGTAGTGGTATGTTTCCAACCTCCAATGTTGCAGTGTCTTCTCATGGAACTCTTGTACTGTTGCTTTGAAATTAGCCATTAAGTACTGAGTTGAACTTCTAATTTCTCCTGTAATTGGACTCGTTAATGTTTTTGTGATTTTGATGAGCGATTGGTAACTAATCACCCTATCTAAATTCATTTTAAAGCCCTATTTTAGGTGATTTAAGGATTCAGTTAATATTAAGAAAAATATTTTAAAATTATTCAAATCCCTATTTTAAGGGATGCTATTATCTGCAGGATTATTTTAGCAAAATTATGAGTCCCTATTATAGGGATTTGATAGGGTGATTAGTTACTTTATTGTTATTAAACATGGTCCTCTTTTGAATCATATTTGTTTACAGATTTTTAAGTTTGTAGTTTTTCCATAACCTTTACTAATAACAAGATAGATGCAAAATTGACTCTATTATTGAAGCTTCTATAGACAACTATAGACTTTATATTTTGTTTAAACAATACACTTGATAAGTTTATATCCTCAATAACCCTGCATAGAAATTCTATATATTGAAGAGAATATGCAATATTACTTTTAGTTGGTGATATATATCTTGTGTTGAAAAATAAGGTGTATTCCGGAACTATAAACGGAAGTGATATATGTGTCTTTGCAACCAATCACCCTATCTAAATTCATTTTAAAGCCCTATTTTAGGTGATTTAAGGATTCAGTTAATATTAAGAAAAATATTTTAAAAATTATTCAAATCCCTATTTTAAGGGATGCTATTATCTTCAGGATTATTTTAGAAAAATCATGAGTCCCCATTATAGGGATTTGATAGGGTGATTAGTTACTGTTCTTTTAATATGTCAATACTATTTGGGTACCATGTTTCAGCACTTGATTTAAGTGTTAAACTACTTGTCATTATAATCCTTAGTTATTTCTATTTATTACTCATAACGAGCAGTCAGTGAGCCATGATTTACTCGCTAGAGTAAATTATTGGCTCCTCGTTTTTGTTATCTCTTAAGCAACATTTTTTAGTGAAAGTTCTAGCATGCTTTCTATCTTTAAATGATAATCTATTGATTCCCATTCAATACCAGTATTCATGCAAATTAAGTTTATAATTTTTAACTCTGAGATTGAAGCTTGTTTTAATGGCTCATACCATTCTATAGGTGTTGAAATAATTCTACCATCTTCAAGTTTTACATGTAAGTATTCATCGTCAAAATGAACTTCTTTGCCTTTAATTAAACCATTCATTCCAAATCCTTGTAAATTCACTTTTGATTTTCTTTGATGATTTCAAGTGCTAACTTTAAATCTTTAGGTTTTAGGTAGTTTTGAACTACTTTTAAATTTTCTAATTCAACTTTAGCAAAACCGTCACTTTTCATAACATGTATATGTTTTGGTTCATGCTCATTAGCATAAAAGAAAAATTTAAAACCATTTTTATTTAGTAAAGTAGGCAATTATAAATCCTCATTCTTGTTTAAGGTATTATATCTAAGAAATTTAATTTGTTGAGTTTTTTTTGAAAATTTCAAATCGGAGATAACCATTTATCTCATTCCCATTATAGCGATTAAAACCTTAAATAACATTTTTAAAGGAACAAAAATATGTCCTGCTTAAAACAGTAAAAAACTTAAATATATTCCTATAAATAGGCTTTTCTTAAGAGGTATTTTTGAGCTGAATTTTTGAATTATTTTTAGCTTTAAACAGGGTGATTAGTTACCAGTATTTTTAGCTTTTTTAGTATTTTTCATCCACATATACATATCAATAAACTCTCTTTTTTCAATGTCATCTATAAATCTGTGTGTAGAAGTTATCATTGCTTCTTTATTATTCATATGCACTATTGTTTTCTTGTTAATCTCGTTGTATTTTTCTAATGTCATGTTCTTACCTTTGTGTGTGTTTTTCAAAAGTCAAACTCTCATTTGTTTTTGATGTTGTAAGTTTATATCAAGTGAAAATAGCAACTTCAAAGTTCCCTATATTCACAAGCAGTAAAATTAAAAAAAATAAACCCCTATTTTGCGATACTCAAAATGATATATTTTTAAATAATCTTAAAAAAAACTTAAAATTATAATAAAAACACTTTTAGCTTTTTTAGTTAATTCGACTAAAAACATATCAATTTAATACAATATTTGTAAAAAGAATTTACTAAAAGCCTAAAACAAGGGCTAAAATAGTATTATAAGGAATTACCTTACAATATAAAGAGATATAAAATGACTCAAAGCCCTATAATAAGTATATTGAATTTAAAAAATGGTGTAGGATGTAGCACTCTCACTTGGAATATAGCTCACACACTTGATTTAGACATATACGAGCATCAAACAGCATTACATAGTTACTTTGCTTCTAAGAGGACTGAAAAGTATTGATTATGGTCTATTAAAGAATACTTCTACTGTTTATAAAGTGGATAAGCGAAACTTTAAGGCTGGTGTGTATGATTTAGGTGCAGATTTTAACTACCCATATGTCAAGCAGTTGTTAAAGATAAGTGATGTTATTATTGTTCCAGTTGAAAATTCTTATGAAACCCTCTTGAGGTCAATTGCTACCTTGAAATATATAAATGGCATTGCTCCAAAAATAAAAATATTTGTGGTATTCAATCGCTTAGACAATAACGACTCAAATCGTGAAATGAATTACACTTATGTTTCAGAAGAATTAATATTAGAAGCATCTACCACAAGAAGCCATACAGTTTTTTTACATTAGATATTCATTTGCTATGTATAAGAACCTAAACGATGGATATTTCTATTTAGATAATTTTGTATATCACGATAAAACTTTAAAAACCTCAAATTATGATTTACTTAGGAATTTACGATATTACACGATAGATAAAATGCTTTTAAGCAAACAGCATAAGAAAGCTATCAAAGAAAGAGATGATACTGATTTTTTTGATACTTACAAGCCAACATTTGATAAGTATATGAAAGATATTGATATATCATTGCTTTATGACTTGAAATACAATGAAAAGAATAAGAAATTAATCAAAGATATGCTTATTCTCACTACCTACATAAAGGATACTTATGAAAGAAGATAATATAATAGATACCTTTTAGAAGAATTTAACAAACCTACACGAGAGCAACAAAAGGTCGTGATACTACAAGAAGGCTTATCACAAAATAACGATAAGTGTCTCACAAGCTGAAAAAGTAGCTATTCAAGAGTATGCGAAAGATAATTATACAACTGTCTCATCACTCATAAAATCACTACTTCATAAAAAGGGTTATATAGGCTCTTATTTAGCGAATATATCCATTTCCATTTATCCCATATTGTGCTATATCCTCTTTTAATATAGCCCGAATTTCAGAATATGTATATTCTTCATCTTCATTTATATCATGCCATACTCTTTCAGATACCTCTTCGCTACAAGCATCAATCTCATTGTCTAATAAAAATCTTCTATAAATTCGTTTAAGTCATCTCTCTGCATATTTATCCTTTTTGTATTTGTATTATGCTTAATTACTGGTTTTTAATCCATTCGATAATGCTTTGCTTTGAACAACTTACATTTCACACCTTTACCACCACCTATAAAATGGTAATCGTTTCTTACTTCTTTTTCTATAATTTGCTTGACTTCTCTCTGTAATGCTAACAAATAATATCCTGAGCATCTTTACTATCTATAATATCTACATATTCTAATTCTTTTAATCTTTGTAATCGCCTTATATTCTCATTTTCATCTACTATATCTATAACACTTCTTTGCATTTGTTTCTTTTATTGATAGTGAGAGGAATTTAAACTAATCAATTCTTTGCACATTCTGTTTAAATCTTTTCTAGGTTTAAAAGTGTTGGCGGGTCATTGAAGAAATTCAATCGTATCTCGTTATATAGTTAGTTTTTCATCATATTTTCCCATTCTAAGTAATATAATGAGCTTTCTGCTTGTTTGTCAGCCCATCATTTTCGCCCTAATATACAAGGTAAAAATCTTATTTCTCTAGTAAATATTCGGTCAGTAGATTTAATAATAGCGCCCTTTGCTTCTTCATTCATATTAAGGTCGTTCCTTATATTCTTTCATAGTAAAATTATAACACTGCATCGATGAAGTTTGGTTGCGCATAACTCCGAGTGTATAACTCTTAAATATTTGATTTCTTAAAGAATTTGAATATTTCTTGAGGTATAATAAAAAGTGATTTGAAAGTATGTATTTTGATTTTTGTGAGAGTCTGCTAAGGCCGGATCTCGGATGGTGCCTAATGTTGGATTCGAGGTTCAACGACCAATACCATGTCATGGTATCACTCTACCACTGAGTTAATCAGGCAATTTAAAAAAGAACTATGCCCATGTCATGGTAACACTCTACTGCTGAGTTAATCGAGCAATTGATGCTTTATCCTAAATTCTAAATAATTAATTTTTTATATTTAATTTATGTTTATTAAGTGTATAATTGTGACATTAAA
>JAUZSC010000027.1 GCA_030949825.1 Sulfurimonas sp.
TTCATAGTAAATTCCTTATAATTGTGTAGCTTTTGTATAAGCTTTCTCGATTGCATTCATACAAGAACTTCTAACATTTCCGTCTTCAAGTGCCGCGTAACCAGCAGCCGTAGTTCCCCCTGGACTCATAACTCCATCTTTTAAAAGTGCTGGATGCACTTCTTGAATCAAAGTACCAAAGCCATCAAACAATCCACGCATAATAGCCATAGCATCATCTCTTTTTAGACCTTGTTTTACAGCGCCATCAGCCAATGCTTCAGCAATAAGCGCTAAATATGCAGGACCACTTCCAGCAAGACCTGTTGCTATGTCTATCTCCTTTTCACTTGATAACCATCTAGTAGCTCCAATCGCTCCTAAAAGCTCCTTAGCTTCTTCTTTATAACTTATATCACCGGTGAGTGTAGTCATGGACTTGTTTACACTTGCAGCTAAGTTTGGCATAGTTCTCACCACAGCAAGTGGATTAAGATGCTCTTTTATTTTTTGTAAAGAAGTACCAGCTAAAACGGAATAAATAACCTTTGCTTTGCCCCTTAATCGTGTAGAAATTTCTTCCACATTAGCAGGTTTAACACAGAGTATAACTGTCTTGTTATCCATGTCGTAATCATCAAGTAAATGTTTTTCTATATTTACACCAAGTGCTGCTTCAAATTTATCTATTTTTTCTAAGCTTCTTCCTACTATCTCTAGTTTATAAGTACTTTTTTAAACCATGAGCAATACTAAGTGCCATATTTCCATTTCCAACAAAAGTGATTGTTTTCATCATGTGCCTTAATTTTTTTATGCTAGTATACCATTATAAAGTAAGCGAAGAAGAGAAGGAAAGAATATGGAAGGTTTTTTAGAAAAAGCAAAAAGCGGAAGTAGAGTTTTAAACACTTTAAGTGGCAAAGAAAAAAATAGAATCTTAAAAGAGATGGCACAAGCGCTTAGAGATAATAGGCTAAGCTTAGTAAAAGAAAATGCAAAAGATATGGATGATGGTAAAAAGAACGACTTGTCTTCTGCTTTGATGGACAGACTTTTTTTTAGATGAAAAGCGTATAGATTCTATGGCTGTTGCTATTGAAGAAATTGCCGCTTTAAAAGAGCCTGTTGGACGCGTTCTTGATGGTTGGGTTACCCAAGATGACTTAAAAATAGAAAAAGTTAGTATTCCTATCGGTGTCATTGGCATCATTTATGAGTCGCGCCCAAATGTAACTTCAGACACTGCAGCACTTTGTTTTAAAAGCTCAAATGTTTGTGTACTTAAAGGTGGAAAAGAAGCCGAAAACTCAAACAAGGCAATCGCGAAAATTTTACAAAATGTTTTAGAGCAAAATGACTTGCCAACATCATTAATATCTTTAATCCCCGATAGTTCAAGAGAAGGCGTTGCAAAATTAATCAAGATGGACAAGTATGTAGACTTGATTATTCCTCGTGGTGGAGCAGGGCTTATAAAATATGTAACTGATAATGCAACTGTAAGTGTTGTGAAACATGACAAAGGGCAGTGCCATACCTACATAGATAAAGATGCCAAACTTGATAATGCAGTTGCAATTGCCATCAATGCAAAAGTACAACGCCCAGGTGTTTGTAATGCGATGGAGACACTCTTAGTAGACAGAGCAATAGCATCTGAGGTCTTACCACAACTAAAAAAAGAGTTTGATGCACATGGAACTGAGTTAAGAGCCTGTCTTGAAACGCAAGCTATCATCGAGTCTCGTCATGCCAGCGATGAAGACTATGACACAGAATATTTAGCAAATATATTAAACATTAAAGTCGTAGATGGTGTTAATGGAGCGATAGAACATATCGTTCGTTTTGGTTCAGGGCATTCTGAGGCTATAATAACTGAAAATATATCCGTAGCAGAAGAGTTTTTAAATGCTATAGATGCAGCTTGTGTTTACGTAAATGCATCTACGCGTTTTACAGATGGTGGAGCCTTTGGTTTTGGAGCAGAAGTTGGCATCTCTACAAACAAACTACACGCTCGTGGACCTATGGGGATAGAAGGACTTACTACATATAAGTTTAAAATCTATGGAAAAGGTCAAGTCAGGTAGATAGAAATGGCATATTTCCCAGCATTTATACAACTAGAAAATAAAAAGATTCTTATCGTTGGTGGTGGAAATATTGCCTTAGAAAAACTTGAAAAACTTTTAGATTTTACGCATGATATTTTTCTTATTGCTACCCATTTTTCAGAAGAAATTTTAAAAAGAATAGACTTAGAAAATCTATCTTTTGAAAAACGAGCTTATGAAAGTGGAGATATTAAAGATTTTGCTATCGTCATAGTTGCTGTTGACTCTTTAGAGATTCAAGAAAATATATTTATGGAATCTAAAAACTATAAGTGTTTATGCAACTCTGTTGATTCTGTAGAATTTTGTGATTTTATTTTTCCTTCGTATATTAAAAAAGATTCGTTAACAGTAGCCATTTCAACTTCAGGAACATCACCCGCATTTGCCAAACATTTTAAAAAGTATCTCGCAGATTTAATTCCAGATGGAATAGATAGTTTTCTTAAAGAAATGAAAGATTTAAGAAAAACAATACCTAAAGGGAAAGAGAGAATGAAAATGCTTGATGAAAAGGCAAAGGACTATGTTTGCAAGCTTTGATATGCCTCATCAATACTTGAATACTTTTCACTTATGAAAAGCCATAGAGCTGCGTTGAGTTTTGCAAGTGCTAAAAACTCTGCATCTGGATTCTTAATCATGGCAAGTGAGTCTTCAAGTGAAAGCATCTGTGTTGATTTCTTGACTGAGATGCCATAATAAGCAGGGTCGATAATCTGTTCTTCAATATCTCTATTTGTTGATAGCCATAAAGTACCCTTAGAAAAAAGTTCAGGAGAACCTTCATTTCCTTGAATAAGTGCAAATCTTTTATATCTACTTGAAAAAATTTCCATGTACTTTTTAACATAAGGTTTGTGGTGTACACCTGTTATTGCATAATCACTTTGTGTGACATTGGGAAGTTTTTCTATAGTATTGAGTCCACTCCTTAGACCTAAACGATTCCTTAACTCTGTTAGCTTGTGTAACTCTGGCAAATAGTTTGCTCTATCAAAATACTTGATATTCTCTAGTAAGTCAATATTTTGACAAATATCTTTTGTAGTAACTCCAGACTTAGCAGGTTGTAAGTCATCTCCTAAAATAACAAGGTTTAAATCACTAGATGCAAGTACTTGTGAGACAAGAGGAAAAAGATAAGGGTTCTTTGCCTTTCCATCAAAAGGATATCCGAGTTCAATGGAATTAGAAATAGATGATTTTTGAACTAAGGCATCACAAGCAGCTAAGGCTCCCTGAAACTCTTCAATCGTTTCAGGTTTTAATCTCCATCCGAGTAAAAAAGCAGAAATCTGTTCGGGAAAAAGTTCTCCACCTAAAATTTGTTCCATCATATCTTGGCTTTGCTCAAAGCTTAGGTCTTTATTCCCCTTAGGACCCGTTCCTACTGCTTTTAGGTACTGCTGGAAACTCACTTGATATACTCTCGTATATCGTATAAAAGTATCTCTAAGTGTTGCTTGTACTCTTCTAAAATAATGCTATAACTTTTTTCTTGTGTATCTTTAATAGCTTCTTTGAGTTCAAGTGCAATAAGACGAATGTTATCGGCTCCAATATTGGCAGTTATTCCGATAAAGTCCAAGAGCATTTCATCTGCTCCAGCGAGGTCGTCTTTTTGGAGTAAATCAGTAAGTTCCTTTGAAGAAGAAGCATAGTTTTGTAAAAAATCATGAAGAATATCTTTGTAAAATTCATCCTCTCCTCCACAAACAGATAGTCCTTGATCACCGTTAAGTTCTTTTGTCATAATCACTTCAACAAAATCACCAGTTTCTGTAACTTCTTTAGTGTAAGCATATAAAATGTCGTAAAAATCATTCATACGAAGAGGTTTTTCAAGATGCTCTGCCATTCCAGCCTTTCTCATTTTTTTGATGTCATCAACTGCAGTATCTCCACTCAGTGCTACTATAACAATATGTTCATACTTTGGATTAGCACGGATTCTTCGTGTTGCTTCAAAGCCATCAACTCGTGGCATATGTGCATCCATGAGAACAAGGTTAAAGTCATCATTTTGCTCAAGTATATCGAGTGCTATTTGTCCATCATCTGCCATTGTAACTTCAATACCACTTCCCTCTAGTAGACCACGAATTACTTTTTGATTTATGACATTATCTTCAGCTACTAATATTTTAACACCGTTAAATTCACTGAAGTGTTTTTTTGTGATTTTTCCATGTTTTGGCACATCTATTTTTTGTCTATGTGTCTTTTTTACTCTTGCTTGGACTTCTTTTTCATTAAAAGGGTTATGAGGTATATTGCCGAAGCTACCTTCTTCTTCACCGCTTAAAATATAAGGTTCATCTTCTGTTTCTACTAAATTTTCTTTAGTTGTTGAATCCTGTTTTAATATTTCAGTTTTATCTTGGACTTTTATTGTGTTTGTTTCATTAAAGCTAGCCTGCATCTCTTCTTGTTGAAACTTAACAGTAAGAAAATAGATAACTATAGATGTTAATAGTACTATTAAAGCAATCATTTCGTATAAATATTCTTGAATCATAAGGAGCCTTTTATTTCTAATGATTAATAATACAGTATTAAGAATTAAAATTTACAAAATTAATGTATAATTCACTAGATAAATTATCTTAAGGCTTTTTGTGCAAAATATCCCTCATATTCCAGTATTATATAGAGAAGTTATAAAAGCTTTTGACACTTGCGATGAAGGGATTATTATAGATTGTACTATGGGTTATGGTGGGCATTCATCTATGCTTTTAGAAGCCTACCCAAAGATGAAACTTATTGCGATTGACCAAGACCAAACTGCTATAGACTTTTCGACAGAGCGTTTAGCAAAATTCGGTGAGCGAGTTAGCATAAGAAAAGGGCGTTTCTCTCAGGTAATTAAAGAGATTATAAAAGAAGTTGATATTACGGATATCAAAGGTGTACTCGCAGATATAGGGGTGTCTTCTTTACAGCTTGACCAAAAAGACAGAGGTTTCTCTTATGAAAGTGAAACTCTTGATATGCGTATGGACAAAGATGCTCCCTTAAGTGCGAGTGATATTGTAAATAATTATACGCAATCAGAGTTAGAATATATTCTTTTGAAATACGGAGAACTTAGAAACTATAAAAAAATCGCTTTAAAAATAATACAAAACCGACCGTTTACTTCAGCAAAATTTTTAAGCGATACTCTTAAATCAGATATGCCTCATGGAAAAAAAATACATCCAGCAACCTTACTTATGCAAGCAATACGCATAGAAGTAAATGATGAACTTGGTGAGTTAAAAGCACTTCTAAAAAGTTTAGAAGAAGCCCGTTTAGCAAATGCAAAAATAGCGATTATTTCTTTTCATTCGCTAGAAGACAGAATCGTAAAACAAACATTTAGTGAGTGGAAAAAATCATGTATATGCCCGAGTGAAGCGATGCGATGTGTATGTGGAAATAATAAGTCCTTAGGTAAAATCATCTCAAAAAAACCTATAATGGCACAAGATGATGAGTTAAAAGAAAATGTACGGAGTAGAAGTGCGAAGATGCGAGTTTTTGAGATGGATGTCTAATGGATGATAAAGGAGAGCTTTTAGAAGAAATAGGTGAAGTACTTGACCCTCAAAAGTTACTTAGTTTTGTGTTTTATTTATATATAATGCTCCTTCTCATTTTAGTATCGATTTTTGCTTTTCCAAAGATTTATATTCAACAACAGATTTACTTTAAAAGTAGAGAGATTTCAAGACTTCAATCTGAATACGATACACTCAAAGAAGAGAACAGACTCATTCGTGCATCTGTAGAAAGAATTAAGTTTAAAAATCAGATTTTAGACACATTATTTTAGGATTTCCATGCTTAGACGCTTTTTAGAATTTTCAATCGATAAACCTCTTTTAAACCATATACTTTTAGCATTTATATTGCTTCTTTCTATTTTTGCCTATATAAATATTCCTAAAGAGATATTTCCACCAATGCAAATGGACAAGATTAGTATCTCAGGTTCTTACGCTGGAACATCAGCAGATGTACTCGATAAGATGGTTGTAAAGACTATCGAAGATGATTTACAAAATATAAATGAACTTGAAGTTGTAAAGTCAACTATAAAAAATGGTTCATTTTCAATGAGTATAGACATTAAAAATGGCTCAAACAATATAGCGGTTTTAAATGATGTTAAAGATGTACTTGCAAATGTCAGGAAAGATTTACCTGCGGATATGTCTGAACCAATTGCAAAGATAAAAGAGCATCCTTTTCCTCTTGTGCTTATCGCTCTCTCAGGAGATGTTTCTAAGGATGTACTTTTAGTAAGGGCTGAAGAGCTTAAAAGTCAGTTGAGTCAGTTTAAAGATTTAAGTGAGATTTCTATTCGCGGAGATGCGGATGATGAACTTGTTATTAAGATGAATGAGAAGAAAATTCTAGCTTATGGACTTGAGCCTTCTCTTGTTGTGTCAGCTTTAAAAAACATAAGTTCAATTTTTCCAATAGGGACTATAAAATCTAAGGGAGCCCATCTCTACATTTCTACATACAACGGTGAAAAAAATAAGCAAGCTATTGAAGATACTATCATCGGTGTTGGTGGGATTCGTGTTCGAATTGGAAATATTGCTGATGTTTCATTTACTTTGAGCGATGAGTCGGAAATTTCACATTACAACGGTGTTAGAAATGTATCTATAAATGTAACAAAGGCAAAAACAGGAAATGCAATAGCGCTTGTAAAAGAAATACGAGAACTTTTAAAGCAAAATACTGCAAAATATTCTGACTTAGATTACAATATTTATACAGATACTTCTATTTGGATTAAAAACCGCCTGAATATTGTTTTCTCAAACATTATGTTTGGTCTGATGTTGGTTTTTCTTGCAATGCTCATTTTTATTAACCGTGGCATCGCCTTTGTTGTTGCTATTGGGATTCCTGTTAGTTTTATGATAGGTCTTATTGCGAGTGAAATCATGGGTAACTCATTAAATATGCTTTCACTCTTAGGAGCTTTAATCGCTTTAGGCATGCTGGTCGATGAGGCTATAGTTGTTGCTGAAAATATATACAGGCATCTAGAAGAGGGGATGGATAGACGAGAAGCTGCAATAGTGGGTGCGAGTGAAATGTTTCCTGCAGTTTTAACCGCTACTTTGACAACTGTTTTTGCTTTTTTACCGATGCTACTTTTAACAGGAGAGATGGGAACATTTATAAAAATTATTCCTATTATGATTACTGTTTTATTACTCTCATCTCTTTTTGAGGCTTTTTATTTTCTCCCGCTTCATGCGTATGAGTTTTTAAAGGTATCTCAAGAAGATAGTTTTACTTCTAAAGTTTGGAAAAACCTCAATGCTTGGCACAATAAGGTTTTAAGTATTGTATTTAAAAGACGATGGATATCTTTGATAGTCATGGTGAGTAGTATTCTTTTTACAACTGGGGTTTTGATGAAAAACTCAAAATTTCAGCTTTTTCCAGAGTTTGATAATACTCAGATATATGTGTATGGGAAAGTAAATATCAACAATGAACTCGAAGACACAGAAAAAATAGTAACTCAAATAGAAAATCTTTTACTAAAAACACTCGATAAGCAAGACATGGCATCTGTTACTTCTGTTATAGGTTTTAAGCTAGATGCTAAAAATAGAGCTGAGACGGGTGAGAATTTATTTCATATATTTATAGATTTACATGAGCGCGCTCCGAGTAATATATTTGACACATATATAAGTCCTCTGCTTTCTATTGAATACGATGCGAGTGTCAGAATCAGAGAAATTGATTCTAAAGATATAGCCAAGAAAATTAAAAAAGATATAGAAAAATTTAGAGAACTTGAAGATGAGAATGGATTGGTTTTTGAAGAACTTGTTGTTAAGGTTCCCGGAGCGGGAATAGTCGCACACGATATAGAAATAAGTTTAAGTTCTAAGGATGAGACAAGGACGATAAAAGGGCTTCATGAACTCCAAAGTGCATTTGAAAACATAGATGGTGTTTTTAATATTGCCAATGACGCAGACATCGGTGAAAAAGAGTTGAAACTTCGTGTCAACGACTATGGACAAGAACTGGGCTTTAATGAAGAACTTATTTCAAGTGAATTGCGTTCGTATTACCTCAAAGGTGAATACGGAAAAATGTTTAATGACAGTGGACTTATCCGTATAAAAATAGAAAGTGGAGCAAATGAAGATATTGACTCTATAAATAATGTAGAAGTGAAAGTTCCTAACTCTGAGCAATTTGTTGCACTCAAAGATATTTGTGATTTTATTATGATTCAAGGTTATGTTGCCCTAACAAAAGAAGACGGCGTGAGAATAAGAAGTGTATTTGCTTCTTTAGAAAAAGAATCAACTACATCGGCTGAGGTAATGCAAAAATTAGTGCCTGCACTCGATAAGCTTAGAAAAGATGGTATACATTTAGATATAAAAGGTGAAGAAAAAGAGAACAATAAAAATAAAAGAGAGATGCTTGAATCGGGTGTTATTTCTATATTTTTAATCTTTATAACACTTGTTTGGTTATTTGATTCCATCAAGAAACCGCTTATAGTTCTTAGTACGATTCCGCTTGTTTTACTCGGCGTATTTGTCGGAAATTTACTTATGGGGATAAACCTTACAATGCCTGGACTTATTGGAACAGTTGGACTTATGGGTGTTGTTGTTAATGATGGTTTGATAATGGTTACTTTTATATCCAAGGCAAGAGATATAGACGACTTAATAGCAAAAGCTAAACATAGACTACGACCAATACTCTTAACTTCACTTACAACTGTTTTAGGTTTGTCCACTTTAATCTTTTTTGCTTCAGGTCAAGCGGTTATCTTACAGCCTATGGCTATATCTTTAGGTTTTGGAATAGCGTGGGCAACTGTGCTAAACTTAATCTTTGTTCCACTACTATACGCCATTGTATTTAAAATAAAACCAATCAAATTAACAAAGGAAATATAAATGAATTTACAAATAACACAAGCGATGTTTGGTGTTCGTATACCTGTTACAAAGCCAATTCCAGAATTTTTACTAGAAATGGGTGAAGAGGGCATAAGAAAATTAGTAAGTGATCACTACGATAAACTCAAAGTAAGTGAAATATCAAACCTATTTCCACTAGATGCTACTGAGTTTGAAGATGCTAAAAAGCATTCGAGCGATTTCTTTATACAAATATGCGGTGGACCAAAGTACTTTAACACAAATCGGGGAGCACCTCAAATGGTAGGACGTCATGCTCCTTTTAGAATTACAGCAGATGCAAGACAAACATGGTTAGAGCTGTACCAACCCTTGATTTTAGAGTTAAAAGATAAAAATATTACCCAAACTTCATTGCAATCTTTTTGGAATTATTTAGATGTTTTTTCTTCGTGGATGATAAATACTAAATAACTTTTCAAATATCAGAAAAACATAAGCTATCTTCGAGTATAATTGCGCCCTACAAAGAGTGGGTCTTTAGCTCAGTTGGTTAGAGCCCTCCGCTCATAACGGAGTGGTCATGTGTTCGAGTCACATAGGACCCACCACTTACAAACCCCCTAAACTAGGCACTTATAATCCTTTTAATAAAATAAAACAGCAAGTACTTCTATAATCCGCGCTAACCTAGTACCACTCCCATAAACTTCAACAAAAATGGACTAATATTTGCTTTTAAGAGATAATGACACTATTTTAATAATTGAGTAGTGTTAAAATCATTATTAGAATAGATAAATATGAGACAAGTAAAATATAAAATCAATCTGCAACCAGAGCAAAAAGAGACACTAGAAAAACTTCTTAAAAAACAATCTACTCCCCAAAATATAGCAAGAAGAGCAAAAATAATACTTCTTACTAATAATGCTAAAGAGAGCTATACATCTATAGCTAGCACTTTAGGGATAGGTAGTTGTGATATTACCAAATGGACAAAGAG
Source organism: Sulfurimonas sp. (assembly GCA_030949825.1). GTDB lineage: Bacteria > Campylobacterota > Campylobacteria > Campylobacterales > Sulfurimonadaceae > Sulfurimonas. Next base: position 10,026 of record JAUZSC010000027.1, read on the forward strand.
ATGGATAGAGAGAAGTGACATTAAAGACAATCTGGAACGATTACAAGACAACCCTCGTTCAGGCAGACCAAGTGGAATTACGCCAGAACAATGGTGCCAGATTATGGCATTAGCATGTGAAAAACCTGAGAACCATGGTGTTCCTCTCACAAACTGGAGTCATTCTACATTAACAAGAGAGATTATTAAACAAGGAATTGTTGAAACTATATCCCAAAGTCATGTTGGCGACTTTTTAAAAAGCAAAAATTACAACCACACCGAAGTATCTATTGGCTAAATGAAAAACCTGATGAGAAGAAAGATGAACGAATTAATGATGTATGTGATGTTTATCACAATATCAGCCAAAAGAAGATGAACTTACGATAAGTACTGATGAGATGACAGGTGTACAAGCATTAGAGAGAATTGCAGAAGACAAACCTATGTCAGCAGGTAAACCATGTGCTAGAGAGTTTGAATATAAGAGACATGGTACACAAACACTAATAGCAGGATTCAATGTCACAACAGGTGAAGCCTATGGTATCTGTGGTGATACTAGAACAGAAGAAGATTTCTCAAACTTTATTGAACATACTATAGAAAAGTATCCAAATTACAAAAAATATCACTTTGTGTTAGATCAACTCAATACTCATAAATCAGAAAGTTTAGTACGCTTGATTGCTAAATATTCTGGTGATAAGCAAGACTTAGGAGAAAAAGGTAAATCAGGTATTTTAAAGTCTATGCAAACACGAGAAGATTATCTTTGGAATAATGAACACAAGGTTGTTTTCCATTACACTCCAAAACATTGCTCTTGGCTAAATCAGATTGAGATTTGGTTTGGTATTTTAATGAAAAAAGTAGTTACAAGAGGAACCTTTACATCTAAAGAAAATCTAAAAGAGAAGATATTAGCTTTTATAGATTATTTTAATGAAACAATGGCAAAGCCCTTTAAATGGACTTATAGAGGGAAGCCTTTGAGTGAGTAGTTTTTTGGGTTAGTTTGTGGGAGTGGTACTAGTGCTAATTTAATATATCAAGACTGTATTAATAACTGTTCAAAGTAATTAAGACATTAAGACGTCCCCCTGTGTCAGGATAGTTGTCCGAAACTTATGATATAAATCTTAATAAGGAACAAGACAATGAGATATAGTAAAGCATACAAAGAAAAATAAATTATAACTCTTTAAATAAATCTCTATCTAAAGTTCGATAACTCTTAATAATTTGATTAGATTATTATATCAAATAAAATAAATAATTCTTCTTCTTGTGTAGATTATTATTTTACACTCCCTTTAATAAAGTTTGTCCCTGATGTCTTAACGTCTTAATGTCTTGCTAAAATAATTTATCATGCTACTATAACCTAAAAATTATAGGGAGAAGAAATATGACGGAAAATGATTTTAGAATTAAGCTAATAAAGTTCTTTGAAAGCGATGAATGTAAAATTGATGGATATTCCACAGTAAGAATATTGGAAATGATTAATCAAAGTAAAGATGCGATAGAGTTTGTAAAAATTAAATGGTTTGTTTTTCTAGGGACATTATAAAGCTTTATGAACAATCCTAAGCCCTCAGGTGGATTTAGAGCCTTAACGGCTATAAAACGATTAGATTTATCATTAGAAGCATATATATTAGAACGGCAAGAAGTGAGAAAACTATTTGATAGCGATGAAATAGAAATGGCTAAATATAGATTACTAGATTATGGGTATACGGCAAAAGTATAAAGATACTAATGATGAAGAATAAAGTGTTATTGTTAAAAAAAAGTAGATTAATTTAATAAAACAAAAGGAAAACAAAAGCAAAGGATGGCTATAATTCCACCCTCTTAACAGATATTGGTTCAATATTGTGCTAAGCATCTGCTAAAGAAATTTTATTGAAACAGCTATAAATAGCGGTAAAAATAATCTTATTAAATCCTTTTGATTTCTATAATATCTATACATGTAGATATACATTAAGAAATTATTAAGGTCGCTCATAACGGAGTGGTCATGTGTTCGAGTCACATAGGACCCACCACTTCTTATGTAGATTTTTTATCAAAGATGTCAGGGTAGCTCAGCTGGTTAGAGCACTGGTCTCATAAGCCGGGGGTCGGGGGTTCGAGTCCCCCCTCTGACACCATCTTACAAATGTTCCGGATTAGCTCAGCGGTAGAGTAGGTGACTGTTAATCACTTGGTCGCTGGTTCGAATCCAGCATCCGGAGCCACTTTTATTTAAACCCCCTAAACACAGACTTTCAACCAACTTTATTAAAACTCGGTGTCGTTTCAGTGTCATTCGGTACACTAGTATTTTCCAAAAATGTAGCCCTTTTCTTATCATCTCGTTTCATATATCGCACTTCATCTATCGATGTCAGTCTTTGCTTTTTAATTTGATGATGCAGCTTTTATCACTATAAGTACTCTTTGGTTACATAAGGTATTTTTAAGAATTAGACTTGATTTAATACGAATTAAATTCTTAATATTTTTTTGTTATAATTAGGGACATAAAAGTAAGGAGATTTTTAATAGCTGTTAAACATATAAACGAAAATGCAAAACAAGAAAGTGGTATATTACTATCTGGCGATGATGCAACAAAAGTTTTTTCAATGTTTAGTAATGAAAAATCTTCTAAATATATTCAAAAAAAAACAGATAAACTAAAATCTCTTCTTGATAATGCTTTAAAAAAACCTTTTCCATCTGCTAGTTAAAAGTTCTTAATGCCTTCAATAATCAGCCTTAATGATATTTCACGAAGTAAATTTGACAGATTAAAAAGAGTTTTTCTTGTGAAAATAGTGAACTTGAAAGACATATCAAACAATATGCCTTTAACCATCAAAATGAGGGACTATTTCAAACATATTTTTATGTGGATGATAATGAGAATTTTCTAGGTTATATTTCGGTATCTGTTGCTACTATTGAAAGAAATACTATTGAAGATGAATTAAATATATCTTCATCTATAAAATACTCTATCCCTGCTGTAAAAATAACAAGACTATGTGTTTTTGATGACTTATGCAATAAGGGTATTGGAAGTATATTAATGACTTTTGCAAATATTTTTAGCAGTAGTGCAACAAAAAACAGTAGGTTGTCGTGCTTTAATAGTTGATAGTAAATCTGAGGCAATAGAATTTTATAAAAGATTTGGATTTATTGAAATTGACAAAGAAGAAAATAGTGAAACTATGTTTATGGTTTTTGATATAGCTAAACCAAGTAAGTAAAAGAAGTTATAAACAAGATAATTTAATCAGTGGAGGGTTTAATTCCCCGACCCTTGGGTCGTGATATGATAATAACCTCTGGATATACCATTACTTTTTAGTTTACGAAAAAAAGTTTTACGTTTAGAAAAGGTTTGCCTCAAGTTGTTGATTAGAGGTTTTGAGATAAATTGAATTCTCGGTGCCAATTCGGTGCCATTACATCCCTAAAACATGTACTTTGAACGATTTTGACATCTTAAAAGATGACTTTATTACAACAAAAACACGAATACAAATTATCTTCAAGTTTTAACTAATCGTTATTATTTTCCTCATTAAAGCCCCCTCTGTCAGGATAGTTGTCCTATACTACAACTACTAAGGATCAAGTATAAAATTCTTTTCTTTAAGCTAGAAGGATGTATTAGTAAATTATAAATTATAAATTATAAATAATAAGGATACCCATGTTTGGATGTAGTAAAAATTAGAAGAACAGAATAAAGCACATAAACAAGAGGTGCATAGCCTTATATCTGAGAATGAGATGCTCAAAAGCTAGGATTGCTGAGTTAGAAGTACCTGTAACTTTAGAAGATAATTCTAAAGATGAACTGATTAAAACCCCTTTAAAAAGCTATGAAAATGGAAATAGGTTTTTACAAGAAACTGTAGATAGTCCTCTTGGGATTTTAACAGATATAAATGCATTAAAACTCAATAAATTCAGAGAAGATGAGTGATGTTGAGAGTGAAACAGCTGACATTGCAAGTAGTATAGATAAGATTCAAGAATATACTACTACACTTGGGGATGATTCAAACTCTTTAAATGATAGTGTTGCCTCAATTGGCGATATTATGAGGTATGATTAAAGATATTTCTGATCAAACAAATTTCACTTGCACTTAATGCAG
>JAUZSC010000028.1 GCA_030949825.1 Sulfurimonas sp.
GCAGTCCCTGATGCTCTCCTGCAATAAAATTAAACATCTTTTAAAAATAGAATCACTTGAAGCAGATTGTATAATGCTTAATCTTGAAGATGGTGTGGCTAAAGAAGATAAACCTTTCGCACTTGTTTTATGTGCAATATTTTTATCAAGAATTAAGAAAAGTGATAAAAAACTAGTAGTTAGAGTCAATGCTCTTAACGAGGGAGGATATGAAGAGATAACCTACCTAAATCAGTTTATGCCAGATGCTGTTAGAGTACCAAAGATTCGAGATGCAAGCGAAGTAAAGAAAGTTTTAGCTCTTTTAAATGAAGAAACAGAGCTTCATCTCTCAATAGAAACACTCGAGTCTTGGCATAATCTAGCGACTTTAAAAATTCATAAACGCGTAAGTACTTTTTATCTTGGTATCTTAGACCTTTTTGCAGATATGAAACTCTCTCAAAGCTTGATTAAAAGAGATAATCCTACTATGCTTTATGTATTGTCGCATTTTTTAATTACATGTAAATCGATGAATGTCAAAGCTGTTTCTTTTGTATACCAAGACTTTAAAAACCTTGATGCATTTTCACTTTGGTTAGATTTAGAAAAACAAATGGGTTATGATTCTAAGGGCTGTATATCCCCAGCTCAGGTAACAATGATAAATAAAAAGTTTGTAAATGAAGAAGAAGAGTTAAATCGTGCTAAAATTATAATAAAGTTATTTGAGATGCACCAGCAAGAGGGCATAACAGGTTTTGTAGATGAAGAATACGGTTTTATAGATGAACCAATATATAAAGGTGCCTTAGCACTCATGGAGCAGTAAATGATAGCAAAAATTAAAAAATATTCAACGACAAATACCTTGGTGATTTTAGGGATTATTTTAGGTGTAGCATTTGGTAGCTTTTTTCCAGAACTTGCCTTACAACAACAAGTTGTAGGACAGATATTTATAAGCTTTTTTAAAGATGCTTGTAGTGCCTTTAGTGTTTTCTAGCATCTATGTAGCCATCATGGGACTAGGGAATTTAGAAGACTTAAAAACCATAGGTTTACGAACCATTGGGCTCTACCTTTTAACAACAGCCTTAGCCGTTGTTTTAGCCATAATTGTTATGAATATTTTTCCCATAGGTGAAGCGGTATCTGCTGATGGTTTAGTCTACACAAAAGCAAATGAAATAGCAGAATTTTCTCTCTCAGCTATGCTTTTAAGTTTTATTCCAACAAATATTTTTGGCTCACTTTCACAAGGCTCTATGATGCAAATAATCGTTTTTGCTATTCTTTTTGGTATAGCTTCCTTGCATCTAGAGTCCCATGCTCAAAAAACGATGTTAAACTTTTTTACAGCGGTAACAAACGCGATGCTTACCATGGCTGAGTGGGTAATAAAACTTACTCCTATTGGTGTCTTTAGTCTTATATCGTATGTTATTGCAGAACAAGGTATCGAAGTTGTTATAGGACTTTGGAAATATATGTTAGTGGTTTTAGGCGTGATTCTTCTTCACGCTCTTATTACATTACCTATAGTACTTTCTCTTTTTGGGCGTATAAATCCCTATAAATATTTAAGTCTTATTCGTGAAGCTCCTATTATGGCATTTTCTACTGCATCTTCGGCTGCAACGCTTCCAGTTTCTATGCGAATAGTAGAAGAAGTTGGTGGAGTAGATAAGAAAAATGCTTCTTTTGTTCTTCCTCTTGGGGCAACAGTCTCAATGGACGGAACAGCTGCTTACTTAACTGTTGCCGTTTTATACATCTCACATTTAGCAGGAGTAAATCTTAGCTTTATGGATCAGATTTTACTAGGAATTACAGTTGTTGCTCTGAGTGTTGGAGTCGCAGCACTTCCAAGTGCATCGCTTGTTATGATGGTTGTTATCTTAAATCAAATCGGTTTACCCGTTGAATATATTGCGCTCATAGTAGCAGTCGATAGAATTCTCGACATGGCACGAACATCTTTAAATGTTACTTCTGATTTAGTCGTTGTAAAAATTGTAGACCAGATGCAAAAGCGAAACACTTAATGTTTTTTAAATTAATTTTGCTTTTTCTTCTTTTTTTAAAGTTAAGTGCATACGAACTTCCAACTATTGAATTGTCTGATGATAAGAGACCAGAAATAGTACTCTTCTCAGCGCAGAGTGTAAAGGTAAAAGAAAAATTATCGTATGTAATTACTTGGAAAACAATTAACGCTACTGATGTACAAATAACATATATTGGTAAAGTGAAAAAGAGTGGAAGTTTTACGATTACAGAAGATGAGTATAAACGCGGTGCTATAACTTTAACAGCATCGAGTCGAGATAACTCACACTCAGATAGTAAAACTATAAATAAATATGTAGAAGCGGATAGAGTAGCCCCTATCTTAAATATTCAAACACAAGAAAAAGATTATTACTAGAGTGGAATCCCTCGACCTTATTATGGAAGACCTTATCGAAGAGGTGTGTATCCTCGTCGAAGATATTGATTGTGCTCAGGTACTTAGCTTAAACTGCTTTATATTCATAGCTCTCTACACAAATAAAAGGCTCAAAAATTGCTAGGATTAACTAAAAAGTAGAGTATATGGAACTTCGTTTAAAAAAAGATTTGATGTAATGGTAAAGAGTGCTATAAATGCTCAACAGAGAGCTACAAATGGATTAAAGATACTGCTTGGTACTCCACCGATGACTCAAGTTCAAGCCAATTGGAGATTTTTAAATAATCCAAATGCAACAATAAAGGAACTCCACAAACCTCTGCAAAAGCATTTAGAACAAGAGATTGTTTCTCAATGTGACAAATATGTTTTAGCCTTAGAAGATTGGTCTCATTTAGATTATAAAAACCATAGTTCTAAAAAAGAACTCAAATCAGAAAACCGAAAAGATACATGTATGAAAATAGGCTATGACTATCAAGGAGCGATAGCTGCAAGTGATAGAACTGGCGAGCCTATAGGAGTATTAGACCATAACCTTAAAACAGCAGATAATGTTTACTCAACATATGATGATAAGATAGATATGAATCTAACTCATTTAGGAGAACTAAGAGTTAGAGCAAAACATATGTGCGACACGATAAATACAGACAAAAAAATCATTCATATAGTTGATAGGGAATCAGATAGCATAGCCTTTATGCGAGGCTTAGATGAAGATAAGCAACTCTTTTTATTGAGAGGTAAGAAGAATTCTACAGTTAATTATTATGATGAAAAGAGTAAACAAACGATAAGTATTAAACAGTCAGAATTAGCTGATAAGCTAGCATTTGGTAAAGAGGTTAAAAAAATAGTTTACAAAAAGAAGAAAGTAACTATATTCGCAAATGAGTGCAATATAACAATCTCAAGAGATGCTACAAAAATGATAGCAGGTAAAAATGGAAAAAGGAAACTTCAAAGAACTAAAGGAAAAACTCTAAAATTAAGATTTATAGTTGAGAGATTAGTCAATGATAAAAATGAAGTTGTAGCAGAGTGGTTACTTGTTTCTAATCTCTTTGATGAAGAGATAGATGCAAAAACATTAGCGCAGTGGTATTATTACAGATGGAAAATAGAAAGCTATTTTAAACTACTCAAATCCTCAGGGTTTAATTTAGAAGAGTGGCAACAAAAGGAGCCACTAGCCCTATTTAAAAGGCTTCTTATCATTTCTAATGCCTGTATTCTTATTTGGAAAATTGCAAATGATAACAGTGATAATACAAAGGCAATACGAGATTTTTAATATCATTAAGTGGTAAACAGATTCAAAGAGGTGTTGATTTCACATATCCAGCTTTACTTAGTGGATTAGAAAGTTATTTAGCAACATTAGACTTATTACGGCAATTTAGTGTTGAGGATATTTTTAAAATGAGAGATGAATTAGTTGAAATTATTGGGATTGAGATTTAGATGATAGTTGTGTAGAGAGGTATGTTTATATTCAAGTGCTTCTTGTTCCATTTGGAAGTTGAAAGTAAGGATGTCAATAGTTTAAAGGCTATTTATTATATAATCAAAGAGAAAGTAAAAAAAATGTGCTATTCTCGCTGTTTCGAAATATGATATTTTTATAAAGCACTATGATGTTTGGAGTTGTTTTGGATTTAGAATAAATGCTAATTTTGAGGAGGAAAAAATATGAACTGGTTTAATGGTATTGGGGAAGGATCCTTGTTGAAAATAGAATTTAGTAAGGATACATTGCTCTGTAAATACCTCAGTGTTGTAAATGGACTGGTGACATGTGAAGTTGATGGAAAAATAAAAAAATTTAAAGAAGAAAAAAATAGAGATGATTGACATCATAGACAACACTGTCTTGGATAATAAAATTTTTGAATCCATAGATAGCACTCATCAAAATATAGATTTAGAATTTCAAAATGAAGATTTATTTCACAATGAGAGTTCTAGCAAAGTAAGCGAACTAACGGCTAAAGCTCTTGAAAATTTAGACCCATTTTTTCATACTGAATTTCCAAAAATTTTCAATTTTTATTCTGAAAAAGAGGTAAATTCACTCATAAGTATCTATTCCTCTAAGCCAATAACAAATGTTAAGACCAAAATATATGTTGAAAAATTAAATACTATTTTAAAAACAAAAAATAGAAAATTAATCTTGATTATCGGAAAATTTTTATCACTGAGAGTTGGAAAGAATATTAAACATATAGTAGATGATTTTTTTATAAAAAACTACGATTGTCTTTTTGTCGATATGACGAGAATAGAACAAACTCATTATGATTTGATTATAAAAGATAAGAGTAAGGAAGTTGTAAAAGAAATTACGGAAAGATTTGTATCTAAAGATAAAGGATTAAAAATAGTCGAAAAAAGGTTTGTAAATATAATACAGAAACTATTAACACCATAAAAGAGCTAAATAAGACTATTACTAAGTTTCAACAAGAACAAGATTTTGTAGAGCTTCTTCTCTTAACAACTGAAATGCTTGAGCAAAAGATTAACTTTGAGTTTAAGGTAAGACCCTCGAGGTAAAATCCCAAGTACTAAATAGTTTAGAGAAAGAGGATGAAGCTCTAGAAGTATTTGAACTACTTGTCAATATAATAAAAAATGATGACATAAATAATGACTATAAATATGAGAACTACTTAGCAATGCTTATTAGTTTAAAAATAAAGAACCACCCCCAAGGATACAATAAGACTATTAGATGAGCTCTATGAAGTAAATCCAAATTCAAAATCTTATCAGCATTTTTATAAACTAGCACAAGAGAAGGAAATTATACCAAAAAATTAATGATAAACAAAAGAAATTCATAACTAAAGTTGAGAATATAGAACTACAAAAACCTTACATAATTAAAGAAACTATCACAAAATTTTTGAAAATTATGGAAAATGATAAATACAAAAAAATTTACTATCTTACAAAAAAGATACAAAAAAAATCTTTAAAAGAAGCAAACTTCTCTTTAACTAATACGATTGAAGCACCTCTGCTCGCCTATGAACTTAACTATCATATTATAAAGTACAAAGACCACCCAACTGTTTTTGACGACTTTTTAAGTCTTATGTTAAACCAAGACAAAAAGAGTTATTATGAATACTACTACTTATATTCATCTGCAAATAAGATAATAGTTAATGATATATATTTTGCAATAAGACATGAAAACTATGGATTGGCATATTTTGGTTTTGAAAATCTTTTCACTAAAAACAACTTAAACAGAGAAACCATGAGTAGTTGGTTCTTATATCTAAAGTATTTCTATAAAGTCAAATCTCTTAAACCCATAGCAGTACAAGTGAAAAGATTTGCTACCTTGACTTATGATGCTAAGATACTGTTATTTGATTCTATCCTCTATCTTCTTTATAAAAATAATATCAAATTTGAAGACCCGAGTATCAATAGTAATACAATACCTGTAGAAAAACTTCAAATTTATTTCTCTTATTATCAACAAATGTTAAAGTTGAAGCAAGTTATGAGAGAATATTTGAGGAGCTAAAACCTATATATGGTTATAAAAAGTTTTAAGTGAATACATTGAAGGTTTTAATTATATTGGAGCCTACAAATACATTGAAATGATAAATCAAATTCTAGTTGGATCAAATCAAGATGTACTAGAGTTAAAAAATGAGTATGAGATATATAAAGACAAACTCAATGAATTACTACAAAGTAAAATCATTGATATTCCTCGCGAAAATTCACACTACAGAAGCGGTGTTTTATCTTATTATATTGATGAAAATATACAAAATTCTCAAAAATATTTTCTACTCTCCTTAAAAGAAGACAGTAAAGATCTTAAAAGACTCTCTTTAAAAGAGTTTATAAAAATCTTTAAAAATATAGATTTCAATTTGGTATTTAAGATATTTACACAGTACAAACATCTAATGATAAAGTTACCTGAAAAGATACTTATTGAATTTGAAATTATTGAACTGCTATTTGAGCAAAATAGATATGAGGATGTAGAAGAAATTATTGAAGAGATACTCCATGATAAAAGGAAAATAAGCAATAAACATTCTCTAATACTCTACAAATATTTAATCGAATCTGGTTTTCAACTTAACAAAGAAGAAACAGTCTCAAAAATAAAATCTTATGCAGAAATTTCTAGAAAACTAGGTTTGACTGAAGAGGAGTATACTGAAATTATAAGGCAGTGTCAAAACCTACGCTATAAGAAGAATGAAGATATAAATGATGTTAAATATGTAAAAACGATCAAGATACAAAAGTGAAGTCTATTTTAAAAAGTAATTTTTATAAAAAGTTTGTGAATAGCTTCAAAAATAATTTTATTTCATCAAGTGAATACACACTTAACTTAAAAGTATCCTTAATAGAAGAGGAACAATTTACCATAAATGATTTAATTCAAGTCAAACATGATATTGAAAATAGTCAAAACTTTGAAAACCAATCTAAGTATGCGATAACAGCTTTTAAGGTTGCACAAAAACTTGAAAATTCAGGAAAAGAGCATAAACTTATACAGGAAAAAGAATTATTTTTTATTGAGAGTATTATTTATGCAATACGTTCATACAATTTTGCTAAAGAATATACTAAAGCTATTCATTTTTCTTTATTTTTCTTTATTTATGTCGGAGAGAATAAGCAGCTAAATTCTGTACTTAATATCTTTTTATGTTCAATTCTAAAAAAACAGACACATAAATCAAATAAAGGTATAAAACTGTCCTCTCTTGAAATTATAAAAAATGAAAAACTTGATGACTTAAAAAAAATACTTATTGCTATAAGTTTTAATAAAAAGTGTAAAAACTTACTATTACAAAAGTATTCTTCAATAGATAATAAAGTTTTTTTAGATGTAATTAATCAAAAACTCCTATATACTCAAGTGGACTTACACATAGCAGTAGATTTATTTACCCACAGTATTATCAATGATATTGATGAAAATATAAAAGTTATGACTATACTGCAAAACTATAAACTTTCTGATCAAGCTATTTTAGTAGCGACCAAGGGCATGTGTACATTTAATTTTATTGAAATCGACAAACATCATCTTAAAAATTTTCAGGATATTATTGAAAAGTTTAGAAGCACCATTAATAGCTTTGAAACATTTTCAGATAAGCAAAACTTTATTAAAATTATTCATTCTAATATAAAAGATTTACAAGAAAATATTAAAGAGAATATATCTATTATATCATTTGGTCTTTTACATGATAGCCTTATAAGTTTATCTAAAAAACTTGACCTTTATGAAAAAGATTTTATAGATGACTCTTTAGCAGTATTTCAAATTGAGTTGCCAACCAACAATCAATTTACTATATCAAATAGTTTACGCTCATCAGAAGCTACAAATATAGTTGTTGATATAAAGGACTCAACAGATGCAAAAATAGAAAGTTTCTTTATACCCCACTTTGCTCGGTGGAGCAAGTGTATCTAAAGAGTTAGATTTAGATGACGATTCTATAACAACTCTGTATTTTAGAATAACATATGATACTCTGAGTGAAAATAAAAAGAGACTAAAATTAGTCATGATATATATTTTGAATCTGATAAATTTGAATATATAGACAATGTATATAGAATTGGTACAGAGATGAAAGATAAAAGTATGTTTATTGGTAGAGATACACTTATTGAGGATTTAAGTCAAAATGTAAATAATAATCAAGTTAAATCAATCATTTTATATGGTCAAAAACGTGCAGGTAAATCCTCTATATTTTTTCATCTAAAAGAGAAACTTTTAGAGAATGAAAACTATATACCTATCTATTTTTCAATGGGAAAAAGTGGATCAGGAGGTATTGAAGATTTTTTTAAGTCTGTAATTATAGGTCTAGAAGAGTACTATGAGGATCTTTTTGAAGAAGATCTCTTTTGTGACATAGGTGTTGGATTAAAAGAAGTGGATAGTATAATTCTATTTGTAAGATTTGTAAAAAAAGCAGTAAAACAGATTAATAGACTACTTGAAACAGATAAAAAAGAGTTAGTACTTCTAATAGATGAATTTACATATGTCTATGGTGCTATTAAAGCAGGTTTATACTCTTCTTTATTTATGCAAAACTGGAAGGCAATGCTTGAGGAAAACATATTTAAAGCACTTCTTATTGGACAGGACAGTATGCCAGAGTTTTTAAAAGAGTTCCCAAATGAATTTGGTGTAATTGAACAAATTAGAGTTACCTACTTAGATATTAAGTCTGCTAAAAAATTAATCAATGAGCCAATTTTAATGCAGGATGGCTCAAGTAGGTATATGGAAAATTCAATTAACTCCATAATAGCCTATAGTGCTTGCAGTCCTTATTTTATTCAAAAAATATGTAAAGAAATAGTTAATGTTTTAAATCAAAAGCAAAGCAATAAAATCACCAATCTCATTGTTGATAAAGCAATTGATGAAATTATTAATGGCTATAATGGAGTAAAATTAGAATTCTTTGATAACCTATATAGCTTAGGAGCTGGAGAAGATGCAACAACAATGCAAAAAAGACTTGACTTACTAATTTTAATTGCTAATAATGATTGTGTACACTACAATGATGACACTAAAGTGCTTATCAAAGAGTTACTAAGCAATGAGGTAATTGAAAAGCTACAAACTCAATACAAGATAAAAGTTAAACTCTTTGAAAAATTTCTAAAAACACACTATGGAAAAAAAGATGAATAACTTCTATAATGATACTGGATCTGTAATAAAATCAAAATCAAGATATGTTCCACGAGATCAAGAAAATATTATAAAAAGTATATTTTTAAATAAAAATATATCTATATCAGTTGGTATTACAGGGCCGCATAAAATTGGAAAAACTACCCTGCTTATGCAAAATCTCAATCTAGAAGAAGAAATTTTATTAAAAAACTCCATATTACATATTTATATATATTTAGCAAGTTACACTACTGCTGATGAGTTTTTCAATGATATTGTATACAAAATCTTTGAAACTCTTGAGGATAATGAAATCTCTTTACATAGCTTGATATCAAAAAAATATTTAAAATTCTATGAAAAAAAAACTAAAGAAAATAGAGAAGCACTATTTAGAATATTAGCAAAAAAACTTACTTATAAAATTATCATATCGATTGATGAATTTGACAAGGCAATTACTTTATTTAAATATAACAGTCACTACTTTCAAATTTTAAGAAATTTTCCAAGTGAATTTAATATATCTGTACTTTATATATCTCGTAGAGATATATACTATATAGAAGAACAATCACCTGTAAATTCAACATTTGCAAATAGTTTTGAAGGACACTATTTTTTATCAACATACTCTGATGCAGAGTTGAGAAATTATTTTCAAAAATTATTGGATTTTTTCGATATTACAGAAGAAATAAAAGAAGAATATAGCGCGATAACTGGGAACTACCCCTATTTGATGGATTTACTTTCTAATCAAATTATGAAGCAGGGCTATCAAAAACATTTAACCAAAGAAGATATTAGAAAAGTCTATAAAAAAAATATTACTGTATTTCATCATCAATTTAAAGAAATTAAAAAAATACTAATTGAAGAAAATATTTATTCGGAACTACTCTCTATAGTTCTCGAAAATAAAAATCAAGATCCAAATAAAAAATTCTTTTGCTTAAATATGGTATTTTAAAAAAAATCGACTATAAACTCGTTCTATTTTCCAATGAATTTTATATTTATCTTATGAATGATATATCAGACCAAAATCTAGATGCTTATGATAAAGAACAATTGCAAGCATATAAAATGGTTGAAGATATTGACAACCTTATTTTAACAATTAACGATACAAATAAAAATCTTTATAATGATGTGATTTTCAACTTAACTCATAGTGAAGGTGAACATAGAAAAAAATTTAATACAGTTTGTAGAGACAAAGGTGTATTCTCCAATTTTGCTGGAGCTATATATCTAACAATATTTGAACGAACTTCAAAAAAGTGAAAAGTAGGAGTATAAATTTGTATCGCCTTCCAAAAAAATTCCAAAGAGAGCATAAATTCATCCAAATTATTGATTCCCTTAGGCACAACTATGGTGGACATGACACACGAAGTGAAAATTGGAATAAGACCAAAAAACAAATTTCAAGAAAAGAGGTGCTTATCGAACTAATAAATTCAGCAGTCGAACCACTAGATACAGATGATGCATATTTTAAAATGCAACTTAAAATTTTAGAGTTGTTTCAGATTTATTTAAAAGAGCTATATAATGACCTTAGTGCAAATTAATTTTAGGATTACATTATGAATTTTTTAAGTGAACTAATAGAGCACGATAATATAAAGATTCTTGGAATTGTAACAATTGTATTAAGCTACATACTGGATGCTCTTGGAAAATCAAACTATTTTTATATTGCTACATCAATTATTATTATCATTTTAATATATACTGTTTATGATATTAAAAAAATGAAAAAATCTTTTGAAAATAATACAATTGCTATTCCTATAGTTATAAATGTAGCTTCAAATGAATCTATCAACTATGCACTGATTCATCTTTTCAAAGAGGTTGAAAAAAATAGTAATATTGATAACTTACAGAAAAATCTTAAAAAGTATTATAATATTACAAATAGTGATTTAACTTTTCATTATAATAATGACCTATATAATCAAGAATGTCTTATCAGTTTTGCACAAATTATTCGTTATCAGATAAGTAAAATCAAAGAGAGCCTGCCAAACAATGTTCATTTTCATCTTGCTTATTACAACAAGCCATCAGTTGGCTTTGTAGTTGGTCAACTTTTTTTAGAAGAAGAGTTGACTCTATACCAGCAAAATCAAACAAAAGAAGGTTTTAAGAAAATAGCTACAATTAATACAAGAAAATATAAAACTGAGGTAAATGATTATTCTAAATTTACAATAATAGAAAAAATCTCTGACATCAATCATGATACTGTTCTGTTAAGTATCCGTGCATCTGGGCATAAAATATCTTTTAACTCTGCTTCACTAAGCAAATATAAAAATATCATCAAAATGGATGCAAATCATTCGGGAGAAATTTTTCTTGATGAAGATTGGATAATCTATGCACAAGAAATTTTTACACAACTTAATAAACTTCAAACCCAATTTAAACATATAGTAATCGCACATTCAATGCCTGAATCTATTGCAGTAATTGTCGGCAAAGCTATTAATAATTATTGGAATATTCAAATAACACAGTATGAAAAAGGTGAATACAGACCTTTAATAAGACTCGATAAGTTCAGTTATTACTTTTAAAAAAACTGATGAATTAGTTTACTGATTTTACAATGACAATAACAGCTTGTTATATTATCTCCCTATCGCATTATCTAAATAAGCGATAGCCTGATAGTAGTTATAGTAGTTTACAACTAAAGAAGCCTTGGCATCTATGTAGCCTTGGCGGGACTGTTGGAGTTCTATATAGTCTGAGAGACCATGCTCGTATCTTTTTGAGGCTTGGTTAAACTTTTCATCCGACACTTCAACTAAGCTTTGTGAAAGTTCTACTGTATCTTTTGCCTTATATACATTTAAGTAAGCCTCAGTAGTTTCTTTTTTGATGACTAAGCTCGCCTTTGAGTATGCAAACTTAGATACTTCAAGGGCAATTCTTTTTTCTTCTGCTATTGCATCTGTTGCGCCACCCTCATAAATATTCCAATCAAGATTTACAGATGCACTCCACTGATCTTTTGGAATGGAACTTTGAAACTTCTCAACTCTTTGTTTTGTATAGTCTGCTCCAAAATAAAGCTCGGGGTAGTAGGCACTCTTTGCTAGGCTTTTTTGTGCTTTACTTTGCTCCACTCTAAAGCTGTCACTTTTTAAGTCATTTCTATTTTCATAGGCGTGGTTTATAGAGTCTTCTAGGTTCAAAGTATAATCTCCAATCGAATCAAAGAGACTCTCTAAAACTAAATCCTGAGAATAAACTGTATAGTCGTTTACAATAGCCTTAAAACCTATGACTTCATCAAGTGAAGCGTAGGCTAATTTCAAATCATACTGTGCTGTTTTTAAATCAAGCTTAGCTTTAATAAGCTCTACCTTAGCATCTGATATGTCTATTTTTGTACGAATACCAGCTTCAAAGTAACGCGTGGCACGATAAAGTTGAGCCTCATTGAGCTTTACATTTTCTTTTTGAACATTGATGAGTGCGAGTGCTTGAAGGACTGTGTAGTAAGCAAATTTCACATCTCGAATCTTGTCAGATACATTTTTTTTGTTCAGCTCAAAAAGTGCATCTGATTCATACTGAAAGCTTTTGGAATTAGAATTTGTTTTTCCAAAATCATACAGAATCTGTTTTAATGAAAGATTTCCTAAGAGTAAATTATCGCTAATCATCTCTTGTGCAGGTACATTTGTCCGTGCATTTTTCCCAGCACTCAGATGCAAGTTCACGCGTGGTAAGTAGTTAGCATCTGCGGCATTGACTCGACTTTTTGAAGCTTCAAAGTTCCCTGTGCTTATTTTTAAGTCCGGAGCGTTTTCTAAGGCTTTGAGTATTAAGTCATCGAGTGTTAAGTGTGTACCTGCATCGAGACTTAATGTAGTAAGTAAAATAAGACTGTATTTTATTAGCTGTGTTTTCATTAGATTTCATTCCTTTTTGCTATTTCATCTTCTACACTTACAAATTTCTCTCGCATACTCTCTAAAAGTACATATAAAACAGGTACAAAAAGCGTACTTATAAAAGTTGCAGCAATCATACCAAAGAGCAAAACTATACCTATAGAGACCTGCGTAATCGCACCAGCACCACTTGCAAAAGCAAGTGGAAATATTCCAAAAAGAAATGAAAGTATTGTCATCATAATCGCGCGAAAACGAAGACTTCCTGCATTAATGGCAGCATCTACTATGCTTAGACCTGATTCTCTTTGCTCTTTTGCAAACTCAACAATGAGTATGGCATTTTTAGCAGCCAGTGCTACGAGCAAGACGAGTCCTACTTGTGCAAAAGTATTAAGCGGTAAACCTACGAAATGCAAGCCTGCTACAGCGCCACCTACAACCATAGGAACAGAGAACAAAATCATAAGTGGAAGAATCCAACTTTCATACTGTGCGGCAAGTACTAAAAAGACTACTAAAAGAACAAAGAACACAACATATATTTGTGCATTCCCTGCAAGTTTTTCTTGGTAACTCATTCCAGACCATTCATAACCGTAACCTGCGGGAAGTACTTTTTTAGATATTTCATCCATTGCCGCCATTGCATCGCCTGAACTGTATCCCGGAGCTGGTGCACCGTTTATTTGTATGCTTCTGTACATATTATAATGTGTAATATTTTGAGGACCTATCATCTCTTTTACTTTGAGTAGGGCGCTGAGTGGCACCATTTTCCCGTGGACACTTTTGACAAAGAGTTTACTTATGTCATCTTTTGTGCTTCGGTAGTTCTTGTCCGCTTGAACAAAAACTCTAAAGACCTTTCCAAATTTTGTAAAATCATTTACATATATAGAACCAAGGTAGGCTTGCATCGTTGAGAACAAATCAGATATATTTACACCCATAGCATTTGCTTTTTCTCTGTTTATGTCAATGTCATACATAGGGTAGTCTGTCGCAAAACTTGTAAAAGCGTAAGCAATTCTTGGGTCTTTAAAGGCTTCCCCTATAACTTGTTTAGCATAAGCCTCAAAGGTATTTATATCACCTGA
Source organism: Sulfurimonas sp. (assembly GCA_030949825.1). Taxonomy (GTDB): domain Bacteria; phylum Campylobacterota; class Campylobacteria; order Campylobacterales; family Sulfurimonadaceae; genus Sulfurimonas. Next base: position 14,188 of record JAUZSC010000028.1, read on the forward strand.
GAGATAATCTTGCAGTCTAAAGTCAAACCCACCAACATTACCAACCCCAGGAATCCCCGGCATGTTAAATGCGGCAATTTTTGCTTCACTGATAGTAGCCGTTTTTTGTTTTATCTGCCCGATAATTCCAAAAACACTCGTTTGCTTTGTTGTCCGCTCACTCCAGTCTTTTAAGGAAACAAACATCGCTAAACTCGAGCCATCCATCGCGGATGTTATGATGTTGTAACCCTCAACACTAATTATGTTTTCAACTCCATCAATAGAGTAAATAATAGCTTCAACTTCTTTTCTTGTCTTTATAGTTTGAGAGAGTGAAGTTCCTGGTTTTAGATTTACAGAAACCATACAAACACCCTTGTCTTCAGAGGGAACAAAACCCGTAGGCGTAATGCTAAAGAGGTAGTAGGTGGCATAAAATAGTCCAGCCATAAGAAAAAGCATAAAATAACGCAGCTTAATGAGAATTGTAATTAAAAGTTTATACTTAGGAGTAATGTAGTTAAACAAAACATCAAACTTTTCAAAAAGAAAAAACTTTTTCTCATCTTTTTTTCTTCTTTTAATGATGATGGCACACAAGGCTGGAGAAAGTGTGAGTGCATTTAAAGAAGACACTAAAACAGCAAAAGAAATGGTGAGTGCAAATTGCTGGTAGAGTGAGCCGGTGATGCCAGGGAGTAAAGATACAGGTATAAAAACTGCGACAAGAACTAAAGTAGTTGATATTATGGGACCTATAAGCTCTATCATCGAAGCTTTTACAACCTGAGGCATAGAAAGTTCAGGTTTTTTTCGCATGATAACCTCAACATTTTCAACAACTAAAATCACATCATCAACAACAATCCCGATAGCTAAAATGAGTCCAAAAAGTGTTAAGAAGTTTATAGAAAAACCACCAGCAATTTCCATGGCAGCAAAAGCACCGATAAGTGAAACTGGAATGGCAGCTGCTGCGATGACTGTAGGTCTCCATGAAGCTAAAAATACAAAAATGATGAGAATAACTAAGCCAATCGCCATAAATAGATTTGTCACAACATTGTCAATAGCAACTTCGACATACTTTGTCGTGTCATAGGGTACAGCATAAGTTACACCATCAGGAAAACGGGATTGTAAGTCTTGCATGGTTTCTTCTATCTTTCTCCGAATATCAAGCGCATTTGCTTCACCGAGTTGGTACACTCCTATAAGTCCAGTTGGTTTTTGAGCACTTATCGCGTTCCAATCGTAACTCTCACTTCCTAGCTCTATATTTGACACATCACTCAGTCGTATGAGAGAGCCATCTTTTTTATGCTTGATTACAATATCTTGGAACTCTTCAACTTCGCTCAAACGACCTTTTGTATTAAGAATAAACTCTTGCTTTTGATCATCAAAACTAGGTGTCCCACCGATTTTACCAATAGATGCTTGTTTGTTCTGACTTTTAATAGCGCTTATGATTTGCATCGGTGTCATGTTGAGGGATTTGATTTTGTCAGGGTTGAGCCAGATGCGAATAGCATACTTCTTCTCACCCATATTCATAGCTTTTCCAACACCTTGAATTCTTTTAATCTCATCTAAAACATTGATATTTACAAAGTTACTTAAAAAGCTTCCGTCATACCTTTCATCACCACTTATAGCAATAATACAAACAAGCGAAGGACTTTTTTTATCAACCACTACCCCTTGTTGTGTTACCTCACTAGGTAGAGATGCCATAGCAGTTGAGACTTTGTTTTGAACATCTACCGCACCTATGTCTATGTCGTAACCTGGTTCAAAGTAAACATTAATGTTAGAAGATCCACTCGAACTCGATGAAGAGTCCATATAAATCACGCCTTTTATGCCGTTTATCTTGTCTTCTAGCACACGCGTTACAGTCTCTTCAACTACAAAGGCATTTGCTCCCGTATAGTTTGCTGAGACACTTACAGTAGGAGGGGCGACATCAGGGTATTCGGAGATTGGGAGTATAAGAAGTGAAACACTTCCCGCTACGATAATAATAAGTGAAATTACAATCGCTAAAATGGGTCTTTTTATAAAAGTTACACTAAACATCGCTTAGTTCTTTTTAGGAATAAGATTGTGCTTTTTTAAAACAGCTTGTATTCCCTGTGCATCTGTTACATCATGTGCCTGAACAGACATCGATTTTTTTAGCTTTACTAAAGAAGACACGATAACTCTGTCCCCATCTTTTAAACCACTCTTTACACTTACATAGTATTTTGTTGCATAATCAGTTGTCACATCAACTCTTTTTACCTTTGAGTTTTCATCGACTACATAGACAAACTTACCGAGTTGATCTCTTAAGATAACCTCAGGGGGTAGCATCAAAAACTCATACTTGTCATTTATAAAAAGGTTCACATACACAAAGCTTCCCGGAAGTATGGAATAATCTGCATTTTTTATTGTAGCACGCATTGTAATCGTAGAAGTAAGCGGGTCCACTGTATTGTTCTCAAAGTCTACAAAGCCATCGAGTCGAATGTTTTCACGCGAGCCATCGAGTTCTATGTAGGCATAAGGTTTGTCTTTATTTCTGTACTTTTTAAAGAGTCTTACATCGTCTTGCGAAGGAGAAAAGTAAGCATAAAGTGGGTCTATTTTTGTAATGCTTGTAAGAAGTGTAGCTTCACCTTGACCAACAAGATTTCCTATGTCGATTCTTCTAGCACTCATTTTTCCACTTATGGGTGCTTTAATGATTGTATAACTTAGTTCTAATTTTGCCTTATTTATTTCTGCCACATCTCCTACAATGCTGGCTTTAAGTCCAGCAACTTGTGCTTGGTACTTCTCTAATGTTGCTCGAGGAGCAAGACCTTCATCTACAAGCGGTTTGTATCTCGCTGCATCTGCGAGTGCTAGTCTAAGTGAGGCTTCATCAACAGCTTTTTTTAGCCTTTGCGGAATTTAGAAGCGATATGTATTTTGCTTGTTCTATTTTAAAAAGCTTATCGCCTTTTTTTACAAGTTCACCATCTTTAAAATAAATCTTTTCTAAAACTCCAGAAACTCTTGCTCTGACTTCTTGGTCACTACTTGCTTTTGTAGTTCCCGTGTATTGTTTCCAAATGGAAACTGCTTCTTTTTTCACTTGGATGACATTTACATCCATAGGTGGAGCTTCTTTTTTTTTACAACTAGCTTTTGTTCCTCGGAACATCCAGATAAAAAGATAAATAATAAAAAGAGTAGCGTATTGAAAAGTCTCAATTGAGTCAGCATAGAGCCTACCTTGTAGTAATTTTTATTATTTTATCTTTTTTAAGCTAAATTTATCTTCTTTATGTGTAAAATAGGGCTAATTATAAGGAATTTTAATGAAACATTTTTTACTACTTTTTTTACTGACTTTTAGTTTGTCTGCAAAGACGCTTACTCCAAATGATGTATTTGGTCTTGGTGTGCTTATTCAAGACCATATTCATACACTTTTAAAACATTATAAAATAGTTCACCACCATGATGCTATATTAAAACGGGATAAAATTTTAAATACAAATATAATGCCTCGACATAAATGGCAAAAAGCATACGAAATATTGGTTAAAATAAATATGTTCAGAATAAAGCATAATTTAGTAAGAATTGAGCCGGTTGGTATAGAAGCACGACTAAGTGTTAAGCATGCTATGGTTTATGAAATGAATATGAGAATCTTAACTGAATTAAAAATCATAGAGATGAGAAACAATATGCCAAGAAAAACATATAAGTTAAAAACTTTTACTAATAAAACTCCCTTAGATAATTACAATTTACTTGTTCATATATCTGCTGCCTTGGATGAGCTAAATGAACAAGCACTAACTCCAAGTTATGTATTTTCAGAAACTATGCGAATATATGATGATATTACAATTATCTTAAACCATTTAGGTCTCAATGATGAAACTATGCCTAGTAATGTCATTGAAAATGCTATACCTGAAGATGCATTCAAGACCTCTTTTGAAGTACTTTCTAGAATCGCTAGGCTTCAACGAGGTGTTGGCATAGATGCTGTAGATTTTTCTGAGTTTCAAAACAAAGAAGTGACACCAAGTGATGTTTATACACTGACGGGTCTTATTATTGCTGAGTTACAGACTATTAAGGCTTTTATTGGACTGACTAAGAGCATAACAACACCTGCTACGTCTTCTGTAGGAAAAAAAACCAGAAAATGTGGAACAGCTTATGCGCTGGAACCTTAAGCGACTCAACGAAATAGATAAGCTTTATAAAGGAGCGTACTAATGTTGAACTTGTCTTTATATAATAAAATATTTTTAATATTTATTTTTACTACTGCCATTTCCATTAGCATTATTGGATGGTTTGGTTTCAAAAACACTTCAGATGCATATACACAACTTGCCTATGACACCTCCCGTCAAAATACAGATACACTAAAAACAGCTATAGAAAGTGGCTTAGCTAATGTACCAAAAGACCTAAGCTTTGCGATAAATTTCTATGCCTTGAAAAAATATCTTCTTTGGCGTTCTATGGGAGAGCATACAAAGGCAAAAAAATGGAATCGAATTTTTTCAAATACACTTTTAGATTTTTTTAGAAACGAAAAAAGACTATTATCAAGCGCGACTTATTGACTTAGATGGAAATGAACTTATTAATGCCCAGTACCTTCAACGAGAAGAAAAAGTAATCTTAACAAAAGAATCGCAGTTACAAAATAAAAAAGGTCGTGACTATGTTGAAAAAACCAAGCTTCTAAAAAAAGGAAAGTTTTATGTTTCTGCTATGAATCTCAATGTAGAACAAGGAGCGATTGAAAAGCCTTTTGTTCCAGTTATTCGCTACTCTACACCCATAATAGGGGCAGATGGAAAGGCTATTGCAGTTTTTGTTCTTAACATTTACGCGCAAACTATTTTAGATACTATAGAAGCAAAAAGTCAAGAAGACAATGAAAAAGGAATGCGTTATTTTTTAATCAATAAAAAAGGTGACTATTTATACCATAAACAAAAATCAAAACTATGGAAAGATCAACTCCATCATAGTGCTAGTTTTAATGAGGAATATTTTAATGCTAAAACATATTTTAAAGATGAAAACTCTGGCTCACTCGTATTAAATGGATCTATATATTCATTTCATAAAGTACATCCCTTAGCACAGCATCATCAAGAATACTGGTATATTGTTTCGAGTGTGGATGAAAAAATAGCCCTTACTAGGCTTGATGAATTTAAATCAATGTTTATGATAGTACTCTTACTTGTGGTTTTACTCAGCTTTTTTATTGTGCGTTTTTTTATTTTAAAAATCACAGATCCTCTTAGTTTAGTAACTGCTCAGTTGCGTGCTCTCTCGCATGGTGAGATACAAAAAGAAAATATTCAGTACGCTTCAAATGATGAAATAGGTAAAATTATAAAATCTACTTCTACGGTTGTTAATGCTATTGAGAAAACGATTCACCAAGCAAACTTAGTTGCTAGTGGTGATTTAAGTCGAGAAGTGAAACTCTTGAGCGAAAATGACACTTTGGGTATTGCTATTAACAGTATGACCACAAGGTTACGAGAGATTGAAGCCTTAGCGATAAATCTCTCTCAAGGTAATTATGAGTCGCATATCGTAGCTAAAAGTTCGGATGACAAGCTTGGCTTAGCACTTTTAGATATGATAGAGTATTTAGAAGCCATTACAAAACTAGCTGAGTCAATTGCTAAGGGTGAAATAGACATTTCCTACAAGGCAGTTGGTCATGAAGACAGACTAGGAATCGCTATGCTTAAAATGATTTCATATTTAAAAACTATATTAAATCAGGCAAATGCAATTACAAAAGAAGACTTTTCTCAAACTATAAAAGCAAAATCAAAAGATGATGAACTTGCAATCGCGATGGTTAGCATGACGGAGATGCTTTCAAATAACAGCACAAGAAATAAAGAAGAGCTCTATTTTAATGAGGGTATTGGTTTATTTACAGATAAGCTTATCGGAGTTGGAGAACAAGAAGCGCTTTGTAAGATTTCTATCTCGACACTCAGTAGATATGTCGATGGATGCAGTGGGCTTATATATCTTTACGATAAGAAAAAAAATGCCTTAGCATTTATGGCATCTTTTGCCTTGGATGGAGATGTGAGTTCTTTAGTGGAGCTTGGAGAGAAGATTTTAGGGCAGGTTGGCTTAGAAAAAGAGCCTCTACTTATAGAAGATATACAAAATGATAAAAGAGAAACTACTTCGGTCTTTACATTTCCTCTTGTGCATGAGGGTGTATTGTTTGGTGTTGTTGAAATAGTCTCGTATTCGAAATTTACAAAGATACACATAGATTATCTTCTAAAAGCCGCTGGTTTACTTGCTACTTCCTTGCATCTAAGTGAGCAAAACACGCAGATAAAAACACTTTTAGAAAAATCACAGGCTGCTTATGAAGAACTACAAACGCAAAGTGAAGAACTTCAAGAATCAAATATTCAAATGGAAGAACAGCAACAACAACTTACATTGCAGTCTTCTGAGCTTCGAGGAAAAAATGAAACCTTGGCACTTGCAAAAGAAGAGATTGACAAAAGAGCAGAGGAGTTAGAAAAAGCGTCACAATATAAAAGTGAATTTTTAGCGAATATGAGTCATGAACTCCGTACACCGCTTAACTCTATCATCCTACTTTCTAAGCTTTTGTCTAAAAACCAAGATGAAAATCTAAATAAAAAAGATATTGAAAAAGCAAATGTTATCAACAAGTCAGGAAATGATTTACTCTTTTTAATTAATGATATTTTAGATTTAACAAAAATAGAATCTGGAAATATGGAACTCGACATTACAAAGGTTTACTCCTGTGACATTATAGAAGAGATGCAAGGACTTTTTGGCTCTTTAGCCGAAGAAAAAGGCATAGACTTTGTACTTGAAGATACGTTTAATCAGGACTTTTTAAGTGATAGGTCGAAATTATTACAGGTTACAAAAAATCTTTTAAGCAATGCCATAAAGTTTACAAAAGAAGGCTCGGTTAGTTTTAGTCTCGAGAAAAAAGAAGAAAATTTAGTGATTATTGTTAAAGATACAGGTATTGGTATTGCTGGGGATAAACTCGGAACGATATTTGAAGCTTTTAAGCAAGTTGATGGAAGTATAAGCAGGGACTTTGGTGGAACTGGTCTTGGTTTATCTATAAGTAAGACCATCGTTGCCTTGATGGATGGGAATATTTGTGTTGAGAGTGAACTCGGAGTTGGAACTTCGTTTATTGTTACACTTCCATTTGAGCAACTTCAAGTAAATGAAGAGAGTGCTACAAAAGAAGATGAACAACTCAAAGAACAAAGCATTAGTGCTATTTTAAATAATCATCAAGAATACGATAGTAGCTTCTCAAATGAATTGATGGGAAAAAATATTTTAATAGTAGATGATGACAGTAGAAATATATTTACACTTACTTCTACGCTAGAACTCACAGGAGCGGAAGTTTACAGTGCTTTTAACGGTCAAGAAGCTTTAGATATGCTCTCGAGTGAAGATTCAAAAATTGACTTAATTCTTATGGATATTATGATGCCTGTAATGGACGGACTTGTTGCTATACAAAATATAAAATCAAATGAAAGTTATAAAAATATTCCTATTATTGCCATTACTGCTAAGACTATGCCACAAGATAAGCAAGAATGTCTTGACGCAGGTGCAGATGAGTATTTGGCTAAACCTATAGAACAAAATGCACTTTTTGCAATGATTAAGGCGTGGATACGCTAAATGATTGAGTCTTTTGATACGCAGTTCAACAGACATATAGTAATCGGATACCCATGTACAGATGCTGATGCAGATACTTTGGCTCTTGAACTCTCTAAGGGTGAGAAAGCTTACCATATAGAATTTGGAAGTATCTATATCATTAACGCAAAGATGCTACACTTACTTTACAGTAGAATCTATAATAATAAGCAAAACATACGCTTAATAACACATACAAATAAACTCTACAGATACTTAAAAAAGGTGGGCTTAAAGTCTTCTTTTATCTCTTTAATCAAAGACAATATAGTAGAAGTGCAAAATGTAGAACTTATCCTCATTGGTGGTAGTTCTGGCTCATCCCAAAAGATTTTAGCGTTTATAAAAAAAGTAAATCTCGATAATCTTAGTCTTGTGATTGTTCAACATGTTGAGATGCATAAAAAAGGGATATTTGATGAAGTTTTGCAAAATTTTACACGCCATGCTGTTAGCTACGCCCAAGACGGAGAAAAAATAAAAAAAGGCTCTATTTATATAGCCCCAGAAAACAAACACTTAAAAGTTGAAAATGGATTTTTCAAGCTTACAAATGAGGAAAAATACAATCTTTCGCGTCCATCTATTTCTCTAAGTTATGAATCTTTTTCAAACTACTTTAAAGACAAACTGCTTCTTATTCAAGAATGTGGTTATGGTGCTGATGGGGTAGATAAAATAAAGCAGATAAAAGCAAATAATTCTCTCTTTATTCTTCAAGATGCAGGTGAATGCGAAGCTACTCCAATGCTAGATGCAGCACTTAAGATTGCTATGCATGATTATGTTCTCAAGCAAGATGAAATCATCATGTATATAAATTTTCTAAATAAAAACACGAGTAAAGAGGTTTGGATAGAATACCTTCTTTATAGCATTTATGAAAGATACACTTATGATTTACGCTTGTATCATCGAGACACAATAGTGCGAAGACTTGATGTTTTTATGATTAAACACGATATAAAAAATATAAAAAGTGCCATCGGTGTGATTTTATTTAACAAGGTGGCTTTTAAAAGTTTTTTTCTTGAAGTGTCTATAAATGTAACAGAATTTTTTCGTAAGCCAAAATCATTTGAAAATATTTTAAAAATAATAGATACAGGCTATAAAGATGCACATCATATGAAGATATGGAGTGCAGGATGTAGTAGCGGAGAAGAAGTCTACACAATGGCGATGAGTTTAGAGTCTTTAGGACTTTTAGAGCGCTCTATACTTTATGCAACAGATTTTAATAAGGTTATTCTCGAAGAAGCAAAAAATGCAATTTTTCCCATAGAGTCACTCGCTCAAGCAAAAACAAATGCTGCAACATTGACGCTTGATATAAATCTAGATGATTATCTCATACGAAATAAACATTATTTCACAATAAATGAGAAAATAAGGCAAAAAATACATTTTTTTCAACATAATCTCGCATCAGATGCTTCATTTAATGAATTTGATATTATAATATGTAAGAATGTGATAATATATTTTGATGCTCATTTGCAAGAAAAGGTTTTTCAACTTTTTTTACGACTCCTTAGCCTTAGGCGGATTTTTAGTCCTTGGCGATAGTGAAGGACTAGCAGTAAAGTTTTTGACGAAGTTCGAGCAGTGTAGCAATACATGTAAAATTTTTAAAAAAGTAGTTTAAATGAAAAAAAACAATACTTTGTATTGATGATATTAAGACAAATTTATTTATAGTCCAAAGTGTTATAGAAGATATGGCAAGTGACTTGTACAATATAATCTTAGCTGATTCAGCCAACAAAGGTCTTTCTATTTTACTCAAGCAAAAAGTAGACTTGGTTCTTATGGATATTATGATGCCAGATATTGACGGTCTTGAAGCTACGCAGATGATTAAGACTAACAAAAAGACAAAAGATATTCCTGTTATTTTTGTAACAGCTAAAAACGATGATGAGACCATTAGTAAATGTTATAAAGTTGGTGGTGATGATTATGTGTCTAAACCATTTAACCATGTTGAACTCTTAGCAAGAATCTCTTTTCACCTTGCATCTAAAGAAAAAGATAGGCTACTCATTGAAGAAAAAGAGTATGCACAAAATGTTGTAGATTTACAAGAAAATCTGATTTTAGTAACAAACGATGCAAACACAATAACAACTGCAAATAAAGCTTTGCTTAGCTTTTATGGTTTAAGTAATTTAGCCGACTTGCAAAAAAATTATAACTGCATCTGTGAATCTTTTATAGATGAGGATGATTATTTTCATCTAAGTAAAATTGACAATCAAGATAAATGGATAGATGAGATTATTTCTTTATCACAAGATGAAGATGTCCTTGTAAAAGTTTCTCAAAATAATAATGAGTTTATTTTTAATGTTAAAGCTACAAAATTTAACAATCAGTACCTTCTTAGTTTTACAGACATTACATACATTTCTGAACAATCTTTAGAATATAAACATGAGGCAAGTTACGATGCACTCACAAAAATATACAATAGAAATATGTTCCATAGACTTATGGATAAAAAAATATCCCTAGCTTCGCAACAATCTTCCTCTTTTGTTTTTATAATTTTTGATATTGATTATTTTAAGAAAATAAATGATACCTATGGACACCTTGTGGGTGATGATATTTTAATTAATCTCACAAAGTTAATAAAAAAGCATATTCGAGATAATGATGTATTTGCCCGTTGGGGTGGAGAAGAATTTGTTCTTGCCTTTGATGTAGGACTTAGTAAAGGCGTGGAAATAGCAGAAAACTTACGCGCTTTTATACAAGACTATAAGTTTGATAGAGCAGGTACAATAACATGTAGTTTTGGTGTGACAGAGTATAAAGCCAACGATAAACTCGATGCTATCATCAAACGGGCGGATGATGCTCTTTACAAGGCTAAAGATACAGGTCGAAATAAGGTCTGTGAAGAGATTTAACTCACTTAGCGATGCATAAGGTTATAAAAGACATTGTAGCGTATAAGTGTTTTTTCTGTTGGTCGTGGATATCTTGAGTAGGCAAATTCTATGGTTGATTTGGTTAAATCGTCTAAAATAAAATAACCACTCTGTTTTAAAAACTTGAAGTCTGACATATCACCATTTGGGTGTAGATAAAATTCTATAACATTACTTCTGTTAGCATTTATGCCATTGATATTACTTACTCTTGCTTGTCTATTTAAAACTTCTTGCGTGATTCTTCGCATGATTTCTTGGTTGTCAATTATATATTTTTGTTGACCTGCTGAGAGTTTTCCAAAATCATTTCCATAAAGTTCTTGTATATTTCTTCCCGAACTCATACCTCTTGACTTTCTTATCTCATCTTGTGGTCGTATTTGGGCAGATTTATCTTCTGTTAGCCAATCCATTTCGGATGTTTTCTTTTGCTTGGGAATCTCTTTAGCTTTTTCTTTTATTAATGGAATAAAAGGCTTAGCTGCTGCTAAAGCTTTTGTTTTAGGAAGCTTTGGTTTTACAACTTTTGGTTTAGGTTTTGGATTTAACTTTGGTTTTTTTGGAACTTTTTTTGGCTTAAAAACTACTTTTGGTTTTGTAATTATTTTTTTAAGTTGCTTGCCTTTTGGCATCGGTGGAGCAATGTCTATCTTTTTTTCTATTTGTTTTGTTGTTTTCCTTTTTTGAACTGGAGGCAAGTCTTTAAGAGAAATCTTTATTTTCTTCTCTTGCTTGGGATTTTTTTTAATCTCAGGACTTAGTGTTTCTAAGCGCAAATAAAGTAAAAGAAATAAGAAGTGGATTAACAATGCTACAAATAAGGCAAAAGAGGTTCTGTTCATAGATAGAAGTATACAAAAAGAAGATTAACACTACTTTGCTATAATAAGAAAAATATTAATAAGGCAGCATATGAGTACTCAGTCATCAACAAAAGCATTCCAAGAAGCACAAGAACTAATTCCCGGTGGAGTTAATTCTCCCGTTAGAGCATTTAAGAGTGTAGGTGGCACACCAATTTTTATAGGCAAAGGTGAGGGTGGACATATTGTAGATATAGATGGCAACAAATATGTAGACTTTGTTCAAAGTTGGGGTCCCCTGATTTTTGGGCATAGAGATGAAAGTATAGAAAAAGCTGTGATTGAAGCGGTAAAACATGGATTAAGCTTTGGAGCACCCACTTTAGCTGAGACAGAATTAGCGAAGCTTGTTGTTTCATTTTTTGATTCCATAGATAAGGTTCGATTTGTAAGTTCTGGAACAGAGGCTGTTATGAGTGCAATACGCCTAGCGCGTGGTTTTACAGGGCGTGATGATATTTTAAAATTCACAGGCTGTTACCACGGACATAGTGACGCACTTCTCGTTGAAGCAGGTTCAGGGGCAGCAACATTTGGAACTCCAAGTTCACCTGGTGTTCCTGCAGACTTTACGAAACATACACTTTTAGCGGAGTATAACAACATTGAGTCAGTAAAAAAATGTTTTGAGGACTCTAGGGACATTGCCTGTGTAATCATAGAACCAATAGCAGGAAATATGGGTTTAGTCCCAGCAGATAAAGAGTTTTTACTCGCCTTAAGAAAACTTTGTGATGAAAATGGAACACTTCTTATTTTCGATGAAGTTATGAGTGGTTTTAGAGCAAGTATAAGTGGTGCTGAGTCGCTTGTAGGTGTAAAACCAGATATACTAACACTTGGTAAGGTTATCGGTGGTGGTATGCCAGTGGGTGCCTTTGGCGCAAGAGCTGAGATTATGAATATGCTTTCACCTGATGGACCTGTGTATCAAGCAGGAACATTAAGTGGTAATCCTGTAGCAATGGCAGCAGGGTTCGCGGCACTTAGTAAACTGAAGAAAAACTCACGCGTTATGGCAGTTTTACAAGAGAGAGCTACGCGTTTAGTATCTGGAATGAAAGAGGCTGCAAATTCATACGGAATTACTATGCAAACCGATGTAAGAGGAAGTATGTTCGGGTTTTTCTTTAATGAAAATGAAGTGAAAAACTTCGCAGATGCAGCTTCAAGTGATGCTGCGCTTTTTGCGAAGTTTCACGCTGGTATGTTAGAAGAGGGTTTTTACTTTGCTTGTTCACTCTATGAAACAGGATTTATTTCAACGGCTACAACAGATGCTATGATTGAAGAGACAATCGCAGCATCCCAAAAAGTATTTAAGGCAATTAAGAATGGATAAAAACGAAGAAATAGAGAAAGCCCCTCGTATAAAGCCTATCATAGAAGCAGCGGACAATCTTTCACTTGGCATCTCTATGGTTGTTGCTGTAGTTATGGGTGTTGGAATTGGACTCTTACTTAAAAGTTTAACTGGAGTTGCATGGACTTTGTGGATAGGAGTTTTTATAGGAATTGCTGCGGCGATTTTAAATATCTATAAAGCCTATAAAAAACAACAAGAGATGTATGAAGAGCTTGCAAAAGAACCTCGTTATGCTATAAAAAAACAACTTGATGACGAAGACGATGACTAAAATACAAAAAGCTTTAACTTATATGGGAGGAGGGGAGCTTGTAGTTCTCTCTTCGCTTGCCTATTCTTCAACAATGTATATGAATGTTCAAATGGCATACTTGAGTAGTCTTTTTGTAATTCTTGGCTCTTCGTATGCATATAAAAGTATGATTATTAAAAAAGTTGATGCAGATGAGTATGAGGGTGAACGCAATTTACTTGAGACAATAGAAGACCCACACGGACTGTATGAAGAAGAACTTGACTTAAAAGAAATAGTTAAAGAAGAACGCGCAAAGATTAAAACATTGAGTAGGGACAGCATGAAAAAAGGTGTAAAAGGTGCTGCATCTCTTTTTAGACTTGTGCCATATGCTTTTTTAGTCTTAGGTTTTATGTCCTTAGAGAACAATGGACTTTTAGATATTTCTATATATCTTCCATCATTACTACTTGGAATCATAGTTGGTTCTAGCAGTGCAAAAGAGTTGTTTTAGTTTCAATTCCTATGATAAAATCATAGGAATATTAACACTTATAGCCTTTTTTATCTCTATGAAAAAGCTAGCTTTCTCTGCAAATATTTTTAAAGTATCCAGTGCTTTTTGATTTGTATGAGGCGCTTCTACTTCGATTGAAAATAAACTATATTTTTTGTCTTCAAATTTAATATGCTCACCAACTCTAAAATATATTTTAGTTATAACTTCCTCATTTTCTAAAAAACAAGCATAAATTTTATTCATAAGCTTGATAAACTCATTTGAATTGATAAGAATCTCTGGAATAGTAGGGTCAAACTCTTTGAAAAATTTTATCTTTGAGTTGATAGAATTTGTTGAAATACATAAGTCGACAAGTGTATAAATATTTGTAAGTTCACCTGTGGGTTTTGGTTTGTTTATTTTAAAAGATGGAGTTTGATAAAGCTTGATTCCAATTTCATCTTCAGTTTCATAGCCAACTGTAAGACCAAAGAATTTGTATCGTCCAAATTCAAGGTCTAAAAAAGTTGTTTTAAATCCGTAGGTAATGTTAGAGTAGTTTGAGGCTAACTCAAAAAGCTCAGATACTTTTGCTACACCTAAAAGAAATTGAGCTTCCGCGTTAAGAGAAATAATTTTTCCATTGGAGCCAAAAAGGATGAAAGGATTATAATCATATTCCAACCATTGTTGCTCGAAATTCATAGTTTATTCTTCTATATAGTTTTTAAGTTTACGCCCAACTTTAGGATGTTTTAGTTTCTTGATAGCTGAACTTTCGATTTGACGAACTCTTTCTCGTGTTACGCTAAGCTCTTTTCCAATCTCTTCAAGTGTTCTGTCACTTTCATCGTCCATGATTCCAAAACGAAGTTTTATAACAGCTTTTTCTCTTTCATTAAGTTGCTCAAGAACATTTTCAATCTGAACTCGAAGGTCATCTTTAAGTATGGCATCTGAAGGTGAAAGTGATGATTTATCTTCGATAAAGTCACCAAAACGACCATCTTCTTCACTCCCAATAGGAGCTTCAAGAGAAATAGGCTCTTTTGTAATCTTGATAACATTTTTAACTTTCTCAACAGAAAGACCAACCTCTAGGGCAATAGTATCAACATCCGGCTCTTTTCCATGTTCTTGAAGGTGTTTACGCATAATCTTGTTAATACGGTTAATCGTCTCAATCATATGTATAGGAATACGAATCGTTCTCGCTTGATCGGCAATTGCACGAGAAATCGCTTGACGAATCCACCATGTAGCATATGTAGAAAATTTATAACCTTTTTTGTACTCAAACTTATCAACAGCTTTCATAAGACCGATGTTTCCCTCTTGAATAAGGTCAAGGAATGGTAATCCACGGTTTGTGTAACGCTTAGCAATAGAAACAACAAGTCTAAGGTTAGACTTAGCCATTTTTGTTTTAGAGATTTCAGAAATATTTTTACCACGCTTAATTTGTTCTAAAATATCACCAAGTTTTTCAGGTTCCATATCAAAAGAATTTTTTGAAGCTTCTTTTGTTTGAACTAACTTTTTAATTTCCATATAAGTGGAAACCATTGTGGCTTCTGGAACCATGTTCGCGATATCTTCTTTTCTTAGTTCTTGAATTTTAGCTACTAAAACTTTGTGGTTTGCTTTTAAAATATCATTAAATAAAGGAAGTTTGTATTCTAGTCGTTTAAGTTCTTTGTCGTAACCATCGTCACTTTTAAGTGCAGTCTCCATCGCTTTTACAAGTTCGTTGATAAGTTTTGAAGTTGGTCCTAGATCTAAAAGTTTCTCTTTTAATACAGACTTTTTAAAGGTAATACCTAGAAAATAATTGATAATCTCTTCATCTAAATCTGCATCTAGGTCTGCAGGTGCTTTTTCTGTAAGTTTTATCCAGTCTTTTTTTTGCTTTTTCAAGTGCTTTAAAACTAAATGTAACTTTTTCTACTCTAGTTTTATCATCACTTAATGATTTTGCAGTTGCTTTTGGAGTTACTTTAGGTTCTTCTTTTTCAGTAGTTTCTGTAGAAGTAGTCGTGTCATCAGTTTCTTCTTTTTCATCTTCAAAACTTTTAAACAACTCTTTAACGCGTCTTTCACGGTTAATAAGTGGCTCTTTATAGTCTAAGATAAATTCGATTAGGTAAGGAACAGAACAGATAGCATCGATAATAATACTTTCTCCACCTTCAATTTTTTTTAGATATTTCTATCTCTTCTTCTTTTGTAAGAAGTGGAATCTGTCCCATTTCACGAAGATACATACGAACAGGAGAATCTGAACGAGACCATTCAAGAAGCTCATGTTCTTTTAAGATATCAAATTGATCTGATTCATTGTTTGCAAGCATTTTGCGTTGTGCATCTCTTCTAGCCTGAGACTCTTTATCGTTAAGTCTTTTTGCATTCTCAGAAGAAGTATAAAGACATACTTTATTTTTAAGCGCTAATTTTAAAATGTTTTTTGCTTGTGAAGCTGTGGGTTGTTTTTCAAAAAGTTCGATTAAAGATTCGTAAGTCGCACAATCTTTTGATTTATGCTCTGTAAAAAATGTATCGATAGCTTTGTTGAGTTCTTTTGCTGTCATAGTACCCCATATTTGTTATATTTAAATAGAAAAAGGATTATACCCAAATATTTTTAATTTTAGCTTTTTCATAAATTTTTAGGTATAATCTTGGGAGATCGAATAATACAAGGAAAAAATATGAAAAAAATTATACCAAGTTTAGCTGCAAGTGCAATGCTATTTGTGAGTTTAAATGCGAGTGATTCAATGTTAAGTGAATATGCTATAGCTCTTAAGGCGGGTACATTAGGTGGTGGTTTAGAATTAACGACAAATATTACGGAGAGTATTAATGCAAGAATAGGCATTAGTGGTTTTAACTATAGTCAAAGCGATTCTGATACTGATATTACTTATGATGCCGACTTGAAAATTTTAAATATATCATTATTAGCAGATTATTATGTATCAAACAATAGTCAGTTTAGACTAACTGGTGGAGTAATGTATAATGGTAATAAGCTAACAATGAATGGTAAACCAACAGCTGCGGGAACATTCACAATAAATAATGTTGTTTATAATTCAAGTGCAGTGAGTTCTGTAGATGCTAGTGTTGATTTTAATAAAGTAGCACCCTATATTGGTATAGGTTGGGGTAATGCTGTTAAAAAAGCTGGTTGGAATTTTACTGCTGACTTAGGTGTGATGTTTCAAGGAGCAGCTAATGTTGAATCTTCATATGTTACAACTTTAACTGGTGCAGCCAAAACTCAACTGGATGCTGATATAGCAGCAGAACAAAGAGAGTTAGAGGATGATTTGTCAGGTTATAAATATTATCCAGTAGCAACAATAGGTGTTTCTTACCGATTTTAACTTCTTTTCTAGTCCTTTAATTCGGACTAGAATATACACTTCCCTTTCTTAATACTTTTTTTCTATTAGCCTATTAGATTTATGGAACGCACATTGCTATGTTTATAAAAATACTCAAATACGAGGTACATGCATGCAAACTGGATATTACAACGCAGCAGCTGGGATGGTTGCTCAATTTAATAGACTCGATAACATTTCAAATAATCTTGCAAATGTGAATACAGTGGGTTTTAAAGAAGACAATCTTGTTGTTGGTGACTTTATGCGTGTTTTTAAAGAAGCACGGGACACACTTCCTAATGAAAATAATTCCCAAGATGGCGCGCAGTTTTTAAACAGAACATTAACAAAGGCTCCTCAAATTGTAGACCAATATACGAACTATTCTGTAGGACATATGCAAAAAACTGACAATCAAATGGATTTTGCACTCTCTAGGGAAGGTCTATTTTTCGCAGTTAAAACACCACAGGGTGTTCGATTAACTCGTGATGGTTCATTTACTACTAATGATGAGGGAACACTTGTTACAAAACAAGGTTATGAAGTTCTTCCTTCAAGTTATTTTGCATCTGGTGGAAATATTTCTTTCAATACAGAAGAAACAGTGATTGAGTCCGATAAAAATGGACAAATGTATACGAATTTACCAAATAGTGTTCAGATGGGTATCTCTAGTAAGATGTTAATTATACAACCCGAAAATATTAACTTCTTAAAAAAAGAAGGTGATAACCTTTTTAAATACGAAGGTTCAGGCGAGCTACAAAGTGTAGATGAAAGTGGTGCTGTAGTTCAAGGTTTTCTTGAAAAAAGTAATGTAAATGCTGTAAAAATGATGACACAACTCATAGAAACGAATCGCCTTGTTGGAATGTATCAAAAAGTGATGAATACACAAATGGACGACATGAATAACGACGCTATTAATAAAATAGCTAGAAAAGCTTAATAGGAGAATACGAATATGATGCAATCACTCTATACTGCTTCAACAGGAATGTTGGGTATGCAGACACAAATCGATACGACCGCCAATAATATTGCCAATGTTAATACCATTGGTTTTAAAAAATCTCGCGCAGAATTTGCTGACCTTATGTACCATGTATCTCAGTACGCTGGGACATCTACAAGTGATGTGACAAAAAGTCCAACTGGAATCGAAGTAGGGCTAGGTGTTCGACCGACTGCAATAAATAAAATATTTTCAGAGGGTTCGCTTAAGCAAACGGACAATGAACTCGATGTTGCTATTACTGGAAAAGGTTTCTTCGGGATGGAGTTACCTGATGGTACTCTTGTTTATTCAAGAAATGGTGCTTTTAAAATAGACAATACCGGAACGATGGTAAATAGTGATGGATATACCTTGATTCCTCAGGTTATTATTCCAGAAAATGCTACAAATGTAAGTATAGGTACTGATGGTATTGTAACTGTTATTCAAGCAGGACAAGCGCAAGCAACACAAATTGGACAGATCAATACTACGAACTTTGTAAATCCTGCTGGTCTTCATTCGCTTGGTGATAACTTATATATAGAAACAGATAGTTCAGGTCAACCAGTTGAGGGAACACCTGGTTTAGATGGTCTTGGAGTTTTAAGACAGGGTTTTGTTGAGTTAAGTAATGTTGAGCTTGTGGTAGAACTAACTGACCTTATTACCGGACAACGCGCTTACGATTCAAACTCTAAAGTTATTACAACTTCTGATGAGATGCTTCAAACTACAAACAATCTAAAACGATAGTAAACACTTAAAATAGACTTTATAGTAATTAATATAAAGTCTATCTACTTATAGAAGATTTCTTTTTTTTTCTTTAATATATCAATATATCTTGATATATATAGATTAAAATGCTATACTTCTGCAAAATTAGAAGGATAAAAGTAAATAATGGAAATATTTCTTAAAACAATAGGCTCGCTTAATGACGAAACACGCTTAAAAATCCTTCAGTTTATTGATACTAATGATGAAGTATGTGTCTGCGATATAGAAAACTCTTTTGACATGATTCAATCTCGAATTTCAAGACATTTGAAAATTTTAAAAGAGGCTGGATTTTTAAAGGTTCAAAGAAAGGGAAGGTGGGCTTATTATAGTATACGGATGCCTTTAGATAGATTTAGAGAGAGTGTTTTAAAAGAGATGAGTTATTTGGAACTTGATATTCCAAAATTAAATGAAGGATGCAAAAATGGATAAAAAAGTCTTAGTGATGTGCACAGGAAATAGTTGTAGAAGTATTATAGGTGAAGCACTTATTAATGCAAAAGTTGATGGAGTGCAGGCGTACAGTTGTGGCGTGGCTCCATCAGGAAAAGTAAATCCAAATGCTAGAAAAATATTAGAAGAAAATGGCATCTGGGATGATAGTTATACTTCAAAACATTTAGATTCTGTAATAGATGAAGATTTTGATTTAGTTGTCACTGTATGTTCTCACGCAAAAGAGACTTGTCCAATTTTCCCAAAAGTAGTAGCTAAAATTCATGTTGGTTTTGAAGATCCTGATGGAAAAGAGTACTCGGCTTTTCTTGACACATATAGAGAAATCGAAGAAATTTTATTAAAAGAGGTAAAAAATGTTTTTAGCAAGTAGTATATTCCTTCTAACACTATTGTTTGTAATCTGGCAGCCTAAAGGCTTACAAATTGGTACTACGGCTATGGTTGGTGCGGTTGTTGCACTTATTGCAGGCGTTGTAAGTATTGATGATGTTTATAGTGTTACAGATATCGTATGGGATGCAACACTGGCTTTTATAGGAATTATTATACTTTCTATGGTTCTTGATGAAATAGGCTTTTTCAAATGGTGTGCTATAAAAATGGCAAAAATTAGTCATGGAAATGGGCATCTGATGTTCATCTACGCTCTTTTACTAGGTGCATTCGTCTCAGCACTTTTTGCAAATGATGGGGCAGCTTTAATCTTAACACCTATTTTATTGGTACAGATGCGAATCTTAAAACTCAATGCAAAAACAATTCTTGCTTTTTTACTTGCAGGTGGATTCATAAGCGATAGTGCCTCACTCCCTTTTGTGTTCTCAAACCTAACAAACATCGTAACTGCAAACTACTTTAGCATAGGCTTTATGGAATATATGAGCAATATGATGCTTCCATTTGTCGTGAGTGTATTTATGTCTATAGTAGTTTTATGGATTGTTCTTAGAAAAGATATACCAACATATATAGATGTATCTTTACTTGAAAATGAAGATGATGTTCTTAAAAGTAAGGCTCTTTTTAAATTTTCTTGGGGATTTTTAGCGCTTCTTTTAGTAGGGTATTTTATAGGCGATATTTATGACTTGCCGATAAGCCTTTTTGCCATTGGTGGTGGACTTTTGTTTTTAGTAATCGCGAGTTACACAAAACATGTAGATGCTAAAACAATTATAAAAGATGCACCATGGCAGGTTGTTTGGTTTTCATTAGGTTTATATATCGTGGTATACGGTTTAAAAAATGCAGGTTTAACAGAGCATCTAACACTTGTTTTACAAGACCTTGTTACGCGTGGTGATTTTATAGCAGTCATCGGAACAGGCTTTATAGCTGCTTTTCTTTCAGCATTTATGAACAATATGCCAACAATAATGATTATGGACATAGCACTTCAAGATATAGACAATATGAAGTTAGTCTATGCAAATATAATCGGTTGTAATTTAGGACCAAAGATGACTCCATTTGGTTCATTAGCAACACTTCTTTGGCTCCATGTTTTAGCACAAAAAGGCGTAAAAATTGGTTTTTGGCAGTACTCTAAATTTGGTTTAATCGTAACGCCTCCAATTCTTTTAGTTGTATTGTTAAGTTTAGTGATAGGATAATTAGATATAGTTGGCTAATTAATAGGAGCTAAAAATGGAAATATCAGAAGAAGCGAAACTTGACATGAAAAATGCACTTAATGGTAAGTTCAGCGATAATTACGATGACTTACAAATAGTGCTAGACAATTTAAGCATTAAAAAAGCGGCAGCGAGCGATCATGGTAGCTTTAAACAAATAGATAATGCTATGGGTAGAATACAGTCTAAAATGAAGAAGATAAAAGCATAATTCTACTCTAAATACATCAAAACCATCAGAATTAGTATTTCTTGATATACTTTTGAAATAACTTTTAAACACTCTCAAAAAGGGCAAGATGGATGTTGCTAGATGTATCATGTAAAATCGCTATAATAGGTGCTGGTCCTGCTGGACTTATGGCTGCAGAAGTTTTATCAGATGCAGGTTTTGCACCGACTGTATTTGATGCAATGCCTTCTGCTGGGCGTAAGTTCTTGCGTGCTGGACGAGGGGGTTTAAACCTGACACATGCAGAAGACCTCAATCTCTTTTCAAGTCGTTATTTTGAAGCAGAGCCTTTTTTAAAATCAGCCTTAAAAACCTTTAATCCTAATGACATACGAAAATGGTCAAATAAGCTTGGCTTTGAGACTTATGTTGGCTCTTCTGGTAAGGTTTATCCCTTAGATAAAAAAGCGGGTCCACTCCTACGCACTTGGTTACGAAAACTTAAAAAAAACAATACGCAATTTAAGATGAAACATTGTCTTGTTGCTTGGTCAAAAGATATTTGGCAGTTTCAAACACCCGATGGACTTAAAGAATATTCGTTTGATAATGTGATTTTAGCTCTTGGAGGCGCTTCTTGGCCAAGCTTAGGTTCAACAGGTGCTTGGACAAAAATACTCGAAGATAAAGGCTTAACCATAAACCCTCTTAAACCTGCAAATATGGGTTTTAATGTAGCTTGGTCTGAGGTTTTTAAAGAGAAATTTTCAGGTACGCCACTTAAAAATGTAAAACTTCAATCCAAACTTGGGGAATTTTTAGTGAATGAGTACGGAGTTGAGGGAAGTTTAATCTATGCGCATTCTAAATATTTAAGAGAGCAGATAGAAAAAAATTCTCCCTTTACAGTTTATATAGATCTTTTTCCTCATCGTACTCAGAGCAAGTTAAAAGAACAGTTAAGCACAAAAAGAGGCAAACTTAGTTTGAGTGCTTTTTGGAAACGCTTTGGTTTAGATGGCATTAAAGCATCTTTACTTAGAGAGGTTTTAGAAAAGGACTCTTTAGTAGAAGCTGATGTAGTAGCAAAGACACTCAAGCATTTCCCTTTAGTGCTAGAGTCCTTTAGACCCATCGAAGAAGCCATCAGTACAGCAGGAGGATTAAGTTTTGAAAACTTAGATGCAGGGTTAATGCTAAAAGATTTTCCTGGAGTATTTTGTATTGGTGAAATGCTAGACTGGGAAGCACCAACGGGAGGCTATCTCTTAACTGCTGTAATGGGGCAGGGCAAGCAAGCGGGGGAAGCACTTTTGAGCCACTTATAGACATGTAATCTCTGAGATGAATAAATCTAAAGTCATAAGCCCTTTAGATTTTTAATGTTAAGAAAGTATAATAACAAACAATAAAAAGGTAAGTCATATGATAGAAAGATTTTACTTGAAAGATTTTTTAAGTTTTAAAGAAGTTGAGCTAGAGTTAAACAATGGGCTCATTGTCTTTTCTGGCCCTAGTGGTAGTGGTAAGTCTATTTTGATGAATGCTATTTTGTCTTCTCTTGGTGTGAGTTCTTGTGAGGCATCTTTATGTGAGTCGAGCGTGTCTTGGCAGCTTGATAGTGAAGCGATGGGTATTGAGAATGATGATATCAATATTTTTAAGCACATTAAAAAAGAAAAATCTCGTTACTTTATTAATAATCATAGTGTTTCGAAAAAGTCTATGGGATTGCTTGGCTCAAAATATATTCGGCATCTGAGTTTAAAAGATTTTAGTGATTTTGAAAATGAAAATCTTCTTGGCATCTTAGATGAGAGAATTCAAAATAAATCAATTGATATAAATAAAGTAAGACATGAATATAAAGATGCTTACAATAGTTACATCCAAAGCAATAAAGAATTACAAAAAAATAGAGCTAGAAGAAAGAAAAATAGTAGAATTAAAAGAATTTGTGAGCTTTGAGATTAAAAAGATAGAAGATATTAACCCTACGATTTCTGAAGATGAAGAACTTGTAAAAATCAAAAAAGAACTCTCTAAAAAAGAAAAAGTTTTAGAAAATATAGAAGCAGCCAATAGTATTTTTGAGTATGAGTATAAAGTTTCATCAGCTTTAGATTCACTTGAAATAGAAAGTGCTTTTTTTGATGATGCAATAAACGAGCTTCGAGCGATTTTAGATAATGCACAAGACAAGTTCTCAGCACTTGATGATGTTGATATAGAAGAAGTTTTAAACCGCATAGAAGAACTTGGTGAACTTAAAACAAGATACGGAAGTATAGAAGAAGCGATAGCGTATAAAAATAAGAAAAAAATAGAACTCCAAAAGTATGAGAATATCGAGATTACGAAAAAAGACTTAGTGTCTAAGGTAAAAAAAACTTAAAGCTAGTGTTGAAAGTTTATCTATGAAACTATCAGCGTTAAGACATGGAGAAATAGACTGTTTTAAAGATGACTTAAATACTTACTTAAAAGACTTGTATCTTCGTGATGCCCAAATTACTTTAGGAGAGTTAGATTATGAAGTATTTGGGAAAGATTCACTACAAATAAAACTTAATAATACCCAGTTGCAAAAAATCAGTACAGGTGAATTTAATAGGCTCCGTCTTGCTATACTCGCGCTAAAATCAGAAAATATGAATCAAAATGGTGGCGTTTTGATGCTCGATGAGATAGATGCTAACCTTAGTGGAGAAGAGTCTATGAGTGTTGCAAAAGTACTTCGACAGCTTTCAAAACACTTTCAAATATATGTAATTTCTCATCAACCACAACTAACATCTATGGGTAATCAACACTTTTTAGTTTACAAAGAGGGTGATGAATCTAAAACTAAAGAACTTGATACACATGGAAAGATTGACGAAATCGCTCGAATAATAAGTGGTGATAGTGTGAGTAGTGAGGCGAAAAAGTTTGCAAAAGAGCTGTTGGAGGCAAATAAATGATAGTTGATACACATATACATCTTGATGACAGTCGCTACGATAATGACTTAGATGAAGTTTTGAGTAGAGCAAGAGAAGGTGGAGTTGAACGCTTTATTATTCCTGGTGCTGATCCTTCAACTTTAGCTCGGGCTTTGAATATAGTTGAAAAATATGATGATGTTTATTTTGCTGTGGGAGTCCATCCTTATGATTTAGATTCTTTTGAATCTTTAGATTTTGAAAAATATGTGCATCATAAAAAATGTGTAGCAATAGGTGAGTGCGGATTGGATTATTTTCGTCTTGAGGGAACAGATGAAGAAAAAGAATTAAATAAAAAACAACAAAAAGCTGTTTTCATTGCTCAAATCGAGCTTGCTAAAAAGTACAAAAAACCACTTATAGTGCATGTGCGTGATGCATCTAGAGATTCTAAGGAACTTCTTTTAGAACACGGAGCTTCCCAAGTGGGAGGAGTTTTACATTGTTACAACGCGGATGATGAACTTCTTAGCCTTGCTGAGCATGGTTTTTATTTTGGAATAGGAGGAGTTTTAACTTTTAAAAATGCGAAAAAACTCATCAATGTTCTTCCCAAAATTCCGCATAAAAAACTTTTGATAGAAACAGATGGTCCTTATCTAACACCAACGCCACATCGAGGACAAAGAAATGAGCCATTTTACACTACTCTTGTAGCACAAAAAATGTCTGATGTTTTAGATATTGATATAAGTGTTATTAAAACCACAACTACTAACAACGCCTTAAAACTCTTTAATATTTCATAATATTAAAGAGTTTATTTCACATATTTTAACTTTTCAAGCCTAGAAAAAAATATTTACATGTGTATTAACCTATATTTTGCTAATATAAGAGCATAAGAAATTAACATAAAGAGCATATATATATTGAAATACTTATTACTTTTACTTTTTCCCTTTGTGATATTTGCAAATTTAAGATATGAATCTAACCATAACAAAGAATTAGCGATTCTTGAATCTTTTGACATCGAGCCATCATTTTTACACGATCCACTGATGAATGAGATTCGAAATAATAGAAGTAATCTTAATAAAAATAAACATTTTTTCACAGCAATGGATAATGCATATATATTTATTCCGGCAATCAAGAGTCTTTTAAATAAAAATGATATACCTCAAGAATTCTTATATTTAGCAATGGCAGAATCTAATTTTAAAACAAAAGCCTATTCTAAAAAGAAGGCTTCGGGACTATGGCAATTTATGCCGCGTACAGGTAAGAGATACAATCTTAAAATCAATGAGTATGTTGATGAAAGACGAGATTTAATTAAATCAACAAAAGCTGCATCTGAGTACTTATCGTCTTTGCATAAGCGTTTCGGTAAATGGTATCTAGCGGCTATTGCTTATAATTGCGGTGGAGGAAGATTAAATCATGCTATTAAAAAAGCCGGTTCTGATAGTTTAGCTGTTTTACTTGATAGCGAAAAAAAATATATTCCAAGAGAAAGTAGAAATTATATAAGAAAAATTGTAGCGCTTGCTCTGGTTGGAAGTGATGAACAGTTTATGCTAAAAGGTGAATACGAGTACCTTTTAAACAGGGCTAATGCCTATTCTGTAGCAACTATTAATGTTCCTGGTGGAGAATCATTAAAAAGATTAGCTAGTGTTTTGCAGATGCCTATTGAGGATTTACAGCAATTAAACAGACATTTGAAGTATGACTTTGTTCCCCCTTACTCTAATGGTTATAATATTTATATTCCCTATCTAAAACTGGCAGAGTTTAAACAAAACTATACGCAAACACAAATGAAAAATATTTATAAAATACATATCGTTAGTAGTGGTGATAACTTATCCTATATAGGTCAAAAATATGGTGTTGCGTATAAGCTTATAAAGGATTTTAATAAATTAAAAAATTCAAAACTAAGACTCAAGCAAAAACTTATTATTCCAATAGACAACAGTGCTAAAGCAAAAAAAATAAGTACTAATTTTTACTATATGGTAAAAAGAGGCGATTCCTTAGAGTCTATTTCAAGGGCAAAAAAAGTAAGTATTAAAAATATTAAAACATATAATCATATCAATGGGAGTTTAATTAAAATAGGGGAGCGGTTAAAACTCTATGAGTAGGCTTTTCATATTTGCACTTATTATTATAGGACTATTGTTTTCAGGATGTAGTAGGAAGTCTCGTTACTATTCAGGTAAGACATATAAAATCACTTCAAAACCTAGAACCTACTCATCTTCAACAAGTGACTATAATAGTTATATAAGTGAGAAAGAGTATAAGTATGCAAAAATGAATTCTTATAGAGTTTTAGGTAAAAGATACTATCCTCAAAAAGTAAGTGTTGGAGATAGGTTTGAGGGAATTGCTAGTTGGTACGGTCCTGATTTTCACGCTAAACTCACAGCGAATGGTGAAACATACAATATGTATGATATGACAGCTGCACATAAAACGCTACCGATGAACACAATGCTTAAAGTGACTAATCGCAGAAATGGCTTAAGTGCTATAGTTAGAATTAACGATAGAGGTCCTTTTGTTGGCACAAGAATTATAGACCTTTCCAATGCCGCTGCAAGAAAGATAGATATGGTTGGTACAGGAACAGCATCGGTAAGACTTGAGGTTTTAGGTTTTTATTCGAAAAATAGAGTAAAGACTAGAAAAGTAAAAGTTGTTCATACACCAAAGAAAAAAGTGCCAAAATCACCAGCTAAGAGAATAGACACTTATGCGCTTCAAATTGCTTCTTTTACAAATATAGAAGGTGCTATAAAAGTGCAAGAAGATCATAACAATACAGATGGCTACACAACTGTTATAAAAGATATCGAGACAGATCATGGAAGATTTTTTAAAGTTTATCTCAGAGGCTTTAAAACTCAAAAAGAAATAAGAGACTACAAATCAAATGGAAACTTTAAAAATTCATTTATTGTAAAAGATAATTAAACTTGGAGATTAAGATGCTAACAAAAACAAGAAAAACAAAAGAAACAGATATTACAATTTCATTAGATATGAATGGTTCAGGGAAAAGTAATATACATACAGGGGTTGGATTTTTAGACCATATGTTAGAGAGTTTTTCCAAGCACTCTCTAATTGATTTGAATATATCTTGCAAAGGTGACATACATATTGACGATCATCATAGCGTAGAAGACATTGGTATTGTTTTAGGTTGCCTTGTTGGGGAGTCTTTATACCCTATAAAGGAGATGGAGCGTTTTGGAAGTGCTAATATTGTAATGGATGAAGCCTGCGTATCATGTGATTTAGATCTTAGTAATCGTCCCTTTTTAGTTTATGACTTAAGTGTGAGCGGAAAGGTTGGAAATTTTGATACTGAGCTTGTGGAAGAATTTTTCAGAGCCTTTGTCTTAAATGCAAGAATTAGTACGCATATAGTTGAACTACGAGGAAAAAATAAGCATCATATTATAGAAGCATCATTTAAGTCCCTTGCCGTAGCTATTCGTCGAGCAACTACTAAAAATATGCGCATTGGAATTCCAAGTACAAAAGATGTTTTATGATTAAATTAATTGTTTTAGATGTTGATGGTTGTCTGAGTGATGGTAAACTTATTTATTCCTCAGATGCTATTGAGAGCAAAAGTTTTAATGTTAAAGATGGTCTTGGTATTACAACATGGATAAAGATGGGAAATCAAGTTGCAATTATTACAGGGAGAAACTCTACAATTGTAAAGAAAAGAGCAGATGAACTTGGTATACAGCATCTTTATCAGGGAATAAAAGATAAAGATAGAGTGCTTAAAGAACTAATAGAATCTCTCTCTTTAAATTTTTATGAAGTAGGAGCTATTGGTGATGATTTAAATGACTATAATATGCTCTGTCTTGTGGGAAGGAGTTTTACTCCTAATGATGGAAATTTTGAAATTAAAAACATTGTCAATACTGTGCTTTCATGTAATGGTGGGCTAGGGGCTGTTAGAGAAATGATTGATACATTAGTCGATGAAAACGATCAAAGAGAAGCATTTATGAGTGTTTGGATATAATAATGAATATTAATCTTTTTTTTCTTTTTTTAATAGCTGGTTTATCTATAATATTCTTTTTATTTCAGCCAATACAACACATTAAAAAAAAAGCCACTGAGATTCCAACTTTAGAATTAGAAAATTTTAAATTATCTGAATTAGATACGAATGGGCTAACAAGCATAATGAATGGAAAAACTGGAAAAAAATTTCTAGATAGATATGTCATTACAAATATTGACTATACAGACAATACTAATAAGTATATTGCAAATATAAGATCTAATAATGCTTTGTATAAAAGTGATATTTTACACTTAGATGGTGATATTAAGTATTTTAGAGAAGATGGACTAAACTTTTTGACACAAAAGGCTAGTTACAATAAAAAAACGAGTGTTATGATTTCATTGACAGATTACAAATCACAAATGAATCAAAATACTGTAACTGGAAGTTACTTTGAGTACAACAATGCCACTGGCATAACAAGATCAAAAAATGTAAAGATAAATTATCAATTAAAAGAGAGAAAATAATGAAATATTTTATAGTACTGAGTCTATTTTTAACAATGAACATTTCTGCTGAAGAATTACAAGTAAAATCTGAATCCTTTTATGCTGATGAGAAAAAAGGAATTTCTATATTTAATGGAAATGTAAATATTATAAAATCTAACGATGAGCTTAATGCTTCTAAGGTTACAATTTATACAGACAAAGATAATCAGCCAACAAAATTTGTCTCTGAGGGAAAATCTTCATTTAAAATTTTAACACAAGATGGTGTTCGTTACCAAGGGAAATCCCATAAAGTAGTTTATTATCCAAATAAAAAAGAATATCAGTTTTACGGAAATGTACACCTTATTCAAGTAGGTGAGAAAAAAGAAATTATTGGCGAAGAAGTTATTTTAAATACAATTAGCGGTAAAGCTCGAGCTAAAAGTTCTGAAAATGAGCCTGTTATTATGATTTTTAATATTAAAGAAAAGCCAAAAAAAGAGATAAAATGATAGATATAATAGATGCAAAATTTATAACTTCTGCTCCTACCGTCAGTGGCGCTCCTGATTCTGAGCTGCAAGATGAAATTGTTTTTATGGCACGCTCAAATGTTGGTAAAAGTTCACTTTTAAATGCTTTAACGAATCATAAGGGACTAGCAAAAGTATCTTCAACTCCAGGAAAGACGAAGCTAATCAATTACTTTGATGTTACTTTTATAAACCGTGATGATTCTACAAAAAGTATCGCTAAATTCGTAGATCTTCCTGGTTTTGGTTATGCAAAAGTGTCTAAGTCTCAAAAACATAACTGGGAAAAGAATTTAACGGACTATATCTCACAAAGACAACAAATTAAACTTTTTATTCATCTTATAGACTGTAGACACCCTTATTTAGAGATTGATACAGATGTAAATGACTTCTTGCAAAGTAATTGTGGAGAATCTCAGTATATTTTACAAATATTTACAAAAATAGATAAATTAAATCAAAAAGAACAAAGTGCTCTTAGGCGTAATTTTCCTAATGCCATGATGGTTTCAAGTTCTAAAAAAAAAAGGTATGCATAAAATTATACAAATTATTTATGATATTTTACACGAGAATGTAGATGACAGTTCTTTATAAAAAGGCTTCTCTTTGCGATATAGACTCTATGCAAAAACTTGTTGTACCAGAAGTAGAGTCAGGGATTATACTTGAGCGAAGTTCTGACGAAATGGCTACAAATATTCGCTCTTATACGCTTGCCTTAGTAGATGATGTAATTATCGGATTTTGTGCACTTCATATTCATGCCGCTTCACTAGCAGAGATAAGATCCCTTATTGTAAGTGAAGAATTAAGAGGCAAAAAAAAATAGGTGAAAATCTTATTCATAAGTGTGTCGAAGAAGCTCGTGATTTAGGCTTAAAAAGGCTTTTATCATTAACCTATAAAAAATCTTTTTTTGAAAACCTTGGCTTTTTTGAAATTAGTAAAGAATCTATACCTGAACATAAAATTTGGGCAGATTGTATTAAATGTAAACTTTTTCCAGTATGCAACGAAGTATCACTCATAAAAAACCTATAAAAAACTCTATAATTTATATGGTATTATTTATCATATATGAGAGTTTAAGTAGTGTTTATTTATTTTTTCCCACCCTTGCTTGGTGTCTTATTTGTACTTTTAATAAATGCCCTTAATAAAGAAGATACATTCATGGTTGTGCTTCTTAGCTTTTGTTTAGTGATTTTTGAAGCAGACAAGGGCTATATTCTTTTTACATCTGTTATTTATCTTCTTTTAGTGTATAAATTTATTTTACCTAAAATTATGCAAGCTACAGATTGTGCATCTTGTATTAAAATGTCATCAGTTGTTTTAGCCTATATTGGGTTTTATTTCTTTAATGCCTTGCTTTCAAGTATATTTTTATTAGAAGTACCAAATATTAGCTACTATATAATTTACTATATAGTAATTGAATTTTTTATTGTGAGTTTATTATGAAAATTAAGTTTATATTATTTATCTTTATTTCTATATGGTTGGCCTTAATAGTGAGAGTTTTTTTCTTAGCTGTTGAGTCAAATACTTACTACGCTAAACTTTCAATCAACAATACTCTGAAAAAAGAAAAAATAGCACCTGTTAGGGGTGAAATAGTAGATAATAAAAACAGACCCATTGCTATAAATAAGCTTGGTTTTAAAATCCAACTTAAACCACATTTACTTTACAAAAAGAATCTTTCTATTTTTAATGAAGAAGTAGATAATTTATTAAGACTTTTACCACATTTAAAACGGGAGAAAATTCTTAAAGCATATAAAAAGAAGGACTCTTATTATAACCATAACTTTATTGATATTGTTCATTTTGTTTCATTTAAGGATATTATATCTGTTTATACAGAGCTCAATTTAAGAGAAAATCTTAATATTGTCTCTGCACCTAAGCGTTATTATCCATATAAAGAGACAAGCGCACATGTAATTGGTTATGTCTCTCGTGCCAATAAGAAAGATGTCGAAAATGACAAACTTCTTAATTTAATTGGCTATGCGGGTAAGATGGGGATTGAGAAGCAGTATAACAGCTTTCTTCAAGGAAAGGCAGGTTTTCGAGAAATCAAAATTAATGCAAAAAATCAAGAGATACAAGAAATTTCACATCAAAATGCACAAGAACATAAAAAACTTACTTTAGAGCTTGATATAGAGTTAGAAAAATATATTGGAACATTTTTTGAGCATAAGGCAGGGGCTGTCGTTGTAATGGATGTAAATGGATCAATATTAGCAGCAAGTAGTTACCCTGCATACGATTTAAACCTATTTGTTTCAGGTATGTCGCATGCTGTTTATGACAAGCTTGTTCAAAATATCGAAAATCCATTTACAAATAAAATAATTAATGGTCTCTACCCTCCTGGATCAACAATTAAGACAGGGCTAGGACTTGTATATATAACAACAGACCTAAGTGAAAAATGGTCGTTCACATGTAAGTCACACCTCCCTCTTGGTGGAAGAATCTTTAGGTGCTGGAAGAAAAAAGGACATAAAAAGACAAGTATCACAAAAGCAATACGCGAAAGTTGTGATGATTATTTCTATAAGGGTAGTCTCATTGTTGGAAATAGAAAAATGAGTGAGGGGCTTAAACGCTACGGCTTAGGTACAAAAACAGGAGTAGACTTACCAAATGAATTTATAGGTGTAGTACCATCTCGTGCATGGAAAATGAAAAAATATAATCGAATATGGAGTATAGGTGAAACTGCAAATACATCTATCGGTCAAGGTGATTTTCTTGTAACACCCTTACAAATTGCTCAGTTTACAGCTTTAATGGCAACAGGAAAACTCCCAACTCCTCATTTTGCAAAATATATAGGTGAAGAAAAATACAAAATACAGCTTAAAGATGTTCTTAATCAAGATGAAAAAGATAAACTTCCTATCATTCAAAAGGCAATGTATGAGGTTTGTAATAATCCTAGGGGTACAGGAACGCATTATCTAAGTAGTAAAATAGAAATCGCAGGAAAAACGGGAACTGCACAAGTTGTGGCAATCAAGCAAGATATTAAAAAAAAGAAGAATGGAACATGAAATAACATATTATAACCGCTCTCATGCTTGGTTTACTTCATACGGTCCTTACGAAAAACCAAAATACATTGTAATGGTAATGATAGAACATGGAGGTCATGGTGGTGCTGCAGCAGGAACAATAGTCTCAAGTATTTATAACAAGTTAGTAGAATTAGGGTATATAGATAAAAAATATCTAAAATAACCCTAGTAGAACTATATTTACACGAGTGAGTTTTGGATAAATAATCCTAAAATAATAAGTAGGAATATCCCACCTGCTTTATTATAAAGTTTATTTGCAAGAATAAAGAGTAATGTAACAGAAGCTGCTACCATTATTATCATATCAAAGACTGTATCTGTCATGTTAATATTAAGTGGATTAATAAGTGAGGCTGCACCTAAAACCATAGAAAAGTTAGCTACATTAGACCCAATGATATTTCCTATACTCATTTCAGCATTACCTTTTTTTAACAGCAACAAGAGATACTACTAGCTCAGGAAGCGATGTTCCCAAAGAAATAAGAAAGATACCTATAATCCATTCACTGATACCAAACTCACGGGCTATGTTGGTACCGCTTTCTATTACAAAATTTGCTCCACCGATAGTTAATGCAAAACCGATTAAAAGAAGTACTACCGTTTTAGTCCAGTTGAATTTCTCAGATGCTAAGTCATCGTTAACTTCTCCAGCTAAGTCATCTTTTGCATCTGTAAATAGATATACCAAAAATGAGACCATGAGTAAGAGATAAAACAGACCATCAATACGCCCAATAACTCCATCTTGAATCATTATAAAGAACATAATAACAGGAACAATAACCCACGCACTATCTTGTGCAAATAGATTTCTCTTTGGATTCATTTTTTTAGCAATCATAAAAACAATACCAAGAACAAGTGTAATGTTGAAAATAACACTTCCAATAACATTGGCTACTGCCATATCACTTTTACCTTGACTCGATGCCATCATAGATGCTGCCATCTCTGGTAGTGAAGTACCAAAAGCTATAAGAGTTGCACCAATAACAAAATGAGATATTTTGTAATGCAAGGCTATTCTTTCTGATTCTTTTATTATAAAATCAGCTCCGTAAATTAAAGCTGACATAGCAGCAATAAAAATTATAAAATCCATAGATTATCCTTCTTCTTGTGTTCTAATTATTAAACTTTTTGGTAATGAAAACTTTTTTATTAACTTTTTTTCTTCTTCTCTCATCTCACCATTATCTATTTCATGGTCAAATCCTAGTAAATGCAGTAAACCATGTATGAAGAGTAGGGTAGTTTCATCACTTTGTGTATGTGATAATTCTTTTGCCTTTTCTATGACATGAGAAGATGAGATAACAATACTTCCTAGTGGAGACATGGGCATGTCTTCATAAGGGAAGCTTAGTACATCAGTAGATGTATCAATATTTCTATATTGTTTGTTTATACTTTGGATTTCTTCTTCTGTTGTAATAATAAGCTCAATCTCTTTGCTTGTAAAGAGATTAGCAATAGTATTGAGAAGTTTTTCGTCAATTAGTAGAGCGGTTCTATTGTCAAGTTCAATCAAAAGAGTTTATGCAGATACATTGAGTGTATTACCTAAACCTGTTTTTTGAGCTGATACTTGCTTTGATTGTTCATTTGCACTTTCTAGTATTTTTAAAGTGGCTCTCTCTTTTACATCGATAGCTTTTTTTTAACACATCTACTTGAACTGCAGCTACATCCGTGCTTGTTGAAGATGATATTGCCATAATAAATCCTTTATTTGCATTTTTTACATTATATAGCGAATGATGTAAGTAAAAGCTTAAATAAAATGCTAAAATTCTTTTATGAATAAAATAATAAAAAAAGCAGTGTGTGTTATGAGCGGTGGAATGGACTCTACTTTGAGTGCATCTATGATGAAAAAAGATGGATATGAGATTATTGCTGTTCATTTTAATTACGCGCAAAGAACACAAGACAAAGAGTTGGAATGTTTTCATAGAATTTGTGATAACTTAAAAATTGTAAAAAAATATGTACTCGATTTAGATTTTTTTAAACAACTCGGAGCATCTGCATTGACAGATAAAAGTATAGATGTACCCATAACAGGAATTGAAGAAGGTGTACCAATTACTTATGTTCCATTTCGCAATGGTATTTTTTTAAGTATGGCAGCCGCTATTGCAGAAAAAGAAGGGGCAAGCGCAATTAGCATAGGAGTAGTTGAAGAAGACAGTAGTGGCTACCCCGATTGTAGGGCATCGTATATAAAAAGTATGCAAGAGAGTATTAACCTTGGTACAAAAGACACAACAAACATAACTATACATATGCCACTAGTCAGCCTGCAAAAATCTCAAATAGTACAAAAATCTCTCGAACTCGCTGTACCCTTAGAGTTAACATGGAGTTGTTATAAAAATGAAGATAAGGCTTGTGGGATTTGTGACAGTTGCAGACTTAGACTTAATGGTTTTAAGATAGCTAAAGTAAACGACCCTATAATATATGAATAAGCTCTTTGTTTATGATAATTTTATAGTGAATCATCGTATAAATAAAAATATGAAGCATAGCTACATTAGTCTTATCAATGAGAGTGAGATCTTGCTGAAAACACCGCATGTAAGTCAAAAGTTCATTCATAGTCTTTTAGAGTCAAAAAAAGAATGGATACATAAACAGATACTTAAGGCTCAGAACAATAAAGCACTTCAAGTGAATCTAGAAGATGAAGCAATACTTTTTGGAGAAATTTATTCTATAGATAGCTTAGAAGTAATAGATCTTAGAAAAAAACTAGAAAAAATAAAAATTACTTCACGCGAAAAAATAATCAAAGGTTATAATATATTTTATAAAGAGTATTCAAATGAATATATAACACCAAGGGTGGAGTATTTTTCAAATCTCATGGGATACCGATACAAAGAAATAAAATATAGAAAAATGAAAAGCAGGTGGGGAAGTTGTAGTTGGGCAGGAGTATTGACTTTTAACACAGAACTTATGAAAGTCAAAAAAGAATTAATTGATTATGTAGTAGTACATGAATTAGCCCATTTAAAGCATATGAACCATTCAAAAGATTTTCATTCTCTCGTAGACTTGTATCTACCGCAATCCAAGACTTATAGAAAAGCCTTGAAAAACATAAGAATAGCTACTTTTTAAAATAATTCATGTGATACCTGCTCGAGGGTGACCACATCATCCATCCATTTGTTTGCATTTTCTCAGACGCTCTTATTTGCTCGGTGACTTCAAACTTTTTATAAGGACGGCGTGTATGCGCATAATCTTTAAAGTATTGCAACCAAGGGCGTATACGGCTTGGACTAATAATATTCTCAACATGTTTTATGCTTTTGTAAATAACAATAAAAGGATATGAAGATGGATTTTTTTTGCCAAAAGACCCTCTTGCAAAACCTGATGGATACAACATAGGTGCTAAATAATCAGCGTGCTCAGCTAAACTCTTAACTGTTTGTCCTATTCCGTTATCACCTTTTTTTGTCCAAAGAATATTCCCGTAAGTATCAACTGATATATAAACACCGTACTTTTTCAACTTCATTTTAGCAGAATCTAAAAATGTAGAGATTGCTTCAACTCTATTTTCTTGCGTGTTTTCTTGTGAAAATTGTAAGTCTGTTTTTGCAGGAAAACGAATATAGTCAAAATTTATCTCATCAAACCCAACCTTTGCCGCTTCTTCTGCCATAGAAATTGCATAGTCATGACTTCTTTTATCATATGGATCAACCCAAGCCATCTTGTCATGGTTCCTCCAAATCTCACCTTTTTTATTTCTAATAGCATAGTTAGGATTATTTGAAGCCTGAAGTTCATCCTTAAAAGTCACTATTCTAGCAATGGTATAAATATTTTTTGATTTTAAAAGCTTCATAAATTTTTGTATATTTCTGTTTGTTCGTTGTTTATGCGCTCCATAACTGTTAGCTTGAGCAAATGATGTTTTGTAAAGTGTTGAGCCATATTCATTTTTAATATCGACCACAATTGCATTTACTTCTTTAGTATCAATGATTTGAAGAATCTTCTTCATTGTTTGAGAGTTTCCACTCGCACGCCAAAATGTTAAATAAAGAGCTTTTACATTAATAGATTCTAATTCAAAGCTAGTTTTATTTTCATCATTTTTAAGCTGAAGTCCTCTGTAGCCATATGATTTGATATGAGCTGTTTTTTCATCCGTATGTAAGAAAAAGTTCCCCTCTTCATCACTCTTTACAGTCAATGAAGAGTCGCTAATCATAGCTCCATGAATAGGCTTAGATGTTGTTTTATCAATAACTACACCAGAAAAAGATGCAAAAAGCAGCGATTGAAAAAGGATTGAAGTTAAAAGAAGTTTATTCAAGTTGTATCTCATATTTTATGACCTTTGGTTTAGAAAATAACGCAAACTTGTGTCGCTCCATTCTTTTGATAAATGTAAGTATTTATCTATAGAATTGTAGACTTTAGCAAAGTCTTCATTGTTAGCACTGAGTTCTGTAACAACTTCACCTAAGGCTATCTTACCAGCATCTATGACATCTTTTGGATACTGCATTATATTTACATTTAAGTTCTTAAGTTCTTGGAATGCATGAATATTTTGCGCATGAAATTCATAGGTCATATTTGAATTCATCTCACTCGATGCTACTTCTATCATAGCCTTGTGCTCAGATACAAGTTTATTCCATGAGCCTTTGTTAAATGTTAGCTCTAAAATAGAACCCGGTTCATGCCAACCGGAGTAATAATAAGGTGCAATTTTATAAAAACCCATCTTTATATCAAGAGCAGGACCAACCCATTCTGTAGCATCTATAACACCACGCTCGAGCGAAGTGTATATATCTCCGGCAGGTAAAAGAATGGGGTTTACACCCATTTTAGAAAATACCTCACCTCCAAGACCAGGAATTCGCATCTTTAAGCCTTGCATATCTACTAGAGAATTAATTGGTTTTCTAAACCATCCACCCATCTGTATATTTGTATTTCCACCCATAAAAGGGTAAAGATTGTATCTGTCGTATTGTTCGCGCCATAAGTCAAGTCCACCACCAAAGAGCATCCAAGAATTAATTTCTTCTGCAGTAAACCCAAAGGGAATCCCACTATAAAGTGAAAAAGCGGAGTTTTTACCTTTCCAATAATACGGACCTGAGTGAAACGCATCAATCTGTCCACTCGAACAAGCGTCAAACACAGCTAAAGCAGGAACAAGTGTATTTTTAGGGTAGAGCTTGATTTCTAAACTTCCTCCACTAATATCTTTAATCCTTTTAGCAAACCGCTCGACTCCTATACCCATAATAGGAAAATGTGCCGGCCAACTTGTTGCAAGTTTTATTATAGTTTTTTTGCCTCTGTTGATATTTACATGTTTCGTGTCTTTGTCTTTCGCGCTAGGATGCTTAGAGTAGTCTATGGCTTGACGATTGCTTTCATTGCATCCACCTAGAGCTAAGGCAGCAGATGTTGCAGTGGCAGTTGTTAAAAAGTTTCTTCGGTTCATTGTATTAAGGTCCTAAAAGTCTAGCGTTAATTGTGTGTGATTAACTGTGGGTTTTGTTAAAATCGATGTGTCGGCACCTGCGATAAGTGCAAAGTTAAAGCTATTGGCTCTAAGAATCTCTTTAATCTTGTTTATATTTTTATAGATAAAAATATTTTCAGAAGGCTCTATTTTTAAAGATGCTGGAACAATATAGATTAAGTTTGCCCAAGAAGCATTTTTTTGTAAAAAGTTCATCTCGGACTCGATTAAACTCGCATTTTGTTCAAAGATTAAAACCTTATCACTTGTACCAAATTCTTTAATCTCAAACTTGTTGCTTACAAATACAGCTTCAAAATGATTCAGCGGCGTAAACTTTCTTAATCTGAAATTTACGTCGAGTATTTTGTATAAATAAAGTAACTCTTCAAGATAAGGCATGAAAAATGGTGATATTAACTGTCTCTCATAAAATATATTAGCATGTATAAAGGAAGTCTCAAAAAGAGTCTGCTCCATAATGCTTATAGTATTAGAAAAGTCAAGTGGAATTTTTTTTATATCTGTAAAAAGTGTGGCATCACAAAGTTGGGGACAAAAGAGCAGAGTAGACTCATTTTCAATGCTACTTAACTGTTTATGAATCTCTTTTATATCACCATGAACAGGTATAAAGTTTGGATCAGTGATAACTTGAAGCGAGAGTTTTAATACAATTTCATTACATTCGTAAATCGTTACATTTTTTTCTATAAGTGTAAAGCGAAGTAGTTTTATTAAAGAATCTTCACAAGAGTTTACTTTAACCCAAGCTATTTCAGTATCTGTAATCTGAGTAGGTTTATCAAAAACAATACCGTACGCACCGCCCCGTACAGCTTCTTCTATCATAGTATCATCAAAGGCTATGAAGAGGTCACCTCTTTTTACAGCCTTTGCCTCAAAAACAATAGTGTCGAATTTTTTTACAAATGGATCATTTACAAGTTTTCCATTCGTAAGTGCAAGAATATTTTCAAGTCTCATCCAATAGGTGTTCCGGCCTTTTTAGGTTTCTCTGGTCGTACTAAACATAAACCATCTTCATCTTTAGCAGCAAGTAACATTCCCTCAGACATCATACCCATAAGTTTTGCAGGCTTCAAGTTTGCAACTACACATACTTGCGTTCCTATTAAATCTTGCGCAGAATAAAACTCTTTGATTCCAGCTACAACTTGACGAAGTGAGTCTTCACCTAAATCAACTTGTAGTTTTAAAAGTTTTTTACTTTTAGGAACTTCTTCTGCCTCAACAACTACACCAACTTTTAAAGATGTTTCGAAAAACTGACCGATTTCTATAAGATTATCATCCTCGATTGATGTAGCTTTAGTCTCTTTCTTTTCTTCTTTTGGTTTGTTTGGTTGTGCGACTGGAGCTTCTTCCATTAAAGGTTCTTCAACGCGAGGAAAAAGAGGTGGAACTTTTTGATATTAAATACTTTTAATAAGTTTTTCCCTAAAACAAGGTCTTTATAGCTCTCATTATTTATCTCAAAACCAAGTGCATCACAAACAATAGCTGTTGTTTTAGGCATAACAGGAGAAAGCATTATGACAGCTTTTGCTAAAATATTAGCCACTAAAGCAACTGTAGCAAGTGCCTCATCAGTTTTACCTTCTTTCATTTTTGCCCAAGGTTCATGTCCTGTAATAGCTCCATTTCCAATAGCAAAAAGTTTCCAGAGTTCTTCTAAGTATCTATGCGTTTGTAAGTTCTTCATAAAGTCGTCAAGATTTCCAAGTGCTTCGTTCATAGCATCTATCTCTTTTTCATGGTACTTTATAACATCTTTAGAATCTATCTCAAAATCAGAATATTTTCCACTCATTCCTATGATTCGGTTAAGTAAATTACCGAGGTCATTACTAAGATCTGAGTTGATTCTATCTATAAATGCGCGTTGAGAAAAATCGCCATCTTGACCAAAAGGAACTTCTCTAAGCATGAAGTACCTAAGATTTTCAACTCCATACGCATCTGCTACTACTTTAGGTGCGATAACATTGCCTTTTGATTTGCTCATTTTTTCGCCATCTCTCGTCCACCATCCGTGTGCACCGATTGTTTTAGGGAGAGGTAAATCTAAACTCATTAAAAATGCAGGCCAATAAATAGCATGAAATCTTAAAATATCTTTACCAACAAATTGTGTGCTTGCGGGCCAGTACTTCATGTTTGCACCGTCTTTACCGTATCCAAGTGCTGTAATGTAGTTAAGAAGAGCATCTAGCCAAACATACATAACATGGCTATCATCATTAAGAGATGCTGGCATTTTCACACCCCATGTAAATGATGTTCGTGTTACTGAGAGATCACGCAAACCACCTTTAACAAAGTTTATAACTTCATTTGCACGAGAACGAGGAAGAATAAAATCAGGATTATCTTCATAATGTTTTAAAAGTTTGTCTTCATATTTTGAAAGCTTGAAAAAATAACTTTCTTCTTTAACAACACTTGTAGTTCTCCCACAATCAGGACAAAACTCACCATCTATTAACTGTGTCTCTGGAAAAAATGTCTCACAACTAACACAATAATAACCCTCATAAAAATCTTTGTAAATATCACCCTTAGCATGCATCTCTAAAAAAGCTTTTTGAACGCCAGTCATATGCTCAGCATCTGTAGTTCTAATAAACTTATCGTAAGATATTTCAAAGTCATCCCAAAGTGTTTTAAATGTTGCACTTATTTCGCT
Source organism: Sulfurimonas sp. (assembly GCA_030949825.1). Taxonomy (GTDB): domain Bacteria; phylum Campylobacterota; class Campylobacteria; order Campylobacterales; family Sulfurimonadaceae; genus Sulfurimonas. The sequence goes on from JAUZSC010000028.1 coordinate 54,667, forward strand.
TGCAAATTCTTGCGTTGGTTTATTACGCTTTTGTGCTGACTCCTCAATCTTTTGACCATGTTCATCAGTTCCAGTTAAAAAGTAAGTATCTTCACCTTTTAGTTTTTCATAGCGTGCCATAGTATCTGCTATAAACGTAGTGTAAGCATGCCCAATATGAGCCTCTCCATTCACATAATAAATAGGTGTTGTTATATATTTACTCATTAAAAATTATCCTTGTTAGTTGTTAAAATTCAAACCCACCAGTATCGCCCTTGGACATACTGCTGTATACTGATTTTATATAATCAGTTCTTAGTTCACACGAGAGGTAGTGTTCGCAATCACTACAACTTTTCATTGCTTTTTCTACTTGACATGTTTGAAGTTTAGCGAGCATTTCATTGAGATGCTCTTCAAACTTATTGGTCTTAGTTGTTTCTTGCATAAACTTCTTTCACTCGTGCTATTTCGTAGTTTGAGCCAAAGAAACAAATCGCAGTATCGTGAATATGCGCATGACCTAATGTCATTAAGTCTTTCGTACCATCAATCGCACCGCCACCTGATTTTTCATAAATAAAGGCAAAAGGAAATACTTCAAAAAGTCTACGAAGTTTTCCCTCAGGTTTATCACTCGTTCCAGGATAAGAAAATATTCCACCACCCTTAAGTAAAATCTGGTGTAAGTCGGGAACCATACCACCAGAATATCTTAAACGGTAACCCTCTGCAAAGAAGCTATCTACGAGTTCTTTATGGTAAGGTGCCCAATTTTTCTGAGTTCCACCAGGAGCATTAAGATTTCCTTGTTCTTTTAAACGAATCTCTTTAACAAACTCAAATTCACCTGCTTGAAGAAGATAAAGTTTTGTTTTATTCTGGGCAAAAACAAGCTCAACACGAGGACCATAAACCACATAACATGCCGCAACCATATGTGCTGTTCCAAATTGATGTTCATAAATCCCAAAAATAGAACCAACACTTAAGTTTACATCTACTAAAGATGAACCATCAAGTGGATCGTAGGCTATAAAGTACTTCCCATCAGGATGAAACTGGTCTTCATGCTCTTTTTCTTCACTTGCTATTGTATTTATACATTTAACTTTTGAAAACTCTTCTTCAATAATCATGTCGCACTGAATGTCTAGCTGAAGTTGTGTCTCTCCTGAGCTATTTTCTGATTGTGAGTAACCTATGTCTTTAACATCTATGGCATCTTTAATTCGTATTGCACTTTTCTTAATTGCATCAAATATATCTTTCATTTATACTTCCTTCGCATTTTTTAATATCCATGAAATTACTTCATCTGGATTGTTTAAGTCTAAAACATCTACATCTTTTGGTATCTCGTAATCATCTAAAGTAATGCTAGCATCTATAGCTAAGGCATTCATATAGGGAAAATAGTCACTATCAAGTGTGTTTCTAAATATACTTATACGAGGCAAGGCTAAGTTTTTCAAACCCTCTACTAACAAAATATCAAAGACATCAAAGAGCCGAATCATTTCATCTAGATCTTCACTTTTTTTAGAAAAATATGTTGTTCTGTTTGGTGAAGTTACAATAACCTCCGCACCCGTACTTGAAAACTTGTAACTATCTTTTCCCTCAACATCAAATCTCGCCTTATCACCAGGATCGTGTTTGACAATAGCTACTTTTTTATCATACTCATTTATAAGTTTTCTCGCCACTTTTAATATAAGCGTAGTTTTGCCACTACCCGATGGTCCTGTAAATGCTACGGCTAATCTTTTGCTCATTTGTTCTCTTGTGTAAAATTTAATGGATTATACAAAAGACTCGTTAAAACCTTGTTTAATGCGATATAATTCTTTTGAAAAAAACATAGGAAATTACATGAAAATCATTTCAAGCGCTTTAGTTATTAGTATTTTATTCTCAGGATGTGCTACTAGGAATGCTTTTAGTAAACTCGATATCTCAAAAGAGCAAGAAGCAGCTATAGAAAATACAAAAAGTGGAAAAATTATTTTTGATAAAAAAGTAGAAGGAATTTATTCTGCAGTTTATCTAAATAATGTCTATGAAAATACAGATAAAACAAATAACTATTTTTATATTTCTCTCTATTTGAAAAATAAAAATAATTATTTAAATATTACTTTAAATGGTGAAAAAAGCTATAGACCGCCGGGAATTAGCTCAAGAAAACAAATACTCGCATCTCGTATCTTTAAATACGCAATGGACGAGTAATTATCTTCTTCGTTTTAAAAATAATGAAAATAATGAAAGTACTAAGCTTATTTTGCAGATCGATAACGGTCCGTCTTCATCGGGTCCGTTAAGTTATTCAAAAGATCAACTATAGAGATATCTTCTCCTAGAATCTTTTTATACATAACATAATTAGCCAAAACTCTTTTACCGTACTCACGGCTTTCTTTGTTTGACATCAGTTCCATACTCATAAAAGGTTCGTACGCTCCCTTTTTAAATGTTCCAGCTTCGAGATGCCGTCTAAAATAAGTCAAGCCCCCATTATAAGCGTAAGCAAGAAAAAGTGGATGGTAGTAAGTCTTTTTTAACCATGCAAAATGTTTCAAGGCATAAGGTAAATTATACTCAGGTTTAAACATATCATTATAAGAACTTATCGGATTGTCCATTCTTTTACTCAAGTCATCTGTTACAAAAGGCATTATTTGCATCAAACCCAAGGCAAATGAACGAGAAAGAGCAGATGGGATAAGATTACTTTCTTGTCGCATAAGTGCGTAAATAAGGGCTTTATCATCAGTAGATACATCTTCTAAAAATTCATCATAGGGCGTTATATATCCATGCATTTTAAAAGCATACGCTTTTTCGATTATAAACGACTGAACAGGAGCCATGTCTTTTTGTTTGAAGGTTGCGGCTAATGCAAGCAGTTCTTCTTTTGGAGTTATTTTAATCTCTTTGGCAATCGCATCCCACATAAAAGGATCCGATAAATTTTTAGAATGCTCAGCATCTATGGTCTCAACAGAAGAGAAGTAGTTAGTAACTTCAACTGCGAGTTTTTCTTTTCCATACAGTGAGTAAATATTTATATTCATACTTAATGCTAAATCTTGTAAATATTTTTTCTCTTTACTTACTTGATACATCCAAAAACTATTTTTATCTTTACTCATCTGTCGTGTGTAGGTGTCCTTTGAGACTTCAAAGTACTCTATCGCCTGCTTGTCTTGTCCATGTTTAAGATGATTTAAAGCCAATAAAAAGTTAGAATCAGAACCAACATTACTTGCGTCAATATTTAAAATAGATTTTTGTAAAACATCAAGTTTATCATCATTCACAATAATTTTAATAAGTGCGAATTTTTTCCAAGCAGATGCTTCTTTGGAGAACATATATTTTAGAAACTCTTTAGACAAAGAGATATTAAGATTTTCGCGTCTGTGTTGTCTGTTTGTTCGTATAAACATATCTAAAATAGTATTTGGCTCATACTTTTTATATGCTTCTTCGTTAAACGCTTCTGCTTGTATTTTCACTGCATCTCGAGCCGACTTAGACTTAAGTCGTCCTATAAGCTCTGCTCGCGATTTGTCATCCATATTTAATGTTTTGTAGGGACTCATTGCCAATATGAAGCAGTCTTTGTCACTAATATCAAGTAAATCCCGTCTTCCTCGGCATTCACTTTCTCGTAGTAAAACTTTATTTTTAGACTTTTCCAAATATGCTTTTTTTACTTTAGCAATATTCCCTTCTACTAAAGCATAAGCGCTATCGGCTTCTTTAGGACTTATATCTTGTTTTAAATACTGCCAAATCATAAAGTTTTTAGTGCGTCCAGAGGGTT
>JAUZSC010000029.1 GCA_030949825.1 Sulfurimonas sp.
TATTTTCCATTATAAAGTTTATATTTTCTGCTATTTGTCCATAATTTGGATACTCATGTGCAAGCTCATTTCTTGTCTCTCTAAATACACTCCACATATCGATAGTTAAAATATTTTCTTTTTCTAATACTTTTATCACTTCTAAAAAGTTTATCTCTTCAACAGGATATTCCTCCTATGCTAAAAATGTTTTAAATATCTTTTGTCTAAGCCAGTCTTGAAGTTTAGCAAATCTAAAAACTAAACTATCCAATGCAAAGAATAAAATATCATCATCTAAGTTTTCTTTAAAATTACTATTTAGGGGATAATGGTTTAATATATTTTACAGCTTTTTGTATCATAAGAATATGCTTATTCGCTACTTCAAAATAATTTTGTAGTTTTTGTGATATATGCATAAAATAGTTTCCTTATCTTTATGTCATTGTATCCAAAATATGATTTCATTTCATCGCAACAAATCAGAATTCAGAACCTTATGTTATAGCCCCCCCCACCGCCATTAAGTTAAGGAATTAACTAAAAAGTAACACAATGAAATTATCTCTTTAAAAAGTGGATTTTTCAGAGTATAAAAGCATATATTAAAATCCAAATAAACCCCTATTTATAGGGATTTAAAAGGGTTTTTGAAGCACTATCTAGCTATAATATATCTATTATATTAAGGGTTGGTTATGTTAAAAAAAACTGCTGGATTTTCAGCGGTTTTGAGAAATAAAAAAGAGAAGTGTTATTCCAAACTAAACATAAGATTGGAGTGAATTCATTCACAAGAGCAAGAAAGCTAGGATTTGATAAAATTATGACTATGATGATTAAAAAGAGTAATAAATCTTTACAAAACAGTATCAATGACACTCAATTAACATTGGGTGAAGATGTTACTATCACCAATAGTGCATATACTCAAGCAAGAGCTAAATTAAACTATACTGCTTTTAAAGAGTTTGCAGAGATAGCTCGTGATATGTTTTATGAAGATGGAGAGTATGAAACCTATAAAGGCTTTAGAATACTTGCAATAGATGGTTCTGTAACTACACTCCCTAATACAGCAGATGTAAAAAAGAGTTTAATCCAATGAAGGTTAAATGCCAAATAAAAGATTTTGCTAAAGATGTATCTCAAGGAAGAGTATCTTGTTTGTTTGATGTACTTAATAATATTGCAATTGATTCCTCTATCACCAATAAGAATAAAAGTGAAGATAACGACCTCATAGCTTATGATGAGAGAACTTTAGCCCTACAACACCTATACGATTGTACATTAGATGATTTAACTATCATGGATAGAGGATATCCATCGTTTGAGCTGTTTGCTGCAGTTCATAACAATACAAATATACTCTGTAGACTAAGAAAGAATATATTCTCAAAAGCAAAATCCTTGTTTGATGCACATAGTGAGAGAAAAGATGTAATACTTGAAATTAATGCACCTAAGTATCTCAAAGAAGAATTACGAGAAAATAATATCCCTACAAAAATGAAAATCAGATTTGTACAAGTTATCTTAGATAACGGTACAGTAGAAGTATTAGCAACAAATGTACTGAGTAATGATAAACTAAAAACATCTGACTTTAAAGAACTCTATGCTCTAAGATGGGGAATAGAAACATATTTCGACCTTATTAAAAATAGACTCTCACTTGAAAACTTTACAGGTCAAACAGCCCTTGCAGTAAAGCAGGACTTCTTTGCAACTATATTTCTCACAAACTATGAGTCAATGATGACTTACGATATGAACGAAGAGTTAAAAGAGACAACTAAAGATAATAAGTATATTCAAAAGATAAATAAAGCTGTGTCATTCAATCTTATAAAGCATAAGGTATTTGATCTTTTATACCTTGATAACCCACTAGATGAGATGCTAGAGCAGATGGAAAAGCTATTTTTAACCAATACAATAGTTATACGACCTGATAGAAAATCAAAACCACGACTTGATAAAGATATACATAAATCCACGATTGCCACCAATTCGATAAATCACCTTAAAAGGAAAAAGAAAAATGTTGGGAATTAGTCAGATGGAAGTCCGTAACTATGGTATTTGTAGGCTTAACTTAATGCCGTTGAGCCCCCCCCCTTTCTCACTCGGATACGCTATACTAACATAATGTTTAATACTACAATAGACCCAGTTATAGCCCCCTTTCTCACTCGGATACGCTATACTAAGCTACATCGCTGTAACTTCCTATTTCATGTTATAGCCCCCTTTCTCACTCGGATACGCTATACTCGAAAAATGAAACTAGAAATAGCAAACGAAATTATAGCCCCCTTTCTCACTCGGATACGCTATACTTCAACTGTGGCACAAAGCAATAAACCTTGGTTATAGCCCCCTTTCTCACTCGGATACGCTATACTATTAAAGCGGGTTTGATGTTATTCGCCCCTGTTATAGCCCCCTTTCTCACTCGGATACGCTATACTATTTCCTTTGCTCTTTGTTATCTCCTTGAAGTTATAGCCCCCTTTCTCACTCGGATACGCTATACTTTCTTCCGTTAACTGCGTTTCTACATTATGGTTATAGCCCCCTTTCTCACTCGGATACGCTATACTTACCAACTGGAACACGATTTAAACCATTTGGTTATAGCCCCCTTTCTCACTCGGATACGCTATACTTTCTGTGTTTTCGGATTATATAAACCGCTAGTTATAGCCCCCTTTCTCACTCGGATACGCTATACTATACACCATCAAGAAGAACTTTGATAGATTGTTATAGCCCCCTTTCTCACTCGGATACGCTATACTGTAGTTCGTGAGCTTATCCGCCGTTCTAGTGTTATAGCCCCCTTTCTCACTCGGATACGCTATACTTTGCTCACCTGGTGTAGTCACTTCACTAGGGTTATAGCCCCCTTTCTCACTCGGATACGCTATACTCCGTCATTTAACCAGTCATGAACACGATCAGTTATAGCCCCCTTTCTCACTCGGATACGCTATACTATCATTTGTTTCAAGTAGAATAAGTTTAGGTTATAGCCCCCTTTCTCACTCGGATACGCTATACTCCGTCATTTAACCAGTCATGAACACGATCAGTTATAGCCCCCTTTCTCACTCGGATACGCTATACTATCATTTGTTTCAAGTAGAATAAGTTTAGGTTATAGCCCCCTTTCTCACTCGGATACGCTATACTTACAGATGGTGGTAATGCTATGAAGACTAAGTTATAGCCCCCTTTCTCACTCGGATACGCTATACTAGCGGGTGAAATGGATACAGACAAAGCGTCGTTATAGCCCCCTTTCTCACTCGGATACGCTATACTAAAGAAAGATTTAAACTAATCACACCAGCGGTTATAGCCCCCTTTCTCACTCGGATACGCTATACTCAGTTATCTCAGCAGTTGCAACTATGGCAGGTTATAGCCCCCTTTCTCACTCGGATACGCTATACTACCATTCTTCAGGGCCCTTTAAAGCAGGCTTTTAAGACATTTACTCATGAAAAAAATCATCTTTTTTTTCTTAAAAAACTTAAAAAATATGATTTTTTCTCTTCTTATTTTAAAAATATTCTTTTTTTGATAAGAATATTTTTAAATATTATGCAAAAATCTGTTACTTTCTTACCCACTTATATTAAAATAACAAAAGTTGCTTTTTTTCTAACTTTTCTTCCTCTTTTTTAACTCCAACCAAGGTCTCCATTTTTGAATATTGAAGGTCTGTAATAGAAAGCATCCGTATATGTCCTTTTGTAGGAATATGCTCTTTTACTCTTTTTTTATGAGTCACTACACTATCATCCCCTTTGCAAATTCTACTGTATACAGAAAACTGCATCATGATGAAACCATCTTTAAGTAAAAACCTTCTAAACTCAGTATATTTTTTACGCTCTTTTTTTGTTTTTGTCGGTAAATCAAAAAAGACAAAAATCCACATAAACTTTGAAGTACTCATACTACAGATGGTAATTTCAATCTACCAACATCATTTAACTTCATAGACTTTACAAAACTATGCGCCATAATGTCACATAGATTTAATACTGTAACATTTTCATCATCTAGCTGCATCTGCATTACAAGGACATTGAGTAAAGCCGACTTCACGCTTACCCCTAGATGAACATCAAGCTCATCTTCTATTTCTAACTTTTTAACTACCATATCAACCATGGGTCGTAGTGGTTCTATCATATCATCAGCTAAATTATACGCATTTAATTCTGAGTTATGAAAGACTCCAAAGGTTGGTAAAAGTCCATAAGAAACTAAAGAACGTGCTACTGCTCCGCGGACTATGGCATAGCCATAATTTAATGCTATATTTCGTGGGTCTCCTTTTTTTTGGTCACGCGTAAAGTCATCGAAAAGCTTGCTCCAGTATCTTCTAGCTGCTAGTGCTTCTAAGTTTTCACTATCGCCTGATTTTACTTTGTTTGTAAGTAATTCTAACTGTAGATTATCTTTGTCAAAATATTCTAAAAGCTGCGATTGGTTGATTATTTTTTGAGTGATGATTTTTTGCCAGATTTGTTTTTTTAGTGGAACTTTCATATCTCTTTGTATATGCGATATTTGAGAGAATCTTGAGTGTTGATGAAAAGGAGTAAAGCATCCATTTGGCATGTGGTAATTATCGCAAGTAAAGAGTGCTATATTTTTTTCAGCACACTTACTTAGAAGTGCCGTTGTCATACTTGACTGATTATTTTCTAAGACTATTACAGTTATATCTTCAAGTGGAACTGTAATCATCTGCTCATCTTTTGGCTCATAAACAAGCTGTTGATTTTTTGTACTAAGCCTACATGGCTTAGTAACTAAAATCGTCCTCCATGCACTCATATTTTCCCCTTTATTTTTTTCTTTTTAATCTGCCTTCTTTTATAGTTCCTTGCCTTTTCTCACTTTTCACCTCAACATAAGTTCCTAATGCATCTACTTGGTATTTTTTTATGAAAACTAAATTTTGTGAGCCAAATAAGAATTCTTCATCTCCCTTATGTCCATTAAACAATATTTGAGCTGTTGAGCTTACCGCTGTATTAAAATAACCAAAAGCATTAATAGATTCTTTATTATCAGTCTTCTTAGTCTGAACTTCTATCAAATCTCTTTTATAAAAAGAAAACTTAAACTCATATTCATCATCCATCTCTATCCAAGGTTTTTTTCCTTGAACTATCGCCTTATTTGGTAATTTATCTTTTACAAAGTCGCTTACATAAATCGGTACAAGATAATATTTATTTGTTTTTTTATTTTGAAATAAGTCAACCCTTGGCATACCATCATTTAAAGCCACTCCATGCTTAAGTTTTACATTATTCGTAATACTCCCACCTTTTAAGTATTCGACTTTTCCATTTTCTTTTTTATGACTTAAATCTTTGTTCGAGTATGTCGTTGCCTTATGAGCAGCCCCTCCAATCTTTCTCCTAGGCATATGAGAAACAAAAATTTCTGCTAAACTCTCTTGTACTCTTTTATGAAATTCATCTATTGGAGTTATAAATCTTAAACTTTTAGATTTCTCTTTTTTATCTTTATAAGAAAAACCTTCTCTTTTAGCAGAAACAGTTGATAGCATCTGAACCATAGACTGTGTTGAAAAAGCTAAAATAATTGCATCTTCTGCATGGTGCAAGTGATTGTCTCTGTTTTTATCCCCAACTCCCCACTTGTAGCGAAGTTGCGCTGTAAGCATTCCATTCATTGTAAATACATGTCGCTTCATTTTTGACGCCTTAAATTCAACATGAGACTCTATATAATTCTTTACAAATTTAGAAATATACGAGGTGTCAATTTTATTTCTCTCTTTAAAAGCTATCTCACTACTTTCATCAAAATTAATTTTAATGAGTCTATTTTTTTTAGCATATTTTAGATTTTTTAAGTTCTCAACTCGTCCAACAAACTCTTCAAATTTTTTTGAGTCCATGTATTCACAAGGTGTTTGACTACCCTTGTCTTGATTCTCTTTTGTAAAACAAAGTACCTTATTGTTTAAACTATCGTCCATTGAACGACTGTACGGCAAAATATGGTCAACTTCTGTAGCATAAGAATCAGCTAATATGTCAGGGTTTATATACTTTCCGCTATATATGCAATGCCCATTTTGTTCTTCCCAAAGTCTAAACTTTAAAAGCTCTTTAGCATTTGGTTCTTTTCCTAACTTATCTATAGCCTGTTCTCGTGCTTTTTCTTTTGTATTTCTAAATTCACCCTGTGCTTTTTCTATTTTCCTTCTGTCTTCGTGTGAATGTTTTATATCTCTTGTAAACTCTACATGGACTGCATCTATAGCGCCGTGTTTTCTTGCTATTGCATTATAAACTAATCGCATCTGAGCAATAGCACGCTTTACTACAGGGTTTGTCATCTCTAGGTTTTCTTGTTTACTCAAAGGTGGAAGAAATTTTGTTTTATTCCCTTTAAAAATAGCTTTGAAGTCGTAACTAGCTTTTTCACAAGCTTTATCATAATCAAGCCCATCTTCTAAAAATGGAATGATATTTCTAATAGCCTTTGTACTCAAATGTCCAAACTTTGAAAAAGACAAAGAAAGCAAGGCTTCACAAACTTTTTCACTCTCAACTATTTCTACGAGTTGCTTCATTGATTCTTTATCATTTTTTTCAGTTGTCAAAACTTTACCGATAGCATCTAATATATCGCTATTATTTTCTATCTTTTGCCAGTAAAGATTATCTGCCTCTTGAATAACTGTTTTTATCTTTTGGTATGTGGTAAAATCTAAAAATTTTACTTTTTCAGGGTCTTTAATCTCTCCTGTTTTATGGTCATGATAAACAAGACCTTTTATCTTCATCTCTTTATATGCGGGAAATAATTTTTTAAATGATTTATATGTAAAGTTTTTGGTAATTTTAGCATTCGCTACTATTTGCTCAATCTGCTCAAATATAAGTGGCATCTCGTACCCATTGGCATCTATCACTCTAAGATTTTTAAGTTTTTGTAAGGCTCTAAAATACTCAAATGAATAAGAACTCTTTGAAGCTCTTTTTTCATCCACTTCAAAAGGACAATTTGCAACCATATCAGCCACTGACTTTAAAGCTCTTTGCTCAAACGCTATCTCTTTGTAAGCTTCTAAAAGTTCGTCAGTTACTAAGTCATTAGAAAATTCTTTTTGCTTAGAAAATATTATACTTATCTCATCAATAAGCATACTTCTAGCTACTGAATTTTCATAGTTAAGCTTTCCCTCTGAATCTTTTCCATTTCTCTTTTTTACTTTTGTAGATATATATTCACCAACTGTCAAATATTTCGAATCTTCTAAAACTTTTTTATTCTGCCCTATTCCTGATAAAACAGCTTTACCTTCATTATCACTTGGTTCTTCACTCTTACGATTTGAAAAGTAACCTCTGTGTTTAGCAAGATGAATCATAATACGGGTAAGTTCTTTGTTATCAAGTTCTCTATAGAGTGCTTCATGTCTCAGCAACCAAATATCTTTTTGTCCTTTATTACCTATGAAAAGATTATCTAATTCGTTTTGTGTGAGTATTTTGTTTTTAAGAAGAAGTCTTTTAATTGCTCGTATTTTTTGAGCTTTTCTTTTTGTGGTTCGCCTTGCACCTCTAGCTTCACGCCTTGGAAGTGCTAAAGATTTACCATCCTTAGGATGCTCAGCAATAGTAAAAATTCTAACTCCACTATCTATAATCTCATTGTTTTCTAAATTTTCATCTTCTATATTAACTAAAGCCCAACCAATAGAAGTTATTCCTAAATCCAATCCTAAAATTACTTTACTCATTTCAATTTCCTTTAATTGAAATAATTATATCATAACAGTACTAGTTTATCCGAGTGAGAAACGAATGGGCTATAATAAAGAGGTTGCGGTTCCCTCTGCAAGGCTGTCTTAGACTTAACTGAACATTGTTCATCCTATCAAAATACCGTATTTACACCTTCTTGCTTCTTCTTCCAACTAAAATTCCACCTAAAATAATTAATCCAATTCCCATAAATGTTAAAAAGTCAGGAAATTTATCTCCTAACATCCATCCAAAACCTATAGCAAACGGAATATTAGTGTAAGATATAACACCAATTATAGCTATGTTTGAAGCGCTGTAGGCTTTTGTAAGTAACCATTGAGAGAGGGTTGAGATAAGTGCCATAAAAGCGATAATTAACCAAAGATCTAAACGCATCGGCATACTAAATGCTTCAAATAAAAACGCAAGAGATGAAGGAGCATCTATATAAGGTGCTAATAAAAATAAAATCACAGGTGCAATAGTACCAATTCCTACAAAAGCAAGGACTATCACTCTTGCGTCATATATATCTTTTATTTTTTTTATTGTCGTGTATGCAGCTGCTGCAAAAAAACCACCTAATATTCCAAGTACATGTTCATACGAGATGCTCATTCCCATCGGTTTTGTGATCAGTATAATTCCTATAAAACCTATAATAAGTGCTAGAATTGTTGTTTTGTTGAGTTGTTCTCTTAAAAGGTAAAAAGCTAAAATCGCGCCAAATAAAGGAGAAGTTTTATTTAATGTTATAGCTTCAGCAAGAGGAATAACACTTATCGTGTAAAAAAACAAAATCATTGCAGTAAACCCATAGATTCCCCGCATGATAAGAAGATGAAACTTTCCTCCAGCTAGTTTTGGTGGGGTATGTTTGAGCGCATATAAAATTATTAGCACTCCTATTAGGTTACGAAAAAAAACTATCTCTAATGCACTTAAATCCTCAGATAGTATTTTTGTAATTGCTCCATTGAGTGCTGAGATTAATGCCCCTAAAAGCATATAGAGAATTCCTCTATCAATATTTTTTAGCATTAGCTTCCTTGTACAAATTTATATGCTTTTTCATTAACAAAAGCTAGCTCATGCCACTGACATTTTGGTGCAATAAGGTTAAGCCGTGAAGGATTAGAACTTCGAGATAGCGCTACATAAAACTGAGAAGGTGCAAAAATTTCATGCGTAGCAATAATCAAATCTTCGATACTCATACCTTGTGACTTATGGATAGTGATTGCAAATGCTAACTTTATCGGATATTGATATACCGTAAAAAGATTTTCTTCTAGCATCTCTTTCTTTCCATCAACTATTTTTTCCTTCCACAAAGCCTTACTTTGAGCAACACTTTCTAGTTTTATTATTTTAGCATCAGCTTTTTGTATATATATGTAAGCCGAATCCTTATTTACAACGATTCCCCTCTCCCCGTTAAAGTAGTTCCAAGAGTTCCTTGTAAATAAAATTGGCGCACCAATTTTTAGTTCTAGTTCTTTCTCAATCCTTGCATCGTTCATGTATCTGTCAATTTCATTATCATTTACAGTTTTTACATGTTTTATAATCTGGACTTCTTTAACAAATAAATCTTCATCTATATAATTTAATTGTTCTTTGTTATGTAAGGCTGCAGAATTATTTTTTCCAAACAGAAAAGTGAATTCATTTAACTCATTTGCCAAAGGTCGTATATATTCATTTAACTGATTATGAATTGCTTCATTTATAATTCCATACCGTACATTATGAAGAAGTTCTATAAAATGTTTATCGTCGGTTCTATATATATGCGTTAATTCTATTGTCTCAAAATCAAAACTGCTCCAAGCATCTGACTCAAAGGCAAACATAACTTCAGCGTTTCCTCTCACAACTGGTGGAAGTTGTAAAAAATCACCTACGACCAAAAGAGAGCCTTTAAAGTCACTTTGATTAAGTCGTAGTAAAATCATCTCAAAAAGAGCATCACTCACCATTGATATTTCATCTATAACAACTAAGTCTATTGCATGAATAATCTTCTTAATCTTTTTCTTAGCCTCGTATTTGCCCTTTGACTCTAAGTCCTCGATACTAGATGCTATACCTAAATCAAAAAAACTATGGAGTGTTTGTCCATTTATAAGTGTAGCCGCCATTCCAGTCGAAGCTAATTTTGCAACTTTTTTAGCATCTGCTTCAAAATACTCTATTATTTCACGGGTAATTGTTGTTTTACCAACACCCGCTCCACCTGTTAAAAAAATATTTTGTTTTGATTTTAGTTTATCAATAGTAGCATCTAGTAGTTTCATTTTTAGATATTACACTTTATTCATATAATTATAGATAAATTATAGTAAACTAAGAAAAACATTATATGGACATTCATTATCATGCAAAGAATATTAATAGTAGAAGACAACAAAACCTTAGCCAAACTTATAGCAAAGAAGATACAAGAAACCTTAAAATTTGAAGTCGATGTAGCCTATACGCTTCATGAAGCAAAACTTTTTTTAAGAATAAACACCTATTTTGTTACGCTCTTAGATTTAAACCTTCCAGATGCACCCAATGGAGAAGTCGTAGACTATGTTTTAGCCCATGATAACAAGGCAATCGTTTTAAGTGGAAATATCGACAAAGAATTTAGAACAAAAATGTTACAAAAAAATATTATTGACTATGTAAACAAAGGTGGTGTTGGGGACATAAACTATATTATCTACACAATCCAAAGACTTCAAAAAAATCAAAACCATAAAATTTTAGTTGTTGATGATTCTATGATTTTTAGAAAACAAATGAAGAACATGCTCGATATTTTATTTTATAATGTAATTACAGTAGCGCATGGTGAAGAAGCACTTGCAATGCTCCAAACACATTCTGATATTTCTTTAGTCATTACAGACTACAATATGCCAGTTATGGATGGACTAGAACTCACCCGTGAAATTAGAAAAACACATTCAAAAGATGCCTTATCCATCATAGCTCTTTCATCCAACAATGACTCAGAGATAAATGCCATGTTTTTAAAAAATGGGGCAAACGACTACATCACAAAGCCATTTTCTAAAGAGGAGTTTTCTTGCAGAATCAACAACACTATAGAATCATTGGAAAATCTAAATATAGTTATGAATCATGCTAATCGTGACTTTTTAACTGGTCTTTACAACAGAAGATACTTTTTTAAGAGTATGCAAGAATACATAGAAAATATTGCAGATACACCTGAAAAATATGCACTTGCAATGATAGATATTGACCATTTTAAAAAAGTGAATGACACCTACGGTCATGATACTGGAGATAAAGTCATCACACATCTTTCTGAAATACTTACATCAACAACAAACTACCGTGATATGGTAGCAAGATTTGGTGGAGAAGAGTTCTGCGTTATCTTAAAAAATGTCAACAGGTACAGTGCTCGAGATATCTTAGATAGATTGCGTCAAGAAGTTGAAAATACAGTCGTCTACTCTATAGATAAACAAGCTATAAAATTCACAGTTTCAATCGGTCTTGTAATGAGCAGCGAAGATGCTTTGGAAGATATTATCGACCAAGCTGATATGGCACTCTACAAAGCAAAACAAGACGGAAGGAATATGGTAGTTTTAGATTAAGTCTTTTTATCTTAAAAAAATTATATCTTAGAATAATATCTACTTCGCTATAATCTGTTTATAATATCAAGAAGGTAAACATACTTATATGAATAATTTTGAAGAATACTGTACACAATTTGTCCAAGAAGTTGGAAACAAAGAAGGAGCTGTTAGTCCAGCTATCACAAATTCAGCATCATTTGCCTATGGAACTCCAGAAATAGGAGAAGGTATTTTCGATGGAAGCGTTAAAAAACCACTCTATTCTCGAATGGGAAATCCAACAACTGCAAAACTTGAGTCAATCATCGCTAAAATGGATGGCGGAATTGGAGCAGTAGCAACAAGTTCAGGCATGGCAGCGACAACACTCGCGACTATGTCACTTTTAAGTGCTGGTGATGAAGTTGTATCTATCGGTGGATTATTTGGTGGAACATACGCTTTGTTTAGCGAAACATTATCTCGTTTTGGCATCTCTACTACTTTTTTTGATGTCGATGAACTAGTAAATATTAAAAATGCGATTAGCAACAAAACGAAGATTGTCTTTTTAGAAAGTGTTGGAAATCCAAATATGAGGCTTCCAGACATCAAAGCAATTGCAAAAATTGCTAACGATGCTGGTGTTGTCTTTATGGTTGACAATACCATAACTCCACTTAGCATCTCCCCTCTAAAACTTGGTGCAGATATCGTAGTATACTCAACTACAAAAATTATGTCTGGAAATGCATCTGCACTTGGTGGATGCGCAGTTTTTAGAGCTATAAATGTTGACGGTGCTGATAAATTTAAAACAGATAGATATTGTGATATACATAAATTTATCAAAAGTGCTGGGAAAATGGCGCTTATATCCAATGCAAAAAAACGGGTAATGAGAGACTTTGGAATGAGTGCTAATGCAAATGCTTCGTACCAAACAATGCTAGGACTTGAAACGCTTCCATTGAGAATGGATAGAATAGTACAAACTGTAGAAATAGTTGCAAAAGCATTAGATGCTAATGGCTTAAATATAAATCATCCATCACTAGAGTCACATCCTCAAAACGCAAGATATAAAAAAGATTTCTCAAAAGGTTGTGGAACACTTTTAACTATAGATATGAGAACTAAAGAAAAAGCTTTTAAATTTTTAAATAAAACTGAACTTGCCACACTTACTGCAAATATTGGTGATAGTAGAACACTAGCACTTCATATGGCTTCAACAATTTACAGAGATTTTGATGATGAAGTAAAAGGTTTCCTTGGAATAACTGAAGGATTAATCCGTATATCTATAGGCTTAGAAAGCCCTCAAGATATAATAACTGACTTTTTGGAGGCAGCAAAATAATGTCAACACATACACAACACGAACTCGCCGATTACATCCAAGTTAAATACCCTAAAAAATACAAAGTTTTTATACTCAATGACGACTATACCGCTATGGAATTTGTAGTTAGTATTTTAAAATCAATCTTTCATAAAAGTATGCACGAAGCAGAAAATATAATGCTTGAAGTTCATAAAAAGGATAGAGGTTTATGTGGTGTTTATACACATGAAATAGCTGAAACAAAAGTAATGCAAGTTATGAGACAAGCTAAAGAAAGTGGTTTCCCACTCAAAGCTACAATGGAAGAAGAATAATGATTAGTTCAAATTTAAACGATATATTTCAAAAATCAATTCGCTTTGCTAAAGAGTTACGTCATGAGTACTTAACTATAGAGCATGTATTTTACCTTTTACTTGGTTCAAAAGATGGAGCAGACATAATTTCTTTATGTGGTGGTGATGTACCCAAGATGAAAACCTCATTAGCCCAGTATATAAAAACAAGCATAGACCCACTTCCAGAAGATATAAATGTAGATCCTTATGAAAGTGTAGCGCTTTCTCGTTTAATAGATACAATGGTAAAGCATCTACAAAGTGCACAATCTGACAATGCTGATGTAGGAGATTTAATTGCTTCTCTTTATGGTGAAGAAAACACATTTTCTTACATGCTTTTAGCTGAGTACCAAATATCAAGACTCGATGTTTTAGAGGTTATTTCTCATTCAGATGCAGAAGAAGAGGACTCAGACGATAGAAAAACTTTCCTTGCTAAATATTCTATAAATCTTCTTAGTAAAGCAAAAGAAGGAAAGATAGACCCTGTAATAGGCAGAGATACTGAAATCAACAGAGTAATACAAGTGCTTTGTCGAAGAAAGAAAAATAATCCTATTTTAGTTGGTGAAGCAGGAGTTGGTAAAACTGCAATTGCAGAGGGATTAGCTTTAAATATCGTCGCTGGGGATGTTCCAAGGATTATTCAAGATGCAGAACTCTTTGCACTTGACTTAAGCGCTTTACTTGCAGGAACAAAATACAGAGGGGATTTTGAAAAACGTCTCAAAGGTGTTATGGATGAGCTAAAATCACATCCAAATGCAATTCTCTTTATAGATGAAATTCACACACTCATTGGGGCAGGTTCAACAAGTGGAACTATGGATGCAGCAAATCAACTTAAACCAGCTTTAGCATCTGGAGAGTTAAAATGCATGGGTGCAACTACATTTACTGAATATAGAAACAGTTTTGAAAAAGACAAGGCACTCAGTAGAAGGTTTTCTAAAATCGACATTGATGAGCCATCTAAAAAAACTACATATAAAATTCTTCAAGGTCTAAAAAAGAAGTATGAAGAGCACCATAATGTGGAGTACACAAATAAAGCACTCAAAGATGCAGTAAACCTTTCTAAACGCTATATAACAGATAAATTTCTACCTGATATTGCCATAGATATTATGGATGAAACAGCAGCTTCATTTCATCTTAGAAAAAAACTAAAGACTAAAGTAACAGCAGCTGATATTCAAAGTACAATCGCTTCAATCGTTGGAATAGCCAGTACAACAATGAATCAAAATGAAACAGTATCTTTAGCAAATATAGAAAAAGATTTACAAAAAATAGTAATCGGTCAAGATACAGCAGTAGATGAGGTGTCTAAGGCTATAAAAATATCTAAAGCTGGATTAACCCCAGAGAGTAAACCTATAGCTTCTTTTCTTTTCTCAGGACCAACTGGTGTTGGTAAAACTGAACTATCAATAGCGCTTAGCAATACAATGGGAATACATTTTGAACGTTTTGACATGAGTGAATATATGGAAAAACACACCATTAGCCGTTTAGTAGGTGCACCTCCCGGATATGTAGGTTATGAACAAGGTGGACTACTTACCGAAGCAATTAAAAAGAACCCTTATACTGTTTTACTTCTGGATGAAATAGAAAAAGCACATCCAGATTTGATAAACATTTTATTGCAAATAATGGATAATGCTACACTTACAGATAACAATGGATACAAAGCCAACTTTCAAAATGTAATTTTAATAATGACATCAAATATTGGGGCAACAGCTAGAAGTGTTATGGGCTTCAATAAAGATAGCTCTTTATCAAAAAATGAAGAATTAAAATCATTTTTCACTCCAGAGTTTAGAAATCGTCTGGATGCAATAGTTGATTTCTTACCTCTAAGTATTGAAACAGTTAAAGGTATAGCAGCTAAATTTATTGCACAGCTAAACAAAGACTTAAAAAAGAAAAAAATTAGAGTCACTCTTACAGATAGAGCAATTAAACACTTAGCTGACAATGGGTATTCAATAGAAATGGGAGCAAGACCACTTAAACGATATATTCAGGATAACATTACGAATAAACTCAGTGAAGAGATTTTATTTGGTAAACTAAAGAACGGTGGAGAAGTTAAAGTTAATTTTGATAAAGAATTAGTTTTTACATATATTAGTCTTGATTCCACAGATAAATAAAGAGAAATTAGAATTTCCACATCCAAGTCAAGCAGACGAAGATGGAATATTAGCTTGGGGAGGAGACTTAAATCCTTATAGGCTAATAATCGCATACCAAAATGGAATCTTTCCATGGTATTCAAAGAATGACCCCATACTTTGGTGGTCACCAAACCCACGATTAATTATGGAACTTGATGATTTTAAATTAAGTAAATCCCTCAAAAAAAGTCTCAAAAAATTCACTTATAAATTTGATACTAACTTCGAAGAAGTAATGAATAAGTGCCGTATGAAGCAAAGAAAAGGTCAAAATGGAACTTGGATACAAGAAGATATAATTAAAGCCTTTAGTGAGCTAAAAACACTAGATATAGCACATTCAATAGAAGCTTATTATTATGATGAGCTTGTTGGTGGATTATATGGTTTGAGTATAGGAAAAGTATTTTGTGGAGAATCTATGTTTGCAAATAAAAGTGATGCCTCAAAGTCTGCATATGCTATTTTAATTAAACATTTAAAAAAATGGGGATATGAATTTATTGATTGTCAAGTACCAACAGATCACCTTAAAAGTTTAGGTGCAAAAGAGATATCTAGAGATGATTTTTTAGAAAGGTTATATAAAGTCAATATGGAAGAAGTAAATCATAAATGGGAAATAGACAAGAGTTTAATAAATTAAAAAAGAGAATAATAAGGAAAAGTAAAAGATTATAATTTAAAAAGAGTTAAGGTTATTATATAAGACTAAGGAATAAAAAGACAAACTAGGCAACGACCTACATTCCCACAAATGAAATCTGCAGTATTATCAGCGATGAGAGGCTTAGCTTCTGGGTTCGG
This sequence comes from Sulfurimonas sp., assembly GCA_030949825.1. Classification (GTDB taxonomy): domain Bacteria; phylum Campylobacterota; class Campylobacteria; order Campylobacterales; family Sulfurimonadaceae; genus Sulfurimonas. The sequence continues at coordinate 16,081 of JAUZSC010000029.1, forward strand.
AATGGGACCAGGCGTTTCCCTCTCTCTATAGCCACCTAGACAAAGTCTCACTACAACATAAGAGCCGAAGCTTTTATATTCAAGTGAGACTTTAAAAAGTCTTTATTGAGTGAGTGTAATATATAAAAGAGTAATTCTTTTGTATATGACAGTTCATTATATATCAATTATTAAATTCAACATGCTATAACTAAATAACTTCTGCGACTAAATCGCGATACTCCCATGCTTAAAAGCTAAGTGGGGTAACAATCATTCAGGTTCTAATCTTCTCTTAGTATAATACACTAAGTAAGGTAGTGAACGAATTTGTATCTAAATAAATAGATTTAAAAAGACGAACGTACTATTAGTACTGGTCAGCTAAACAGATTACTCTGCGTACACATCCAGCCTATCAAGCTTGTAGTCTTCAAGCGTACTTCAGGGAACGTTCATCTCGGAGTTGGCTTCCCGCTTAGATGCTTTCAGCGGTTATCTCATCCGTGCGTAGCTACCCAGCGATGCTCTTGGCAGAACAACTGGTGCACCAGTGGCACGTCCAACCCGGTCCTCTCGTACTAGGGTCAGCTCTCCTCAACGTTCCTACGCCCACGGAAGATAGGGACCGAACTGTCTCACGACGTTCTGAACCCAGCTCGCGTACCGCTTTAAATGGCGAACAGCCATACCCTTGGGACCTGCTCCAGCCCCAGGATGCGATGAGCCGACATCGAGGTGCCAAACCTCCCCGTCGATGTGAGCTCTTGGGGAGATCAGCCTGTTATCCCCGGCGTACCTTTTATCCTTTGAGCGATGGCCCTTCCACACAGAACCACCGGATCACTATGACCGTCTTTCGACTCTGCTCGACATGTATGTCTTACAGTCAGGCTAGCTTATGCCATTATACTCTACGGTGGATTTCCAACCCACCTGAGCTAACCTTTGTAAGCCTCCGTTACTTTTTAGGAGGCGACCGCCCCAGATCAAACTACCCACCAGACATTGTCCTCGCACAAGATAATTGTACGGAGTTAGCTATCAGAATATTCAAGGGTGGTATCTCAAGGATGCCTCATCATAATCTGGCGACTATGAATCAAAGGCTCCCACCTATCCTGCACATGAATATCCCAATAGCAGTGTCAAGCTATAGTAAAGGTGCACGGGGTCTTTCCGTCTTTCCGCGGGTAGGAGGAATTTTCACCTCCACTACAATTTCACTGGATCCCTGGTTGAGACAGCTCCCATCTCGTTACGCCATTCATGCAGGTCGGTATTTAACCGACAAGGAATTTCGCTACCTTAGGACCGTTATAGTTACGGCCGCCGTTTACTTGTGCTTCAATTCATGCCTTCGCAAAGCTAAGCAATCCTTTTAACATTCAAGCACCGGGCAGGCGTCACACCCTATACATCCTCTTACGAGTTAGCAGAGTGCTGTGTTTTTGGTAAACAGTCGGGAGGGACACTTTGCTGCGACCATGAACCGCTTCTGGAAGTAAATTCCATTACAGTTCTGGCACACCTTATACCGAAGATACGGTGCTAGTTTGCAGAGTTCCTTAACCAGGGTTCATCCACGCGCCTTAGAATACTCATCTCACCCACCTGTGTCGGTTTGCGGTACGGGCAACGGTTGTTCTCGTTTAGAGGCTTTTCTCGGCACGACAGTATCATCGATTCAGAATGCTTACCGAAGTAATTATTCTGCCTGTAAGATCTCGGTCTCATGAGAAGCGGATTTTCCTACTTCTCAACCTACATCCTTCGACCCGCTATTCCATCAGCGAGCTCGATTAACTCTATGCGTCCCCCCATCACTCAAACAAACAACCGTCGGTATAGGAATATTAACCTATTTGCCATCGTCTACCCCTTTCGGACTCGACTTAGGTCCCGACTAACCCTACGATGACGAGCATCGCGTAGGAAACCTTGGGTTTACGGCGAAGGAAATTCTCATTCCTTTTCTCGCTACTCATGCCTGCATGCTCACTTCCATCCGCTCCAGTATTCCTTACCGGTATACCTTCAGCGCTGAATGGAACGCTCTCCTACCACTTGATATAAATATCAAATCTAAAGCTTCGGTGCGTATCTTAGCCCCGTTATATTTTCGGCGCAGAATCGCTAGACCAGTGAGCTGTTACGCTTTCTTTAAAGGATGGCTGCTTCTAAGCCAACCTCCTGGTTGTCACAGCAACTCCACATCCTTTTCCACTTAGATACGACTTTGGGACCTTAGCTGTTAGTCTGGGTTGTTCCCCTCTCGACATAGGATTTTATCACCCTACGCCTGACTCCCGAGGTTACACATGAAGTATTCGGAGTTTGATAGGGTTTGGTACCGCGGTAAGCAGCCCTAGCCCTGTCAGTGCTCTACCCCTTCATGCTAATGCTCGAGGCTATACCTAAATATATTTCGGAGAGAACCAGCTATCACTGAGTTTGATTGGCCTTTCACCCCTATCCACACGTCATCCCAAGAGTTTTCAACCTCTACGGGTTCGGTCCTCCACTGGCTCTTACACCAGCTTCAACCTGCACATGGATAGATCACTCAGTTTCGGGTCTGCAGCCAGTGACTAATTCGCCCTATTAAGACTCGCTTTCGCTACGGCTTCTCGTTCGATTAACCTTGCCACTGACCACAACTCGCAGGCTCATTATGCAAAAGGCAGTCTGTCACACTTGTCTTACGACAATAGTGCTCCAAATGATTGTAAGCCATAGGTTTCAGGTTCTATTTCACTCTGCTCACCGCAGTCCTTTTCACCTTTCCCTCACGGTACTAGTTCGCTATCGGTCTGGTAGTAGTATTTAGGGTTGGAGGGTGGTCCCCCCATATTCAGTCAAGATAACACGTGTCCCGACCTACTCTTTCGTTAGCATAGTACCCTATAAAGATTTTCGATTACGGGAATATCACCCTCTTCGTTCAAGCTTTCCAGCTTATTCATCTAATCAATATAGTATCACTAACCGCCCTGTTCCCATTTCGCTCGCCGCTACTAAGGGAATCTCGTTTGATTTCTCTTCCTTCAGGTACTGAGATGTTTCACTTCCCTGAGTTCGCCTCATATAAATATGATAACGTGATTCGCACCACGCTGGGTTGTCCCATTCAGAAATTCCCGGATCAAAGCTTCTTGGCAGCTCCCGAGACTTTTCGCAGCCTAGTACGTCTTTCATCGCCTCTACCAGCCAAGGCATCCACCTATGGCCCTTAATATCTTTTTTAATTAATATTAAAATTGTTCGATACATGTAAATGTATCTTTGTTATTCTAATTTGCGTTCACTACCTTACTTAGCATACGAATACGCTAAGAAGATAGATCCTGTTGATTGTAGTTATTTAGTTATATAATTATCAGATCTTCGTGTAAATGAATATTACTACTCATTTACAATCTTTTAATTTATAATGTTGACTTTAACAATTGTAATTTAATGAACTTTTTGATTTTAAATAAAACCAAATCGAAATACTTTAAAAAGTACTTGGATTTAATTTGATTAAAAACTTGTTTTTGTGCTAAGTCGTGCTTAAAAGAAACTTGCGAAGCATACTAATGTACGTGATGTAAGTTTCTTTTAAGTGCAATAGTTCCAAAAAATGGTGGAGACTAACAGGACTTGAACCTGTGGACCTCACCACGTATCAGAGGCAGACACTCTAACCAGCTGAGCTATAGGCCCGAACTTGTGCTAAATAATTCGTGAAATGAACTCAGATCACTGAAAACTAAGCAAGTAAAGACTAATTAATAAAAACTTATTCGTGAGATTTTCTTTTTGTTATGTTAATTCAAATGAATGATTAACTTTACTCTAGAAAGGAGGTGATCCAACCGCAGGTTCTCCTACGGTTACCTTGTTACGACTTCACCCCAGTCGCTAATTCCACCGTAAGTGGTAGCTCCCCGAAGGTTAGCTTCCCAATTTCGGGTGAAATCAACTCCCATGGTGTGACGGGCGGTGAGTACAAGACCCGGGAACGTATTCACCGTAGCATTGCTGATCTACGATTACTAGTGATTCCAGCTTCATGAAGTCGAGTTGCAGACTTCAATCCGAACTGAGAGACGCTTTATGAGATTGGCTCCACCTCGCGGTATCGCAACTCTCTGTACGCCCCATTGTAGCACGTGTGTAGCCCTAGCCATAAGGGCCATGATGACTTGACGTCGTCCTCACCTTCCTCCTCCTTACGAAGGCAGTCTCAATAGAGTGCCCAGCTTAACCTGCTGGCAACTATTGACGAGGGTTGCGCTCGTTGCGGGACTTAACCCAACATCTCACGACACGAGCTGACGACAGCCGTGCAGCACCTGTTTTCAAGTTCCCCGAAGGGCACATCTGCATCTCTGCTGATTTCTATCAATGTCAAGGCTAGGTAAGGTTCTTCGCGTATCTTCGAATTAAACCACATGCTCCACCACTTGTGCGGGTCCCCGTCTATTCCTTTGAGTTTTAATCTTGCGACCGTACTCCCCAGGCGGAACACTTAATCTGTTAAGTGCATCACCGAGATGACTAGCATCCCGACGACTAGTGTTCATCGTTTAGGGCGTGGACTACCGGGGTATCTAATCCCGTTTGCTCCCCACGCTTTCACGCCTTAGCGTCAGTATTGTTCCAGGAGATCGCCTTCGCTTTCGGTATTCCTAGTGATATCTACGGATTTTACCCCTACACCACTAATTCCATCTCCCCCTCCCATACTCTAGGTTACCAGTTTCCAATGCAGTTCTATGGTTGAGCCATAGGATTTCACATCAGACTTGGCATCCCGCCTACGCGTCCTTTACGCCCAGTGATTCCGAATAACGCTTGCACCCTCCGTATTACCGCGGCTGCTGGCACGGAGTTAGCCGGTGCTTATTCATGAGCTACCGTCATTTTCTTGACTCATAAAAGGAGTTTACACACCGAAATGCGTCATCCTCCACGCGGCGTTGCTGCATCAGAGTTTCCTCCATTGTGCAATATTCCTCACTGCTGCCTCCCGTAGGAGTCTGGTCCGTGTCTCAGTACCAGTGTGGCGGATCATCCTCTCAAACCCGCTACCCGTCATTGCCTTGGTAGTCTCTTACACTACCAACAAGCTGATGGGGTATAGACCGATCTTTTAGCGAAACACCATAAAGGGTTCCTTTCCCAACTCTATTTAAATAAAGAAGGAGTATCTAGTATTAATCATCGTTTCCAATGGCTATCCCAGACTAAAAGGCACGTTATCTATATATTACTCACCCGTGCGCCACTAATTCACCTAGCAAGCTAGGTTTCATCGTTCGACTTGCATGTGTTAAGCACGCCGCCAGCGTTCATTCTGAGCCAGGATCAAACTCTCCATAATTGTTGTCCGAAGACTTGATTATGTAAAGATCATATCTCTATGATTATTTACTGATCTTTTGCCCAAGAATTAAAATTCATTGGCTTTGTTATTGCCACTAACTGCGTGAACGGTTAGTGGACTTTTGTATAGTATCTATACTATTTAGGGAACTTAAACAATAAATTGTTTAAGAATTCAAATAGAATAGACGGTTGTTGTTTTTATTAGTTATTTCTAAGTAATATTATTCAACTGTTTAGTTAGTACTAATCAGTCTATTACTTGCTTAGTTTTCAATGATCTCAAACAATATTTAACTTCCGTTTCGACGCATCAACTCGATGTGTCATTGTTTGTGGATGGGAATTATAGGGCGTAGTTGCTTAGAGGTTGCTTAATGTTTGGGAGAGTTTGGAAAAGTATCTTATACAGCTGCTATCCAACCACCACCAATGAGTTTGTCATCGTTATAAAACACTGCTGCTTGACCTACAGCAACTCCAAATACACTTTCATGTAGCCTTACTGTGGCCTTGTCATTTTCTATTTTTACATGACATTTCACTGCTTTAGTTCTATATCGTAGTTTTACTGTAGTATCAAAATCTTTTTCATCGTTAAACATATTTAGATTATCTAATATTACATGATTACATTCAAGTTCTTCTTTTTTACCTACAACTATTTGATTTTTCTCTGGATTCATACTTAAAACAAAATGAGGTTCATGTGCACCCTTGACAGTAAAACCTTTTCGTTTTCCTATTGTGTAGTGCATATAACCTTTATGTTCACCAACTACATTTCCATCTTTATCAAGTACTTCTCCGACATTATCTACATTCACATGTTTTTTTAAGACATCCGTATATGTAGTTTCTACAAAACATATTTCACTTGACTCTGCTTGAGATGCAAAAGATTCCAAACCTTCAATAGAAGAAGCAATTTTTTTGATATCTTTTTTATGTCTACTACCAAGGGGGAAAAGTAATCGTGGTAACACTTCTTTTTGAACATAAAAGAGAAAGTAACTTTGATCTTTAGTATCATCTTCAGCCTGATAAAAATACTCCCCATCAGTTTTAATATAATGTCCCGTTGCTAAATAGTCTGCATCTATACTATCTGCAAACTTAATCATCTCTCCAAATTTCAAGCTTCTATTGCATAATGCACAAGGATTAGGAGTTTTGCCTTCTTCATAAGTATCGATAAATGGTTGATAAACTTTTTCATTAAAAACTTTCTGTAAGTCAAGAACATGGAGTTTTATACCAACAAAATCTGAAGCTTTTTGTGCGCGGGCCTGATGAATCTCATGATATCCTGGTTTTGAATGAAGTTTCATATACAAACCTTCAACCTCATATCCTTCATCTTTTAGCATTAAACTCGTTATTGTAGAGTCAACTCCTCCACTCATACCTACTAATACTTTTTTTCTTTTATTCATAGTTACCATCATTTTTTAAGCTAGATAAGGATTTAAAATAACTTGTATCATCCAAACCTGCATCTTTTAAAACACTTAATTGATGAGACAAAGACTCTTCAATCTCATCTACTACGCATTCTAAATCATCTGTTAATCTAATCATATGCAAATCATCTAAATCTATCATACCATGATAAAGTAGCTTCTTTTCTATAAACTCAAGTAAAGATTCATAAAATTTAACACCTATAACAAATATCTTTACACCGGTTACTTTTTTAGTTTGCACTAAAGTCAAAGCTTCAAAAAGTTCATCCAAAGTGCCAAATCCTCCAGGTAAAATTACATACGCCATTGAATATTTCACTAACATTACTTTTCTAGAGAAAAAATAATCAAAGCTAAGTTCTTTTGTTGTATAGGGGTTTGTAGATTGTTCAAAAGGCAAATCAATATTAAGGCCTATTGATTCAACATTTTTATAAAGACTCGCACCTTTATTAGCGGCTTCCATTATTCCAGGGCCACCACCCGTAATAATATTAAACCCACGCTTTGCAAGCATAGAAGCTAACTTCTCAGCTTCTTTATAATATAAGTTGTCTTTATCAGTTCTTGCACTTCCAAAAACAGTTACAGAAGGTCCAAGTTCACCAAGTTCATCAAAGCCCTTAACGAAGTCAGCTAAAATTTTGAAAACACTCCATACATCTGCAGACTTAATGTCTTTAACATATTTTTTTGTTAATTCTGAACTATTATTCATTTTTTAATCTTTTAACTGTGTTAATCTATCTTTTTTTGAGCCTATTGAAGTTATTTGAACACCAAAATTACCATCAACAATTACAACTTCACCTAGAGCAATCACATTATTATCTACTAATATTTCAAGTGGGTCATTTGCTAACTGATTCAGTTCAATGACTGAGCCAATATCCATATTTAGTACATCTTTTAAGAGCATTTTCTTCCGTCCAATACGCACACGCACAGGTAATTTCACATCCATGATAAGAGCAATATTCTTCATTTCATCGCTACTCATCTCAACACCAGGCATAGAATCATTATTTGAACTTGAAGAAGAAGCATCTTGCTTATCTGCTTCAGTAGTAGGATTTGATGATATAGCATTGCTAAATGCCTCATCAATAATGAACATATAAAGTGAATTTAGCTCACCTACATTAAACTTATAAATATACATTGTGTGAAAATCTTCTAAACTAACTTCTTCGTCTTCATTCTTAAGTTCTATACCATCGATTGAAAAAGATAAAACAGGCATCTCTTTTTGAGCAGAAAGACCATTCCCCATAGAACCAAAAATATTAGAAATAATTTCCTTAGCCGCATCTAAATCATCTTCGCTTACATCTTCTCTATCTCCAACTTCTTCACCCATCATCAAATCAGCCAAAGAAGCAGCTAGGTTAGCTGGTAAGGCAACTATAGCCTTTGCATCAACTGCACCTGAAACTGTAATACTTACAAGTACTATAGGAGGAATAATATTTGAGATAATACTTAATTCTTGTTCTTCTTGAAGTTCTAAGGTAGGTGCTTCTCCTATAAGTGCTTCAATAGTACCAACTGTTTCACTTTCAAATAACTTAATAAATTCACTCATCTATCTATACCTCTTATTTGGCGTATATTATTCATTTATGATATCTTGTACACCTGAAATTTTTTCATGTCTTAGTTGCTCAAAGTTTTCTAATGCTCTCTTAACAGCATCTTTTTCTGTATCAATTATTTCTGTAATTTGTATAGATTTTCTAAATCGTCTCAAACCTATCTCGCCTTTAAACCTATCTTTTCCATCTACGCATACTGTAATAATATCATTGGCAGCATTCGTCAGTCGCAGAACATCATCTACTTTAAGTTCTAAAACATCACCTAATGTTAGTTCAGCATCACCAAGATTTGCTTCAATATTCACCTTAGCACCACCAAGGAGAACTTGAAGTTCTGTATTCCTACTTTTTTTTGTACTTGTTTCATTGAGCATCAAGTCACGCGATGCTAGCTTTGGTAAAATCGGTTCTAAGGCAATTACTGGATAACAAATATTCATCATTCCTGAACTATGTCCAATGATAATTTCCATTACAACCATTACAACAATCTCATTTTGAGCAACAATTTGAACAACATTTGGGCTAGACTCTTTAGATTCTACAGTTGGATATATTTCCATTACTGGACCCCAAGCTTCTTTAAGTGTACTCATCATAACACGCAAAATCGTTTCAAATAAACTGAGCTCAATATCAGAGAACTCACGACTTGCATCAAAAGGTTCCCCTTTTCCTCCAAGTAATCTATCAAGCATTGGAAAAGCTATAGAAGGGTTAATCTCTATAACTCCACTGCCTTCTAATGGCTTAACTGAAAAAACATTAAAACTTGTAGGGTTAGGTAGCGACATCAAAAATTCACCATAGGTCATTTGGTCAACTGAGTGTAATTGAATTTCAACAATAGAACGCATTATAGAAGATATTTGAGATGCTAAAGATCGTGCCATTTTATCATGTACACCACGAAAGGCTCGTAGTTGTTCTTTAGAAACTCTATTTGGCCTTTTAAAGTCATAGAGCGTTACTTGACGCTGAGGGAGTAAACTTCCTTCATCCGAACCTTCAAAGACATCATCACCTTCATCTTCAACAACATCTAAAAGTGCGTCAATCTCTTCTTGTGAAAGTATATCTGCCATTTTATGCCCCTACACTTTCTTTGATTTTATGAATAACAGCCTTGTGAATTTGAGAAATTCTAGATTCTGTTATATGTAATATTTCACTAATCTCTTTAAGCGTAAGTTCTTCAAAGTAATAAAATTGAATGACTAACTGCTCTCTTTCTTTAAAATTTGATAAAATATTTTTAATTACATCGACGAGTTCATCTCGCTCAATACTAGCAAGCGCAGCTCCTTCATCACCAACATGAAGTTGATCGTGTAACGGCATTACTGTATAAATCGTTGAGGCGAATCTTGCATCATGTACTTTTTCTATAGGTTCTTGTAAAATTTCTGATAGTTGTAAATCAGTAGGCTCTTCTTCATGCGTCAGTCGATACTCTTCAACAGCATAATCAATTGCCTTAACTAACTTACGACTTGCACGACTTAAGATGTCTAAACTTCTAAGATAATCAAGCATCGCACCGTAAACTCTTTTTTTCGCATAACCCCAAAATGAGTCATTCAGTTTTTCATCATATCTACGCGCTAGTTTTATTAATTCTTCTGTGCCAATAGCCGAGAGATCCATAAAGTCTATTGAACTAGGTAACCTTTCTTTAAGTCGAAATGCCATTGCCTTTACAGCTGGTAAATACTGGATTGCTAGTTCGTCTTCTTTATGTTTAATGTCTTGCGTATACATATTAGTATTTATCATGCTTTAGTCGCTTGATGTTGGGAGTTTATTTTAATCGCAGCATCTGTTATTTTACATGCAGAATCAATCAACTTTTCTCTTTTGTTTATCTCTTTAACAAACATATCTAAATCTTTTTCATGGACTTCTCTTTCAAAAGAATAAGAACGTGCTGTTAGTGTTTTATAATACATAGCGATTATAATATGAGAAAAAAGGTAGAAGAATGTAGTGATAAAAAATGTATATACAAGGAGGCCTTCAGCATCAAATGATTTTAATATTCCAAAGATAATACCCATAAAAAAACCTTGGACAGTAAAAAAATATACAAAATTTTCACCTAACATCAACTACCCCGCATTAAAAATGTTCTGATCAATCGTTTAAATAAGCCACTTAAACCACTTTCATTGGCTTTAACTAGCACATTGCGTTCCAATTTAGCATTGATTTTATCCGCTATTGCGACTATATCTTTATAAGGCTGCGATGACTTATATTCTGCACAAAACAATGCTCTTCTTTTCACAGACGATGAAACTTTTATATCCGCATTCACCTTACCAATTAAATCAAGTTTTAGATTTGAACCAATGTTCGCAAATGCAACTTTTTTAATTTTACCAAATACACCCTGTGCTTCTTTTTCATTTCTTACTTGATTCATTATCATACTTACATCATTACGCAGCGTTGCTATTGTTTTTATAGTTGCGTAAGCATCTGTTATTGCTGCAGGGTCAGGGACAGTAACAACGATTACATCATCTGCAGCATTAAGAAACATTTGTATGTGTTCGCCGATTCCCGCACCTGTATCTATGATCATAACATCTAGTTTATCTAAGACTTGGGCTTCTTCCATAAATCTTTCAAAAAGTGCCATATCAGAATATTTTAATATTTCATCACCGCTTTCACCTGGGATTAAAATAAGGTTTCTCGTAATAGGAATTAGAATATCCGATACTGTCGCTTCACCTTTTAAGACATGTAAAATATTTTTTTTTAATTTTTACATTAAACATTACATCAAGATTAGCTAAACCAATATCTGCATCAAATATACCTACATTAAGTCCCGATTGAGAAAGGACATACGCTAGGTTTGAGCTAATTGTACTTTTTCCTACTCCACCTTTTCCACTTGTAATAGCTATAAATCTTGTTTTTTTAGATTTACCTTGGTGCTTATGTGTTGCAACTAATTCTTCTAATTTTTGAGCTTGACTACCTATCATGTTTTGCTCCGGTTAAAACCATGGAGTAAACATTCTACTAAAAAAATCACTACTTGCCCGAACTAAATCTTCTGGAACTTCTTGTCCAACTGAGAAATAGCTAATTGGTTTTTTAGTTTCATACGCAAGAGAAAATATATTTCCAAAGCCACGCGTTTCATCAAGCTTAGTAAACATCATTGTATCAATATTTAAAGTAGCAAAGTTATCATATGTTGCTTTTAGATCTTCGTATTTTATTGAGCTTGGCATTACTAAAACCACATCTACATTGTACTCCGTATCATTTGCCTCTAAACATTCATATATTTTTTCAATTTTCCCTTTGTCATAAGGACTCGATCCCATCGTGTCTATTAAAATATAATCACAATGTCTTAATGAATTTAAGGCAGTCGAAAAGTCAGCAGGATCAACGACTGTCTCAATACCTAGTTTCATCATACGCGCATACTGCATTAACTGTTCCACTGCACCAATTCTGTATGTATCCAAAACAACAAGACCTACTTTATATTTTTTTTCCATTAAATATGAATATCTCGCAGCAAGTTTTGCAATAGAAGTAGTTTTACCAACACCAGTTGGACCAACAAGCATAATAACTTTTTTTGAGCCTAGTGTTGGCGTACTTTCAAGTCGTATTGGAATCATCTTTCTAAGTAATGTTTGAAAGTATCTTTTTACGGTTGATGAATTCTCTTTCATTTTATTAGGCATATGCTCTAAGGTTATTCGCATAATATTTTCAAGATGATCTTTGCTCATTCCACTTTGAGATGCAAGTCTATATATTTCTGCAAATTCAGGAGGAATTGAAGTTTCAATACTTGGTGCTTTTTCATCCCAAAACATATTTTGGATAAGTTTAACTTTATCTCCAAGTTTATTTATTTCAGATTTAATCTCTTTTAGTTCTTTTGGCTCAACTACTGGTGCACTAGATTTTGGAATTCCATATTCTAAATCTGTGTTAGTTACATCAGAGATTTTTGAAATTTGTTGCGCAGCACTCGATATGTTAAATAGCACATCTTCACTTTCTTGTTTAATTGGTTTTTGTCTATGTAGAGGTTTGGGAGCATATGCAAATTCAGAATTAACAGATTTTTGGTTTTTTAATTCTGATTCCTCAATCCCAATAACTATTTCGTACATGGCTGATTTTCCAAGAGCTTTTTTTTGAACTTCTCGTGTTTCAATCAACATTCCCTCATCGCCAATTTCTAACTTTGCTTTTTTTAATGCTTCAGAGGGAGTTCTACCTGTAAAAGTTAATATTTTCATCTTAAACTCGCTAAGGGAATCACAACACTTTGTCTCTTAGACCATGAAGCGTGAGGAATAGTTAATTTGTTAGTTTTTATAATTCTATTGTCAAAAAATATAATATCCAAATCTAATGTCCTTGGTGCATTTTCAAAACTTCTTTGTCTACCAAATCTTTTTTCGACTCTCATTAAGTAATCTAAAAAAACTCTCGGTTGCATGTTTGTTTGTAAAACTAGTATTGAATTAAAAAAATCATCTTGGTCTATAAAACCAAATGGAGGATTTTTTAAAATCAACGAAGTTCGTAAAACATCTACTCTTTTATCTTTTTTCATAAATATTTCGAGATGATTAAACCTTCGCTTAACATCTCCAATATTTCCACCAATTCCAATAGTTACTTTATAACGAAGATTACTATAAGAATTTTTTGTATTAAAACATAAACTTTTAAAAGTTGTTAAACTGTTTGTTAGTTCGCGTTTTAAGTACATTAGACTTTTGGAGTTTGTTCTTTTTGCGCTTGAACTTCTGCCATAACTTGAAGTAATCCAACCATAGCTAAATGATAACCAAAAGGACCAAAACCTACAATAGAGGAAGAACATACTGCAGCAACCATATTTTCTTTTCTAAATTCTTCACGACGATGAATATTTGAGATATGCACTTCAATTGTTGGAATGCCAACAGCAGCAATTGCATCCCGTATTGCTATTGAAGTATGCGTATAGGCAGCTGGATTAATAATTATACCATCAATTTCACCATAGCATTCTTGAACTTTATCTACTAGTTCACCCTCTAAATTACTTTGAAAAAATTCAATTTCTGTATCATTTTGAGCTGCAAAATCTTTCATCTGAGCGTGGATTTGTTCTAATTTCATAGGACCATAAACATGTTGTTCTCTAACACCTAGCATATTTAAGTTTGGACCTTGTATTACCATTATCTTCATTTATTACCTTTTTATCACTGTATTTAAATACTTTAAGGACTTATTTTAGCTAAATAAAGCATAATCTAGTTTAAATTACATAAAATAAATACCTAAAGATTAAATATGCAAATTATTACACCCCACTATATATTAATGAGCGATAGAGTATCAACAAATTTATCTATTGCTTTTGATAAAAAAATTGAAAAGATAGCGCCTTTTGATGACTTAATAGAATCCTATCCTGATGCCAAAGTCACTACTTTAAGAGAAAACTCTCTTATTATGCCAGGACTTATAAATGCTCATGTGCATCTAGAGTTTTCAGCTAACAAAACACATCTAAGTTATGGTGATTTTATCTCCTGGCTTTACAGTGTTATAGAGAATCGTGAAAATCTAATGGAAGGATGTAATACTTCTGTTATGGGTAAAGCAATAGATTCGATGCTAGATTCTGGTATTACAACTTTTGGTGCTATAAGTTCCCACGGAATAGACTTAGACGCTTGTACAGATGCGAAACAAAATGTTGTGTTTTTCAATGAACTCATTGGTTCTCAGGCTATTATGGCAGATACTCTTTTTGGTGATTTCCTTTCCCGTTTAGATGCTTCAAAAGCCGTAAAAAGAGAAGGATTTTATCCAGCAGTTGCTATTCACTCTCCTTATTCTGTACACCCTATTTTAGTAAAAAAAGCATTAGATATAGTAAAAAATGAAAGATTAAAATTGACAGCTCACTTTATGGAGAGCGAGGCTGAAAGAGAATGGCTAGATGCTAATAATGGCGACTTCAAAGAATTTTTTGAAACACTTTTAAAACAAAAATTTGCTGTTTGTGATTCTAAAGAGTTTTTAAGTTATTTTAATGGACATGAAGCACTTTTAACACACGCCGTTAAAGCAAATAGTGATGAGCTAAAAACAATAGCAGACAATAAACATACGATTATTCATTGTCCTATTTCTAATAGACTTTTAGGTAATCCAACATTAGATATTAAATCCTTAAATGATAAAAATATAAACTGGGTAGTAGCAACAGATGGTCTCAGTTCTAACTATAAACTCAATCTTTTTGAAGAGATGAAAGTCTCATTATTTATACATAGTGACGCTCCCCTTCTAGAATTAGCCCAACAACTAATACGAGCTGTCACTATCAATGCAGCAAAAGCACTTGGCCTAAATACAGGAGAAATTAAAGAAGGTAAAAATGCAGACATGCTTGTACTAGACTTAGATTCAGTGCCAAACGAAGAATTAGCCATTCATTTAATACTTCACCGATATAATATCTCCAAAGTTTATATAAACGGAAATTTAGAAAAGGACGACGAATGGAACTAATGAGAAAACTATTTTTACCAATTACTGTACCAATGAAATTTATTCAAGATCACTTTAAAGCGATGCTCTTTGTACTACTACTTGTACTGCTTTTCGCACCTGCAAGCAACGAGGATTTTACAGCGAACAACTTACAAACTATTAAATTGTCAGGCCCCATCATGGAAGTCTCAGAAGTTCTTAGTAAGATTAATAAAGCTTACAAGAACGATAACATAAAAGGTGTTTTACTTGTTGTAGACTCTCCAGGTGGTGCAGTAGCACCATCAGTTGAAATAGCCTATGCACTAAAAAGACTTAAAACTAAAAAATCAGTTGTCGTATATGCAGCGGGAACACTTGCAAGTGGAAGCTATTATGCAAGCATCTGGGCTGATAAAATCATAGCTAATCCTGGTTCAATGGTTGGAAGTATTGGTGTTATTATTCAAAGTGCTGATCTAAGTGAATTACTTGCTAAAATAGGAATCAAATCACAAAGTGTACAAGCTGGTAAATATAAAAAAGTAGGCACACCGGATAGAGAATGGACAGACTACGAAGTAAATGAACTTAATAAAGTAATCCATGCTACTTACGATATGTTCACAAAAGATGTAGCAGATGCTAGAGGCTTAGACTATACAAAAAGAGACCTTTATGCTAATGCGCATATATTTACAGCACATCAAGCAAAAGAAGTTGGTTTAGTTGATAGTATTGGAGTAATGTACGATGCAAAAAAAGAACTTGAATATCTTTCTCAAGTTGCACTACCAGTATGGAATAAAGAAGATAAATTTGATAAGTTTATGAAAAAACTTTCAGCTACAACTTCAATAGCGCTTTACACTTATTTCCCATCACTTGTTTTAAAGTAGAAGAATTAAATTTCTTCTACAAAAACGACTTCATTTAAATTTTCAAAGATTCTTTTTACCCTGTCTTGCCAGAGAACTCCAAATTCTTTTAATTCATTACTACTAGCTTCACCCAGAGCCATTTTTTGCATTAAAACTTGTATATCTGGATTTGGAAGTACACTTGATGGATTGTATGTAACATCCACTGACTTAGCAGTATCAAGCCTTGTAAATCTAACCGATGACTCTATATCTGAATTAAAATGCATCAATGAGTGACGAGAAAATTTACCCTGTAAGCCTTTAAACCCACTTTTATCTGTTGCCCCTGTAAGTTGTGAAATAACATTAGAGATGACACCAGCAACTCCATCTTCTAAATCTTCTTGAAATTGGACTTTTATATTTCCTCGAACTACTAATTCATCTGGATAAAGAGCTTTTAAACCTTCTAGAGTGATTATATATGCTCCGGCAATAGTAGGACAGCTATGTCCTGCTAGTTTCACAGCATCTATATAATTAAACTCATACTCTCCATTTTCAAATGCTCCAAGAGCAGCTGATAGTGGATCTCTCACTTTAATACTTTGAATTGTTTCATAGAATTTTGGATAATTCATCTTTCTTCCCTTTTAATAACCTGTGCTTGTATATAAACTTTATCGCTTTGCAGATCAAAACTATCATTTATAGTAAGTTCTGAAATATCTATAACTTTTTTATTATGTGAAATTTGGGCAAAACCAGTTTTAGTTTTTAACTTTGGATTATTAGATTCTAACATTTTTTGCATGTTTTCTAATTGATTTAACTTAGTTACAGTAATTAATTCCATAGTATGTGGAAAACTATTTCTAATATTTTTAACATTGTTTTGAGAGTTTTTTATTTTAAATACTATGTTTTGATAAAACTGATCTTTGAGCTGCACTAAGTGTTCATTTTTTTGTTTTAATTGCTTCTCTATAGAATGCTGTGAATATGATTTATAAAGATGCTGCAAGTCTTGGTTTTTAGTAAAGGTTTTTTGCGAAATACTTTGGGTAAACTGATTACTAAGAGTATCTATATATTGATACAGTTCATTTGAATCAGGCAAACATAACTCCATCGCAATACTTGGAGTAGCAGCTCGAACATCTGCAACAAAATCACTGATAAGCCAATCAATCTCATGTCCTACTGCAGAAACTATTGGCGTATTCACCTTATATATAGCTTCTGCAACTATCTCTTCATTAAAAGCCCATAAGTCTTCTATACTTCCACCACCACGCCCTACCACTATGATATCATACAGTTTAGTATCAGCTACATTAATCGCATTTGAAATTGATTGTGCAGCATAATCGCCTTGAACTAGCACATCATAGATATCTATTTCTAGAGCTCTATAACGAGACTCTGCTACTCGTAACATATCTTGAAGAGCTGCTCCAGTTGCCGATGTAATAAGTGCAATTTTTGATGGAAATCTAGGTAATACTTTTTTTAAACTTTGCTCAAAATAACCCTGGCTTTGTAACTTCTCTTTAAGTTGTTCAAATGCAAGGGCTAAAGCACCTTGACCCGAGGGTTGAATGCTAAAACAATTTATTTGGTATTCACCTCGAGGTTTATACAAAGAAATAGCCCCATCTAAAATAACTTTTTGACCCTCTTGAAGCTGAAATTTTAATTTTGAAGCATTACCTCTAAACATAACTGATTTTAAGACTGAACAAGAATCTTTAAGTGTAAAATAAATATGGCCGCTGTTATGAAAAGTTATACGGGAGAGTTCACCCTCTACAAGAACTCTACTAAAAGTAGTTTCAAGTAAACCTTTAATTTGCTCGTTTAGTGCCGATACACTCATCGTATGCATATAAAACCTTTTTTCATAATATGTATGAAGTATAGCAGGTTTATAAACACCAATCTATCTTCTTTTGCCCTGTTCTTAATAAATAACTATTCGCTTGAGAAAATGGTTTAGATCCAAAGAATCCTCTATAAGAAGATAAAGGTGATGGATGTGGCGCTTTTAGAATCAAATGCTTTTTTTCGTTAATTAACAAAGATTTCTTACCAGCATAACTACCCCATAAAATAAATACAATATTTTCATAATCAAAAGAAAGCTTTTTAATAACAGCATCTGTAAATATTTCCCAAGCAATATTTTTATGAGAATTAGGTTTACCCTCTTGGACTGTTAATACACTATTTATAAGTAATATCCCATCTTTTGACCATTTTTCTAAATTACCATTTTTTGGAAAAGTGCAATTCATATCAGTAACTAATTCTTTAAAAATATTTTTAAGTGATGGTGGAATTTTACATTCATCATACACTGAAAAAGCCAATCCATTTGCTTGATTTTCACCATAATATGGATCCTGACCAATAATTACAACTTTTACTTTAGAAGGGATAAGTAAATTAAAAGCTCTAAATATATTTTCATATATTGGAAAAATAGTTTTTATTTTATATTCATTAATAATAAACTTTTCTAAGTTAATATAAGTATTTGATTTAAGTTCTTTTTCTAAAAATAATGACCATTCTTTATTTAATTTCATAAGGAAATAATAGCATATAAAGCATTTCAAAAGAGTTAATAAAAAGATATAAATAAAATAAATTGATTAAGAGAGT
>JAUZSC010000030.1 GCA_030949825.1 Sulfurimonas sp.
CCTTATATAGATTTTTTGTTAATACTATCTAAACTAGCCTTAGTTATGTATGCCCTCTGACTTATTTTCATAAAAATTTCTTAACCATCGATCCAAAGGATTAATGAGTCGATACATTACAGGAACTACAAGTAAGGTTAAAATCATCGAACTTATGAGTCCACCTATTACAGCAATAGCCATTGGTGCTTTTGTCTCACTTCCTAAACCATCTCCCATAGCTAGAGGAAGCATAGCAAATACCATCGCAATAGTTGTCATAAGAATAGGTCTAAGTCTCTTTTCACCAGCCTCCATAGAGTGCTTCATCTGCATTTTTTCCTCTACTCATCGCTCCATTGGCAAAATCAACAAGTAAAACTGCATTTTTACCAACTATTCCCATAAGCAACATAAACTCAATCATAACAAACAAACTAAACTGTTGCCCACTTATGTAAAGAGCTAGCATCACGCCTATGATACTAAGTGGGAAGCGCCATCATAAATGATGATAGGTTGAATAAGCGATTCATATAAGATAGCTAAAATAATAAACATTAGAATCATAGAAAGAGCAATAGCTGAGCCAAATGCACTTGCAGTTTTTTCCATCTCTTCGGCAAATCCCGTAAATCTATACACTACACTTGGCAATAAAAGATTATCTATCTCGGCACGTGTATAATTAACAGCTCCACCTAAGTCTAAAGCAAATAAATCAGAGTAAATTGTCACCTGTCTTTGTCTATCAAAATGATTAATCGTAGCTAATGCCTTATTCTGTGAAAAAATGTAACAAGACCATCTAAGTAAGGCTAACTCTCCGTGAGAATCACGGAGTTGAATCTTCTTAATATCATCTATAGAGATTCGATTTTTATCATCAAAACGAAGCGTAATATCATACTGCTTCCCATCTACTTCTAAATAAGAAATCTCTAAGTCACTGGAAAATGCAGTTGCAATTGCATCAGCAATTTGTCCAGCAGTAATCCCAATGCGATTCGCGCTTCCTCTTATAATGTTAATATCAATTTGAGCTTTTCCTGCATCAAGATTTGTATCTATATCTACAAAACCTTTTTTCTTTGCCAGATAATCTGTCAGATTTTTTGAAGAAACTTTTAAATCCTCAAAGGAATCAGATTTTAACACTATCTGATACGGTACAGATACTCCCGTACCTTTAATATCTGGTATCGCGGCAGCTGTAATAAACAACTCTTTTTGATATGGTTTTAACTCTTCTCTAAATCCTTGTATTACTTCTTCTTGATTCCTTTCTCTTAAACTTTTTTCTACTAATTTAACATAAATCAATGACTTGTGTTTTTCTTGTGCTGAGTTATATCCAACACCTAAGGTTGTATATAACACATTTTTATTAGCTCTTACTAAGTCTTCTATAATCTTAGATTTTTTTATCATTTCTTCTAAAGACACGCTTGCATCAGCTTTAATTTTTATCTCAAATTCTGATTTGTCTTCTTTTGGTATAAAGTCCATACCTATCTGAGGAAAAAGGCTAAGACTCCAAAAAAGTGTTGCAAAAACGAATATTAAGGTAAGAATTTTAAATCGTAAAACAAGTTTTAAAATTGCTCCGTACATTTTTTCTAATGATTTAAATATTGGTTCTGTTAGATTATAAAACATACTCTCTTTCTTATGCAAGCTTATTGCACTTAAACTTGGGATAAAACTAAGGGCTACAGTATAAGAAATTAAAACGAGCAAAAACCTACAGTCATTGCAAAACTCTCAAAGAATTTTCCTACGATTCCGCTCATAAAAGAAACAGGAATAAAAGCAGCAAGTAGCATTGCAGTAATTGCTAAAATGGTAAATGCCATCTCTTTGTTGTTCCCTCAAAAGCTGCTTCATATTTATCCATTCCTGATTCCATCTTTTATAAATATTTTCTATTACCACGATAGCATCATCTATAATAATACCAATAGCTAAAAAGTAAGTCCAATAAGTGTCATTTTATTTAAGTCAAACCCATGTAGTCCATTAAAGGCGAAAGTACCAAATATAGATGCTGAATGGAGAGAGCTGAAACTAAGGTAATTGTTATATTTTTAACCCAACTTCATCATTTTCCAAGCAGAAATCCACTAAATCCTCAAATTTGACAATTCTTTTGGATATTAAACCACTTGTTTTAGGGAAATCACCTTTCAAATATACTAATGTGGTACCCGAATATAATATTATTTAAGTTTATATTAATGCTTAATTTGCTACAATCTTCGCATGTACATAATTAAAACAATCTCTAAGAGCAAAAAAGACTCAACTCAGAACTATTACACTTATAGATTAATGGAATCCATAAGAGTTGGTAAAAGGTGAAGAAAAGAACTCTCCTTAATTTAGGAAGTGATTTTAATGTAGAACAAGAAGATTGGGCTACTTTATCCAAAAGAGTAGATGAGATTATCAAACAGGCTCCAAGTCTGTTTACACTAGATAAAGATTTAGAAACAATCGCACAACACTATGCTCTAAAAATCATATCAGCACAAGCAGTAGTAGATACAACTCTTAATGATGAAGATAGATACAAAGAGATAGATACAACTACAATAAAAAATAGTGATATAAAAGATATAGGTATAGAGAATATACTTTATGAAACAATCAAAGAGTTAAAACTAGATGCTAAACTAAAAGAGTTAGGTTTTACAAATATTCAATACAATAGTGCTATAGGCACTCTAATAGCAAAGATTGCTAATCCTAGTAGTGAAGCTAAAGCTTATGATTACTTATGTAATACAAGTGCTATTAATGAGCTTATAGGGTGTGATTATAATAAGATATCTTCTAATAGTATCTATAGAATATCCGATAAGCTTTTAGCTCATAAAGATGACTTAGAAAAGCATCTATATAAGTGCCTAACCAAAATTAATGTCATATTCTGAACCGAAGCCATCAAGCATTTTTTTAATGTGCTCATGAAAGTTATCAAATGAGTCCATAGCATTCAAATCCGTCCATGTATATTTCATTTCTCTCCAGAGCATCTCAATAGGATTTAGCTCTGGGGAGTAAGGTGGCAAGTATAATATATGTAGTCCTAACTCTTTCCATTCTTGAAGCTTAGCTTTAAACTTTTTACTAGTGTGAGTTGAGGCGTTATCTAATACACAGATAGTTGTTTTTTTAATTTGTTTAGCAAATTCATCAAAAAAACCTATAACAACATCAGTATCAACTTTTCCAGTAAGCATTTTATAAAATACACTTTTTTATCTGTATTAAGAAATCCAAGTACATTAATTCTTTTTGTAAATCTTATTGATGGGATAAGTGCAGGTGTCCCAACTGCCGACCATCTATACGGAATATTTGAATTAAGTGAAAAACCACTTTCATCATAAAAGGAGAGTTCACAAAGTCCTTCTTTTACCCATTCTCTAAGCATTTTAAGCTGAATAAACTTATCGAAATAGTTTTTCCATTTACTATTTTTCATAATGACCTTTTTAGCTCTCTTATAGCTAAGACCAATCTTTCTAAAAATCTTTTTAAAGTTCGTTTGCTTACTTCAAGAGTAGTGAACTCTTTTTCTAAGGCTAATAGAATCTCATTTACATTATAGTTTTTTTATATACATCTTGATTGAAGACTCATGTTTAGCTATTGTTAATTTAGGCTTTCTCCCTCTACCTGCCAACTCATGAACTGTACTTATATTATCTTGATTAAATCTATCAAACCACCGATAGAGTGTTCTTTGTGAATATCCAATTATTTCTACTATTTCTTGAACTTTTTTCCCTTGATTACTCAATAGAAGTGCTTGAGCTCTCATTCTACTCTTATGTTTTTTATTTGTTTTTATAACTTCTTGTAATTGCTGTATTACTTCTTGTTTTAGGCTTATATATCTCATATATTTCTCTAAGCATTTTTCAATCCAGTTTTATGTCATTAATTTTGGTTAGGCACTTACTACCCAAAAAGCAATATTTGAGTATGATGAAACAAGAACTCTTTATGACCTTACTAACACATACTTTGAAGGTGGTGTTGAGGGAGTAGAGAAAGCTAAAAGAGGAAGAAGTAAGGAAAAAAGAAGTGATGCTAAAATCATTACTCTAGCAGTAATGATTGATAGTAGTGGGTTTGTAAGAAAGAGTGAGATATTTGATGGGAATATTGGTGAAGCCACAACATTTAAAGAGATGTTAGATAAATTGAAAGTTCCTCAAAAAGAAAAAAACCTTTTATCCTCTCATAAATCATTATTGATTATGGATGCTGGTATAGCATCGCAGGAGAATATTGATTATCTTATTGAGAATAGCTATGAATACCTAGTTGTCAGCAGAAAACGCAATAAACAGTTTGATGAAGAGAAATCAACTCCTGTAAAATTAGATAAAAATGACAATGCTATAGTAAGAGCTATGAAGGTTGTCAATGAAGAAACTAAAGAGACTAAGTTATTTATACACTCTACTGCTAGAGAGGCTAAAGAGGAAGCTATGCAAAAAGAGTACAAACTCTTTTTATAGAGAAGCTACAATATTTAAAAGATGGACTCTCTCTCAAAAGAAGAACTAAGGCTTATGATAAGGTGATAGAGACCATAGGAAGGCTCAAAGAGAAATATCCATCTATATCTCAATACTATTCAACTACTGTCACTAAAGACCCAGATAGCTATAATGCAATAGATATAACTTGGAGTGAGAAGAAGACACTTGATAATAAAAGTGCTATTAATGGTATCTATTGTCTTAGAACCAATAACCAAACAATGGATGAGAAGACTCTATGGAAAACATATACAACACTTACTGATTTAGAATCAGTATTTAAGAGTTTAAAGTCTGAATTAGGATTAAGACCTATATTTCATCAAACACAGACTAGAGTAGATGGGCATCTCTTTATTACTCTTTTAGCTTATAGTATTATCCATACAATAAGGTACAAACTTAAACAAAAAGGTATTCACTATAGTTGGGATACGATAAGGCATATTCTGAGAAATCAAAAAAGGATTACTACCAGTATGAAGTGTAAAGATGGCTCAACACTCTATATACGACAAAGTTCAGAATTAAATGAGAAGCAAAAAGAGATTTATGATGCACTTGAGATTAAATACGGAGCAGGAGATGTTACTAAAACTTTTATAGAATAATATAGATGTGGTACAGGTAAAATATTTTAAAAGGCTTTAAAGCCCTGAATATAGGTCTTTTTTAATTTTAGATGATGAAGTTGGGTTAATAAGAAATTTCAAGTAGCAAAAAACTTATTTACAAAAGAAAGTCGTCAAGATATTCAAAATGCTAAAAATATTTTGACCCCATATCTTAAAATAGACTCTAAAAAAGCACTTGTAAATAACCTGATGCAAAACTATAAAGTTTTTTCACGCTCATCAAGACTTATAAAGGCTAGAAACTTTAAAGTTTATTTTCGTCTTGTGAGACCACAGCACAACCCCAAACACTACCCCAATCCTAATTTTAAAATATTTTTTTGAAATCTCTAAAATATATCTGCTTAATTTTCATCATAAATTGTTTCTCACCCTTAAAGTTATCTAAATACCCTTTATTTCTTATCATATTTCCTAGCTATTTCTTACTTTTCGTAAGGCTATTTGTTTATGGGCAAATAGTTTTAGGTTTGAGGCTAAGCAAGCTATTGTAAAATTCATATTATTGCGGACTAATCCAATATACCTACTGGTATGATATTTCATTTGGGTTTTAGACGCGCAAAGCTATGTTCAACCTTTGCCCTGATTTTATGTTTTGGTTTTTCTATCTCTCTTTGTGCTGCTCTCTCATCCTTAGTCATCTTCTGTGTCTCTTTGAGACAAATCTCATTTTCTATTTCATTCTTCTCTAATAGTTCATCTACTTCTTTAGACTTGTATGCTTTATCTCCATAGAATGCTTCTATATCTTCCAGCTCTTCTACGATGGTTTGGACAACTGATATGTCAGATGTATTTGCAAATGTCATTATTGGTTTTAGTATTGCACCAGAGTCTGAGTCTGTTGCTATGTGTCCCTTGTATCCTGTTGCATATTGCTTTGTACCAGTTTGATATCCTGTTCTTACCTCTTTATCTACTTTGTCGGTTTGATCATAACTATCTTCGCTATTTTCTATAATATTTTTGAGGTCTCGATATCTTTAGTATCTATGCCTTGTAGTTCATCTAGCTCTTGATTTTTAAATGTTCTTGAGTTATGTTCTTTCTTTCGTAATAATTTATCTACTTTTTTTCTTGATGGTTTTGCTTTCTTGAGTTCTTCATTTATTTGTAAGTCAAGGGTTCTATTGGCTTCTTCTACTTTTACTCTATTGGCATTTCTTTGCTCTTTATCCTTATCTTTAACTCCATCATTCAAAGATTTAATTAAAGTTGCGTCTACTAAAATTGATTTACCACTTTTAGCTATTAAGCCTTTATCTTCTAGTTGTTTATTTACATGGTTAAATAGCTTATCATATATTTTAGTATCTATCAAAGAGTTCCTAAATCTACCTATGGTTGTACTATCAGGAGCTAAGTCCTCTAGGCTTAAACCTACGAATTTCATAAACAGTAAGTTTACATAAAGTGCTTCTTCAACCTTTTTCGTCACTCAGGTCATAGAATTTTTGCAAGAGTAATATTTTTAAACATAAGGATATTGTCATAAGCTTTTACTCCACAAACATTCTTTGTACCGATACCATTCTTATTTAAAATAGGTTTTAACTTTCTAAAATCTATTATACTATCTATCTCTTTTAGAAATGAATCTACATATTGAAGTCTATCGTTAACAGCATAATCTGTAAATGTTGGAGTATTCTCTTGAAATGCCAAATTATTGCCTTTTAGCTTAAAATATCTTTAAATTCGTGGTGTAATTATAGCAAATAAATGGCTTTAAATAACTTAATATAAGGGGTTTTAAGAGATTTAGTTTGTTTTTTTACTGTGCAGTGGTCT
>JAUZSC010000031.1 GCA_030949825.1 Sulfurimonas sp.
CCCCACCCACCACCCTCTCACTCTCCTCACATCTCCTCCCTCACTCACTCCCCCCCCACCCACCCTCCCTCATTAACACTCCCCCTCCACCCCCCCCTCCCCCACCCTCCCCCCTCTGGAATATGTTAAGCAATCACTTTTCTATCTGCTCTTTAAGATTAGGTGCTTTTTCTTTAGGCATATCAACTAAACAAAGATTAACTCCTCTTACTTTTGCATTCATTGCAAAGTTTTGCATAAAAATATCTATCGCATTGCCTTTTTTGTCTACGTCTTGGAGTATGAGCTTTAAAACATTATTGTTAATAGAGCGGTTAATGTTCTTTTGTGAGAGGTAAGAAACAAATTGTTTAGCTTTAGGCTTAATATACCTCACATAATAAGAAAGCTCTTGTCTGCTCGCACAAATTTATCATCATGTTCTCTACCAAATTCTTAACTAAGCTATTGACTATCACGTCTAAGCCATCAAAGGCATTCTGCTGCAAACTGCCATCTTTGTAAATATTCCATATTTATAAACCTTATGAATGTTTTTTTTATTATTTACTCATTTTTTGCATGGAAATCGTTGAAATCTCGCAAAAAGTAGCGCTAAAGGGCTCGCAATTTGATAGCTGGAGGCTTGAAATGTTTAAAAACTAAGTGAACTGCAAGAGGCAGGGAAAATATCGCAAGAGGTGGCAACGGAGATAGATAATGAAATCTCAGTAAGCCTAAAAGAGAAAACGATGAAAATGCCAAAACAAAGACTTGAGTTAAAAGAAGTTAAAGGTGTTTTAGAAGTTGCTTTGAAATCAAAAGAAGAACATGAAGCAGAAATAGCGAATTACGACACGCAGATTAAAAAGCTAAAGAAGATGGGAGAAATGAAGTTGTTAAAGAGTTAGAGACTCTTAAAGAATCTTCTACTCAGACGCAAGCAAGAATCGAAGCGATTAAGAGAGTGAAAATGAATCACTTAAAATCCCGATGCAGTTATTAGTAATGAGGTTGAGGCAGTTTGATGTGATTGACAATGAGCTCGTTAGTAGTTTTGCAAGAAATAACATTAAGCTAGATGGTGAAAAATTTACTTACAAAGACGGAGACAATTCTCTAACTATTGCAGATGGATCTCTAGCTAAGTTTTTTGAAGTCAAGCCTCATCTACTCAAAGCCAAAGGAAACGATGGTGAGGGTAGTGGAGCAGGTGGGAGTGGGAATAGTGGTGGTAATAACCAAGACTTTATTCCTTAAAAGATAAAAAGAAAATAAAAAGGTAAGAAAATGGCAACAATTCAAGATGTAATCCAAAACAATAATTGGAAATCAGTAAGCTTTTGAGAAATCTACAGAGGTAGATAGACTTATAAACTCAGGAATAGTAACAGGTGCAAGCGAAGGTGCAAAAAACTTCTTAGATGCACTTGATTATGATAATGTTCAATCTACTTTAACCGTTGGAGTTGTAGACAGCACATGGGTTGAACAAAACTTTGGTGATGCCAGCGATATGGTTGTATCTGCTATTGAGCCTTTATTTGATGAAGCAATTGTAAAGACATTCTATGGCAATCAATGGTGGGCTGTTAGAACGATTCAAAGAATTACTTAATGCTACAAAGCCTAATGAGCTAGTACTTAACAAAGGGTGGGTATGTTTTGGGCTACGCAATGGAATAGAATTATATCGGCAACGATTAGTGGGATGAGTGATATTGCTGCAATTACAATCGGTGATGGCTTAGCTAACCTATCAAAGACCCTTATAACAAGTGCAAGAAAACTTAAAAAAGACATGGGTGTTGGAAAACTTGCAAATGCGTATATGAGCTCAACTACTCTTTTGATGTTATCGAGAAACAAGATGATGGAACAATCGCGAGTGAGATTATCACAGAGAAGTATGGTCAAGTAACGGTAGTAGTCAATGGAATCACACAGGTTGTTCAATCTGATACACCTACTTATGTTTTTAAATAAGGTTACTCCTATCATTGTTGATGACACTATGACTGATGGAATCATCTCTTTGGTAGAAGATGGTGCATTTGCATTTGGTCAGAAAAACATCAAAGACCCCCTCATAGTATGACAAATCAGCGAAGTCTGGTAATGGTGCAGGTAAAGAAGAGTATGGAACAAAAATCACTTTATATTATTCATCCAATTGGTTTAGCTTTAAAGGTGTTCTAGGTACTACATTCGCTTCAAAAAGTGGTTTATCTTTAGCAGAACTTCAAGGTGGTGGTCTTTACGAGTTAAAGTTGATGTGAAACTATCACCGATTACAAATCTTAAAGTGAAAATAGGAGTTTAGAATGGCTAAGAAAAAGAAGAAATTCAAGAAGAAATTCCTGCACGATTAAATTATGCAGGAATCAAGCAAATAGGTTCCTTTTGGTACTCATCTGAGGATAAGTATCAAAAGTCCTTTGGCACAACGAATGAGTGTGCAAAACATTTTAACGGAGAATAACAATGGCATTAATTGACACAACAAAAATAGTGTTTTATTTAAATATGGTGGTGTTCCAGTAGCATCTAATGTTGTAAACATTGAAAAAAGTTAGTATTTCGCCAGACATTAAGTCTGAGGACTACAAAAGAGCTTGACGGGCAACTAGGCAACACTAAGTCCTATATCGACCCTGAACATACAACTACTACTTTTGCAATCAAAAGCAGAAACTTAGAAGTAACGACAAATCGGGAGTTGCACCTGAAACTGCACCTGCAATTGATGATTTACTTAAAGCGAGTGGGCTTAGCGGTGTTGCTGGAATAAGTGACTACACATATACACCAAATCATGGAACGCTAACGCCTGCACAGGTTATCGTTTACACAGATGGTAGAAAAGAGTAGCTGACGGAATCGTAAGTAACTTTAAACTAAGCGGTACGGTTGGCTCAGTTGCTATCGTAGAGTTTAATGCAAGCGGTTATACAGACATTGCAGATGTTGCAGAAGCGAGATCCTACTGTTACGCTTGATAATGAAGCCTTAATCATTGTGAATAAGATTTCTGCAGTCACAGAAGATGGAACAACTTTTAATCTTAAGTCTTTTGACTTTGATTTAAACAATGAGATTCAAGATATTTATGCAGTAGGTTTAGCTCAATACGAGAGAACAGACTTTGACCCTAAAATATCTTTAACGGGTTATAGAGACTCAGCAGATTCAGCATGGGCAGACTTAGCAAGTCAAGCATTAAAAACTATCGTGATTACATTGGGAACTGGAACTGGTAAAACAGTTACATTAACGATTGATTCTGCAAGACCACTTAGTAACAACGAAAGTGATGATAGCGGTAAATTGTCAATTACTAAGGACTTTAGATGTACAAAAGATGCCACAAGTTCGTCCCATTTTGAGTTGATGTGGTCACAAGCATTTAATCACGCTGGGTTTTTAGTAGTTCCCAGCACTTTAAAAACTACTAAAAATTACTAGGAAATATTATGAAATTAAAATTAGATAGCAACAACAGAAAGTTTATAGAAATTAGCATTGAATTAGATGATAAAGAATTAGAGCTAAAGTATTTTGAGAAAACACAAAACAAATTGATACGCTCAAAGAGTTAGCAAAAAATAAAGAAACAAAAATGTATGTTTTGAAGAGTTAAACAAGAATCGGTTTTTACAAATCTAAAAGGAAGTAAGAAAGATATCGAATTGGTTTGTTAAGTTTTACGAAAATAATGGTAATTTCTATGAATTCATAAATACGTGCGATGAAGAGCTGGGAAAGCTAAAGAAGAGAGACTAAGAAGTCTTTTAATTTGGTGCGAACAAAATGCAAAAGGAACTGGTGAGTTAAGTTTATCAGTTGAAGAAAAAAGGGAAGTGAAAGAAAATGTTTTATCAAAGACTGTTTTATGATGATGATGTTGAACTACATACGATTACTCGTTTATTTCTTCAAATACCTTTTGAATACTCAGCTATGGGTGTTGTTGGGAAAAAATATGAAGCTATTAAAGACTTTTTGGAGTGGAATTATTTTGATATTAAAGAATGGACCCCAGTTATTATACACATGGGCAATGTTTGGGTTAACTCAGAAAAAGACCAAATAACAATATGAGGTTATCCCGATGAATAACGACACTCAAAATAAGAATAAAAATTGATAGTGCGACGGGTGAATTAATCGTCACTAGAAAAGAGTTTGATAAGAAACTGGCACTTCTGTTAAAAAAGTCGATAAAGATGCCACAAACTATTCAAAAAGACTTATGCAGATAGGTCAGGCTGCGGCTGCCATCTATGTAGTTAATAAAGCATTTGAGGTCTTAAGCAATACCGCACGTAGTTTTGTAAGGACAGCAGCAAGTTTTGAAAAGTTTAATGCAACTTTAAAAACAATAGAAGGAAGTGCATATAAAGCAGAACAATCTATGAAATGGATTGAAGATTTTGCTTCTGTAACACCTTTTAACATTGAAAAAGTTACATCAAGTTTTATCAGTCTTAGAGCCTATGGACTAGACCCCACAGAAGGACTACTACGAACACTAGGCGATACTGGTGCAGCAATGGTAAAGATATTCAACAAGCAGTAGAAGCAATGGCTGATGCAGTAGTTGGGGAAAACGGAAAGACTTAAAGAATTTGGTATTAGAGCTTCTGTTATGGGCGATGAAATTAAATACCTCATGGACGAGTGCCAGTGGAGAATGAGACAAAACAATTGCTGCAAATAACAGCGCAATAATAGAAAGCACTTTGTCTTCAATCTTTAACCCAAATATGAAGGTGCGATGGAAGCTCAGTCTAAAACATGGAATGGGCTTATTCTCAAACATATGCAAGACAATTGGACTATCTTTCAAAAAAACCTGATGGATAGCGGTGTCTTCGATTATTTAAAAGCAATGGTTACAGTTGTTGGTGAATACGAGGAGTGAAGCCTTTAGCAATACGCTTGAATCTAGCTCTATATTCTCCTTATACGCAATAGATTCGATAAAAGGCATTGTTCAAAGTATGGGAAGTGCATACGATAGCATTGAAACATTAGGGGACTACTTTTCTGTAGTTGGTGGTTTAGGCAAAGTTGCTTTTGGTGGACTTTGGAACAGCTTTTAATGCAGTGTTTGGAGCAATTGCTTTGAAACATTTGAATTTGTGATGGACTCTATAAATAAAAGGTTTTGAAATTGTAATAAACGGAATTTTAGGAGGAGTAAACCTAGCCATAAAAGGGGTAAATGCTCTTGGTGGGAACATGCAAGAGTTGTCATACCTAGATCTAGGAAATGTAGATATTGGTGGAAACTACTTAGTGGAAGCTACGAGAAAAAGTGCAGAATTTACATCAGATGCTGCAACTGAATTAGGTAAATCTTGGGATAATGTACTCGATACTGGACATGGTGCTAGATTTTACAGATAAATTATTAGCTGACATTGACAAAGCATATGAAAAAAAAAAATAAAAAATACTCCAACCATTGAAGCAATAAAATCTGACTTTGGAGATATTGTAAAAACCTGATTTAGAACCAACTGTGGAAGAATTAAAAGACTTCGTTTCAAATATTGAGACAAATATAGATGAAACTACACAAGCAATAGAAAATCTAAATGGAAACCCTCTTTTCAGACCCAGGTAATTACGCCGATACATATACAATAGTAGGCGATGTTAACGACAGCTTTTAATGATTTTAAACGATACGACCATCGAAACAGTAAATGCAATAGAAGAAGTTTCACAAGCTTTAGAAATTTTTGTGTTTAAGTTTGAAGACACATTTCCTTAAATAGTATTAATAACAATATTTCATCGCTAAATTCTATTGGGAAATCCATCTCTCATTTAATAGCTTATCTTATGAGGATGCTTTATTTAATGCTATCTCAAAACGTGATGATTTGATAAGTAACTCCTCTTGATGTAAAATATAGGTTCTCAATACACATGATGCCTACAATACTTTCATAGATTCGGCAAGTAATTACCTGGGGGATTCGTCAAACTTTTCTTCTTCTTCTGACTATGCCTTCGCACATGCTATCCGTTGGTTCACAAGCTAGTATATTTGAAAATACAGCGATACAGACAGTAGATGTACTCGAGTCAATGAATGTATTTTTAGGCTCTATCAATCAAGCCTTTTCTGATGGAATTTTGAGTGATGAAGAAAAAAAATCTGTTATATCGGGGAGTAGCAACAGAGGTTAATGACAAAAATGCAGAATTAACTCTAGGGTCAAATGGTTTAAGTTCTGATTGCAAAGTTAATGGGTCCGGGTAGCGAAGGGATTAGTCTTACTAGTATAGCAAGCGGAATGAATGACTTAAGTGTTCTTACAAATCTTGATGAAAGAGATCTATCAAATATTGATGTCTTTACTCAAGGTACTGTTTCAGCAATTGTCGGGCTTAATGATGCGATTAATAATCTACCAGCACCTATTGTAAATGTTGTTGCGGATAGGACCACTACAACAACAATTGTAGCTGCGCCTATTGTAGAAACCAAGGCAGATAGGTTAAATAATAGTATTAAATAGACTGTCCACATTAACGCCATCGGAGCTCTGGCTTCTGTCTTTACAGTGCTAATGACTGCTGAAATAGATTCCCTAATGCACCGATAAGAAGTGGTAATTATGCACAAGGTGGATTCACTGGAAATGTGAATAGGTCAGTAGATAGTAGTGGCTTCAAACAAAGCGGGAATAGTTCACGAAGATGAATGGGTCGCACCTAAATGGATGATAGATAAA
This sequence comes from Sulfurimonas sp., assembly GCA_030949825.1. Classification (GTDB taxonomy): domain Bacteria; phylum Campylobacterota; class Campylobacteria; order Campylobacterales; family Sulfurimonadaceae; genus Sulfurimonas. Next base: position 6,732 of record JAUZSC010000031.1, read on the forward strand.
AACCCTTCATTGTTTAACGCTCTTGAAATGCACAAAGACTCGGGAAAATCATCAGTTTCAAATTCAGCACCAAGCGCTTCTTCATCAACTCGAAGCCTCACAAAAATCAGATGTGCCTATATGTTTAATCATGCAAGATGAATTAAAGCAAATGAACTTCCTACTAAGACAGCTTACAGGATGGTGGTAATGCTATGAAAATTAAGGCAATATAATGAAAATACTCCAAAACAAGATAATAGGGGTACGTAAGCAACTCAATCTCCACAGAGAGTGAATCGCTATGGACTTCTGGGGCTGTATTTAACCATGGGGATGAGTCAAGAGATGCGCATTTCATTTACAAATACGCTGGAACTAATGCAACAAACACAACAGATGTGCACCCTCGCTTGATTACCGTAAAAACTTCCAGATGCAAGAGTATGGCTACTAAAATACGACCTACTAATTACTTCGCAATGCTAGATAACGAAACACAAACGCAAACAGAGAACGCCGAGTCAATCGTAATTACAATCGACACCTCAAATTTTGATACCTTATCTCTTCTTGGATTATTTGCAACAGATATTGAAATTACATTAACAGATAACACTTCTAGCCAAGTAGTTTATACAAAAACTATCGAAACTTATCGATACAAAAGCAATCATTGACTTTCTGCACGTATGCTTTTAATGAAAACCACTATTGCCATCAATTCTACATAGATGATATTCCATTATACACATAAATGGAACTCTCTATTACAATTAATAATGCTCGAGATATAGCAAAGTGCGGTCGGTTAGTCGGGGAAGAACATCACTATATCGGAGATGCCAGGATACGGAATAAACCCTTGGTCAAGAATCATACTCTACTAAAGATACCGATGTGTTTGGAAACACGACTTTAGTGCATTCAAACAGCTTTAAACCTAGATATTATGAAGTGAATGTTCAAACAAGTGGTGTCCAAATAAAGTAAGAAGAAGATTTAAAGAGTTGGACTTAGCTTGTGATTTGTTCATCATGGATGAAAGTACTGACTCAACTTTAGAAAATCTACTTAACCTTTTGGATACTACCAGAGCTTCAGTATTTTAATATCACAAATGCAGTGTTGGGCACAGCCTTTACCAAATCAAAGGAATTTTATAATGCCAACAGTTATTGGACCAGTTTACAAAAACACCATCGAGACAAACCCCAAAGTGACATTCAGTCAAGATATGAAATAGATTATCAGAAGAAAACTCTTACCTAGATGAATACTCAGGCTAGTGAAAACAACACCTTAGCTATCAAGTAAGGCTGATGCACAAACAACGATAGACAAAGCACTAGAAGCTTCTACTTCTGCTCGCCAAAAGTGGGTCAGCAAACTTAAGGGGAACTGGCTGCAAGCATGTCAAGCACGGTAGGACAAAGCACGTATCTTAGTGGTAACTTCTATGTATGGGGGTGTTCCACATGACAAATCAAGACCCATCATCCACTACAGGTTATTGGATAATAAATGTCCCTTTAGGGGCTCAGTTGGAAACATAAACAATCCTCTATTAGACTTGCCACTCACAAAATGACTTGTCTATGAAAGCTGGTGTTGGAAGTGTTAGTTTTAGTAGAGCTACTACAGCTACTTACACATAGATATGGTGGTACTTAAATATAGTGCTATAGATGAACCTAGATTTGAGAAAGATGGGCTGTTGATTGAGGGCGCTAGTACTGAATGAATGATTGCAAACAAGCATACCCTCAAACTATACACTGAATAGAACCACTCTACTCAACAGATACAACAATCCGTCCCCTGATGGGGGACTACGCTGGCTGGTTTATTTACTGCAGATGGCACAATAGGTGAAACATTATTGTGTACTGCGCTGGTGTAGCGACAGCAGGTACTTATACAGCTAGTGTGCTAGGCTAAGTATAAAGATAGTGATGTTATCTGGTTTGAGAGTATAAGTGGCACTGGTGGTGATGGAGCAGTAACAATGCACCCTTGCTTTCACGTTCTCTACTAAAACTATAACAACAGGAGAAGTTAAAGAATTGGCTAATGGTTGGTTCTTACTATCAGTTCCAATTACTTACACTAATCCAAACATCTATATTTAGTAGAGTGTACTCTTTTATAAGTAATATAATTGCTACTACTATCATCAGTTTATGTGGATATGTTTCAATTAGAGCAACTACCATTTGCTTCATCCCATATACCTACGACTACTACTGCTGTTACTCGGAGTGCTGATGCTTGTAATGTTACTTATAATGGCAATGCACCTTTACAAACTGCAAGCATTACCATCTTATGTGATTTTTGATATGTTTGGTCAAACTGCAGCTGTTAATAGTGAGCTGTGGTGACATAAGGGGTCTCCTAAATACTTTAGCACAACTGGGAAGTACTACTTCTGTGCATGGATATTATGGGAGTTCATTTATTTCTCAAAATTGGGAAGCTAATGTGCCAATAAGGCATAGTGTGTTAAGTTCTTGATGGGACAAATCTCATTTAACTCAAAAAGATGGTGTTGAAGCAGCTTCTAAAGTAGTAACAGCTAACCAACTGGAACGCCAGTTTACACAGGAATAGGTGGAACATGGTGACGGCTTATATAATATGTAACGGACACATAAAAACCTTCAGAATTCCACAGCGACAAAGCACTCTACCTCTACAGAAATAGGATTAGCATAATGATATACGATTTAATAGATAAAATACACAAACCAACAGGAAATACACTACTTATTGACTCAGAAGGATTTGAGTATAACGAGATGGTAGCATTAACGGGCTATCACGTAAACATACTACCACCTTTAAATGATACAACTGATAAAGATGGTAATGTTATAGTTAATCCATTAAAAGCCTTTGTAGTAGAGGTTATAACCCTAGTAGAACATTTGGTGGTAGAGATGATGTAATATGTCTGAAGTTCAACTCACGAGCTGAATGGTTAACTTTAGGAATTGAAGTAATAGAGGAGAATACAAATGGCTAAGATAGTAAGAAGTAATTCAGAGTTAAATAGAATGATTAATGAGGGAGAGTTGGCTCAAAATGGAGGATTCAAGAACCTTATTATAAATGGTGGGTTTGATATATGGCAGAGAGGTAATACTTTTTGCAAACCCTTCTTTTGCAGAGTATACACTTGACAGGTTCTTACTTACAAAACACCATTTCAAATGGGTTTGTATACCGAGATGGCGCTAGTCCCAAAGGAAGTTCAGTCTCAATGAGAATTGATAATAATGAGCGGCAATTACGCTTGGAATAAGAACGCCGCTGGAGTTAGATGGTAGATTTTATAGTGGAAAAGCTATGACATTAAGCTTTTATATAGCAGCATCACGCAGTTTTCACAATTGTCCCGACTATTTCTACAAGAAATAGTAGAGACTCTCAAGTAAATTTAGCAAATCACTTTACAGATTCCTCTAAAACAAGCTGACGGAACATTTAAAAGTTTCATATACTTTTACTCTTGGTAATATAAATGCGACAAATACTGTGCTATCAATTGCTATTAATCTTTTAAATTTTACAGGTACGGCTAGATTTGCCACAAGTCCAATTAGAAGGAGTGCTCAGTAGCAACGCCATTTGAGCAAAGACCTATAGGGTTAGAATTGAGTTTGTGTCAGAGATTTTATGAAAAGCTTTCTTGGCTGAAGACTGGAATGCTCGGAGCAAGTATAAACTTTCATAATGGTTCAAATGGCTCCAATTGTTGGCTTAAGTTATTCTTGTTCAAAAAGAGTTAGTCCTAGTATAACTGTAACGAACTTAAAATATAGACTTGGTAATATTAGATACTTACTACCCTCGTTAGGCTATTCAGTAAATCTTAGTAATAACAGAATTGTTGGTTACATTCAGGCAAACGAAGCTAGAGTAACAGGGGAATCATTCCCATTAGAAAGTACGAATGATACCATCATTGGAGGATAGATGCAGAACTATGAAAGGAAGACTAAATGATAACAACAATTAAAAAACAAGGCAACGGTTACTTAGTAGATAACTCTATGTCAATTCCTAATGACCCAAGTAACAGACACTATAAAGAAGTACAAGAAGCATTAGTAGGTGGTACAGAAATATACCCTACTGCTATTGTATTAGAAGATGAGTTTACGACTGAAGAGTTAGCTAAACAAGCTCAAGATACTATAAATAGTGAAGCATTAGCCTCATCTTATTAGTACAGACTGGGTAATAACAAAGATAGGCGTGAAGCTAACATTGCTGGAATAGACATTTCAGATATGGTAACAAAGTATGCTGGCATATTAAGCAAGAGGGTGGATGCTAGGACTAAACTATGAGCAGTTTAGTTAAGTGGTTCAAAGCGCTAATTGCAATACAAATAAATGCACTTGCTGGTTCGACTCGTTTAAGAAGTGGTCATTGGGGAGAATGTTGTGAAAAACACGATGAAGCTTGTGAAAACGCTTAGGTACAGTTTGAAGTCTCAAATGGCAAATAGATAAAGAACTATTTACTTGTGTGCGAAAAAAAAAGACGTGTGGTGTTTCTCTGCATTGATGTGGATTGGAAATAAGTTATTTAGCTGGAAGGCTTGGAGGCCTTTCTAAAAGAAGGAAAGCACTGTAATGGAAGAGCTGGATGGTTACCCCCGGAGGTATTGTAGTTGCACTTTAATTGACATGGGTTGTGCAGGAATGCGCAATTCCGTGTCTAAGAGTGAAGAGATAAATAAAACAACAAGCTTTAAAAAGCTTGAGACTTTAGAAAAGTTTATGAATGAAAAGAAAACCAATCACTCCTTAACCATCTTTCTAAGAAGTTGAGGAAGCCTACGGGAAAAAAGCTGGGTTATCAATCACAAGAACTCATACAATTAAAAACGAGAATGGGGCAATCTCCAACAATGAAAGAGGTGCGAGAAGAGTTTGTCTCAAAAGAGGTATATCTTCAAATGGAAAAGTACATATAGACGAGAAATTCTGCTGGTCTACAAAGTGGAATCTCTCGGATATCCTTGAAAAGAGGTAAACAAAGGAAATTAGATGTTAGGAATAGGAACAGCTCTCGCTGGCATGGGTATAGGTTTTTATTAAAGATTTAATCTATGGATAATGGTGAGGACTTGTGTAAAAGAGGGTATAAAAAAAGTAACTGGTATTGATTTAAGTAAAAAACCTAGTGAATTATCACCTAGAGAGATTGCAATAATTAAAGATGTCTGAGTTGAAAATAAAAGAGTTAGATTTTAAAGAGCTGCAGCTTATCTTAGATTCCCAAAAAGAAGCTAATCGGCATAACGAAGCTAAATACAATAAGGCTCATCAAACATACCAGAGTAAAAGTAATATGGCTGATGATATAGCGAATCAAATCATCAATAGAAATCTTCCTATCATTGCTTTACTTGTTGTAGTAAATGTTGCATTAGTATATTTTTTAAAAGATAATGCGAGTCTTATTGCCATAGCAAGTAATATTATCGGTGTAGCTATGGTGGAAATCTATTTAATGAGCGTCAAGCAATTGTAAATTTCTTTTTCGGTTCAAGCATAGGTTCTAAAGAAAAATCACAAGCATTAGCTAAAAAGGATGAGAAAATGGAAAAACTAATAGAGTCAATTAAACAAAATGAGGGTTTTCGTGGCGAAGTATACAAAGATACTTTAGGATTTGATACTATAGGTTATGGCACAAAATTACCACTCTCTAAAGAAGAATCAGAAATGATACCAAAAAGTAGACTTATTCAAAAGGTAAAAGAACTTGAACGCAGAGAGCCTTTGTAAACGAACTTCCACTTGATAAGCAAGAGGTTTTAGCTGAGATGAGCTACCAAATGGGTGTGAGTGGTGTTTCTTAAAAGCTGGGTGAAGATGTGGATTGCTTTAAAAGCGTTTGACTATGCAAACTGCAAGTGTTGAGGGGCTAGATTCCTCGTTGGGCGAAGCAGACCAAATAGAGCGAATGAATTAATGCGTTTAATGCGTGGATGATTGGGCGGAAATTGCTGAGAGGTGGGGAAGGGTGTTGAAGAAGCAGGGCAATAAATAAGTTATATTTTTATATGCTTAGATATGTTCTACAAACTTGTACCTCTTTTTGTACCTCTTATTCAAGAAGCTTTCAACATAGGTATAGACTATTGTGTATAGAGGTGCTATAATGCTTACGATATGATTGAATTAAGAATGAAAAATAGATTCCCATCCGTATAAAAATCACTTTAAATGTTTTATGCTAAAATTCAAAAAATAAAATAAAAGGCTTAATAAAATGGCAATAGAAGCAAATCAAATCGTATCAATTGAATATGAAGTAAAAGATGGAGATACAGTTGTTGACAGTAACATGGGTGGAGCACCTTTAGTATTTATGTTTGGTAAAGGTCAAATCATTTCTGGTTTAGAAAATGGAATTGTAAACATGGCTATTGGTGAAAAAGCTGATATTCTTGTTGAACCTGCTGATGCTTATGGTGAATTTAACGATGACGCTTCTCAAGAAGTACCTAAAGATCAATTTGCAGGAATTGATTTAGCAGTTGGAATGACTTTATACGGTCAAGGTGAAGATGGTGCTACTACACAGGTAATAGTAAAAGAAATAGGTGAGGAAAATATCACTATTGATTTTAATCATCCTTTAGCTGGAAAAGCTTTAATGTTTTCAGTTACTATCAATAATATCAGAGATGCTTCTGCTGAAGAAGTTATGACTGGAATACCTGCTGAAAACAAACCTGAAGAGGGTGAGAGTTGTGGTACAGGGTGTGGTTGTCACTAGTTTTATAGCAGTATCAGATGCCTCTAAAGAGGCATTTAAAACTGCAACGCTCTTAAAAACACTTAGTGTAAACTCTCTCATTACAGGTCAAAGTGGTGTTGGTAAGAAAAGTATCGCTCAATATATACTCCCTAATGCTCCAATAATAGATGCACTAAAGTTTGATGAATTACTTAGCACCTTGAAAAGCAATAGTGATGTCATAATTACAAACTTACAAAATTCCCCAAATTTACTAACTCTTATAGATACGATTAACAATAATAATATTAGAGTGGTAGCAACTGCAAAGTACCATTTGGATAATGAGATTCTAGATGATTTATTTAGTGTGAAATTTGACATTCCACCATTAGTACAAAGAGAAGAAGATGTGACAGAATTGATATCTATCTTTTGTAAAGAAGCATCGAGTTTATTTGGTGTTCAAAATGAGTTAAATAGGGAAAGTTTTGTAGCAGACCTTAGTAATAATGCGCACTCACTCAAGCGACAAGTTATGATTGCTTACCTTCTTCAAGATATAAAAGATACTGAATTAATGGCTATAATGGAACAATTTTTATTTGATAAGATTGGTTCAAATAGTGATTATCGTGATTTTTTGTATCTTTATGAGGTTCCTTTGATTAAATCAGGTCTTAAAAAATTTAAGTCGCAGTTGAAATTATCTGATAAATTGGGATTAAATAGAAATACACTTAGAAAAAAAATAGCAGACAATAAAAAATATTTATAATAGGAAATTAAATGGAAAATAAAAAAATAGCAATGATATTTTCAGGTCAAGGTTCTCAAGCAGTTGGGATGGGTAAAGATTTTTATGAAAATTCTGAAATAGCAAAGGAAATGTTTGCTAAGGCTTCAGGAAGAATTGGTGTTGATTTTAAAGCTTTAATTTTTGAAGAAAATGAGAAATTAGCCCAAACAGCATATACGCAACCTGCTATTTTATTAGTACAAATGATTGCATATAAACTTTTTAAAGATGCGTGTCCAGAGGTAAAAGCCGAACTTTTTTTAGGTCATTCTCTTGGTGAGTTTTCAGCACTTTGTGCGAGTGGTGCAATTGATTATGTAGATGCAATTGAACTTGTTCATAATCGTGGTAAGTACATGCAAGAAGCCTGTGATTCTATAGATGCTGGTATGATGGTTCTTGTTGGACTTGATGACGCTTCAGTTGAAAAAGTATGCTCAGATGCGCAAGCAGAAGGTAAAAAAGTTTGGCCTGCTAACTACAACCAAGATGGTCAGTTAGTTGTAGCTGGTATGAAGTCTGATTTAATTAGCTTGGAGCAAACATTTAAAGATGCTGGTGCTAAGCGTGCATTACTTTTAGATATGTCTGTTGCTTCTCATTGTGAGTTGTTAAGTTCTGCTCAGGATCCTCTTGGTACATTAATGGATAAAATGCTACATGATACTTTTGAAGCGCCAATTATTTCTAATGTAACTACAAAACCTTATACTACAAAAGCAGATGCAATTGAGCTTTTAAAAGAACAACTTGTTGCTCCTGTAAAGTATAAGCAATCGATTTTAGCAGTTGCCTCGTCACTTGATTTAGCTATAGAATTTGGAAATAGCGCTGTACTTAAAGGTCTTAACCGTAGAATTGCAAAAGAGCTTAAAACTATAAATGTTTCAGATATGGAATCTCTTTTAAAAGTTGTAGAGGAAATTCGTAGCTAAGATGAATGTCACTTTAGCGCAGACTGCTCCTAAATTAAATCGCTCAAACCTAGATGCAGTACTATCAATAGTAGCTGAATATCAAGCAGATAGTGATTTAATAGTATTTCCAGAACTCGCTTTAAATGGTTATATGTTACAAGACAAGCTTTATGAAGATGCATGGGATATTTCTGAACTAGATGCATTGGCTACACTAAGTGAAAATGTAGATATTTGTGTAGGTGCTGCTTTACGAGATAAAAATGTATTTAAAAATACAGCACTTTATTTCTCTAAGGGAGCACTACTTTCTCAACATGATAAACTTCATTTACCAAATTACGGAATGTTTGAAGAAGCACGCTACTTTAAAGCTGGAAATATTTTCGAGAGTTTTGAGACAACTTTTGGAAAAGTATCTATGCTTGTTTGTGAAGACATGTGGCATGACTCTATGCATAAGAATCTAGTAAAAGAAAATCCAAGTTTAATCTTAGCACTTGCTGCATCTCCGGCTCGTGGTTTTAAAGCAAGTGGACTTGAGATTGAAGATAGTTGGCAGAAAATTCTAAAAAGTATAGCTAAAGACTGTGATGCAAAGCTAGTTTTTGTAAACCGTGTTGGTTTTGAAGATGGACTTGGTTTTTGGGGAGGTTCGTGTATTGTAGATGCTGAGGCAAATATAATGTATAGACTTCCTCACTACGAAGAAATAATTAAAACATTTAAAATATAAGGATAGTATAATGAAAATAGCAATTATGGGAGCAATGCCCGAAGAGATAGCTCCAATTTTAAAAAAATTAGGTACATATAAAACTACAAAATATGCTGACAATGAGTACTATGAATCTACATACAATGGTGTAGAGGTCGTTGTTGCATATTCAAAAATCGGTAAAGTGTTTTCTACGCTTACAGTATCTACAATGATTCAGTATTTTAAGTGTGATACATTACTTTTTTCTGGTGTTGCAGGTGGAATTAATCCTGATTTAAAAATCGGTGATTTAATTGTAGCAACAAAATTAGCGCAACATGATCTAGATATTACAGCCTTTGGTCATCCTATGGGTTTTGTTCCTGGTGGAAGTGTATTTGTTGAAGCAGACAAAGATTTAATCGCACTTTCAAAAGAAGTAGCAAGTGAACTCGGTAAAACTGTGCAAGAAGGTGTCATAGCCACTGGAGACCAGTTTGTGCATGATTCTAAGGTTAAAGATAATATTGTTAAACACTTTAATGCTGATGCTTTAGAAATGGAGGGTGCTTCTGTTGCTGTTGTTTGTAAGTCTTTAGAAGTTCCATTTTTTATACTTCGGGCTATAAGTGATACAGCTGACACAGATGCTAGTTTTTCATTTGATGAGTTTATGGAGTCGAGTGCAATTATTTCTGCGGAATTTATTATGAAAATGGTAGATAAGATTGTCCGTTAAACTCTCAAAAAAAAATAATGTCTAAACTTGGTAAAACAAACGCCGAGTTTGAACTTATAGAAGAAGGTGATAAAATTCTTGTTGGTTTGAGTGGTGGAAAAGATTCTCTTACGATGATTCATGCTATGAAAGAACAACAACGCCGTGCACCTTTTAAGTTTGAGTTTTTAGCTGTTACTGTGTCGTATGGAATGGGTGAAAATTATACTGACTTACAAAAGCATTGTGAAGAATATGATATACCATATAAAATAATAGATACAAAAGTATATGAATTAGCAAAAGAAAAAATTAGAAAAAATTCTTCTTTTTGTAGCTTCTTCTCACGAATGAGAAGAGGTTACTTATACAGTGCTGCCAAAGATAATGGCTGTAACAAAGTAGCGCTTGGACATCATTTAGATGATGCCTGTGAGAGCTTTTTTTATGAACTTTATATATAACGGTCAGATGCGAAGTTTAGCTCCAAAATATAAGGCTGAAAATGGACTTATAGTCATTCGCCCTCTTATTCAAATGAGAGAAAGACAACTACGCGCTTTTGTGGATGATAATAATTTAAATGCTATTGGTGATGAGGCATGTCCAGCGATGCGTTTTGATGTAAAGATGCCACATGCTCGTGCAGATATGAAAATAAAGTTAGCAAAAATGGAAGAAGATTTCCCCCAGTTGTTCACAAGTTTAAATGCTGCTTTTAAAAATATATCTGTTGAGAGCTTTTTTGATAAGGAAAAGTTTAGCTTATAAATTGTGATTTGAATATTTTTTCATCTTTGTTTATTTGTTCTATTTTTTCTTCTAATATTTCATTTTTAAGGGTTTGTAGAAATTCTAAAATATTCTCTTGGTAGGAGAGGGTGTCTTCATCATAACTTAGGGGGAAGTAAATCTCTTAATTCTTCAATGTTTATTTTCTTTGCATAACGAGGAATTATTTTTAAATCTTTTTGTATATTTGCCACTAAGGTATCGATATCAAGTCCATTGTTTTCTTTAACTTGTTGTACTTTCTCTTTTGTTGTAATCATTAAAAGGTTGGCTCTTTCCTCATCATTTTTATATATATTTAAACCTATATTTTTTACAAGTATATAACTTTCTACAATAGAATCATCATTTGCAGCAATTACAAGGGCAAATACTTTTGCCCGAAACTCTAAAGAACCATGATGGTGTACAAAAAATTCACGAAATGCACTGAAAAAATGATGTTTTAGTCTAAAACTAAGTCGCATAACTATTCCTTTAGTGTATTATACATTAATTATTTTAGGAGTATATTGTGGGAAGAGCATTTGAGTATAGAAAAGCATCAAAATTAAAGAGATGGGGAGCAATGTCTAAGCTGTTTCCTAAGTTGGGAAAAATTATTACTATGGCTGCAAAAGAAGGTAGCAGTGATCCTGATATGAACTCTAAACTTCGTACAGCGATTATTAATGCTAAGGCTGAGAATATGCCTAAGGATAATATTGAAGCAGCTATTAAAAGAGCAAGTGCAAAAGATACAGCAAGTTTAACTGAGATTAATTATGAGGGAAAAGCTCCTTATGGTGTTTTAATTTTTGTTGAATCAGCTACTGATAATAATACACGAACAGTTGCAAATGTTAAAAATATTTTTTCAAAACATGGTGGAGAAGTTTTAACAAATGGTTCTTTAGAATTTATGTTTGCAAGAAAAGCACTTATAGAGTTTAAACTTCAAGACGGAATGGATATAGAAGAGTTAGAACTTGAACTTATAGATGCGGGACTTGAAGAAATAGAAGAAGAAGATGGTGTTGTCCTCGTAACGGGTGATTATACAAGTTTTGGATCACTCAATAAGGCTTTAGAAGAGATGAAAATTGAAATCACTAAGGCACACTTAGAACGAATGGCAAATATTCCATTAAGCATCAATGAAGAACAGCAAGTTGAAATAGATAAGATTTTAGAAAAACTTGAAGATGATGAAGATGTTCAAAAAGTATTTACTAACCTTATTTAAGTAAGATTATGAACTTTGTGGATAGCAAATATATACAAACCTTAGAGATTAAACAATCTAAGTTTATTGCCCACTTAGTTCCATATTTTCTTTACAAAAAAACACTTAAAGCATTAAAAGAAAAACATCCAAAAGCCAGACACTTTGTAACTGCATCGAGGCATCTCAACGAATTTAATCAAATTGTAGAACATTCAAGTGATGATGGCGAACCAAAAGGAACTTCTGGAAAACCTACACTTATAGTCTTACAAGGAGCAGATATAATTAATGCTGCAATTATTACCGTACGGTATTTTGGAGGAACTAAACTTGGTACAGGTGGTCTTGTTCGTGCATATAGTGATGCTACAAACTTAGTTTTAGCATCTGCTATACTCTTAGAATACAAAGAAGAATATGTAAAGGAAATATCATTTTCATACACACACCTACGAAAAATAGAATATGAATGTGGTATCTTTAAAATTGATATTATCGAAAAATCTTTTGATACTTTAGTTGTATTTAAAATAAAGTCTGATGAACAAAATTTACAAGACTTTTTTAAAAAGCTAGCTACCTTCCTTGAACAGCATTTCCCATATCCCACATAGGTAAGAAAATTCCTAGAGCAAGTAGTAAAATCATACCTGTCATAAAAAAGAGCATAATAGGTTCTACAGCTTCAGATAAACCATCAATAATGGCATCAAAACGCATTTTGTAATACTCAGCAACTTTTTTAATCATAGTATCAAGGGTACCACTATCTTCACCAGCACTTACCATTTGAATAATCATATTTTCAAAAAGTTTTGTGTCTTTGAGACCTTTGTTTAAGGTACCACCTTTTTCTACAACTACACGGACGGAAAAAAGTTTATCTTTTAAAGGAAGGTTGTCTATCATAGCTATGGATGTATCAAGTGCTTCAGCAATTGGAATACCCGCTCGAATAAGTTCAGAGAACACAAGTGTAAATCTGTTGAGTGTTGAAAACTTAATTACATTTTTAATAAGATATGTTTTTAATAGAAGTTCATGCCATTTATATCTAATATGTCTGTAATTGTTGACTGCATATTTAAAAGTAACAAATACTAGAAATAGAGCACCTAAGACATAAGGTCCATAGTTATTAAAAAGATGTTCTAATGTTAAAAGAATCTGTGTTGGTAAAGGTAATTCTGCATTGAGCTCTTCAAATATAGATTTAAATTCGGGAACAACATAGGAGATAAGAACTGTAAAAGCAACAGCCATTGCTATCATTACATTTCTAGGATATGCCATTGCTTTTTTAAACTTTATAAAGTTAGCACGAATTTCTTCAAGCATATCAGCCAAAGCATAGAGTGATTCATCAAGATTACCAGTTTTTTCACCGAGGTTAACCATAGCTATAGTAAGATTTCCTAGCTCAAATCTAAAGTTTTCCATAGATGCTGAGAGCGAATGACCTGAATTAATATCATCAGCAAGTTTAGAAAATACTGTTTTTAATGCTTGGTCATCTGTAGCTAATGCAATTTCGCTAAGTGAATCATAAATTGATATACCAGCATTTGTCATAACTGCAAGTTGGCGAATTGCTGCAATTAAAAAATCTGCTTTTATTTTCTTTTTACGAATATTTTTTAATAAGTCATTTTTAAATCGTAAAAACTGAGCATCAAGTGGTTCAGTTGCTTCTTTAATTTTAATAATAATACCAGTAGTTTTAATCTTAGCATAATCTTGTGCCTCTTTTCTATTTTGGGCATAGATAGGTAGTTGCTCTTTTTTACCTTTACTAAGAACTGTTGCAATAAAGTACTTCATTATTTTGCCACCTTTAAAATCTCTTCTATACTTGTGATACCATCAATCGCTTTTGCAATACCATTTTCAAATATTCCAATAAAACCATCTTTTATAGCCTGCTCTTTAAGTGCATCGATAGAAGAGCCTTTTGCGATTAATGAAGATAGTTCAGGGGAAATATTGAGTACTTCACATATCATTTCTCTTCCCATATACCCACTGTCATTACACTCTTTACAGCCTTTACCTGTGTAGAATTTTGCATTCTCTGGTATTAGATGCTCTATTGTTTGAAGAATTGATGGAGGAATTTCTTCTTCTACCTTACAGTGTACACAAATTTTTCTAATAAGTCTCTGAGCCTGAATTGCCACAAGAGCACCAGAGATTAGATAATGCTCGACTCCCATGTCTACCATTCTTGGAATTGCGCTTATAGAGTCGTTTGTATGTAATGTTGATATAACCATATGACCTGTAAGTGCGGCTTTTATCGCGATTTCAAGCGTTTCTTGATCACGGATTTCTCCTATCATTATCTTGTCTGGATCTTGTCTTAAGATAGAACGAAGTGCATCTGCAAAACTAAGACCAACTTTTGGATTTACTTGGACTTGTTGAATAAGATTCATTCTATACTCAACAGGATCTTCAACTGTTATGACTTTATCCTCAATATTTCTAAGTTCGTTAAGCGCACCATAAAGTGTTGTAGTTTTACCACTACCAGTTGGACCAGTAACTAAGATTATTCCATAAGGAGATTCAAGACCTTTGAGTAATTTGTTATAACTTACACTGTCCATACCAGCATCTTCGAGTTTAACAAGTGCTTTTTGTTTGTCTAAAACCCTCATAACTATTGATTCACCGTACAGTATAGGAAGTGTTGATATACGAAAGTCGTACTCTCTATCACCTACAAGTGTTGAAAATCTTCCATCTTGTGGTTTTCTTTTTTCTGCAATATCTAAATTTGCTAAAAGTTTTAGTCTTGAAGATAATGGAGGATAAATTGCTTTGTCAAAAATAAATATTTCAGATAATTTTCCATCTATACGCGCACGAACTGAACAGTTTTTCTCGGTTGGCTCTATATGAACATCACTTGCCCTTGCATTGATACATGCTTTTAAAATTACATCAATAAGTAAAAGAATTGATGAGGCTTCTTGTTGGTCTTCAATTGAAGTAATAGAATTTAACTCATCTTTAATTTTTTTGACAAGACCTTTAACACTGTCTTTAAGCTCTATTTTAAAAAGATACGAAGCAATTTGCTTTTTAGTCGCAAGTGCAATTTTTATGGGTTTTCTTGGAAAAAGTCTTTGTATAGATTCTTGAATTTGAATGTCAAGTGGATCATTAAGTGCGATAGTAATACTTAAGTCATCTTCGGAAAGTGGAAGGGCATGATGCTTTTGAAGCTGAACGAGTGGAAACTTAGCTGTGAGTTGGTAGTCCATATCTATAGAATCTAGGTCTTCGAATTTTATATTGATTTCGCTTGCGAGTCTTTGTAAAACAACTTTTTCATGAATATAATCATAATTGTCAATTATAGATAAAGAATAATCACCATTTCTAATTTTATCGACTATAAAACGCACTAGTCTATCCATTGTCATAAAACCAGAGAGCGTAATATCTCGTAATATTAAGTTCTCATTGATTCCTTGGGCAAGTAGTCTATCTACTTGTCGTTTCATAATCGAACCGTTATTTAATAAGTCTTCAGTAATTCTATCCATAATTTAAGCCTTATCTTTACCAGTATATATGTTTTTTAATGATTACAGAGTCGTAAAATTCTTCAATAACCATTTTATCAACTTTATTTCCTTTACTTAAATAAAGTTTATATGTTAATTTTGAGTCGTTTTGATCTTCAAATAAATAAAATAATCTACTTTCATGTTTTCCGATTTTTGAATAAAAATCAAAAACCTTAGACAATATATAATCAGTTGTCGGTAGCTCAAGCTTCTCCAAATTATAACCATCAACAAGAGCATGGTAAAGCATCTTCTTTTGCATTAAAATAACAGAAAAGTATGCTGAATTAGAGCGTGCTTCTTTTGAAAATTTCAACATTGCTACAGGTGTTGATAATCTATCAATATAATCAGATTTTAAACACGCAAAGGCATAGAGAGAAATATATTCTTCATCTTTGTTATTAGATGAAAAATTATTATAACCTATATTACAAACATCTTCATATTTGTTGTTTTGGTAAAGGGTGAACATCTTTTGTTTTGTATTTGCGTAGAGTGATACACTCATGAGTAATACTAGTAATAGTTTCATTTTATTTTTCCAGACCTTATATTATCAAGCAGAATTTTTGCCCGTTGTGAATGGGAATTATTAATATATTTTTTTAAAATTTCAATAGCTTTTTCTTTTTTACCTAACTTTACAAGAGATTTTGAAAAAATAATCCAGCTTTCCTCAATGTCATTATTGAGTTCATTCGTAATAAGTGCATAGTTATATGCTTGGTTATAGTTCTCTAAGTCATAATATTTTTTTGCGACAAAAAGGCTAAGTGCAGGATTGTTTGATTTTTTAAATCTTTTAATTATATGTTGAATGTCTTCATGTGTATTTTGTCTTTGTATGCTGATAGTTGTATTTTGAACTATTTCAACTTCTGGAGCTTCCACTAGAATATCTTCTTCTATTACTTTTTTTACTTTTTTCGCTTTTACAAATCTAGGAGTTTCAATTATAGTCTCTTCTTTATAATGTTGAGGAGAAGTTCTTTTTATATTATTCATAAAACCTAGTGAAGGTTTGATAATAAACTTTTGTGTTTCTTCTTTTAATGGAATAAACTTTTCAATGAGTATGACTTTTTTAGGGGTATCTTTTATTACTAGAACTTCTTTTTCAATTATAGCTTCTTGTATTAAAGGTTCTTTTTTTTGACTTACTTTAGCCTCAGGAGTTATAGAAAAATCGACTAAGCTAGTGATAAGTATTATAGTAATGAGACTGCTAGCAATAACAAAATACGGAATATAAGATTTTATCTTGTATCGAATCCATTTTGATTCGAGTTCATTTATATTAAGCATTTATCAAGCCTGTATGGATTGCAGCCATTTCAATGAGTTTATTTGAAATTTGATTCGTATTAATTTTAGATGGATTGTTTTTTATATAATTTACATAAATATCAAAAAAGTGTATACAAAAGTTTATTAGTATCCCTATAGTTACCATTTGTATGTTTATAAATGAGATTAACAGCACTTTTATTAAACATATTTGCAGTATCAAAGCAATTTGATTTCATTAGTTTTTTTTGAATATATATTTTAAGTTCCATATTTGAAGCATTTTCAAGCTCAATAGTTTCCCAAATCCTGGTTTGAAAATGCTCTTTTGCTATAAGGTCTTCTTTTTCTGTTTTATGAAGGGTTATAACAAATTTTACTTTTCTTGTATCTGAGAGTAATCGTATTTTTTCCATTAATGTATTTGAATACAATTGTGCCTCATCTAAAAGAACGATTGGAATATCATCTACTATATGTTCTTCGATAATTTTCATAAATTGAGTAAAATTTAATTCACCTTGGTATGTTACATTGAATAAATCATGCGCTAAGCTTTTAAAAAACTCACTATCATCTAAAATAGGAGTTTGGTATAAATGCACAGTTTTTGTGGTTGCTAGGTCATTGTAAAGTTTTGTTAAAAACATACTTTTACCAGTACCAGGTTTACCAAATAAAAGAATCATTTTAAGAGGTTTATTTACTGAATCTTTTAAAGATTGGTAAATAGTAGATACACGGTCAAGTTGGACATAGTCCCTAGCATTAACTGTATCTAAAAATACATCTTTAGAATTCTCAAAGATACTTACTTCCATTGTAAATGACTACTTAAGCTCAGCATCTATAAGTTTTTCTGTCATAGGTTTAGTAATATTAAGCAATTCATCTGTCATACCTTTGTAACCTAGGTCTTTGAGTGAAAGAGTAGAATGTTCTTTATCAATAATATGAGGCTCAATAATAATAACGAGTTCTTGAGTAACTTTAGATTTTTCTTCATATTTAAAGAAATAACCTAGTACCGGAATATCACCTAAGAGAGGTACTTGATTTGCATTAATACTATTTTTAACATTAATAAGACCACCTAAAATAATTCTTTTTCCATCTTTTACAGTAACAACTGAAGAAAGTTGACGACGGTCTAGGTTTGGAGGCATAGTTGCTTCACCTGAAACTGGGTCAATTGGAATTTCACCATTAATTTCAGAAACTGAAGGATTTATTTTCAATGTGATTGTTCTATCATCAGATATTTCAGGAGTAATATCGAGTAATATACCAGAAAAAACAGATTTGACTTCTTGGTTTTCGCTTTGTGAACCGGCTCCTGCTCCACCTGCTAATGTTTCTGTACTGGTAAGTTTATAAAAATATTCAGTTCCAACAGTGATAAGCGCTGGTTGATTATTTAAAGTTAAAACTTTTGGGTTAGAAAGGGCATTTACATCTCCTTGTGTTTGAAGAAACTTTATAACTTCGTTTAATGTTGCTGTACCGCTTGCTTTAAATAAGCTTGCTGTAACTGCCTGGTTTACTCCATTAACAGGTGCTGCAATTGTTGTAATTGGTGTTGTAACAGCAGTTCCAAGGTTCTGTGAATATAAAGCTTCTGCCGAAAGCGTCATATTCTGTAGTTTATAAAGCTGGGACCAATCAACACCCGTTGAAGAACCTTCATTCATAGTAACTAAAAGAAGTTGTACATCTATAAGTACTTGAAGTTGAACTTTTGCTTGAAGTCTTTTTAAGTAGCTCTCAAATCTTTGCATTTGTTTAATTGTAGATGTAACAGTAACTAAACCGGCATTTTTATTTATTATAGGTAACTCTGCTTCATAAATATCATGCGGTCTATTGAGTATGCTTTGAAACTCTGCATCTAAAGCTTCCCAAAATTTTACTTCATCATTGGATTCTATCATTATTCCTGATTCACTTTGTGCGTCGCTTGTTCCACCAGCACCAGTTGTAGAAGCTCCTGCTCCTCCTTGAGTTCCACCTGAAGAACTTAAAGTAATATCTGTACTTCCTTTACTCTTTCTAACGGATAATATATAATCAATAGCAAAAACTTTACTAGTTAGATAAGATATTTTTAGTATATTGTTTTCTAATGTATACGAAAGATTGTTTTCATTTAAAATAAGATTGAAGACTTCACCAATAGTAAGGTTCTTTATATGCGTTTTATTTAATGGGGTATCGAGAAATTTCTCAGCATGTGGATCTGTAATGATAATAGTGAATTCACATTCATCACTGAGTTGTTCAACAAAGTCTATAATCTTAGTACCCTTGGTTGAACTAATACTAAAGAGCTCAAAAGAACAGTCTGCAAGTGCATGACTTGAAAGAAGAATCGTTAAGAGGGCTGTATAGATTGATGATTTTAATGTTTTCATAATATTTTCCTAATTACTTTTAAATTTTAAACTTTTAGCTTTACTCATAGTTGAAAGATATAATTTTTTCTTTTTATAGCTAAGAATTATATTTTTCCCATTAACTGAGCTCAGTGTATATTTTCCAACTTTATCATTTAAGGTGTACCATTTTCCATTGATAAGTGCTGAATGGTTTATAATAGCGTCTAGCTTCAGTACTTTAGATTGTTTTTTTACAATGTTCTTTGTGTTAGTTGAAGATGATGCTGTTCTTTTACTTGAGGAACGAGAAGAAATACTTTTAGTTGAGACATTACTCTTCGTCTTATTTAAATAAATAAAAGGACTTTTAATAGCATTTATTTTAGCTTTTGAAATCCCAGTTCTCGAAGGTTTAATAGCTTGTATCTGCTCATCAACCCATTGAAGCTCATTTGCTGTTAAGCTCATGCAGGCAATGGACAATGAAAATATAATTAAGGCTTTCATTAGTATGTAATCCCCCAAACTGAAATATTAAATTTAGAATTTAATTTATTTAGAGCTTCTATATCTAAGTCATGTAAATCCACAACCAAATCACTTTGCTCAAGCGAGTTTATGAAGTTTATTGTATCTTTATAAGTTCCAGTTGTACTGATACTTATATCGAGAATATGACCAAAAGAACCATCATTATTTGCATATTCATTGGTGAATTCCAGTATCTTAATATTGTTTTTTCGAGCATTGCTAGATATAGAATGCAAGTATTTACCCCATGTTTGTTCATCATAAATAAGTGATGATATTTCCTCAATTTTTGTTTTAATGTACTGATTGTTGTCTTTAAAAATGAGCATTTGTTTTTGAGCTGCTTTTGTTGCATCCTCTATCTGTGTTATTTTAATTTTTGGATTTTGCATAAGAAATCTATTGTCATCAGTGATTTTAGCCTCTAAAGATACAACCTGTGCCCGTTTAGAAATAAATTCCGCTTCTGAAGTATCCCAAAATAAAAGATACGAAAATGCAAAAATAACACCAAATATCATGGCATAGGTCATATAAATATCTTTTTGAGTTTTTTCTTTAAAACTATTGTCTATTTTTTGTAAGTAGTCTTCAATATTTATTTTCATAATATATTTACCTTTAATTCACTAAAATAGAGTTTCTTATCTTCATCATAGTGAATGGAGTTCAGAGAAAACTTAAATATATTATCGTACTTTTTAGTTAAACCCTCTAAGAGTTGTGTTATTTTTTTATCTTTTGATGAAACAAGATGAAATGTAAACTTTTTCTTTTCATCATTTTGATTGTATTGAATTTGCTGTATTTTTACAAGATATCTATTTAAGTCATTTGTGAGTTGTGCGATTAATTTAGCTTTCATTGGATAGTTTACTTTTACATCATGAATCTTAATCAAGGTATTCTTTTTAGATGTATAGTTGTTTTTTTCTTCTTTTAAAAGGCTCAAGGCTTTTTCTTTATCTGCTTTTCTACTTTTTATTGTTGCTTGTCGTGTAGACTTTTTAGCATGCACTTCGCTATAACTACTTTGTAATATTTTATATTGAAGATCTTGAGAATATGTTAAAACCCAATAAGCTATAGGATAAGAAAAGGCAACAAAAAGTGATACAGCAACAAGGATAGCTAACTTACCACTTTGTCTATGTTTAAATTTGGGTGGACGATTAAATGTAGAAAAGTTACAGGAATATTTTTCATCATCCTGAAGGGTAGTCGTGATATGCATAAGAGCATGGATTTGATTAATAAAATGTTCTGTTTTATCAAAGCCATATTCGAAGTCAAAATCACTTGAAGCAGTGCTCAGTTCCATTTCTGCAATTTCATAAAGCTTAGATTTTATATTTATTTCTGAACCTATGTATATATGCTCTACTTTTTCAATATTAAAAGCTTTTTTTGTATAGGCTAAAATGTCATTAATATTTGCAAATATTTCTTTATAGAGTTTTAATATAAATTCTTTGTATTCACTTGTAGTATCTCTTAAATTTTGTGAAGATAAAAATTCAATAAATTCATCGTACTCTATTCTCTCACCATGAAGTTCACAAAATCTTTCGTGCATTTCAATCAATGAATAACGCAATGATTTCGTATATACAAATTCTTTTTCATTATAAATACTTAAAAAAGCATCATTTTCTTCAAAGTATATAAAACAATGTATTGAATTTTCTTCAATGATTTGTTTTGAGTAAAGAGACTTTATTAGTAAGGGAGCAGGAGTTATTACATCTATATATTTTATTTGGTCTAATGTTGTTTGATATGTTTCAATTATCTGTAGGGGATCAACAATAAAGACTTGAAAATGTCTATTCTCGCTATCCGCATTATTAAAGCTCTCTATATATTGAACTTGGTACTCAATAGCTTGATCAAGTCCAAGTTCATCATAGATTTTAATATTTATTGCATCGAGAATATCTTCCTCAGGAATATTTTTACTAATCTCTATGTGATTGTTTATGTATCCTTTAGTATTTAAGTAGGAAACTAAAAACTGTTCTTTAGAATACTCGGCACTTGTAGTGGGTGACAAGAAACTTGAAATACTTTGAATATATTCATTTGTATAAGGGTTAACTGAAACTACACTTGTAAAAGAGTTTTTACTGTCGGTACTCATATGATAGAATCCTATTTAAAATGAACCACTGACATGGAACAAAATTTATTATTTTTATATAATTCAATTCGATATTGTGTATTGCTCTTATCTAAAGAAAATCTTTTGTTTAAAGAGCTTTTAGTAATTAATAAATTACTTTCATCTTTAGTGTTTTTAGATGTAAATCCAATAACATTAACCCGTATATTTTTTTCTTTGATAATCTTAAAATCGTCATTCACAAAAAAATCTGTAGCTTTATCAATAGAAGTTATAACTCCATCAAGTTCAAGCTTGATTTTTTGAGGACATATCTTGCTCATTTGAAAGTATTGTGGTTTTATACTTGCTATTTTCCTGTTTCCAATAAAAAGAAGAAAATCACCATTTACTTTTTTAGTATTTCCCAATGGATGCGAAAAATCAAATTCATTACTCTTTGATTTTATCGGAATAAAGCTTAAAGATTTTTTTATATCACTTAAATTTAATAAAATTCTTCCATTTATGCTCAAAGTTCCATAGTTTAGGAGGATTTTAGCTATTGAGTTCTCGTTTAGAGTAAAATTTCGTTTATAAGATATATCCATGATCTTCATAAACTCCTCAATTGCTAAGAGTTGATAATATATTTTTTGTGATAAAGAAGATAAGTTTTTACTACTTTCAATTGCAAATGCAGGTTTATTATTTGTTACGGCAAAATAGGTTAAAGAAAGTTGCATTTGCTCGTCATCAAATTTTGTTTTAGTGTTTCTTACATCAAATGTATGGTGCTCTTGAATGAGTTTTTTATTAAGTTTATCTTTTACAATGGATGCTATTTCATTCAAGTTTCCAAATGCTTGGTTTTCATTGAGTTTACATTGATCAATGACACATGTTTGTCCCCAAGCATTAGGATTAAATATATTTCCCTGAAACTCTTTTCTATAAAAACCATGTCCATCATGAAGATTAAGAACAAGAGATACATTTTTTGCAAGTATTATTTTTTTAATATCTTTTATAATATTAATATCTTTGTCATTTTTATGTATAACAGAAAATTTTCTATTCATATCCCCGTGTACAGCGCGTTTATTTGCTAGAATACTTTCTTTATTAAGATTAGGTACTATCCAAAGGTTATGAGAATTTATTTCATAGTGTGAAGAAAGTAAAGAAGCTGCAAAGTAACTTCCCGGTTCATTTCCATGTATACCTGCAATGACAAGAAGTGTTCTATTTGAATCTTTGTTCTCTTTTTTTATAATTTGAATATTGGCATCTAAATTACTTAGAAGAAAAATAAACGCTAAGGAAATAAGTTTTAAGATATCTAACATTATTTTTCTGTAAAGATTTGGAAGTATCCATCCTTATGCATTTTAATCATAAGAATTTTTTCTCCTTCAAATGTAAAACTATTTGAAGAATAAAATTCTTTAAAAGTTATTTGAAATACATCAGATGTATTTGGGTAAGGTATTACATTGATATTTGTAAAAAGTATTTGTTTTTTTTCTTTTTTTATTAAAAATTCTTGTTTTATATGTAACAAAATTTTCGTATTTCATTCCATCATGTCTAAGAAAGTTGGAAGAATAAAATGATAAGTATTTAGCCGTATCATTGTATAACCAGCTATATCTCCATGCATACAAGCCAGAGAGAATTTGTGAAAGTACTTTCTTAGAAACTTCATCTAGCTTATTTTGTGGATTTATAATGAGTAAGGTTGACTCAATATCTATTTCTTTATCTAGACAAAGCATGTTGTCATTATTGATTGCAATACAGCCTTTTGTATAATCATCTCTTTCTTGTTCTGTTGGAAGACCATGTATCCATATTCCAGATCCTGTCTTTCCTCTAAAGTTGTCATAAAGATTAGGGTAAGAACTAACAAGAGCGAGGGGACCATAAAAAGAATCAAGTTTAGAAATTTTTTGGGTAATGGTATAGATGCCAAGAGGAGTTTTTAAATCACCTTCCTTTGTTTTATCACCACTTTTTTCCCCAGTAAAGGCACTGTAATTTTGTGTTTGTGTAAACTTTTTATCTTGATTATATTGATAAAGAGCTAGTGTAGAATTTTCTTTATTGCATGTTAAAATCGATTTATAAGACTCTAAGTAACCAAATGATGTATCGATGTTTTTTAAATATTCATACCAGTAAGCAGTATTAGTTAATTCTAAATCCATTTTTTTTTCAATATTTTTGGTTCCATTTTGTCTGTACTCAGTAAGTATAGAAGCCCCATTAAGAGAAACACTTAAAAGTAAGAGAGCAAAGAGTTTATTTAACATTTTCATACCCTATTTCTTTTAAAAAGTTTTTATCTTTAGTCCATCCTTTTTTTACTGCTACTTGAAGTTCTAAAAAGGCTTTTTTTCCACTGAGTGTTTCTATTTTCATTCTTGCATAGGTTCCTATTCGTTTAATAGAATCTCCACCTTTACCAATAATAATGCCTTTTTGACTTTCTTTTTCTATAATGATAGTAGCTAAAATTTTATCTATCTTCTTCTCTTCTGATATTTTGTCAATGATTACATCTGATTCATATGGAATTTCATCACTAACATTTTCAAAAATTCCTTCACGAATAAATCCAGCGTAAATATCACGAACTAATTCACTTGTTAAGTTCTCTGGATCAAAAAGAAAAGGAGATTCTGGAAGATTTCTACTAATGACTTTAAGGAGTTCGTCATGTCCAAGTTTTTTTTGGTATAGCCATAGGTATTAAAGCTTCAAACTCTTGTGCATAAGGGGAATACGATGCTATTCTTTTAAATAATTTTTCTTGAGATACCTGATCGATTTTAGAGATAACGATAACATGTTTCACTCTTTTTTTATTAAGTTTTAAAAACTTTTCATAATGCTCAACACCATCTGTCACGGGAACAAGGTAAACGATTAAGTCACAGTCACCCATAGCCTTAAGTGCTTCATCAAGCATATACTGATTAAGAATTTTTTCTCTTTCATGAAGACCTGGAGTGTCTACAAAGATAATCTGTGTATCTTCATGCATTACGATAGCATTTGATCTTCTTCGTGTAGCATTGGCTTTTTGAGAAACCATCGCAATTTTTTCACCTAAAAGTGAATTCATTAAAGTACTTTTTCCAGCGTTTGGGCGTCCTATTAAAGAAACAAAACCTGCTCTAGTCATGTGTTATAGCCTTATAATATATATCGTGATAAGTCGTCGTCTTCTACTACATCGTCAAGTTTTTCATGGACATATTCTGCTGTGATAAGATATTCTTCACCCGAATGATCATCTGCATCAAAACTTATCTCTTCGAGTATTTTTTCTAAAACTGTATGAAGTCGTCTTGCTCCAATATCTTCAGTAAGTTCATTTGCTCGATGTGAAAGTTTTGCAATTGTATGTACGGCTTCATCTTCAAAGCTAAGACGCATACCCTCAACAGCTAAAAGTGCTGTATATTGTTTAAGTAAAGAGTTTTGTGTTTGTGTAAGTATTTTATAGAGTGTATCTTCAGTTAGTGATTCTAACTCAACGCGTAAAGGAAATCGTCCTTGAAGTTCAGGAATTAAGTCACTTGGTTTACTTACATGAAATGCACCAGCCGCAATAAATAAAATATGATCGGTATTGATAACACCGTATTTTGTACTCACAGAACTTCCCTCAACAATGGGAAGTAAATCTCTTTGAACACCTTCTTTACTGGGGTCATTTCTTCCTTGTGATTTTTCACTTAGAGCAATTTTATCGATTTCATCTAAAAAAGATAATCCCACCATCCTCAGCACGACGAAGCGCTTGAGCATGAATACTTGTTGTGTCAAGGAGTTTATGACTCGCTTCAAGTTTAAGAATAGACTTCGCATCTTTAACTGTAACTTCTTTTTTCTTATCTTCTTTATTTATACTCGAAAAGATTTGAGAAAAACTTTCTTGAACCTTTGCCATCTCAGGAGGTAAGTTTGTATCATTAAATTCAATATTTGTTTTATCAAATTCTATTTCAATGATTTTATCATCCATTTCACCTGATTCTACTCTTGTCTCCATTGCTTGGAGAAGTCTTTGATAATCATCTTTTTTACTCTCACTCACTGAGTCTGGAAGTGGAGGAAGAAGTTTTTCAACTATTTTATTTAAAACATAATTATTTATTTTTTTCTTTATTTTCTTCTTCTTGTTCAGCCTTAACGATAGAGATAGAGTTTACAACTAAGTCTCGTATCATAGACTCGACATCGCGTCCAACAAAGCCAACCTCTGTATACTTAGATGCTTCGACTTTTATAAAGGGAACTTTCATCATTTTTGCTAAACGACGAGAGATTTCTGTTTTACCGACACCAGTAGAACCAATCATCAAGATATTTTTTGGCATTATTTCATCTTGAAGTTCTTTAGGGAGTTGCATTCTTCTATAACGAGTACGCAAGGCGAGGGCGATTGTCTTTTTTGCATTGTTTTGGGCAATGACATAGTTGTCTAAGTAGGCAACTATCTCTTTTGGAGTTAAGTTCATTACTTAGTATCCTCTAGGATTAAAGTTTTAATATTATGATTTGTGTAGATGCAAAGGTCTGCAGCAACATGTAAGCTTTCTTTTACAACTTCTTCTTCATCAAGTTTTGAATGTTTTTTAAGCGCGCGAGCAGCTGAAATAGCGTAGTTTCCACCACTTCCTATTGAAGCGATTTCTCCATCTTCAGGCTCAACAACATCACCATTTCCAGTAAGAATAAAAATATGCTCATTGTTTAGAACAATCATCATAGCTTCTAAGCGACGAAGCACTTTGTCTTTTCTCCAAGCTTTTGAAAATTCTATAACAGATTTTAAAAGATCACCTTTTTTGTTTTCCAAAAAGTCTTCAAACATATCAAAAAGATTAAATGCATCTGCAGTACTTCCTGCAAAACCAGCAAGAATTTTACCATGACCTAAGGTTCTGATTTTAGTCGCATTTCCTTTAAGAACTGAGTCTCCAAAAGTAACTTGACCATCACCGCCTATTACGGCTTTATTTTTACCTTTATAGGCAAGTATAGTAGTTGCATCAAACATTATTCGCCTTGAACATCCACATGAAGTGTAGCATGAAGACCGTGGCCGAGTTTAAAGTCGAGGTCATGCTCACCAATAGTTTTAATAGCAGATTTCTCATTAATATGTTTTTTATCTATATCAATGTTATGTTGTTCTTTAAGTGCTACTGCAATTTCTTCTTTTGTTACAGCACCAAAAAGATGACCATTTTGACCAAGTTTTTTTCTAATGATTATTTCAGCTTTATCAAGAGATGCAGCAATCTCTTTAAGAAAATTAACCTCTTTTTCAAGATTCTCTGCAACAATAACTTCATCTCGAGCATGTTGCGCTAAAATCTCAGGAGTAGCATGTCTTGCATAACCTTTTCCAATTAAAAAGTTTTTACCATAACCATCTTTAACTTCTTTAACTTCGCCTGATTTACCTAAACTTTTTACATCTTTAATCAATAAAACTTTCATTATCTTACCTTTTCGCCACTGTATGAAACTATACCATGTGTTAAGTTTCCAATTTTTGTATAACCCTGATCTGTTAAGATTCGGGCAACATGTGCGCTTCTACTTCCAACATGACAGTAAACAATGATATTTTCTTCTTTAGTGAATTTTGCTTCATCCCAAGTTTGAAAAAAGCTACTTGTAGGTATAAGTTTGTCAGCACCTTGGATATGACCCATTTGCCATTCCATATCTTCACGAACATCAACAAGTGTAAACTTAACCATTCCTAATTCTCTAGCTTCAAGAAGTGCAATCATTTCATCGTTATCTACTTCATGTTGATTAACAAGGGCTTCACATTCTTCTTTTGTTAGACCACGGGAATGTGTATGTACAACTTCCTCCATACCAAGTTCAGTACGCTTTGCAGCTGCAAATTCTGGTGTACAAAAGATACCACAGTGACAGGCACCTAATTCTGGAATCTCTTTTTCTATAGCGGGTGTACAAGGGCATGTTCTGTTGTCAACACTTTGAGGTTTTCCATCAACTTCTTCAACCATAAAACATGGACAAAAAAGTTTATTGTACATAATCTTGTTACGAGCAAGACCCATTTGTACACCTTCGTTAACTTCTGCTTGAGGGTTGTATTCCCATCCAAATTGATTGATTACTTTATCTGTAAACTTAACTGTTTTTTCCATTCTTTCTATAAACTCAGGTGAATTCATGTCGATTTTAATTATACTCATTATTTGTAAATCCTTTAATTTTATTTCATAAAATGAAAGGAAACCCTTCCATCTATTTAGAGCGCTAATGGAAGTAATTCCATTAACTACGCTAACGCTTAGTTTTACTCAGCGTAAGGCTCAAAGCACTAGTGCTTTATAAAGTGCCTCTTTTTTTACCAGCGATGATTCTTCGTAGTGCATTTAAACGAATAAAACCTTCTGCATCTTTTTGATTGTATACTTCATCTTCTTCAAATGTTGAATGTTCTTCAGAATATAAAGACATATCTGATTCTCGTCCGACTACTTCAATATTGCCCTTGTAAAGTTTTAGTTTAACACTTCCTTGAACATACTTCTGTGTCGTGTCAATAGCTGCTTGCATCATTTCGCGTTCTGGTGAAAACCAAAAGCCATTGTAGATAAGTTCAGCATATTTTGCAATCATTCCATCTTTCATGTGTGCTTCTTCTCTATCTAAACAGATAGATTCGATTGCACGGTGTGCTTTTAACATAATAGTCCCACCTGGAGTTTCATAACATCCACGCGCTTTCATACCAACAAAACGATTTTCAACGATGTCTATTCGCCCAATTCCGTGTTTATTTCCGTATTCGTTAAGTGTTCTTAGCATAGTAGCTGGTGAAATTTCTTTACCGTTTAATGAAATAGGGTCACCATTTTTGTATCCAATAGTTATATATTCTTTTTCATCAGGAGCATCTTCGGGGGAGTTTGACCATAGCCACATTGATTCTTCTGGTTCATTCATAGGGTCTTCTAAATGAAGCCCTTCATAAGAAATATGAAGTAAATTAGCATCCATTGAGTAAGGACTTATAGTCGGATTACCCTCAGCATCTAGATGCTTAGAATCAATATTTATTCCATGCTCTTTAGCATAAGTAAGAAGTTTTTCTCGGGAGTTTAAATCCCATTCTCTCCATGGAGCGATTACTGTAATGTCAGGGTTAAGACCTAAATAACCAAGCTCAAATCGAACTTGATCGTTTCCTTTTCCAGTTGCACCATGCGATACAGCATCTGCACCCATTTTTTTAGCAATTTCGATTTGTTTTTTAGCGATGAGAGGTCGTGCGATAGAAGTACCTAAAAGGTATTCACCTTCATAAATTGCATTTGCACGAAACATTGGAAATACATAATCTTTTACAAATTCTTCTTGTACATCAAGAATAAAAATATTTTCAGGTTTGATTCCGTTGTCGAGTGCTTTTTGGCGAGCTGGTTCTACCTCTTCACCTTGACCTAAGTCAGCGGTAAATGTGATAACTTCTGCATTATATTCGTCTTGTAGCCATTTTAAGATAATACTAGTGTCTAAGCCACCAGAATAGGCTAGAACTACTTTTTTAACTTCTTTTTTCATGAAAAACCCTGTGTAGTAAAATAATTATGGGGATTTTACTACAAAAAAAATATTAAATGATGGTTAGGTTTAAATTCTAACCGTGTGTATCAAATAATATTCCAGTTACTTCTTGCATTTTTGGAAGAAAATCCGCTGCTTGTTCTGCTGGGAATCTACGAAGTATTTTACTCGTTTCAGATTCTATAACAGAAACATAAAAAACATCTTGAGAATCAACACCAAATTTTATATTTGTATTCATTGGTTTTAAAGCATTATTAAGCTCTTTTACAAGCTCTTGAACATCTTTTGCTGAATTAATCTTAGTCTCAGTACTTACATTTTCTTTTTGTATTTCTTTAACTATATCAACTTGTTTAGGTGCTTGAACCTGTTGTGTTACTTCTTGTGTAGCTCTTCCTTGAGATACACTAGAACTTACTTGTGATTGTTGTTGTTGCCTTGCAACATTAGCTATGCCTTCCATGACGCGCTCCTTCACTTATAATATATATCTATTACACAACATATCGACAAGAAATCGTTTTACTTTAATAAAAAAACAGTAAATTTTATAATTTTCGCGATTCTTATGATTT
Source organism: Sulfurimonas sp. (assembly GCA_030949825.1). Classification (GTDB taxonomy): domain Bacteria; phylum Campylobacterota; class Campylobacteria; order Campylobacterales; family Sulfurimonadaceae; genus Sulfurimonas. The sequence continues at coordinate 36,697 of JAUZSC010000031.1, forward strand.
TATGATAGGCTTGCGCTTATGAATGGATATATTAAACTACTTCAAGATGAACCAATCTTAAAAAAGATTATCTACTATACAGTTAATCGCATACTTTGGTGCATGGTTTTCAAATGTGGCTATATACACACTTTTACTCGATATGGAAGTATCAGCTGCAGTTGTGGGTTTTGTGGCGATGCTTCATTTTATTGCAGGTGTATTTCAAGCTCCTTTTTCAGGTCCGATTATAGACAGCATGAAACCGAAAAAATTAATGCTTATTTTAATAGTCTTTGAAATTTTCGCAACATTATTCTTGCTTTTTATTAACGATATCTCAGATTTATACTTACTTTACATACTTATATTTATAAAGATGGCGGCAGCTTCATTTTATTTTACAACCGAGATGTCTTTACTTCCTAAGATTTTAGATGCTAGTAAATTACAAAAGGCGAATGAGCTTCATTCTATTATTTGGTCATTATCGTACACCTTAGGTATGGCTCTTAGTGGTTTCGTAGTCTATATGCTTGGCGTTAAAGTTGCTTTTATCTTAGATGCTTCAATATTTGTAGTGAGTTTTTATCTTTTATACAAGTTAGATATCGAAATAGAGATAAAAAAAGAAAAAGAAAAACTACTCGATATGATGCGAGATACTTTTAGGTATTTGAAAAAATTCCCACATGCTATGCATCTCATGTTTGTGCATGCTTTTGTAGGGCTTACCGCTTTTGACGCACTCGTAGTGTTGATGGTAGATGAATATTACGCTGGAATCATCGCAACGTCTTTAGCCATTGGATTACTCCATGCTTCACGCGCTTTAGGACTTGTGATTGGACCTATGTTTTTTACAAAATGGATAAACAATAAAAGAATTATGTATGTGTTTATTCTTCAAGGACTTGCAGTTATGCTTTGGTCCTTTATGATGCATGATTTTTATCTTTCATTATTTGCAAGTGTCATTGTTGGACTTTTCACGACAACGCTTTGGTCCTACACCTACACACTCTTACAAAAAAATATTGAAGAAAAATATTATGGCAGAATCGTTGCATATAATGATATGCTCTTTTTAGGAACCGCAGCCTTTACATCTTTTATGATTGGATTTTTACGCTCAAATGATTTTGCATTAGAATCTATCGCCTTAATCCTTGCATCTGGGTTTATTGTAGGTGGCATTTACTACGCATGGGTCATAAAATCACAAAAAATCGAGGAGATTACATGAATTTTGCAATTTTAGGTGGTGTTCTTTTAAATATAGGTGCATATTTTACATACAAAGGTAAGGTTTATCAAGCGGTTACAGTGTACTTGTTCGCAGATATTTGTTGGATGATTATGGCATACCAAAGAGAAGATATTATAGGAACAGGATTTATCCTAGTCGGAACAGTACTTGGTTTTTTAGCTTACTTGAAAATGAGAAGTGGTGCAATGAATAAAAGCTTAAACAAGGAAGACAATGATTTATAAATCAAAAGATGGAGATATTGACTTATCTAAAATCACACGACTTTACCCAGCGGCTGTAATCGATATGTACGGTGAAATAGCAGAAATGAGTTTAGAGTGGATGGACGATAATGGGGATAAGGTAAAACTTGTACATTATGTACTAGTCTTTGACTTTACACCGATACATGAACAAGTAAAACAAAGACAAACACTTGTATATGAAACACGTGAAGAACTCATTCTTGCAATGACTGAGGTAGCAGAATTCTTTCAAAAATAATTTCACCTGACACGAGAGCAGTCTTTTCTTTAGCCATTCCAGCAGGACTAAAACACTTAGTAGATATTTTACAGATTCTTATAGATATGATAATGGTAGGGATGATTAGCATCTACGCTCTTGCCGCGGTTGGTCTAAGTATGCAGTTTATGATGGTCATCAATGTTTTAATGACACTTTACATTATAGGTGGGAATGCCCTTATCTCACGTTTTATTGGACAAGGTCGGAAAAAAAGAGCATCTGCTTTACTCTACGCACTTGGTATTTTTGCAATTGTTCTTTCAGTTTTTGTGTCCATTGGTGGTTACTTTGGAAGTGAGTCTCTATTTAGGCTTATGGGAAGTGAACCTGAAGTTATAGAACAGGGTACTTTATATTTTCAGATTCTTTGTCTTGGCATCTCTCTTATTTTTATAGATGCACTGCTTTATAATGCACTCTCAGCCGCAGGGGATACTAAAAGTTCACTCTATATAAAGCTTTTTTCAGCCGCCTTAAATGCTTTTTTAAATTATGTTTGGATATTTGGTCATTTTGGCTTTGATGCTATGGGAATAGAGGGTGCAGCCTATGCTACACTCGTTGCGTACTTGTTTAATGTTCTTGCATATTTTATACTTTTAAAAATTCCTCATGCAAAGTTGAATCTTATTCCTATCATACGAGTAAAAGATTTAAAAAGAGCATGGGATGTTGGTTGGTCTGGTGCATTAGACCGTGGCATCTCAAGTCTTAGTTTTCTTATATTTGTTTCTATTATTACAGCATATGGCACAGCAGAGTTAGCTGGTTATCAAGTTGGTTTACGAGTTGAGGGCATAGCATTTATGCCTGGTTTTGGTTTTGCTATAGCATCTATGGCACTAGTAGGTCAAAGTCTTGGGGCAGGTGATAAGAACAGGGCTTTTAACAGAGGCATCATAAGTGGACGAATTGCTTATGTATTTATGGGACTTGTTGGAGTTGTACTGATACTTTTTCCTGAGTTTTTAGTCCGTTTTTTCACCAAGGACTATGCAACTATACAAGTGGCTTCATTCTATCTTATTCTTGTAGGTTTAGCACAGATTCCTTTAGCCATAGTGTTTGTATATGCAGCATCTCTTCGTGGGGCAGGGGCTACAAAAATCACCCTTAAAATAAATGTACTTTCCTTATGGTTTTTTCGTGTTATTCCATCTTTTATTGCTTATAAAATGGGTTACGGAATCATCGTTATTTTTATGATTATGAATATAGAAACATTAATAAAAGGTATTCTTTATTGGTATGTCTACCAAAAAAGAGACTGGTTAGATACAAAAGTATAAATATTTATATATAAATGATATACTCTTAGCTATTAAATAATTTTATAATTAAGAATAAGGTTAAGTTATATGTATAAAAGTGTTTTTGAACAAGCTACAGATGGAATGATTCTCTTTGATGGGAAAAGATTTATAGATTGTAATGACGCTATTTTAAAAATGCTTATGTATGACAGTAAAGAAGATTTATTAGGTATGGGTCCAGCTGACATTAGTCCAGAATTTCAAGCAGATGGAAGATGTTCATCTGAGAAGTCTGATGAAATGATTGCTAAGACTTTAAAAGATGGAAGTAATACTTTTGAATGGATACATATGCGTGCAAACGGTGAAAACGTTTGGGTTGAAGTGTCGATAACAAAGATTATTCAAAATGATGAAATAATATTTCTTGCAGTATGGCGTGATATAGCTGAGAAAAAAGCACTCGAAGAAGAACTTAAAATAATTCAAGAAAGTGAAAATCAAAAATTAAATGAAAGAGTAGAACTTGCACTTTTAGGAAATAATGATGGTGTTTGGGATTGGAATATTATTACAAATGAAGTTTATTATTCTCCTAGATGGAAAGAGATGCTGGGATATGAAAACGATGAACTTCCAAGTGATTTTTCATCATGGAAAAACAATCTTCACCCTGATGAAGTCCAAAATAATTTTGAATACATTGAAGAGCATATGGAATCTAAAAATGCTTATTTTGAGTTAACACACCGCTTAAAACATAAAAATGGAACTTGGGTATGGATTCTTGCCCGTGGTAAAAAGATTTTGGATGAAGATGGTAATGTACTACGAATGATAGGTACGCATACAGATATAAGCGCGCAAAAAAAAGTAGAACAAGAGCTTAGAGATTCTAAACAATATTTTAAAGCTATTTATGATGGAAGTTTAGATGCTATTGCCATCCTTGATGAAGAGTCACATTTTTTAGAAGTGAATCCTGCTTATATAAAAATGACAGGTATGAGTGAGGAAAAACTTCTTAGTACATCGTGTATAGCACTCTCAGCACCAGAGGATGTAGAGCGCTCAATAGCTATTATAAATGAAGTTATGAGCGTTGGATATGTGAAAAATTATGAAAAAAGATGTAACTTTACTAATAACAATCCTATAGATGTGTCAATGTCCTTGTCATTATTGCAAAACCCTATAAGAATTTTAATAAGTGTAAGTGATGTTACGCAGCAAAAAGATAGATGAGAAAAAATGTTAGAGCACAAAGAAATTCTCCATCATCAAGCGCATCATGATGCATTAACAAGTTTACCTAATCGTGTTCTTTTTAACGATAGACTTGAACAAGCCATAGAAAAAGCTAAGCGAAACAGTAGTAAAATTGCAGTCTTTTTCATTGACCTCGACCATTTTAAAGAGATAAATGATTCTCTTGGTCACAATATTGGTGATGAGGTTTTAAAGGCTGTATCTACTCGACTAAAAGAAGTTATACGAGAAGAAGACACTTTAGCAAGACTAGGTGGAGATGAGTTTACAGTACTTTTAGAGGGCATAAAAAATATTCAAGATGCCTCACTTATTGCTGGTAAAATCTTAGAAACCCTTTCTCAGGTGATTCATATAGATTTTCATGACCTTTATGTGTCTAGTAGTATAGGTATCAGTGTCTATCCCGATGATGGTAAGTCTTCGCAAAACTTATTGAAGTTTGCTGATTCTGCAATGTATAAGGCAAAAGACGAGGGAAGAAATAACTTCCAGTTTTATAGTGCTGAGATGACTGAACTTGCCTTTGAAAGAGTTGTTATGGAAGCAAGTTTAAGAGTGGCACTTAAAAATGAAGAGTTTATAGTGTATTATCAGCCCCAAATGAATGCAAAAACAAACAAGCTTATAGGTATGGAAGCACTAGTAAGGTGGAATCATCCAAATATGGGCATCGTTTCTCCTGCTAAGTTTATTCCTCTAGCAGAATCAACAGGTCTTATTATCGACTTAGACAGACATGTAATGAAAACAGCAATGACACAATGTGCACAATGGTATAAGAAAGGTTTTAACCCAGGAGTCTTAGCCATGAACCTTTCTGTTAAACAACTTGCAAAAGTTGAGTGTGTTGAAGTATTTGAAAACTTGATGCAAATTACTGGATGTAAGGCAGAGTGGATTGAACTTGAAGTTACCGAGGGTCAGATTATGAAAAATCCAGAAGAAGCTATCAAGGTCTTAGCTAAGATTAATGACTTAGGAATAAACTTAGCAGTAGATGATTTTGGAACAGGCTATTCTTCTTTAGCTTACCTAAAAAGGTTACCAATAGATAAGCTGAAAATTGATCAAGCATTTATACGAGATTTACCTGATGATGAAGAAGATGCTGGAATAACAAAGGCTGTAATAGCCCTAGCAAAGAGTTTAGATTTAAGAATTATTGCTGAGGGTGTTGAGACTAAAGAGCAAAAAGACTTTTTAGTTCTTAATGGTTGTGAGAATATTCAAGGCTATTACTACTCTAAACCAATACCGGCGAATGAGTTTGAAATCTTACTTGAAAATGGAGATAAAATATGAGTGTGCCAAGCAAAGCTAAGGCAATCAAGCTGGACAATCCAGCTCAGGTAAAGATTAGCCATCAGCCTGAAACCAAACTACACATATTAGGCGGTAACAAATAATATGAAGCTGTAGTAAGGGCAGTCTATCAGCCACAATGCTTCGGCGTGAAGGTGTTGAGCCCCGTAATATTTGATGAATTGATTGTTTTGGAACTTGGGAGAGCCTTGTGATTTCTGAATGTTATGCCTAGAGCCGAAGAGGTTAGGGTGTAATTTCACAAGGCAGTCGGATTAATCCATAGTAGAGGTGTAAATAGGGTAATGCCTATTGAGGTTGAAATAAACCACTCGAAGGGATTAACAATTTAATGTAAGGAGGTAACTTAACAATGTCAAACTCGGAGTTGAATAACACTTTGTATAAATTATCTTCTCTATCAAAGTGTGCGAAAGAGAATAAAACATTTCAGTTTGAGAGCTTAGCTCATCATCTAAATGTAGAGTTCCTAAAAGATTGCTACAACAACCTTGCTAGAAACAAGGCAGTAGGAATAGATAAAGTAAGCTGGCAAGATTATAATAGTAATTTGGATGAAAATCTGAGAAAGCTAGTGCAAAGATTGAAAAATAAATCTTTTAGACCACTTCCTGCAAAAGAGTGTATATCCCTAAAGGGAATGGTGAAACAAGACCCTTAGGAATTTCAACTATTGAAAATAAGATAGTAGAGAGTGGTATATCACAAATATTGCAAAGTATCTATGAGATGGACTTTTAGATTGCTCTTATGGTTTTAGACCAAAAAGAAATACACATCAAGCACTTAACCAAATAGATACAACTATTATGAGTAAACCTGTAAATCATATTGTAGAAGCAGACATCAAAGGTTTCTTTGATAATGTAAACCACAATATGTTGATAGAGTTCCTAAATATTAGAATAAAAGACAGTAGTTTGATATTTCTAATAAAGAGATTTCTAAAAGCAGGATATATTGATGATAATCTACTTATTAAAACAGATGTAGGTACTCCTCAAGGAAGTATCTTAAGTCCACTATTAGCTAATATATTTTTGCACTATGTTTTAGATACTTGGTTTGAAAAAGAGGTAAAAACACATATCAGAGGATACTGCGAACTTGTTCGCTACGCCGATGATTTCGTATGCTTAGTTCAATATAAAGATGATGCTAATAAAATAGTATCAGCACTATACAAACGATTTAACAAATATGGATTAACGCTACATCCTGATAAAACAAGAGTCTTCTCGTTTGGTAGATTTGAAAGAGGTAACTCTCAAAATCAAAATCGTAAAGCCAATACATTTGACTTTTTAGGTTTTACTCACTTTAGTGATAAAACAAGAAAAGGATACTTTAAAGTAGGGCGAAAAACAGCAATGAAGAAATTTAGAGCTAAAATAAAAGAGTTGAATATTTGGTTAAAACAGATAAGAAACTTAGTCCCTACAAAAGAGTGGTGGAAAATACTACAAGCTAAACTAAGAGGACACTTTCAATACTATGGAGTAAGTGGAAACTTCCCATCTATTAAAAGGTATTACTCTTTAGCTTTAAAAATGGTTCATAAATGGTTAAATCGTAGAAGCCAGAAGAAAAGTATGAGTTGGAGTAAATTATATAATTACTTAACTCTATACCCACTTCCACAACCAAGTATAAAACATAATTTCTACACTTTATCTCATGAGTTTGTGAGTTAAATTGAAGAGCCGTATGAGGGAAATCTTCAAGTACGGTTCTGTGAGGGGCATTCTGCACCTCCGAAATATTAAATTAAATAAAAAGGAGGGTGGCGATGTCTACTCTACAAACAAATACAATGACATTGATAGATAACCGAGATTCAAAAGTATATGAATTTAAGATTCTAGATGCTACAAGGGGACCAAGTGTTATAGATATAGCTACTCTTTATAAAGATACAGGAGTATTTACATACGACTCAGGCTATACAGCGACTGCTAGTTGTAAGTCCAGTATAACTTACATAGATGGTGAAAAGGGAGAACTTCGCTACCGTGGTATAGATATAAATACACTTGCAACTAAGTACACATACCTTGAAGTGTGTTACCTTCTTCTTCATAGTGTTCTTCCAAATAAAAAAGAATTACTAGACTTTGACTTAGAACTTCGTCATCGCTCTTTTATAGAAGAGGATTTAAAACGTCTCATCAATGCTTTTCCCGATAGTGCTCATCCTATGTCTATTTTATCTTCAAGTGTGGCGGCATTAGCATCTTTTCATTATGAACACCTCGACATGAACAATGAAAAAGAGTACGCTGAGATGGCACATAGAATCATCGCAAAGATTCCAACACTTGCTGCTTTTGCGTATAGAAAATCACTTGGTATTCCGTTTATATATCCAGATATCGACCGTTCATTTACGGAAAACTTTTTGTATATGTTACGTGCATATCCTGGTGGAAAGATGAAAAGAACTGCTGATGGAATTGAGGAGATTAAAGCTATCGAGATTAAAGCACTTGACACTATCTTTACACTCCATGCTGACCATGAACAAAACGCTTCGACGACAGTTGTTCGTAACGTTGCATCTACGGGAGCACATCCTTTTGTTGCAATATCTTCTGGCATCTCCGCACTTTGGGGTAGAGCGCACGGTGGTGCAAATGAATCAGTAATAATGCAGTTAGAAATGATAGGTAGTGTTGATAATGTTGATAAGTATATAGCAAAGGCAAAAGACCCAAATGATGACTTTAGACTGATGGGTTTTGGACATCGTGTATATAAAAATTTTGATCCTCGTGCAAAAGTACTCAAAGACCTTCAAGATCAACTTAAAGAGGAACTTCATCTAGATTCGAATCTGATGGAAATAGCATCTAAGATAGAAAGCATAGCGCTCAGTGATGAGTACTTTATCTCAAGAAATTTATATCCTAACATAGACTTTTATTCAGGTGTGATTCTAACAGCTTTAAAAATAGATAGACCAATGTTCACAGCAATCTTTGTGATAGGTAGATGTGTAGGATGGGTAGCACATTTACTTGAGTTTAAAGCTGATGCTAAATCAAAAATTGCTAGACCAAGACAGTTGTATACGGGTAAATAAAAATATTTTAGCTTAATTCATATTATGTATCTGTAAACTAAATTTTTGCTATAATTAGATAAACTCTAAAGAAAGGTTCAATTTGGAAGGCTTAAAAAAAGCGGGAGAAGCTATATTGGCATTTGCAAATATAGTCACTGCTCTAGTATTTTTAAAGTCATTTTGGCTCACTAGTAATCAAGGTGACTTATTAAGTGGAATTGCTTTTTGGGTAAGTTCATATCTTATTGGTATAGCACTTATTAATTATGCACAAGGAAAACAAGAAAATGAGTAATTTAGGAATAACATTAATAATTATCAGTGTCGTTTTTACTATAGGAGCATATTTTTTATATAAAAATACACCAAAACCGCATAAAAATAATTAAAAGAGAACTCTATAGAGCTAAGTAGAAATATCTCTAATTTTAGATACTTTAGATAAAATCTATTTATGAATTTACAAGAGTATAAAAAAACAGTAGAGGAACTTAACCTTTACGCACATCATTATTATGTTTTAGATGATCCTATAACTACTGATGAGGTTTACGACAAGCTTTATCATGAGGTTGTAGAGTATGAAGAGCAAAATCCGACCCATACTTTAAAAAACTCTCCAACACTTCGGGTGGGGGATGTTGTTCGTGATGGTTTTTCTAAGGCTTCGCATCTTTCTCGTATGTGGTCGCTTGAAGATATATTTGATTCTAGTGGACTTGAAAAATGGCTTACTAAGACCTATAAACTTGATTCAAACATCTCTTTTTACTGTGAACCTAAGTTTGATGGGGCGAGTTTAAATCTTATATACGAAGATGGTATCTTGGTGCAAGGTATTACGCGAGGTGATGGAGAAATTGGTGAACTTATTACTGATAATGTCAGAACTATTCGCTCGATTCCACTTACAATAAATCATCTTGAGCGTATAGAAATCCGTGGTGAAGTTGTGATTTTCAAAGATGAATTTGAAAAAATAAATGAGCTACGACTTAAAAATGAAGAAGCTGTCTTTGCAAATCCTCGAAATGCAGCTGCAGGAAGCTTGCGACAACTAGATGCTAGTGTTACAGCATCTAGGAACTTAGTCTTTTTACCTTACGCAGTTGGCGAGAATACTTTAGAGCATAAACTTCTTAGTGATACTATGGATTATATTTATTCTCTTGGATTTAGAAAGCCACCTGAGAGAGCAATATGTGTAGATGCTAATGCGATAGAGACTATATATAAACAAATGATTCAAGACAGACAAAGTTATTCTATGATGCTTGATGGAATGGTTATAAAGGTAAATGAAATATCTTCTCAGATAGATATGGGTTATACAGTTAAAGTCCCGAGATTCTCTGTAGCTTATAAATTTCCAGCGATTGAAAAAATCACAACTGTAAAAGAGATTATTCTTCAAGTTGGAAGAACAGGCGCTGTAACTCCTGTTGCGATTGTTGAGCCTACAGATATTGAAGGTGTTGTAGTTGAGAGGGCAACACTTCATAACTTTGATGAGATAGAGAGAAAAGATATTCGACTTGGTGATAAAGTCATTATCTTAAGAAGTGGTGATGTTATTCCTAAGATTATAAAAGTTCTCACACATGAGCGTGATGGAAGCGAAGTTGCAGTAGTGCGACCAAAAGAATGTCCCGTATGTGCCAGTGAGCTTTTAGATGAGGGTGTTTTACTTAAGTGTCAAAATCTTTCATGTGCTGCGAGAGTTGTAAACTCTATAATGTACTTTGCATCGAAACCTTGTTTAAACATAGATGGACTTGGGGTTAAAATAGTAGAATCACTTTTTAAGGCAGGACTTGTCAAAAATGTTTTAGACTTGTTCGACTTAAGTCTTGAAAAACTTTTAGCACTTGAGGGTTTTAAAGAGAAAAAATCTCAAAACCTTTTAAACTCTTTGGAAAATGCAAAAGGCTGCGAGTATTGGCGATTTATAAACGCACTTGGAATCGAGCATATTGGTGAAGTTGCTTCAAAAACATTGAGCGATGTTTTTGGTTTTGCTTTCGTAGATGCTACAAAAGAGCAAATCGTAGTCTGTGATGGAATCGGTGAAGAGATGGCAGAATCTCTTTTAGAATTTGTTCGGGTAAACAAAGAGACAATAGAAAAACTTCAAGTGATTTTACAGCCACTCGAACCAGTGCAACGCGAAGAAGCAAAAGAAAATCCATTTAAAGAAAAAACAGTTGTTTTAACGGGAACTATGAGTGAGTCACGAGGGGCTATAAAAGAGATTTTAGAATCCCTTGGTGCCAAAGTATCTGGTTCTGTTTCTAAAAAAAACAGACTTTTTGATTTACGGTGTAGATGCAGGAAGTAAATACGATAAGGCTGAGGGTTTAGGTGTGAAAACTTTGAGCGAAAATGAAATGAGAGAGATATTATGATTGAATGTAAAGATAATGAAGAGAATAAAGAAATACAAGAAGAAACAGAAGAATTTGACTATATGAACGAAGCGCCTTTTGAAGAAGAAATCTCGGATGAAGATGAAGAACCTGACTACTGTGACTAGACTTGATAACTACCTTGTAGAGCATAAGTATACAGACAGTAGAAACAAAGCGCAGGCACTTATAAAAAAAGGACTTGTGTCAGTCAATGAAAAAGTGATTTTAAAAAGTGCTTTTAAAGTTGAAGATTCTGATGAGGTGAGCGTAGAAGAACATGATGATTATGTTTCTCGTTCAGCCTATAAGTTAAAGTTGTTCTTAGAAGAAATAGACTTAGATGCACAAGCAATGGTATGTTTAGATATTGGCTCTTCAACGGGTGGTTTCACTCAAGTACTTTTAGAAAGAGATGCTACAGAAGTTTCTTGCGTAGATGTAGGAAAAGAACAACTGCATGCATCTATAAAAGGAGATTCCCGTGTGCATTCGTATGAAAGTTGTGACATAAGAAAATTTCAAAGTGATAAAACATTTGACTTGCTGGTAAGTGATGTTTCATTTATATCACTTTTAAATATTTTAGATGATGTTCATAGACTTGCGAGTAAACACATTATACTTCTTTTTAAACCACAATTTGAAGTTGGACGAGAGGCTAAGAGAGACAATTATGGTGTTGTTTTAGATGAGGGGGCAATAGAATTAGCGATGGAGAGATTCGAAGATGCTTGTGAAGTTAAGAAGTGGAATCTTATACAAAAATCTCCGTCTAAGCTTACTGGTAAAGAAGGTAATTTAGAATATTGTTATTATTATACGCAGGCACTTATTAATGATACATTTGAGTGACTAAGTTATAGTATAATCATTTAAAAAAATTGTGGATATAAAACAATGAATATAAAACTAGTAAAAGAGGTGACGAGAGATTTGAATATTCTCTATGTCGAAGATGACAAGAATTTGTTGGAACATACGCTCGAATTATTGGAAAGTTTTTTTAAAAGTGTAGATACGGCTTATGATGGGGAAGAGGGTTTAGCAAAATATAAAGCATACGATAAAGAAAATGCTCAGCATTATGATTTAATTATTACAGATATTAGCATGCCTAAAATGGATGGTCTTCTTATGTGTAAAAAAATCTTAGAACTCAATTATGATCAATCGATAGTCATAACTACAGCACATAATGAAGTTCAAACTTTATCTGCTTCTTTGGACTTAGGAGTAGATGGCTTTATAAAAAAACCTATGAATAGTGAAAAAATTATGCATGTTTTATATAAAGTTGGGCAAGCTATTTGTAATAGTAAATTTGTAGAAACACATATCGAAATGATTGAAAATTTAAATATGCGTTTAGAAACACAAAATAAAGAGCTGAGTAATAAAAATAAAGAATTAGAAAAATCATTTCGTCTCTTAGATACTATGGTGAAAAAAGATCAGTTTTCTCATGTTTTAGAGGACAAAGCACTAGAAGAAACAGATGCAGAAGATCAGTTAGTAGGTTCGAATATTCAAGAACAAATCAATGATTTAATAAATGACGACTTATTTGAACTCTATGAGATTCATACTGAAATTGACCTAATTCTGATTGATATACTCAATACAGAGGGCTCTGTAGATGCAACAATCTTAGATAAATTAACAAATAGATTTACACGATATTCTTCTATTCTTTCTTTTTATAACTTCTTTGACAAGTTAAGTCTTTCGATGAAAATTTTTGCGACTACTATACAAAATAATCCTATCCCAACAAATGAAGAAAATATAAGAAATACATTTATGTTACTTGAGAGTTTTATTTATGTACTTGGAAAATGGCAAAATGATTTATCAGCAGGAGATGCTACAAATATAAACTCTCTTGATGCTTCAATGATTAGTGATATGGAAACAATTGTAAACATGTGGATACAGTCTGATGAAGAGTTTGTTGAAGAAGACTTAGACGATATTTTTGATTTTTAAGCAGAATCTCATATATTTTGTTAAACTTTCAAGTAAATATTATATTTGTAAGGGTTAGAATAATTGAATAATACAACTTCTATAGCAATTGGTGGCTTTGATGGAATGCATGTTGGACATCAACATCTCTTTAGTGAACTCGGAGATAATGGCTGTATAGTTGTTATAGAAACTGGGTATGCAAATCTAACTCCTGCAAGAGAAAGAGAAAACTTTTCAGATTATCCTATAGTTTATTTTCCATTAGATGATATAAGACACTTAAATGGAAAAGGTTTTATAGCACTTTTAAATGAAAAATTCCCCCAGCTTAAGAAAATTGTTGTTGGATATGATTTCCATTTTGGAAAAAATCGTTCGTGTTCGTTTGATGACTTAAAAAATATCTTTGATGGGGAAGTTGTAATTGTCAAAGAGGTTTCTCAAAATGGAGATTCTATACATTCACATAAAATTAGACAAAAACTTACTATTGGCGATATTAAAGGTGCAAATGCATTTTTAGCGCATAACTACACCGTCAAAGGTAAGCATATATCTGGACAAGGTATAGGAAAAAAAGAACTTGTTGCGACTATAAATATCCAAACAGAAAAATTTCTAATTCCAAAAGAGGGTGTGTATGCGACACTTACTCAAATCGATGATGAAGAACATTTCCATCCTTCGGTTTCTTTTGTGGGTCATAGGCTTACAACAGATGGAAGTTTTGCAATAGAGTCACATATACTTGATGGTGAAGTCTTTTGTGATAAAAAAGCTGCGATTAGTTTTGTTACATTTATAAGAAATAATGAAAAGTTTGATAATTTAGACCTATTAAACAAGGCTATTAAAAAAGATATAGCTATTGCGAGCAAAGAATTAAAATTCTTACTATTATAAATAAAGAGAGAAAAAAATGAGTAGAGACTATGAACTCCCCAGAGAATATCTTCAAAATGGTGAAGTTATGGATTTTGATTTTGAGCAAAATGAGAAAGATTTTGTAGTAGATGAAATACCCCATGTAAAATACACAAGTAACAAAGGAAACTTTTTAATTTTACATGTTAAAAAAGTTGAAATGACTACTTGGGATATGATAGCTGTTTTTGCAAAAACCTTGGATGTCCCAGCTGAAAAGATAGGCTACGCTGGACTAAAAGATAAGCACGCAACAACGACGCAATACATTTCAGTTGAAGTAAAGTTTGAAAAAGCACTTAAAAAGTTTAGACATAAACATATTAAGATTATTGCTACGCATAAACATAAGCATGCTATTCGCATGGGAGATTTGGCTGGAAACCGTTTTCATATAAATCTTTATGGAGTTGATAATATCGAAGCAGGGCGTATTGACAAACTCTCGCTTAAAGCAGCAAAATCAGGACTTCCAAATTATTTTGGATACCAAAGATTTGGACGCGATGGAGACTCGATAGAACAAGCAAAAGCGATGATAGATGGTGAACTTCATGTAGAAGATGCAAAACTTAAAAAGTTTTTGATTTCTATTTATCAATCTGTATTTTTCAATGAATGGCTCAGAGAAAGAGTTCTTTTAAGCCGTGAAAAAAATGCTGGAAAGTACATGCTTTTAAGTGGAGATATTTACCAAACAGAGGATGGAAAAATATTTACCCCAAAACAAATTCCAAATAAAGACTTTGCAGATGCTAAAGTTATGCCAACAGGACTTTTATGTGGACGAAATGTATACAGAGCAAGAGATGAAGCCAGAGAAATAGAAGAAAAGTATGACGACTTGTTTCTTTATGAAAAAGGTTTACGCCGCGCGGCGATTATATTTCCTAAAGATATTGAATCTAAATATAATAAAGATTTTAGTGTTTACTCGATTGCTTTTACTTTGCCAAAAGGCGCTTATGCGACAGTTTTTCTTGAAAATATTGGGAACAGAAACTTAAAAGCAAAAAAAATAAAAGTAAAAAGCAAAAAATAATAATGCTTTAATCCAATCTTGACTATAATTGCATAAATTTTTAAACTAAGGGAGCACGCCAATGGGTGAGTTGTTTACTTTTTTCGGTCTTATTTCACATGATAAGGTATTTATTTATATTACGCACATGCTATTATCAGCTGGTTTAGCATTAATTCTTGTAAGATCTGCAATGAGCAATCTTCAATTAGTTCCAAAAGGAACTCAAAACCTTATGGAAGCGTATATTAATGGTGTTCTTCAAATGGGTACGGATGTTATGGGTAAAGAAAATGCTCGTCGTTATCTTCCTCTCATTGCAACAATCGGTATTTTTGTAGCAATATCTAACTTAATAGGTGTTATTCCAGGTTTTGAAGCACCAACTGCATTTTTAGAGTTTGCCTTAACTTTAGCACTTGTTGTTTTTGTTTACTACAACTTTGAAGGTATCCGCAAGCAAGGTGTTGTTAAATACTTCAAGCATTTCTTAGGTCCTGTTTGGTGGTTGTACTGGTTAATGTTCCCAATTGAGATAGTTTCTCACTTTTCTCGTTTAGTTTCACTTTCATTTCGTCTTTTTGGAAATGTAAAAGGTGATGATATGTTCTTGATGGTTATTTTAATGCTAGCTCCTTGGATTTTACCAATGGTTCCATTTGCATTACTAACTTTTATGGCGCTTCTTCAAGCTTTTATCTTTATGATGCTTACGACAGTATACATTGGTTCTGCAGTAGCGATTGAAGACCACTAGATTCGATAGACTCCTAAGCTTCTTGCTTGGAGCCTCGTGGGCAATCGTCTTTTTTCGGTGCGCTCATTACTTTTAAAACCTTTCTTGTCTTAGGTCTAGGCTTAGCATTTTTCTTCACCATTCTTTTTATCTTTGTTGGTTTATTTTTGATTCTTTTGCTTGACTCTTTTTCAGTCAATAGAGCACGCTTAGTTGAGGCTAAAAAACAAACAAAACTTTTAGAAAAACTTTATTCAAAAAATATCCACTCCTAAATATTAACAAGTATTTAAGATAATTTATACTAATATCTAATTAAGTATAAATATAAGGTAAAGATATATGAAAATTGAGTTATCACGAAGAAAATTCCTTCAAGGTTCTGTTACATTAAGTGTTCTTGGTGGAACCTTAGCAAGTTCGACTCTTTGGTCAAGTCAAAAACCTCTCCAAGATGATCGCATAGTGGCTACATACTGTGAAATGTGTGTAAACAAATGTGCCGCTTTTGCACATGTTGAAAATGGTATTGTGAAAAATCTTAATCCTAACCCTTTATTTCCTAAATCTAAAAATATGTTGTGTGCTCGTGGAGATGCTGGTATTCATGCATTGTATGACCCAGACAGATTAAAGTACCCTCTTATCCGCATTGGTGAAAAAGGTTCTGGAGAATTTAAACGCGCTACTTGGGATGAAGCTTATGAAGCTATTTTAAACGGAACGGATAAATTTCAGGGTTTAAATCAGATACTCGATGAAGAAAAAAACAATCGCTCTACTGTAGGTTTTTGTGCAGGCGAAGGGATGGGTGAACATACATATAAACAGTTTATGGGAGACTTGTTTGGCTCAAAAAACTTTGTAAATCATTCTTCTATTTGTTTACAAACTACTATTGCAGGGTATACTCTTACACTTGGAGCATATGGACAAGCAGACTTAGAAAATGCAAACTATGTCATCATGGCAGGAGCAAATCGAGCTGAGGCTATCTTAACTCCAGATACTATGGATATGTTTAAGCGGACTCGTGGACGAGGTTTAAAACTTATAGTCCTAGACCCTCGTTATACAAATACAGCTATACATGCTGATAAATGGCTAGGTGTTAAAGTTGGAACTGACCTTGCATTTGTTCTTGCTCTTACCTATGTTGTAATTAAAGAAGTTCTTTATAACAAAGACTTTGTAGAAAAAAATGTAGATCATTTTGAGACCTATAAAAAACATATATTATCAAATAACTATACGCCAGAATGGGCAGAAAAAATCACAGGTATTGCTGCGCATGAAACTATTAAAATTGCTAGAGATTTTATGGCACATGCACCAAGGGCCGTTTACTATCAAGGTAGACGAACTGCTTGGAGTAAACAAGACTTTCAACTTCGTCGTGCACAAGCAATATTTACAGCGCTTGGTGGTGGAATCGATGTTAAGGGTGGAATTATTTTTGGTAAAAAACTTTATTTGCCTAAGCATGCTATTGAAGTTCCTGAATATTCAACAAATAAAAGAAGAATCGATAGAAATGAAGCAAGTATCGTTGGGAAAAATGGTACATGGATTGGTTTTAGAAATATGATTGCAGAGAGTCGTACTCCCTACCCCGTAAGAGCCTTCTTTTCTTACAAGCAAAATCCTATGCAGAGTATTCCTGATATTAAAAAAACTAAAACTATGTTAGAAAAGATGGATCTTGTTGTGACAATAGACACAATGGCAAGTGACACGGTTATGATGTCGGATGTTGTACTTCCTGAATGTACATATTTTGAGAGAGAAGACCCAGTAAAATCCTATGGAGGGACACAGCCTGCAATAGTTCTTAGAAATAAAGTTATAGATCCAATGTATGAAACCAAAGCAGTGTTTGATATACTCAAAGGTTTGAGTGCAAAAATATCACGACCTATATTTGATATAGCAGCTAAATACGATGAAGACATACAAGAAGAGATTGAAGATGCGAGTGCTGATGAAGTCTATGAAGATGATGGATATAACTTTAATCATGTGTATGAAAGTACACAAGAAGAGATAAATAAAGAAACAATTATGTCAGCGTATGGCGAAAAAGCTTATAAATCCTTAAAAGAAAAAGGTGTGTACTACCCAAATATGGATATATACTTTAAAAAGCTTTCAGAAAATGAATACCAATATTATCCAGAAGACAAAAAATATTATACAACCCCAGGTGGCGAAAAAAGTATTCCAGCGGATTCATGTGTTGATGAAAAAGCTATGGCTTCTTTGAAAAAGAACTTAAGCACAAAATCAGGAAGAGTAGAATGTTACTTAGAGTCTATGATAAAAAAAGGGGTGGATCCTATGCCTGTATGGCGTGATGAACTTTACAGTACAGTACCAAAAGGTAAATTCAAATTTATTACAGGACGAGATGCTAAGCATACAAACAACTCTACTACAAACAACATTATGTTACTCGATATTATGAGAGAAAATTATTTATGGATTAATAAGGCTCAAGCTGATGAAAAAGGCATTGAACATGGTGATATGGTCAGTGTAAAAAGCTCTATCGGTGAAGTGCAAATCAAAGCATATCCTACGATTAAAATTATTCCAGATGTTGTGTTTTTTGTGCATGGTTTTGGCTCCCAATCTACAGGACTGAGTTTTGGGTACCGTAATGGAGCGAGTGATAATGAAATAATAGAAGACACAGTTGAAACCGTATTTGGAAGTGCAGCAATGCATGAAACCGTAGTTGAAATAAGAAAGGTTTAATAATGAATTACGCAATGTCTCTTAGACTATCAAAGCTGTATAGATTGTAAAGCATGTGAAGTTGCTTGTAAAGAAGAAAATGGAGTACAACTGGGTGCGGATAAGCAACGCATCTGGGTTTCTCAGGTTGAAAAAAGTATTTTTGGGCAGCCTTTTATATCTTTACATCCATCTCAATGTAACCATTGTTTAGATGCGCCCTGTGTCGATGTATGTCCAACAGGATCGAGTTACTTTGCTGAGGGTGGCATCGTGATGACAGAAAAGGAGACCTGTATTTTATGTAAAGCATGCATGGAAGCATGTCCTTATGACGCGCGTTTTGTGGATGATACACATGTTGCAGTAGATAAATGTAACTTTTGCTATGAGTCACGATTATCCCACGGTGAAACAACAACTGCTTGTCAAGCAACATGCCCTACAAAAGTTAGACTTTTAGGTGACATAGATGATGAAGAGTCCGACTTAGTTAAAATGCTCAAAGAGAGAAAATTTTATGTGCTTAAAGAAGATGAAGGCACTGTACCAAAACTTTTTTATCTACTACCCGAGCATGATGATTATTTTGCAATGAACTCAGTTGCTCCTGATACAAATATTTATACATGGGAAACATATAAACCTATCATAGAAAAAGCAAAAGCTAAAAGGAAACCACAGTGGCAAACACCGAGAATGTAGGTTCTAGCATTTATAAAGTAAGTTTAAAAACTTTTTTTACAGACAAGGTCTTATTTGTTTCGTATATATTTTTAGCACTTGCTGCCTTTGGTGTGCTAGAAATGCTTTATGAAAGATATTATTTACTCTCAGCAACAGCCTTTGATGCTGGTTTAAATCCAGGGAGTAGAGAAGTAGCAGATGCTATGCGAGAAGCTGTTTTTGGTAATGGTGGTGAAGTGAAGCGTGAAGCTCCTTGGTCTTTATATATTGTAAATTATATGTATATGATTTATGTGGGTTCTGGGATTATTTTTATTGTGGCTATGGCAGAATTATTTGAAGTTGAAATCATTATCAAACCTGCTGCAGGATTTTTAACGCTTGGTTTGTCTATGGTTTTTGCGGGTCTCTTTACCATTATGATGGATTTAAATATTTTAAATATATACTGGATGGTTTTAAATCCTCAGTATGGTTCGGGTATGTGGTTGATGTTACCTCTATACATGGTCTATATACCGCTTGTTATCTTAGAAATATACTTGATATTAAACCATCATAAAGAGTGGATTAAAAAAATTGCTTTTATGATTATAGTTGTTGGTGTCCTTGTTGAGTTTGTTGAGTTTTACATTCAGGCAAAACTTTTTGAGATGAATTCTGCACGACATTTATGGACAACCTATCCAATCTTGCCTTTATATTTTATGGTTTCTTCATTTGCTGCTTCTTTAGCTATTATGGGCTTATATTCATACATTCGATGTAATAGTGCGGCTTTAATGTATACTTTGCAACAATGGACACTTTATTTTGTGCTCTTTCTTGGTGCGTATGAAGCTATTTCATATTTATTTATAGATAAAAAATGGGCAGAGATTATTCTTTTTGGAGATTTTAAGTACTATTTTTATCTTTATATCCTTTTAGCTGTTATCATCCCTTTTACATTGTTGTTTAAGCATTATCTTAACAAATACTTTAAACTAGTTGCATCTTTATCTATTATCGCAGGAACTTTTTTAGGAAAAGCTATTTTTATATACGGTGGAAATGCGTATCCAATGACCGATAGGTTTGGCGTAGGTTTTGAGAAATACGGAGAGCATGATGAAGTGAAAGATATTATATTTTTTATGCCACCCTTAAGTGAAATAGCTATTGTAATAGGCTCTATCGGTGTGATACTCTTTATTTTTAGGATGGCTGATTTGTTCTTTGGTATATCTAAGTTAGAAGGAAAATAAATAAGTTTATGAAACTTAAAAGCAAAAATTAGATAAAATAAAAGCAATATTATACATTTTATCTAAGGAAATCTATGTTTGAAGTAGTTATCGGTCTTGAAGTTCATGTTCAACTTAACACAACAACAAAACTTTTTTGTTCATGTCCAACAAGTTTTAACCATAAACAAAATACAAATACTTGTCCAGTATGTTTAGCCCTTCCTGGTGCTTTGCCTGTACTTAACAAAGAAGTAGTTCATAAATCTATCATGCTTGGAACAGCCGTAGATGCTACGATAAACAGAACCTCTATATTTGACAGAAAATCTTACTTTTACCCTGATTCTCCTTCTGCTTACCAGATAACGCAACTTTATACACCTATAGTTGAGCATGGAAAGTTAGAAATAGACTTAGAAAATGGAACTAAGAAAACAATTCGTATTAACCGTGCGCATATTGAAGCAGATGCTGGAAAAAATATTCATGATGGTGATGTTTCTAAGGTTGATTTAAATCGCGCAGGAACTCCACTTTTAGAGATTGTATCCGAACCAGATTTGAGTAATGGCGATGAAGTTGTTTCTTATTTAAAAAAACTCCATTCTATCATCCGTTATCTTGATATAGGTGATGCAAATATGCAAGAGGGCTCTTTTCGCGTTGATGTAAATGTTTCTATCCGTCCAAAGGGTGATGAAAAACTCTATACGCGTGTTGAAGTAAAAAATATTAACTCATTTAAATTTATCCAAAAAGCTATAGATGTTGAAGTTGCTCGTCAAAGTGAAGCTTGGGAAGATGGTATTTATGAGCAAGAAATAGCGCAAGAAACTAGACTTTACGATCAAGAAAAAAATGAAACGCGTTCTATGCGCGGAAAAGAAGAAGCAGCTGACTACCGTTACTTTCCAGAACCTGACTTACTTAAATGTCTTGTAACAGATGCCATGATGGAAAAATATAGTAAAATTCCAGAATTAGCAGATGAAAAACATGCTAGATTTATAAGTGAATATGGCATGAATGAATACAATGCTGGTGTAGTCACAGCATCTGTTGAAACTGCACACTTTTTTTGAAACGATGATGAGAGAGGATGGAGTTACAGCTAAGACAGCACTTACATGGCTTACAGTTGAACTTCCTGCACGATTTTGCGGTGAGATAAATATTACAAACTCACTCGTAGATGCTAAGAAACTTGGGTTTTTAGTAAAACGAATTGACGATAAAACTATTAGCGGAAAAGCGGCTAAAGAAGTCTTAGATTATATCATGAAAAAAGAAGCGCCTGTAGATGAAGTTATTGATAAATTAGGTCTTAAACAAGTCTCTGACTCTGGAGCGATTGAAGCTATTTGTGACGAAATAATTGCGCACAATCCTGAGAAAGTAGAACAATACAAAGGCGGAAAAGAAAAACTTTTTTGGTTTCTTTGTAGGTCAAGTTATGAAAGCAAGTCAGGGAACAGCAAATCCTCAAGCGGTAAATGAAGTACTTAAAACTAAGTTAGGATAAACCTTAGATGCTTGCACATTTGATAGTAGATTTTTCTTATTTTTTAAATACATCAAATAACTACAAAAAAACAAAAAAATTCTTTTATAATTTCTTAGAAAATGGAGATTATAAATACAAAAAATACTTTGATTTTTTCATGATTACGCTTATTTTTATAAGTGTTGCAATCTTAATTCGTGAAGTAAAGTCTGAGGTAAGTGCAAATCTTCTTTTTATAAATAATTATATTATATCTTTTATTTTTTTTATTGAATATATTTTGAGGCTTTGGGTTAGCAGTAGTATTTCCACTGTAATCCTTGAGCAAAATGAACATGATGTAATGATAGAAGAAAAATTTAGACTTTTTAAAGCACTAAGAACTGCAGGTAGAATGAAGTTAAAATATATTTTTTCTGTAAAAGCATTAATAGACTTATTAGCTATACTTCCGTTCTTTCATGAACTTAGACTTTTGCGTATTTTTATACTATTTCGTGTTTTTAAACTTTTTCGTTATGCTAAAAGTATTCAAACCTTTACTTCGATAATAGTTGCCAAAAAGTTTGAGTTTTTTACACTTTTGATTTTTTCTTCTTTAATTATTTTTATGTCTTCTGTTCTTATTTATGTGATGGAAGCAAATAATCCAGAATCTTCAATTAACACACTTTTTCAAGCAATTTATTGGTCAATCGTAACTATCTCTACTGTAGGTTACGGAGATATTACCCCTGTGACAGCCGAGGGACAAGTTGTTGCTATGTTTGTTATAGTTGCTGGTATTGGTGTTTTTTCTTTTACAACTTCACTTATCGTTACCTCTTTTACAGAAAAACTAGATGAAGCAAAAGATTTGAAGGTTATAGATGATATTGCAAAAATTAAAGAATTTTATCTCATCTGTGGTTATGAAAGTGTAGCCAAAGAAGTTTGTAAGCGTTTGATCCTTAAAAATAATATTATAATTTTAGATGAAAACATACAAAAAATTGAGCAAGCAAAAAAAGATGGTTTTATAGCTTTAAACTATAATCCGGGGAGCATTCAAAGTTATAAAAAGCTTAAAATAAATATACAAACACAGGTAAAAGCAATCCTGTGTTTAGGTGAGAGTGATGTTAAAAATGTTTATACAGCTTTGACTATTCGTTCGTTCAACAAAGATGTATATATTCTTTCTCTTTTAAAAAATCAAGCAAATAAAAATAAGTTAAATTTTGCAGGTGTAAATGAGATGTTTTATGAAAAAGAACTCGTAGGAATCATAGCAAAAGAGTTTGTTGGTAAACCTGTTGCTTTTGAAGCAATACACTCCTTGCGTTCAAATTATAAAAACATAGATATAGAAGAATTACTTATCACACAGCGAATTTTAGAGACATATGCGAATGTGGGTGATTTAGAAAATAAAAAATATGCAATCGTACTTCTAGGAGTCTATAAAATTGCAAAAAAGCGTTTCTTTTTTAATCCTATTGATTCGACTATGCTAGAAGCTGGAGATTATCTTCTTGTTATTGGAAATACTCAATTTATAAAAGAGTTTCATACATTTCTACAGACGAAGGTGTCTTGATGAATAATAATACTGCAGTGATTTTTGGGTTTAATGAGTTCGCTTTTGAAATTAAAAAAAATATAGAATCAGCATACAAAGAAGTATATATTTTTTCTTTAGATGCAGATGCTGCGTTTAGTTTTGATTTAAGTGATGATTGGGATGACTTACAGACAAAAGTGAATATATCAGAGTGTTCAGTTTTTTGTGTTTTAGAAGATATGGCAGAAAATATATTTTTAACTATATCGCTGCGTGATAGCTTTCCTGATTTGTCTATAGTTGCTTTGAGTGATGATAAAGAAAGTAGTGCAAAACTTCTTCTAGCAGGTGCTACAAAAGTTTTACCAAGTACGCAAACTACAGCAGATGTAATTGTCGATATGTTGGAAAAACCTATAGTCACAAAAGTCTTACATGATATACTTTATGAAAACAGTGACTTGAAAATAGCACAAATAAAGGTAGAAAATCATTCTTTTTTTGATGGAAAATACCCTACAGATATAGAGTGGAGTAGAGATCATGGAATAATTATAATCTCACTTGTTCACAAAGATGAAAGCCGAGAATTTATATATTCATCACGAGCAAAACATCATGTTGTACAAAGTGGTGATATTTTTGTTGTTGTAGGCTATGAAGTTGATATAGAGGCATTTAAAAGACTAATAGGGAACAAAGATGAAAACTAAGATAGGTGTGATTGGTGCTGGGAAATGGGGTTGTGCTTTAGCTTTTGCCTTGGGTGAAAAGAATGATGTGCTCATAAGTTCACGCACTCCAAGAGATTTGAAAAATTTTGTAAGCCTTGATGAAATTTTAAAGTGTGAATACTTAGTTGTAACCGTTCCAGCGCAACAAGTCTCAGAGTGGTTGAGAGAAAACTTTGTTTTTAGTGGACAAAAGATATTGGTTGCATCTAAAGGTATAGAAGCTAGTAGTGGAAAATTTTTAAATGAAATTTATGAAGCGTATATTCCAGATGAAAATATTTGTTTTCTCTCGGGTCCATCCTTTGCATCTGAAGTCTTACAATCTTTGCCAACAGCCTTAGTTGTAAACTCTCACAATGAAGTTCTTAGTGGAGAGTTTGCTTCATTTTTTCCATCTTTTATAAAAGCATATACTTCAAGCGATGTAATGGGTGCTGAAATAACAGGTGCATATAAAAATGTAATCGCTATTGCAGCTGGCATCTGTGAGGGTTTAGGTCTTGGAAAAAAATGCAGGAGCAGCTTTAATCTCTAGGGGTTTAGTAGAGATGCAAAGATTTGGGAAAGTATACGATGCAAAAGAAGAAAGCTTTATCGGGCTTAGTGGGGCAGGTGACTTGTTTTTAACAGCATCTTCAAATATGTCGAGAAATTTTCGTGTTGGATTAGGTCTTGCACAAGGAAAAGCACAAGAAGAGATTTTAGAAGACTTAGGTGAAGTGGCTGAGGGTATCGGAACTAGCTATGCCTTGCAAGAAATCTCAAAACAAAAAGCTTTATATCTTCCAATAGCCAAAGAAGTTTACGAGATGCTCGAGGGAAAAAATCCTCAAGAATCTCTTCGTGATTTGTTGTCTAAATAATATAAAATAAGGAAGAAAATGAAATATACAAAAATTATGATGAGTCTTGCAGTTGCAAGTACATTAAGTGCAGGTTGGTTTGATAGTGTGAGTGATGCTTTGAGTGCAGTTACAGATAATACTCCCATAAAGACAGAGTCTAAAATCGAGACAACAAGTAGTGCATCTTCAATTATGACAAGTTTATCGTCTAATGATATGAACGGGGCATTAAAAGAAGCATTAAATAAAGGTGTATCCTACGCGATAGATGCACTTGGTCAAGATAATGGTTATCTTGATAATCCACTTGCAAAAATTGGCTTACCAAAAAGTATGCAAACGATGGCTGATTTAGTTAGAAAAGCTGGTGGAGATAAGTATGTAGATGATTTAGTTCTTTCTATAAATAATGCAGCTACAGAAGCTGCGCCAAAAACAGCAGAGATATTTGCAAAGAGTATTTCTTCTATGAGTATAGAGGATGCGAAGAAAATTTTATTAGGTTCTAATGGTGCTGCAACAGACTACTTTAGAAACACTACTACAAAAGATTTGCAAGCAACTATTTCTCCTATTATTGAAAAAAGTATGCAAAATAATGATGTTGCAAAGTATTATGAAAGCTTTCAATCATTTTACAAAGAAAATGCTGGCATGTTGAAAAATGAATATGTTAGTGGTGCTGCAAGTATGTTTGGTTACGGTGATATGATTCCAAGCGATAAGGATGAAGATATAAACGCGTTTGTAACAAACAAGTCTATTGATGGAATTATGGTGATGATTGAGGAACAAGAGAAAAAAATTAGAGATAATCCTTTAAGCCAAAACAGTGATTTAATTGGGAAAGTTTTTTCAGTATTTGAATAATATATTACAGTATAAAGAAGAATTTAAAAGTATTCTAATAGCTATTTTAATTGGCTTATTTATTTTTGGAGTTTCTCTTACTTTATTTAACCAAACACAAGCAATACTTTTTGGTTTAATCGCTATGCTCGTTGCACTTTGGACGAGTGAAGTTTTCCCTTTAGGTGTGGTTTCCTTACTTCCCATACTTTTGTTTCCAGCTTTTGGAGTTCTCTCTACAAAGGCTACTACTGTAAACTATTCGCATCCTATAATCTTTTTATTTTTAGGCGGATTTTTACTTGCTATTGCCGTTGAAAAGACAAAATTACATATCTATATAGCCGATAAAATACTTGGATTATTCCCCTCAACTCCACGAGGAATGATATTTTCCCTTGCACTTACAGCAGGTTTTTTATCTTCGATTCTTTCAAACACTACGACTACACTTTTACTTATTTCTATCGCTCTTTTTATAACAGACGATATAAAACTCAAGATGCGATTTGCTCTTGCTATTGCTTACGGAGCGAGTGTTGGTGGAATAATAACACCTATAGGAACACCACCGAACTTAATCCTTATGGGAATTATGAGTGAAAAAGGAATGGAATTGATTCCATTTATACAATGGATTTGGATGGTCTTACCACTTGCTTTAGTCATGTTAGTAGTTGTAAGTTCACTTCTGAGTATTGGGGTATCTAAAACTGAAATTTACAGAGATAAGATTAAGCATACCTTAGACATACCTCAAAAAAAAGTTTTATTTATTTTAGGTGGATTAATATTTTTTCTTTTATTAAATACACAAATAGGTATGAGCGAATCTGCAATGCTCTTAGCTGCAGGACTCATTTTGTTTATGCCACCTTTTAAGATTTTAGAATGGAACGCAGATGCACCAAAAGTTCCGTACCAAATTATGTTTTTATTTGGAGCAGGTTTTTCTATAGCTAAGGCATTTGGTGATACTGGTCTAGCAGATGCAGTAGCATCGTATTTACTAGCAATGACGGATATGCCCCCTATACTTTTACTTTTAAGTGTAGCAGTTCTTATAACTTTTACAACCGAGATAACATCAAATACAGCACTTATCTCTATTATGCTTCCTGTTATTTATTCTGTAAGTGAACAAGCAGGGATTAATACAACTTTGTTTATGATGGTAGCAACAGTGTGTGCTAGTTATGCCTTTATGCTCCCTATCGCGACCGCTCCAAATGCTATTGCTATGAGTAGTGGTGCTGTGCATATAAAAGATATGATTCGTTATGGAATAGTTTTAAATTTTGTAGGAATATTTTTTATTGTGCTCATCGCAGAGTTCTTTTGGAAAAATATATTATAGAAAAAATAAGGAAAAAAATGATAGTTCATATCGTAATGTTTAAATTTAAAGAAGAGAATAAAATTTTTAATATTGAGTTAGTTGTAGATAAACTCAGGGCTTTAGGCACCTCAATTAAAGAACTAGAATCCATAGAAGTTGGAGTAGATTTTAACCAATCCCAGCGAGCTTTTGACTTGTCTTTATACTCTACATTTAAGTCAAAAGAAGATTTGAAATCTTATGCCGTTCATCCAGAACACTTAAAAGTGGTAGAACTTATAAAAAGTGTAACTTCAGAGGCTAAGGTTGTTGACTACGAGATATAATCTTCTATATTTTGACGAATAAACAAATAAAAAAGAATACTTAAGTCGTCATTCTAGTTTTATATTTATAGATATATAACCATAGCTCTCTACACAAATATTTTACGCTTTAAAAGCCTATTTTGAGCACTTTAAGGAAATTATTAAGTTAAATATTGATATTTTCAATATCAATGTATTGTTTTTTTAAGCCTTTTTCTTATAAATGGATGGAAATATAAACTTTATGCTAAAAACAACTGTAGTATTTGAGTTCAATTGACTTGATTAGCCGTTATTTCCTAACTTATATTTTTACAACCCCATAAACAAGGGGTTCTGTCCTTTTGAGTTGTGTAGAGAGGTATGTATATAATAATAAAAATTTGTTAATATTATGTTTAAATACTTGAGTGAAAAAGGAAAGAATATGAGCGAGCCAAGATTAGAAGATATAAGTGATTATGACACTATGCCAGCAGATAAAAGAAAGGTATTTATTATAATTGCTTTAAGTATGTTATTTGTGGGAATTATTTATACAGTTATCTCATCAAACTATAAAACAGTAGATGATGCTTTACCCATAGATAAAACATTTAAACAAGTTCCTCTAAAATAGTTATATATCAGTTAAAAATGATAAAATTCTATAATAATTTATAATAAAGGTCTTAAAATATGTTAATGACAATCGTAGGAATCTACACTTTATATATTCTAATCTCGATGTACACAAGTATCATGCAAATAGGTTACATCAATATGGCAAAGAGAAAAACTCCTGTTTTACTCGCTGATGGAAAGTTCTTAGTAGCTGGTAATTATGCAGTTGCAAAAGAAAAACTAAGTCTTGTTAATTCATTTGTTGATTATATACTTTTTATCGCATGGATGGGTGTTGGTATATCATGGTTACAAAGTATGATATTTTTAGAAAATGAGGCAGTTCAAAATATTTCTATAGTAATGAGTTTCTTACTTATCGGGTCATTAATATCTTTACCTTTTTCGTATTATGAAAAGTTTGTTTTAGATGAAGCTTTTGGATTTAACAAGTCTTCTTTAGGCTTGTGGATTAAAGATACGCTTATCTCATTTGTGATGACCATAGTTTTTGGTTCTTTAGTTATTTGGGGTATTTATGAAATTATCTCGAACTTTACACAATGGTGGATTTGGAGTTTTACATTTATATTTGCAGTAGTTATTCTTATAAATATGCTCTATCCTGCATTTCGTGCAACATTTTTCGACAAACTAACTCCACTTAAAGATGAAGACTTAGATGCTCAAATAAAAGGACTTATGGATAAAACAGGTTTTGTAAGTTCAGGTGTTTTTGTAAGTGATGCAAGTAAGCGAGATGCAAGACTTAACGCTTATTTTGGTGGATTTGGAAAGGCAAAACGTGTTGTTCTTTTTGACACTTTAATAGAAAAACTCTCAACAAAAGAACTTTTAGCAGTTTTAGGACATGAGTTAGGACATTTCGCACATGGAGATATTTATAAAAATATAGGACTTGTTGGGGCTATGCTTTTTGCAATGTTTGCTATTTTTGGAAATCTTCCTCAGAGTTTATTTTTAGAAATGGGAATGAGTGAGAATCCTGCACTACTTATGATTTTACTTCTTTTATTTATGCCTGTTCTTGGCTTTGTTATGATGCCTATAATGGGGATTGTAAGTAGAAGTAACGAATATGCAGCAGATAAAATGGGAAGTGAACTCGGTGGACCAGCTGGAGCGATTGAGCTAGCAAATGCACTGAAGGTTCTTGTGCAAGAAAACAAAAGTTTTCCATTGTCTCATCCTTTATATATATTTTTTCATTATACACATCCTCCAGTTATAGAACGACTAAAAGCTTTAGGAATGGATGTGTCTCAGACAAATGAAGATTTACTTCATAGTTAATTTTAATCAGTGGAGGGTTTAATTCCCCGACCCTTGGGTCGTGATATAAGATAATAACCTCTGGATATACCACTACTTTTTAGTTTACGAAAAAAAGTTTTAGCGTTTAGCTAAAAGGCTTGCCTCGGGGTTGTTGATTAGTCACCCTATTAACTATAAAAGTATATAATTCAATCAATATACTGACTGGATATAGAAATGATTGAACAACTTATAAAATACTCAACTATAAAACTGTCACAAGTACTACCAGAATATAAAAGATTTCTATTTGATAAAATAGATTTTAACTCGAAACTTATAGGGCTTATTGGTTCAAGGGGTACTGGTAAAACTACACTTGTATTGCAGTATCTTAAAAGCGTAACCCAAGAGAAAAAGTTAAAAAGTGATGAGTATATGTATGTGAGTTGTGATCATCCTCTTATGGCTTCTAAAACACTTTTTGAAATTGCTGAAGATTTTTCAGCATACGGTGGAAAAATTTTAATCATAGATGAGATACATAAAAAAGAAAATTTTTGTATTGACTTAAAAAATATATATGATTTTTTTGATATTCAAGTTATATTTACAGGTTCATCTGCTATATCGTTAGAGCAGTGTCAAAGTGACTTAAGTAGAAGAGCCTTGATATATAGACTTCCTGTTTTGAGTTTAAGAGAGTATATTGAACTTCATAGTGATGAGAGGTTTAGTGCATTTACTTTGGATGAAATACTTACAAATCATCTCGATATATCGGCTGAAATTTTATCTAAGATTAAACCGCTGAAATATTATAAAGAGTATATAAAAAGTGGAGCCTACCCTTTTGTGCTGGAGGGAAATAATAGTTACCATCAAAGATTGGTTGAGATAGTAAATGAAACACTTACTTTTGACTTAGCTACTATTTATAAAGTGCCATTAGCAAATATATCATCATTAAATAAACTACTTGAAGTAATATGCAGAAGTAAGCCATATGAAATAAACTATGAAAGTATGTCTAAGCGAATAGGAATCCCAAAAATACACTCAAACAATATCTTGTTTATTTAAATGAGGTAAATCTTATAAATAACATCGGCGGAATTAGTCGTGGAAACAGTTACATAGAAAAACCGAGTAAAATTTATCTGCACAATACAAATCTGTTTGAAGTCCTTTGCTCAAATAAA
This sequence comes from Sulfurimonas sp., assembly GCA_030949825.1. GTDB lineage: Bacteria > Campylobacterota > Campylobacteria > Campylobacterales > Sulfurimonadaceae > Sulfurimonas. The sequence goes on from JAUZSC010000031.1 coordinate 67,279, forward strand.
GAGACAGGCACAATAAGAGAGACTTTTTTTGCTTCACAAACTCAGTACAATCATAAACTACACTATCCAAAAAGTGGAGACTTCTGTATTGATGAAAAGTACTTCATAGAAGTTGGTGGAAAAAATAAAGGCTTTGAGCAGATAAAAGATACGAAAAATAGCTTCGTAGTAAAAGATGATGTAGAGCTTGGATTTAAAAACAGCGTACCTTTGTGGTTGTTTGGATTTTTATATTAGTATATTTTAAATGAGCCACTATCTAAGTATGGCAAACCAGAGATATTTAATACTGATCAAGGGGGAGGGAGTCAATACACAAGCCATATACACACTCAAAAACTCAAAGAAAATGGCATCGCAATATATATAGATGGTAAAGGTAAAGCAACTGATAATATCTGCATAGAGAGATTCTGGAGAAGTGCTAAAGTAGAGAGAATATACCTAAGCCAATATAACATTAAAAGAAAATCTAGCAGACTATATGAAGTTTTACAATTATAGAAGATTTTATGAGACACTGGAATATAAAAAACCGATGAAAGCTTACTATGATAGTTTACAGATTAATGAAGATAACTGTACTTTGGCAGATGTAAAAGTTTCATAAAGTAACATGCTTGGAGGTAATAAGGAATTTGGGAAAGTTGTCTTGACTAATTGGGGTAGTAATTTTAATAGTCACCCTATTAAGTGCCTGACAAGAATAAATGTCATAATTTAATCAACTGACTGGATATGAAAATTATGAAGGTTCGAATCACAACTATTTATGATATATATTGTATTGAAATATACAGGAATATGATATGATTACAACGGTAAGATTAAACGATAGTTTGGATAGTACACTTAAAAGATTAACAGATGCCTTGTATAAAGGTAAAATCGATGCCATAAGAAATGTTATGATTTTCAACAATAATTTTTCCAATGTCTACATCGCTTATCGATAACGCTTAAGCATTATATTTTAGAATAAATAAAGAGTTAAATAAGATAAAATTATTATTTGATGAAATTACTTTTTAGTTGCTAAGTGTTATATGCATTCCAAAGTAGAGCTTTGGAACGATTTAAAGGAGTTTATGATGAAACATATTAAAGATATAGTTGCCCTAGTATTAGCGGTTCTTATATTTTCTGGATTTTGGTCTGGAAAAACAAATAGTGAATTACAAAAAGAAAGAATTGGAGATTCTAAAGAAATTCTAACTTTACTCTATAGGTATGCTCCAGAATCTAAAAAAATAATTGCTTCAGCTTATGGTTATGCAACATTTTCCAATATTGGAATAAATCTTGTTGTATTAAGTGCTGAAGGTGGAAGCGGATTAGCATATAATAATATAACGAATAAAATTACATATATGAATATGGGTTCAGGTGGTTTAGGTTTTGGTCTTGGTGTAAAAGATTTTCGTGCAATTTTTATATTTGAAAATAAAAAAGTATATGACAACTTTATAAATAGTGGCTGGGAAGCAAATGCGCAAACTGATGTGGCAGCTAAAGTTGGTAAAGATGGTGGAGCTATAAATGCTGCCATTACTGTTGCTCCAGGAATTCGACTTTATAAATTAACACAGAATGGTTTAGCTATTCAAGCTACCATTCAAGGTACTAAATACTGGAAAGATAGTGATCTAAACTAATTAAATGATAAAAAAAGTAAAAGATATTTTAAAAGAGATTAGCCAAATCCTAGATGCTAAAATACCAAGAGCTTCAAGAGAGGCTCAACTCTTGTTGATGGCTTATTTAAATGTAGATGAATTATGGTTGATTACAAATCAAAATACTGAGTTAGAAAATGACGATACTGTATTTTCTTGGGCACAAAGACGCGCTAAATATGAGCCTTTTGAATACATCGTAAACAAGGTTAGTTTTTATAGTGAAGAATTCTATATAGGTGAGGGTGCTTTAATCCCTCGTCCTGAAACAGAAATATTGATAGATCAAGTTCTTAAAAATGTTGATGATAAAGATGCTGAAGATGACTTTTGTGGAGGTAGGTGTGGGAAGTGGAATCATTTCTATAATGCTTGCAAAAAAATTTAAAAATGCAAAGTTTATTGCAGTGGATATCTCACAAGATGCATTAGATATTGCTAAAATAAATATAGACAAATTTGGACTTGAGCAAAGAATAGAATTACGATTAGGTTCTTTACTCGAACCTATAACAGAAAAAATTGATTATCTTGTATCAAATCCTCCTTATATAGAAGATGGAGTTATGTTGGAGTCTAACCTAGACTACGAACCACAAAATGCTCTTTTTGGTGGAGAAATTGGCGATGAGATAATAAAAGCCTTGCTTGATGAAGTCTTAAAAAGAGATATTAAGTTCTTTTCTTGTGAGATGGGTTATGACCAAAAGGATAAAATAACGCACTACCTAAGAAATAGAGAGGGTAGAGAATTAAAATTCTATAAAGACCTCGCAAATTTTGACAGAGGCTTTACATTAAAGGCATAAAATTTGAGCAAAAAGATATATATAGATTTTAGTTATTTGATTTTTCTAGCAGCTAGCTTTGGAGGAATCATCGTTTTAGGTGCTTTTGTAGCGCCAGTTATTTTTCACACAGATAGAATTTTATCAGATATGATTATCGATAATTATAATGCTGGAATAATTATGGGTGAAATATTTCATAGATTTTCTTACTGGATATATGCATTGGCCTTTTTTGTTGCTTTATATGAAGCAATAGAATATAAACAAGGTCATAGAGACTCTATCATACTAGCAAGTGCTGGAGTTACTTTCTTTACATCTTTGATGTTCTCTGCTGTGTATGCACCTCAGATTTTAAAGATGCAGGCATTAGGTGTGGAAGCAACACAAAGTGATACATTTCAGAATATACATATTGCAAGTGAAGTAGATTTTAAAGTTTTAGCACTTGCTTTAATTGTACTTTTTGTAAGAAGGTTAATGTTACTTCGACGCGTATAATTACTTCTCACCAAACTTATCATGCCACCACTGCGCTGGTGTGATATAATCTCTTTTAATCTTTTCTTCACTAAAGTCATACTCATAATGATTACAGTACTCTAAAAGTATTTCGTAAGCTTCATTAATGCTTACACTCATAGTTGTGGCTTGTTTCACATTATCTCTATGCTTATCAGGATGCCATTTTTTCATAAGATTTTTATAACTAAGTTTGATTTCTTTTAGTGAAGCTGTTTCTCTAAGGCCAAGAAGCGTTTTGGCCTTTATGAGTTTTTCAAAGGAGGACATTAAAAGTTGTTAGTCTTGTTGGTTTCTCATATATGCAGGAATATCAAGATAGTCACTGTTTTCATAATCTCCACCGACTATAAGTCTTGGACGCACAACAGCTCTTTTTACAGGAGCGTCTTCACCAACATAACTTGCGTCATTTGTTCCTTTATCAGTTTCTTCTTTTTCAAAACCCGTAGCAACGATAGTAATTTTTACATACTCAGCACCAAGTGTCTCATCTGTTGATGTACCAAAGATAACTTCAGCATCTGCATGGGCACTTTCATTTACAACATCCATCGCATCTGATATTTCCATAATTGGAAAGTCTGGATGAATTTTAAAATGAACTAAAACACCCATTGCTCCATTGATTGACATATTGTCAAGTAGTGGAGACTCAATAGCTGCCTTAATAGCTTCATAAGCAGCATTTTCACCCTCATGCTCACCAACACCCATAAGTGCCATACCCTGATGGCTCATTACTGTTTTTAAATCGGCGAAGTCAAGATTGATATCATTTTCTCCACTTGAAAGAATAACACCAGATGTTCCACTTACAGCCTGCGCGAGTACACCATCTACAATTTTAAAACTGTCTTTTAGACCAAGTTTTTTATCAATTATAGAAAGTAGTTTATCATTGGGAATAACAACAATAGAATCACTTGCTTTTTTTAATTCTTCAAGACCTTCTTCTGCAAGTTTAAGTCTTTTCTTACCTTCAAATTTAAAAGGTTTGGTTACAACAGCAATCGTTAATGCTCCAACTTCTTTCGCAATTTGAGCAACAACTGGGGCTGCTCCTGTACCTGTTCCACCACCAAGACCTGCGGATATGAAAACAATGTCAGCACCATCAAGTGCAGCTCTAATATCTTCATAATTTTCCAAGGCAGATTCTTTACCAATGGCTGGTTTCATTCCTGCACCAAGACCTTTAGTAAGTTTCGAACCAATCTGAATCTTAGATGCAGATGAGTTTTCAGATAGTACTTGTGCATCAGTATTTATAAGCATCATTTCAATACCGGTAACATTTTCTTTAAGCATATGCCCAATCATATTACCGCCACCACCACCAACACCTACTGCGATAATTCTAGCGCCACTAATATTACTTGCTTCTTCTACTATAAATGGTTCCATAGTCTTACTCCTTAAAATAACTGGGTAGCCCAGTTCCAAAATTTACTTAATGTTCCTGCTTCATCACTCTTCTTCTCTTTTTTGGATGGTAGAGTAACCATTGTATCTTCTTGTACTTCTACTTCTTGAGCAGGAGCTATAACTGCTATTTCTGGAGTCTTAAAGTCAACCTCTGTTTGTGCACTTGGTGTTTCATTTGCATGGCGAACTTTTTTATTTACATCAATCTCATAAGGAGTATACTCAGATGCAGCATACATTACAAGTCCTACAGCACTTGAGTATTCAGCATCTCTTAAGTTGTCAAATAATCCATCCATCTCTTTGGGCTTTGCTATACGAACTGGAATAGATCCAAAAGTAGCAATTGCTAAGTCTCGAATACCTTCCATCTTAGAAAAACCACCAGTGAGAATAACACCAGCACCTATTTGTTCTTTAAGACCACTGTTTTCTATAAACTGTGCTAAAATCATTAAAGTTTCTTCAACGCGTGCAAAGATTACATTATGCACGACTTCAAGAGACACTTCATGTGTATTGTCTTCATCACCAATTATCGGGAGTTCTATTAAGTCATTTGATGGTGTAAGTAAAGAACCATAACTAAGCTTAACGGTATCTGCCATATTAAGCGGTGTGTGAAGTGCCATAGACAAATCACTTGTAACATGGTTTGAACCCACGCCTAAAAAGTCATTGAATTTTATAGAGTTTCCTACATGAATACTTAGGTTACTTGTATTTCCACCCATATCTATAACAGCAACGCCAAGCTCTTTTTCATCTTCATTCATAGTAGCAATAGATGAGGCATAAGAGTTTAAGACAATATTTTCAACTTCAATTCCAGCACCTCGTACAGCTTTGCGAAGGTTATTTAGATTTGATTTTTGTGTTGTTATAATATGCGTTTCAACTTCAAGTCTAGAGGCATTCATTCCAAGAGGGTCTTCTATAAAATCTTGATCATCAACTTTAAAGTTAAATGGCAGTGCATGAAGCACTTCATATTCATTGGGAATATTTGCATTGTATAGAGATGTTTGCATAACGCGTTCAATCTCTTTAAAAGATATTTCTTTATTTGGTATGTTTACAATTCCGTTGGAGTTTAAACTTTTTGTATACGCTCCTGACATTGAAACGATAGCCCGTTTAATATCACTACCTGCAACTCTTTTAGCATCTGCTACAGCAGTTTTTATAGATTTTGAGGCAAGCTCAATATTTGTAATACTGCCTTTTTTAAGACCCTGTGCTTTTGTGGTTCCTGCACCAATAATTTGAATTGAATTATCTTCATTTATTTGAGCGATAATTGCGCATATTTTAGTTGAGCCAATATCAATGGCTAAAACAGTTTTACTCAAACTACAGTCCTTCTAAAAATATTTCAGTTGTATACTTGTTTTGAAGGCTTTTAATAAGCCCTTCATTAAACATAGCACTTTTGAGTTGTTGTATTGAATTTTCTTTCGTATCTGAAATGTCGAGCATCTTCTGTTCCAGTATACTATATAAAACAATCTTCCCATCTCTTAATGATATGATACCTCTTTTTTTCTGTGAAATGAACAATTGTGTTAAGAATTCATTCGCTTCTATGAGAGACAGTTCAGTTAGTGACATAGAATCTTTGTTCGTAATAAAATCTGTAGTTGTACCATGGAAATTTTTAAGAGAAGCATTTGCAAGTTCTTGTAGTATTCTTTTCTTTTCTTGGCTTATAAATAAAGGTATAAGAGATGCTTTTGCTGCTTCAAATGTTTTCATTTTTGATGGATTGATTTTTATTAATTCAAATGTAAAATACTCTCCATTCATAAGAACAGGCTTTAAAAAAGGTGAAGTTATTGAAAGTTGTGTTATCTTTTTGTATATCTCTGGGTTAAATGGATTGTTACTTAAAGAAACTGTAGTTGTGTTTACTACTCTATCTGCATCCAGCTTTCTTTTTTTGTAAGCGATATAAGATCGTAATGCCATCTCTTTTGTTGCTTTAACATTAAGTTCTTCAATCACTTTTTCTTTTGCAAGATCAAGACTAAGTATTTTTCCATCTTTATCTTTAAAATGAGATTTATTTTGTTTGTAATGATTAGCTATTTTTGCCTCATCATAGTCTTTACTTACCTTAGCTTGTTTGATAAATTTTAATTCATATGAAACTTCACTCATAAAGTCATGTTGTTTTGTTTCCCAAAATGGGCGTAAAACTGCATCTGAAGAGTTTATTGTTAGATTACTGTCATCTAAAACCTTATACTCGATTTTATCTGCGATTCCCATTACGGCGTTAATGATATTTTTTTCAGCTGTATTTTCTTGGACTGGAAGTAATGCTAATACTTTTTGGATTAATAACTGCTTTCTTAAATCAGTTTCATATTCTCTCATGCTTAGATTACTTCGGGAGAGAGATTCTTTGTAGATGCTTTTGTTAAAAACACCATCTTTGAAAAAATACTCTTGTGTTTTGAGTTCTGCCAATAGTTGGGCATCACTTACACGAAGGTCATAGGACTCAGCAAGGTTTAATATAAGAGCTTGGTTTGTTAGTTGCTTTAAAGCTTGTCCTTGAAGACCAAATACCTTAGCTTGCTCTTCATCAAAATTGCCCTTGAACATCGTGTTGTATTGAGAGAAAAGTCTTGAGTATGATTTTTGTAATTCACCCATTGTTATCTCAATGTTTCCAACTTTAGCTACAGCTCCAGCTTTATCACCGTAAGAATATTGTCCCCAGCCAACAAAACCAGCTCCAACAAAAGCAATTGTTGAAATCCATATTGTTATAATGAGGTATTTTTTATGTCTTTGCATCCATGTAATCATCTATTTAAAAACCTTGTTTGTATTATTTTTGTTATTTTAGGTAAATTCTGATTAAAACTTGATAAAAAGTGTATAATTCTTTAAAAATTATGTATGGATAATAGATGAATAACTTAGAATTGAAAAATAGAGATTTAGATGTCCTATGGCATCCGTGTACACAGATGAAAGATCATGAGACACTTCCACTTATTCCCATCAAAAAAGCTCATGGAATTTACATAGAGGATTTTGAGGGAAACAAATATATAGACGGCATTAGTTCTTGGTGGGTAAATATGTTTGGACATACCAATAAATACATTAACGACAAGATTAAAGAGCAGTTAGATACATTAGAACATGTTATTTTAGCTGGTTTTACGCATGAACCCGTTGTTAGGTTGTCCGAGCGTTTAGTCGCTCTAACTCCTAAAGGGCTTGATAAATGTTTTTACTCAGATAATGGTTCGAGTGCGGTAGAAGTAGCTTTAAAAATGAGTTATCACGCACATTTTAATGATGGAGATAAAAAGAAGCATATTTTTGTATCTTTGAAAAACTCCTATCATGGAGAAACTATTGGAGCACTGAGTGTTGGGGATGTTGAACTTTATAAAGATACATATAAACCACTTTTACTTCAAACACTTCAAACAACAGTCCCAAAAGACATGAGTATAGATGCAGCAAATCTTGCGGCTAAAGATTTTGAAGAATTATGTAAAAATAGAGCGAATGAGATAAGTGCTATCATCTTAGAGCCACTTATTCAAGGGGCAGGTTACATGCATATGTACCATCCAGAGTTTTTAGTGCGTATTCGTGAAATCTGTAGTGCCTATAATGTTCATCTTATTGCCGATGAAGTCATGGTTGGTTTTGGTCGAACTGGTGAGTTGTTTGCGTGTTCTATTGCAAATATTACACCTGATTTTATAGTCCTTTCAAAAGGTTTAACAGGTGGTTACCTTCCTCTTTCGGTTGTTTTAACATCCAATGAAATATATACAAAATTTTATTGTGATTACAATGAGCATAAGGCATTTTTACATTCACATTCTTATACGGGAAATGCTTTAGCATGTGCAGCGGCAAATGCAACATTAGATATTTTTGAGAATGATAATGTTATAGAAAAAAATAAAGAATTAGCATTATATATGGGTTCAAAGTTAGAAAAATTTAAAGAGTTGAGCAATGTAGCTTCGATTAGACAAACAGGAATGGTGTGTGTTGTAGAGCTCTTTGGGTACAAAGCAGAAGATAGAATTGGTTTGAAAGTCTATCAGTATTGTCTAAATCATGGAGTTTTATTGCGTCCATTGGGGCATGTTGTTTATTTTATGCCACCTTATATTATTACAAGAGAAGAATGTGATATTATGATGGATATTGCATACGAGGCAATAAAAAGTTTATAGAAGTTTAGTCGAAGTTTGTGCTATCTCTTGTGTTGTCTAGCATTAGAATTCGACAACTTTTCTCTAAGATTGCTAATTGCTTTGCCATTGTATGTAAGTCTCGGCTATATGCATATACGCCATAGCCACGAATAACCATTATATTTGTCTTGTTTGTTAATAAATAATGTGTAATCTCACTTTGCGCTCTATCGTACCAATCATCAAACTGTTTAGGATCATAAATCTCGATTGAGCCTATTTCTTTATGCCCAAAATAATCTTTTGGAGCAATCATATTGTGTTCGAGTGCGTACGAAGCAGTAAACGGTGCCATTGAAAATGAAATAAATTTTGCATCTGAGATTTGTGAATAAATATTATAATGAATTTTAGCATCTATACTTGCTTGATTCCAACGATAATCTTTTTTGAAGTAAAGTTCAATTAAACTCTCTTTGTTTATCGCGTCAAAAACAGCTTCTTTAGTATTTATGAGAAAACGGTTAGACTCTGTTTTAGCAGAAATAGAACCATGATAGATACCAAAAAAATCTTTTCTAAACATAGAAAGCGCAAGTGTCGATAGTTGTAATTTTAGATTTATTCTATTCATAGGCTTATTATAATCAAAGCCGGCTTAATAAGTGCCTGAATATGTTATTTATTCTATTCAGGCACTTATGTTACAATACTCTAAGAAAAAACGAAAGAAGGATTTATATGGATAGTGAAATTCTATACTCTATTTTTGGAGTTGTTGGTTTAGTGCTTGTTGGATACCTTACACTTACTAAAACTTCCAAGCAGGTAGTGAGAACTAAAGAAGAAAAGCGTTTAGATATAGTAAGCGAATATAAAAAAGGACTACAAAAATCTTTAAAATCTTATGAGATAGGTGATGAAGCTCGTAAAGCTAAAAAGATAATGGTACTTAGAGAATACAGTGAAAAACTTCATAAAAATATCTTTTTTGATGATGATGAAGTTCAAAAAATTATTAACGAACTCGCGGCTGAATAAAGCTATGTATTTAAAGTAATAAACTTATAGCCAATACCATAAATACTCTCGAGAGAGTTTTCTGGTAATTTTTTGCGTAACTTAGAAACAAGTTTTCTTATATTTAAAACTTCCATGCTTTCTCCACGAGAGGCATAGTGTGAAACTATATCTTCATTTGTATATATTTTTCCAAAAGATGAAATAAGTAACTCAATAAATATAATTTCATATTTTGTTAGATATATACTCTCGCCTGCATTTACAAGAGACTTTGTATCTAAACTGTAGATAATATCTTTGCTAAGTATTATTTCTTTATTTTGAATCTTATAAATATTTTCACCATTAAGTTTTTTAGCAGCTTCTAAAAAAGACTTTAAAAGTTCTTGGGAGTCAAGCGGTTTTTTTATAAATTGCTCGATCCCAATGTTAATAAGTTCAAGCAAGTACTTTGATTCATCAAAGGCTGATATGATAATAACACATTGAAGAGGATTTTCCTTGTAGATGGCTTTTGTTAAGTCTATACCATTCATTAAAGGCATCTCAATATCTGATAAAACAATATCGTAATGTTTATCGGTATCTTTTTTGTAGCTTAGATATTCACTCAGTGCTTCTTGACCATTTTCACAGCTTTTTACTGTTTTAAAGAGACTCTGAAGTATACTCATAGTTGTATCTCGTAGTTCCTTATGGTCTTCGACTAAGAGAATTGAGAGCTCTTTCGTATATTTTTTAATTTTATTTATATTTAGCATTTTCTTACTTTTAAGTTATTTTATAAGCAAAGTATACACGGAAGTTATTATTAATTCAATTAAAGTTGATACAATACTGCTATAAGTTAATAAATTTTAATAAAGAGAGAAGTCCCTACTATGAATATAATTATAAATGGAGAATCAAAAGATTTTTCCAATGGAATAACTGTACTGCATTTACTTCAAGAATTATCACTTGAAGGAAAGGTTATGGCTGCTGCTGTAAATATGGATATCGTTAAACAAGATAGTTGGAATACGCATGTTTTACAAGATGGAGATAAGTTAGAATTACTTGATTTTGTTGGTGGTGGCTAAGAGAATTCTATAGTAGCAACAGCAATAGCGTACTCTCCATCATGAGTAATAGAAATACCTGTACTTTGTATCGTGTAGTTGTCTGTAATATTTTTTTCTAAGCGAAGATAAGGAGCACCCTTGTCCGTTTTGCAAATGACAATGTCATGAAAATTACATTCTTTGCCAATACCTGTACCTAAAGCCTTACTAAAGGCTTCTTTAACAGCCCAAAATCCAGCCGCAGTTTTGTAGTTTTTAACAAGTGATATTTCAATTGGAGATAAAAATCTGAGAAGGGCTTTCTCGCCAAATCGTTGCATTAAACGATCCATGCGAGAAGTTTTTATGAGGTCGATACCAATCATTTACTGAATAACAAATTCTGTAAAGTAGATACCTCTTACTTCTCCATCTGAAATCATAGAGTTTAATGTATCCATAACTTGCATAGAAATTTTACTTTTACCTTTTTTTGAAGATATTTCTTCAAGTGTTTTAGAAGACAAGATTCGAATGATTCTATCTCTTAAAACAGGTGTCTTTGCGTCAAGTTCCATACTTAACTCTTCACCCTCAAGCTCTAGTGAGATTGTTGCTTTTAAGTATCTGCGTCCAGCATCACTTTTTAAATTTACTGTAAAAGTATCTAGTGGGTATAATATACCTATTTCACTTAACTGTCTTGTGTCTTCCATCATTGATGCACTTGAACTTCGTCTTGGTTTAGAAGACTTTTTTTGTACTTTTTCAACGGTTTCATTTTGGGTAGCATCTTCTTCATCTCCACCCATTAAAAGAGCAACTACTGCTCCAACGAGGATAAGTAGAATAAGGACAACTATTATAATAATCAAGAGCATATTACTAGATTTTTTTTTCTGTAGGTGCTTCTGTTTCTTCTTTGTTTTCTTCTTCAGCCATTTTTATTTTCCTTGATTATTTTTTATATACATTCTTTAATTTCTAGAGCTTTCATAATTTCGTCAAATACTTTTCCGACTTCTCTGTAGTCTTCATCCTGGTATTCGACTACAAGTACTTCTCTATTATTTAAAATCTGTGAAGTATGTGTATCTGCTTTCATTGATTGTTTTGCAATAATACGATTCATACAACTGTGAACTTTTTCTTTTTCTTCATTTCCTTCATATGCTACTGAGAGTCTTATATATCTTTCTTCACTTTTAAATTCTACATCAATCATTCTTTACCTTTATATTATCTTATATAAAAGTATACAATTTTTTTTCCAATTTGAAGTTGTTTTTTGAATATATTAGTACCATTCTAGTAGTTTGCTCACTTCATCAACGATAAAAGTTTTCATACTTGTTTTTTGAAGTGGTTTTTTTTGCTAAAAGTACCTTAGATATATTTTGCATCTGGGCTTCTTTTATTCGTGCATCTACTGCATATACTTCTCTTACATCACCAACAAGAGAGACCTCACCAATAAATATGGTCTCTTTAGAAATAGCTCGATCTCTAAAACTACTTATGATGGCAGCAAGAATTGCTAAATCTGCCGCTGTTTCTGTGATTTTTATACCACCTGTTATATTTATAAACACATCGTAGCCAGAGAGTGGAATCTCAAGTTTTCTCTCTAAAAGTGCGAGAAGCATATTTAAACGATTGTTATCAAAACCTGTTGCTTGGCGTTTAGAGTTGGGGGTATGCGATTCAGATACAAGGGCTTGAACTTCAAGAATAATAGGACGAGAACCTTCCATTATAACCGTAAGTGCAGAACCTGCTTGCTCAGAATCACGGTTAAAAAATCGTGATGAAATATCTGTAGCAGAAATAAGTCCCTCTTGACGCATCTCAAAAACTCCAATCTCACTTGTTGCCCCAAAACGATTTTTAAAGCCTCTTAAAATTCTAAGTTCTTGAGAACTGTCACCCTCAAAGTATAAAACAGTATCAACCATATGTTCGAGTACGCGTGGACCTGCGATAGAACCTTCTTTAGTTATATGACCGATAATAAATATTGCAATATCTTTTTCTTTTGCTATTCGCATAAGCTCAAAGGTTACTTGGCGAACTTGCGTAACTGAGCCAGGTGCAGAAGTTATGCCCTCAGAATAAATTGTTTGAATGGAATCTATAATGATAAATTCATAATTTCTATCATCAAGTTCTACTAAAATTTGTTCTAATCTAATTTCACTGAGTAAGTATAAAGAGTCTTGATTTGAGTTTAATCTATTTGCTCGGAGTTTTATCTGTCCAGCTGATTCTTCACCTGTTACATAAAGGACATTTTTTCCAGTTGAAGCGATATTTGAGCCTACTTTTAAAAGCAAGGTAGATTTCCCAACACCAGGACTTCCACCTATAAGTGTAAGAGAACCAGGTACGATTCCTCCACCAAGTACTCCATCGAGTTCTTTGTCTAGAGATGAGTACCTATATACTTCACTTTCTTCTATGTCATTGATACTTACTGCTTTTGCTTTAGATCCGGCAGAAGATGTAGACTTCGTTTGCTTAACAACTTCTTGCTGATGCTCGTTGAGTTCTATAAAAGAATCCCATGAAGCACAGTTTGTACATTTACCCATCCATTTTGGTGTTGTTAAACCACAGTGTTGACACTCAAAAAGTATTTTTTTCTTAGCCATATTTACTACCTTAGATATATAATAGTTTTATTTTACTATACTTTAAATCATAAGAACAATTATATGACAAAATGCTATATAATTTTTATTTTTATGCACTCACTACGATATTTTCAAAAAAATCATGTGTTTTAAAGCCAATTGCATTAGGAGGATAGTTGGGAACTAATTGGGTGAAGTTCATTTTTTTTGCTAAAAAGTGTAAGTCGTCATCGATTCCATAAAGTATTGCATACCTCTCTAAAGTTTCTCTCATATTTGTATGACTAGGGTCGCTTTGCATTTTATTTTCTATTTCAATAAGGTAAGAAAGTTTAAAAACCATAGCAATAGAGTTGAGTAAATAATCAATTCCTAGATGCTCTTCTAGTGTCCTCATTACCTTAGGACTTTCACCCTCATTAGCAAAAAAAGTTGCCACTTCTTTTTTCTCTTCGTAAATTTTATGATACTCAGTGAAAATTGAAGAAAGTTCTAACTCATTAGATAAAGATATTTTTTCATATATAAGTTTTGTATTCTCGGTTAATATAAGACTTTGTAAGTCTACTTTTGATTGAATAACTTCTTTAACATCAATAACTTGTTCAGTAAAAGGTGTAAAATCCTCTAAATAAGTTGCTATTTGATTAGCCTTATCGTAGTCACCCTCTTGTTCAAGTTTAAGAAGTTTAGAATATGTCTGATTTCCGATTTCTACAATCTTTGCATAAAGATTTTCATCTTTTAAAAAATCATTATTCTCAACAAGGCGAAAATAGACCTTAAAGTTTCTAGCCTTAATGAGTCTTGATGAGCGTGAAAAAACTTTATAGTTTTGCATCAGGTTATTTATAAGTGATTTTTTAGAGTCTATTTTGAGATAAGGAGTTAAAATATTTTTAGCATTTTGAATATCTTGGCGACTTTCTTTTGTAAATAAGTTTTTTGCTACTTGAAATTTCTTATTAAAATTATCTTGTATCTTCTCATAACTCTTGATTGTTTGTAGATGTTGTTTTTCATCTGCAAACTTAAAAGCAGTGATAAAACTATCTTGTTCAACTAAACTCTCGAAATGTTTAATATCAGCTATATTTACTTGAAGTGCTGCAAAAGCATCTTTTTTTCTTTTATCCCAAAGAAATGGTCGAACCATCTTTTGAGCTTTTTCTAAGTCCCTCGATGCTAAGACATCTTTTGCCATATCTAGTACCTGTTCCCATACTGTATCGTATTTTATTGCTATTTCTTTTGTCATTAAAAATATATTGTCTTTTATAAGTGAAGTTGCTTTTGCAAATTTATTGACTTTTAAACTTTGCTCGAATTCTGTGTAAAGAAAATTTGTGTCTATAATTTTTAATTCGCCGTTTGAATAACCTATATATACATAGCTCTCTACACAAATAAAAGGCTCAAAAATTGCTAGGATTAACTAAAAAGTAGAGTATATGGAACTTCGTTTAAAAAAAGATTTGATGTAATGGTAAAGAGTGCTATAAATGCTCAACAGAGAGCTACAAATGGATTAAAGATACTGCTTGGTACTCCACCGATGACTCAAGTTCAAGCCAATTGGAGATTTTTAAATAATCCAAATGCAACAATAAAGGAACTCCACAAACCTCTGCAAAAGCATTTAGAACAAGAGATTGTTTCTCAATGTGACAAATATGTTTTAGCCTTAGAAGATTGGTCTCATTTAGATTATAAAAACCATAGTTCTAAAAAAGAACTCAAATCAGAAAACCGAAAAGATACATGTATGAAAATAGGCTATGACTATCAAGGAGCGATAGCTGCAAGTGATAGAACTGGCGAGCCTATAGGAGTATTAGACCATAACCTTAAAACAGCAGATAATGTTTACTCAACATATGATGATAAGATAGATATGAATCTAACTCATTTAGGAGAACTAAGAGTTAGAGCAAAACATATGTGCGACACGATAAATACAGACAAAAAAATCATTCATATAGTTGATAGGGAATCAGATAGCATAGCCTTTATGCGAGGCTTAGATGAAGATAAGCAACTCTTTTTATTGAGAGGTAAGAAGAATTCTACAGTTAATTATTATGATGAAAAGAGTAAACAAACGATAAGTATTAAACAGTCAGAATTAGCTGATAAGCTAGCATTTGGTAAAGAGGTTAAAAAAATAGTTTACAAAAAGAAGAAAGTAACTATATTCGCAAATGAGTGCAATATAACAATCTCAAGAGATGCTACAAAAATGATAGCAGGTAAAAATGGAAAAAGGAAACTTCAAAGAACTAAAGGAAAAACTCTAAAATTAAGATTTATAGTTGAGAGATTAGTCAATGATAAAAATGAAGTTGTAGCAGAGTGGTTACTTGTTTCTAATCTCTTTGATGAAGAGATAGATGCAAAAACATTAGCGCAGTGGTATTATTACAGATGGAAAATAGAAAGCTATTTTAAACTACTCAAATCCTCAGGGTTTAATTTAGAAGAGTGGCAACAAAAGGAGCCACTAGCCCTATTTAAAAGGCTTCTTATCATTTCTAATGCCTGTATTCTTATTTGGAAAATTGCAAATGATAACAGTGATAATACAAAGGCAATACGAGATTTTTTAATATCATTAAGTGGTAAACAGATTCAAAGAGGTGTTGATTTCACATATCCAGCTTTACTTAGTGGATTAGAAAGTTATTTAGCAACATTAGACTTATTACGGCAATTTAGTGTTGAGGATATTTTTAAAATGAGAGATGAATTAGTTGAAATTATTGGGATTGAGATTTAGATGATAGTTGTGTAGAGAGGTATGTATATATAATATTTCTTCGTGAATTTTTAATGTTTTAACACCATAATTATCTACTTTAAACCTTCGAGTAAGAGAAAGGTCATTCAGATGAAATATATAGAGTATATCTCCCTTAGTTCCAACAAGTATATGATTCCTCCCAATTTTAACAATAGAAGTCGGCCATTCGCCTAGAATAATATTTGCATATATCAAGCTGTTATCAAGTAAGGAGTATGAAAAAACCTTTCTATCTCGAGTGATTCCTAAGATGTAGTCATCATCATCAGAAAATAAAACATCTTCAGGAGTATCACTTAAGTCTACATCTGCAATAACTGTATGTTTATGTATATTATGAACTTTAAGAGCCTTATCATAGGCACCTATACAAACGAGTTTATTTGAATGTGAAAAAGCGGCACTACTGATAAAGTCAGATCTTGCATCAAGACTAAAACAGGATCTATGATTTTGAATATCAAAAAAACATGTTCTCCCATCTTCTCCACCAATAAGCAAGAGTTTAGAATCATTTGAAAATTTAGCAAAGGAAATATCTCTACGATGAAGTTCTATTTTTAGACTCTGTTTAATCTTGTCTTGCTCAATTGTAAAGATAGAACCTATTGCACTGTTTGTCTTTGAATGATAAAAATCAAGGTTTTTAGAAATTGCTACAGTGTTTTCATAGATATGTTTATCTTGCTCAGCATCTAGTAAAAAGTATTTTTCAATAAGCGTGTATGTTTCATTTGAGTAGATAAGTAAGATGAATTTATTGTCGAGTATATATATCTTGTCATCTACAACTTCGAGTCTTAAAATTGAACCGGGTAATTTTTAAATTTTTCAACTCATGAAGCATCTGATTCAACTACTTGTATTTTCTTCTGTAAAGAGTGCATCCAAGTAAGCCATCAACAAATTCATATTTATCAAATTTAACTAAGTCTTCAGGTTGTTCACCTGTTCCTATAAAAAGTATAGGAAGTTCAAGTGCGTACGCAATGCTAAATACACTCCCGCCTTTAGCAGTTCCATCAAGTTTTGTAATTATAATCCCATCTATGCCTATCATTTCATTAAAAGCTTTTGCTTGTGCTATTGCGGAGTTACCTTGCGTTCCATCAAGAATGAGAACTGTTCTGTGAGGTGCTCCATTATGTGCTTTATTGCAGATTTTATTTATTTTTATAAGCTCATTGGCTAGATTTTTTTGAGTGTGAAGTCTTCCTGCTGTATCGATAATAACATGATCAAAACCTTTGGACTTTGCAGAATCAATAGTGTCATATGCAACGGCTGAACTATCATGCCCTTGTTTGGAAGAGACGATGGGAATATCAAGTTTTTTAGACCAAAGAGTAAGTTGTTCAATAGCTGCTGCACGGAATGTATCTCCAGCCCCAAGAATAACTTTTTTACCGTCATTTTTATACTTTTGCGCGAGTTTAGAAATTGTAGTAGTTTTACCAGCTCCATTAACTCCGACAATAAGTTCAACAAAAGGGGCTGTAAATTCTGGCTCTTTATATGAAGTATATGCAAGTGTAGCCAAAAGTTTTGAGCGTAAAATTTCTCGTGTAATTTTATCTTGGTAGGTTTGCTCAATAATAATTTCAACTAAGTCATATTCAACATCAGCTTCAAGTAAAATACCTTCAAGTTCATCTTTCGTAAAATAGGGCTTTTTCTTTGGTGCAACTTTTTTTATTGCATCAACAGTTTTAGCAAGAGATTTTTTTATAAAACCAAACATTATTTTCCCAATGCTCTTTTTATATCACTCTCAACGAATTCTTCTTGCACTTCACCTACATAATGCGTTATAAGTTTACCATCTTTATACATTGCCATAAGTGGAATTGGGAATCTATCACCGACTTCTAAGGCATTTGCAATTGCATTAACTAAAGGTCGGTTTGCACTTGAGTTAACGATTGTGTACTCCCCGTTGTATTGAACTTTAAAATGATCGAGTTTATCATTAGAAATGTCATCCTCTATGGTGATTCCTATAATAACTAAGTCATCTTTAAACTTTTTTTGTAAAGAAGTCAGATGCGAAGCACTTGCTTGACATGGTGGACACCATGTTGCAAAGATATCAAAGATTATCACTTTTCCTTTTGCGCCCTCGAGTACAAAACCATCAAGTTCTTTTTTAACAATGAATTGTTTATTATCAGTTGAAGTAAGTACATATTCATTTGTTGAAATCATTGCATTAGCTTTAGAATTGTTTTCATCACTTTCTTTTTTTTCTGAACAAGCTTGAAATACAAGGGATGCACTTAAAAGTGCAATAAAAATCGATTTTTTTATCATAGAGATACCTTTTTTTTGTTTATTTGAGTAAAATATAAGAAATTATATCAATAAAAGATTAAATATGATTCTAAGTAAAGAACTTTTTAGAAAAACTTGTCTACAAAAGATGAAAGCACTTCCAAAACATAATAAAATATACCGTGATTCTCTTGTAAATAAAGATTTATTTCAGGCACTTAAAAAATTCAAAAATAAAAGTATATTATTTTATTATCCACTTAAATTTGAAGTAGATATATCTAAAGTACTTATAACTATGAGAAGAAAAACAAATGTATATATTCCGTTTATGGAAGGTGAAAGTTTTAAAATGGTAAACTATAGACTACCGCTGCGTAAGAAAAAATTTGATATTTTTGAAGCGGGAAACTCAATTAAAAAAATAAATAAGATAGATGTAGCTATAGTTCCTTCTTTAGGGGTGGACATAAATTTACAAAGAATAGGTTTTGGAAAAGGGATGTATGATCGTTTCTTTGCAAAATTAAAAAAGAAACCGTACACGATTTTTATACAAGCCAATAAGTGTTATACACAAAAAAAAGATTTGTGATTCTTATGATATTTCGTGTGATTTACTTATTGCACCGAGAAAAAACATAGTTAAAAGATCGTCTTAAATACAGGAAAAAAAATGTTTAATGAAATACTAATAGGTGGCTCAATTGCTACAATTAGTGGTGTCGTTGGATTCTTTATTTCGAAAAAATTAATAATTTCAAGTTTTGATATTTATACTGATCAGGCAAAAGCAAAAGCCAGTGCTATTGAAAATGAGGCACGAACACTTTTAGAAAAATCATCCACAAAAGCTCAAGAAATTGAAGCTGAGGCGATGAAAAATTATGAAAGTGCAAAAGAACGCGCCAAAGAAGATTTACATCAGCGTGAAAACAGTGTAATGCAAAAAGAAGCTAGTTTTAAAAAGTATAAAAACATTGAAGAGCAGAAAATTTCTTCAGAAAATATTTTACTTAAATCTAGAAAAATTGATTTAAAAAGAAATGAAACATCACTCGAATCACTTAAGAAAAAAATATGAAGACAAGATAGATGAAGCGCTTCATAATATAGAAAACTGTTCAGGAATGACCAAAGAAGAAGCAAAAAATGTTTTACTTGAAAAGGTAGAAGAAAAATCGCGTGCTGAAATTTCTCATATCGTTAGAAAATATGAAGAAGAAGCTAAGCAAGAAGGAAAATCTCGAGCAAATTATATTTTAGCACAGGCTACGAGTAGATTTGCTGGAGAGTTCGCACATGAGAGACTAACGAACTTAGTTCATTTAGATAATGATGAATTAAAGGGACGAATCATAGGAAAAGAAGGGCGAAATATTAAGGCTCTTGAGTCGCTTTTAGGTGTTGATATTATTATTGATGATACCCCTAATGCAATTTTAGTAAGCAGTTTTAACTTATATCGTCGTGCTATTGCTACAAAAACTTTGCAACTTCTTATAGAAGATGGACGCATCCAACCTGCAAGAATAGAAGAAATCTTTCAAAAAGTCTCAGATGAATTTGAAGCTGGAATTTTAGCTGAGGGCGAAGAGTTAATCGCAGATATGAACATAGGTGTTATGCATCCAGAATTAACACGACTTATAGGACGACTTCGTTACCGTGCTAGTTATGGACAAAATGCTTTAGCGCATACACTTGAAGTTGCACATCTAGCGGGAATCATGGCAGCAGAAATGGGCGGCAATCTGATTCTTGCAAAAAGAGCAGGTTTACTACATGATATTGGGAAAGCTCTGACACATGATCATGATGGTAACCATGTTGATTTAGGTGCAGAGATTTGTAGACGCTATAATGAAGATACGGTTGTAATAAATGCAATCTATGCACATCATGGACAACAAGAGATAGAGTCTATCGAATGTGGTGCTGTTTGTGCAGCAGATGCACTCTCAGCTGCAAGACCAGGAGCAAGACGCGAAGTCTTAGAGAGTTTTTTAAAGCGTGTAACAGAAATAGAAGAGATAGCATCGAGACACTTAGGCGTAAAACAAGCTTATGCAATTAATGCAGGACGCGAGGTTCGAGTGATTGTAAATGCAACACTTGTCAATGATGATGAATCTATTTTAATGGCAAAAGAAATTGCTGGAGAAATTGAAGAAAAAGTTCAGTATCCTGGTGATGTTAGAGTAAGTGTTATTCGAGAGAGTAGGGCTGTTGAGTATGCTAAGTAGATAAATCTACTTAGTAATGATCTTCTTTTTCATTGAGTTCTGAATCATCATATGGATCCATATGCATAAGTATATGTGTCTTTTTGTCTGGAAATAAATTACGTATTTTTTCTTCAACTGCATCGGAAACTATATGTGCGTCATAGAGTGAAATGCTAACATTGAAAACTGCATGTACTGATACAAAAATATGTGAACCAGATTCTCTTGTTTGTAGATAATGATAATCTTTTATTATTGGCTCTGCAGCAAGAACATCTTTGATTTTTTGGAGATCTTCATTTTCTAGAGCAGCATCTAGAAGCATTAAAATACCTTCTTTTATAATAGGAATCGCTGAGTAAATCATATAAATAGCGATACTAATACCTAGAATTGGATCTATTAATTCTTCTGCTGTATATGAGATAAGTACTAGTGCCATTAAAACTGCACCGTTTGAAAAAAGGTCTGTTCTATAATGAAGAGCATCTGCTTTAATCACCATATTTTTTGTTTTTTTAGCTACAGAATTTAAAAAAGCAACTAAAAATGCTGTAATAATGAAAGAAACAATCATTACTCCAATACTTTCATTCATCCGTTCCATCGCTCGAGGATGAGCTATCTTTACAAGTGCTTCATAAAAAATAAAAAGAGCAGAAAAAGAAATTACTACACCCTCTATGACTGCTGCAAGGGGTTCTATTTTACTACGCCCATAATGAAACTGATCGTCTGGGTCTTTCTCAGCAGTATGAAGTGCAAAATAATTAAAGAGTGATACAATTAAATCTAACATAGAATCTATGGCAGATGCCAATACTGCGATAGAACCACTAAGAATTCCAACTGTCATTTTCATTACAACAAGTACGGCAGCAACGGAGGTAGAGATGACAGTAGCTTTTTTTTCTAATCTCAAATTAATGGTCCTCATTTTGTTTTGCTATAATTATATTAAAATTAACATACATAAAGCATAAAATGAATTTAAAAGACTTAAGAATTGATAGACAAAAATGGATGACGTGGAAAAATATACATCCTCTTCGTGAAGCATTAGAGACTTTAGAAGATGGAACTTGGGATATTAGCTCAAAAGATATTGTAAAAATCTCTGGTGACTTTGATGAAAAAAAAGTAAATGACATAGCCAAACTTTTAATGCCTTGGCGAAAAGGTCCTTTTGAAATTGGTCAGACTTTTATAGATTCTGAATGGCAAAGTAATATAAAATACAATCTACTTCGACCTTATTTTGACTTAAAAGATAAAAAAGTTGCGGATATAGGGTGTAATAATGGATATTATCTTTTTCGTATGCAAGAAGACGCGCCAAAAGCACTTGTTGGTTTTGACCCATCGCCATTGTATAAAACACAATTTGATTTTATAAATCATTTTGTAAAAAGTGAGATTGCTTATGAGCTTTTAGGTGTTGAGCATCTAGAGTTTTATGAAGAAAAATTTGACATGATTTTTTGTTTAGGTGTTCTTTACCATAGAAGCGATCCTGTTGCAATGTTAAAGCAGTTATACAAAGGACTTGACAAGTATGGTGAAGTTATTTTAGATACTTTTTATATAGAAGGTGATGGTGAGATGTGCCTTTGTCCTGAGTCTTCGTATTCGAAAATACCAAATATTTATTTTGTTCCAACGATAGGAGCATTGAAAAACTGGTGTACTCGTGCAGGTTTTAGCTCATTTGAAGTATTAGAGACTTCTGTAACGCAGGCAAATGAGCAAAGAAAAACTTCTTGGATAGAGGGTCAGTCTTTAGAAGACTTTTTAGACCCACAAGATAGTACGAAAACTATTGAGGGCTATCCAGCCCCAGCAAGAGTATATGTAAAATTGATAAAGGATAAAAAATGAGCGAAGAACACATAGAAGAAGACTTAGAAATAGAGGACTACGGAGATGATGAAAATAGTGTTCTTGTTAAAACACATGAAAAAATAGATGTTGATTTATGTGGTGAAATTATAAAAGTTGAACGGGGATATGTAGAACTACGCTTAACAACTACTCCAAATATGATAGCTGATTCAGTAGGTTTAATCCATGGTGGTTTTATTTTCAGTGCTGCAGATTATGCGGCTATGCTTGCTGTAAATGAAAAAAATGTTGTCTTAGTTGCGAGTGATTGTCAGTTCTTATCACCAGTGAAGTTCCATGATGAAGTGAACTTTATAGCGAGAGTTCGACATCAAGAAGGACGCAAAAGAAATGTTCATGTTGAAGCTTTTGTTTTAGATATAAAGGTATTTGAGGGTGAATTTAAAACAGTCATTACAGACAGACATGTTTTAAAGTTAAACCTTCTTGAAGACGAAGAAAATGAAAGTAGTGAGGACTAACTATCTTTTAGCACTGAGTAAAAATACGCCATAATCTCTTTGTGGTTTATTTATAGTGTTTATATTTTCATAAACAACATTTTTAAATCCAGTACTTTTTACTATCGCACAAAGTATTTTTTCGTCAAACCCAAAGTGAAATACTCCTGTATTATCTTTATGAAAAGTGCCATCTTCTTTTTCTAAATCTGCAATAGCTATAAAGCCACCCTCATTTAGATTTTCATATATACTCTTAAAAAAATGTTTTAAATCCTCAATATGATGTAGAGTCATAGAACTTATTATGCCATCAAAAGTAGTACTTATTGGTGTTTTTGTAATATCTACATTTAAAGTATCTATAGTAAAGTCACTTGTGTTTTTTTCTTGAAGTTTTTTAAGCATAGATGCTGAAGTATCAACGCCAAGAACAGATTTTACTTTTTTTAGTATTAGAAAACCTAAAAGCCCTGTTCCTGTTCCAAAGTCCATGATAGACATACTAGCATCTAACTGAATTCTAGACTCAATAGCATCTGCAATCGTTTTAGCACCATCTAGCATTGGCGAGCCTTTATCCCAAGTAGATGCCTTGTCCTTAAAGTTGTCTTGCATTAAAGTGTTCCAATCCAATGGTCTGCATACTGTTGTTCTTGTTTTATAGTTGTAGTTGAACCATGTCCTGGGTATATAGTTTTGTCATAAGTTATTTCTTTAAAACGCGAGAGAGAATCTTTCATATCACTAGGGTTAGAATAAGGAAAATCAGTCCTTCCAATAGAACGCTCAAAAATAAAGTCACCACTAAACATAGCATCTCCTATCTCTATAGTAGAACAGCCTGGACAATGCCCTGGAAAATGACGAAATTTGATTTTTACACCATCAAAATCAAACTCTTCATCAGGTTCAACGATAACATCAGGATACGAAGGTGGTAAGTCTGGCATCCAATCACTTGAAGTTAAAAGCATTACATCGCCCTTTGGTGTATACAGTGGTATGTTGTACTTTTCTTGCACCTCAGTGTTTGACCAAACATGATCAAAATGCCCATGTGTATTTAAAATAGCAACAGGGTTTATAACATTTCTAGCAATCCAAGCAGCAGCACCAACTCCAGGATCTATAATAAAGTCTTTTCCATCTACTGTAATGATATAGCAGTTGGTTTGGTATACGCCCATAGGTTTTACTTTTATACTCATCTTTATCTCTTTTTTAGCGCTATTATAGCATTATGTTACTATGAATTTTTATAAAGAACTTGAGTTAATCTTAGAAGAAAAATCACCGCAAAAGAAAATAGAAAGTTTTCACACATTTTATGAACTTTATAAGGCAGGAGAAGTTAGCTTTAAAGATGCATATACTGCTAAAGAATTTACTAAACCCTCGTATGAAGATTTATGTAGAGTAGTCCCACCTCAAGATGTTCCTAAAAGAAAAAATCTAACTACAAAAGAGGGTCAGATTATACTTGTTCATGCTGTTGCGCATATAGAGTATTCTGCCATAGACTTGGCACTTGATGGTGCGTATAGATACAAAGGACTTCCTAAAAAATACTATGATGACTGGTTAAAAGTTGCAGATGATGAAATACGGCATTTTTTAATGTTAGATGCACTCTTGCATGAGATAGATGCTAAGTATGGAGATATTGCAGTGCATAACGCTTTGTTTGAAGCCTCACAAAGAGCACAGAAGTTTATAGATAGAATGGCAGTTGTTCCGCGTTATTTAGAAGCTAATGGCTTAGATGCTACACCTATGATTTTAACAAAGTTAAAAAAACTTCCAAAAAATGAGATGATAGAAAAAATCATAAAAACATTAGAAATAATTTTGAGAGAAGAAGTAGATCATGTAAAAAAAGGTGATGTTTGGTTTAATTATGCTTGTGAGAAAGAGGGTGTGTCAAAAGAAATCTATTTTCAAATTATTGAAAAATATTATCCTCAAGGGTTCTTACGCGCAAAAAATCTAAATATACAGGGAAGAAAAGATGCTGGTTTTTCTTGTAGTGAACTCAACTTTATGGCTAAAAAGGATGTTTGTTAAGAAACAATAACTTTCTTGATTTCATCAAGACTAAGTCCAGTTAATTCCGAAATAGTCTCAATATCAAGTCCTTTAGCTAAAGATTTTTTAGCTATCCCTAGTTTTTCTTTATGCTTACCTTGCTCAATCCCCTGTTCGATTCCTTGTTCGATTCCTTGTTCGATTCCTTGTTCGATTCCCTGTTCGATTCCCTGTTCGATTCCCTGTTCGATTCCCTGTTCGATTCCCTGTTCGATTCCCTGTTCGATTCCTATAGCTACGCCTTTTCGTTCTGCTGTTCTTAGTGCATTTATTTCATCAAACTCTTTGAGACTTATATAGTCGTAGACTTCTAGTTCTTTGGCGTTCCATTGGGTTTGTGTGGCTATTGAAAATGCTTCATCAAATGCTTGAATATTGTTGTATTGGGAGGGGACCATACTTAGGTCTTGGGCATTTTTTAGAAAGTATATCCATTTGTCAAGTACACTCTCTAGTTGGCTTAAGTCTTTTGTAAACTTAGGAAGTTCTATAAATGTAAATTCAAAATCATCCAAATCTTGGGTAGCTGTTTCTTGATTTATAATAAGATGTCTTGAAATATAGCTTTTGTTCTTAAAAATATTGAAATTCACTATACCTATGAAATATACTTTTTTGAGTCTTGTATAATCCTTTCCTTTTTCTAAGGTAGAAATATACGCTTTAGAAGTATAGTACAGACTCCTTTTAGTAAAGTTACCTAAGTCTTTTTTTTGCATCTCGACTATAAAATCTTCACCATTTTGGTTTGTTGCTTTTATATCTAAAATAGTTTCTTTAAGCTCCGGAATTTTTGGTACTTGATAAGGGTTTAAAAGAGTAATGTCTACTATCGTTTTTTCATGAGTAAAATTTAGAATGGCATTTAAAAATGATATAAGTATATTTTTATGCTTATCATCGCCAAATATTTTTTTAAAAGCTAAGTCATTTTTAGGGTCTGCAAATTGCATGGTAGTCCTTTGTTATAAGTCAATAATTATTATCTAAATTATAACATAAGTAGCTTTGAAGTCTAACTAGCCATTTTACTTTTGTTCAAGACTATCTCATAGGCATGACGAATACTTTGAAATACTTTCGTATGTTCAGACAATGTTCTCTCATCTTTTACTAGAGCCATGTCCGGATGGTGACATTTTGCTAAGTATTTATAGCGTTTCTTAATTGTTCTCATACTATCGTCTTGAGAAATTCCTAATACTATATAAGGATTATATTCTGCACTTTTAGATTTTCTTGATGGAGAAAAAAAAGCTTTAAATACTTTCGTACTAAAAATATGCTGATGGGGAATATCTATTGTATCAGTCG
Organism: Sulfurimonas sp.; assembly: GCA_030949825.1. Classification (GTDB taxonomy): domain Bacteria; phylum Campylobacterota; class Campylobacteria; order Campylobacterales; family Sulfurimonadaceae; genus Sulfurimonas. The sequence continues at coordinate 93,619 of JAUZSC010000031.1, forward strand.
AGTACATAAACGCTTTAAGTGAGTTTTTTTGACTTTCATCTTCTAAGTTAAGTTCTATAGTATAAGCTAAGAGCGTCATTTTAATATTTAATTCTCTTTTAATCAAATATGCGATTTTATGATTGTTTGGTTTTATTTCTATTTTAATAGTCTTTGCATCTTGGAGTGTATAAATAAGCTTATGGATTATTTGCTGGGGTAACATAATCTTGATAGCTTTTGCATGTCTGTATACAAGTCTTTCTTTAAGTGCAGGTAGATAGTTTTGTGTTTTTTTAGCATAAAGAGTATACAACCACTTAAGCAAAAATTTTCTATGGTAAACATCTTGAGTAGATGCAGGAATAGTAATGGTATTTTTATAAATTCTTCTTTTTAAAAAATGCGTACTTATAAAGTCTTGTATGTAATCTATACTCATAGACTTTGAATTAATTTTTATTATTGTCTCTTGCGAACCGAGTAAAATTTGCATACATAATCTCCTGTAAAATATAAAAAGCAATATCTATTCCTTAGGATTAGATGTCTCTTAAATGTCCTGTACAAGGGCTTTGTGTTACTTTATTACCCCCTAAGTATTGTTTTTCATAGAAATATAAAATATTTAATATTTAAGTTTTGTATTAATAAACTTAGACTAGTATTGGGGTAAGTGATAACTTAATAAGCAAAAAGGATTGATATATGGGAAAAATTTTAATAGTAGATGATTCAAGTTTGATCCGTTCAGTTGCTTCATCTGCTGCGCTTGAAGCAGGACATGAAGCAATAGTAGCTGAAGACGGTCAGAAGGGCTTAGAAGCTTTAAATGCACAAAAGATAGACCTCATCTTTAGTGATGTTAATATGCCTGTAATGGGTGGTTTAGAAATGGTTGAAAAAATTAAACAAAATGATGCTTACAAATATATTCCTATCATTATGCTCACAACAGAATCCAACGAAGCCTTAAAAGCCAAAGGTCAGGAGCTGGGTGTAAAAGCTTGGATGCTTAAGCCATTTAACAAAAAGAAGTTTTTTATGGCTGTTAAAAAGCTCATGGCATAAAGGCTTCTCTTATGTTAATAGAACAAGAAGAATTAACTATCTATGAAGTAGAGGCACTTCATAAAAGTATACAAGCCTTATATGAGAATGGAAATGTCATGGTAGATATGTCGCAGGTGAGAAAAATAGATATGAGTGTTATTCAGCTTTTTATATCTGCGCAAATGACTTGTGTGAGAAATAAAAAATTATTTCAACTGCAAAATATCAATGAGGAATTATCAAAGATTCTTCGTTTATGTGCCTGTGAATTTTTACTAGGAGATGCTAATGGATGAAGAATTAGAACTTTTTCGTGAAGATGTCGATGAACAACTCGGTTTTATGGAAAATGCTCTTATTTCTATGCAAGAGAGTAGTGAAAACGAGGATGACTTAGGAGCACTTTTTCGCGCTATGCACACCATAAAAGGTACAGCAGGTATGTTTAACTTTACTGATGTGGTGAGTTTTGCGCATGTAGCAGAAAGTTTACTGAGTGAAGTAAGAGATGGAAAGCTTGCACTTTCAGAAAATATGATAGATATTTTCTTTAAATCACAAGACCATATGCAAGTCCTTGTTACTTTAGCACTTGCAAGTAAAGGCTTAGACACATCTACACAGGCAACAAATGATGAACTCCTAGCTACTTTAAAGTCGATGATGCCAGATGCTAAAATAGTAGATGCTGGAGCAAAAGCAGAAGAAATAGCAGATGAAAATTCTTCTGAAAATACTTTATGGCATATATCTTTTAGATTAAAAGCACACTTTTTCTCAACTGGGATGGATGTTATCAACATACTAAGTTTCTTTGATTTACTAGGAAGTATAGAAAATAAACTTTTTATAGAACATAATATCCCTCAAATTGATTCTCTCAACCCTACTGAAGCATATTTAGGCTACGAGATTCTTTTTCTAACAGATGCTACATATGCCGAAATAGAAGAGATTTTTGAATTTATTCTTGATGACATTAGTCTTGAAATTTTCAAAGCAGATGACGATGTTATGCTTGAGGCTCTTTTAAACACGCAAGAAGGTTTAAAACAAAAGCTTCTCAATGCAAAGTTTTCTAATCTTATAAACTCTAGGAGTGAAGTAAAAGAGGAAACTCTAAAAGCAGATACTTTGAGTGAAGTAGTAGAAGAAAATGAAGCTAAAGAAGTGAAAGAAGTGAAAAAAAAGCTTTTCACTTCGAGTAGACTCAAGTAAAATTGATTTACTTATAAACCAAATATCTGAAATGGTTATTGCAAATGCAAAGGTTACACAAAGAGCAGAAGTTCTCGATGACAATGAACTCGGTGAATCTGCAACAATCCTTAGCGATATGCTCGAAGAGATTAGAACAGGGATTATGAACATTCGTATGGTTCAAGTTGGAGATAGTTTTAACAAGTTTAAAAGAATCGTCAATGATGTTGCAAAAAAAGTAGATAAAAAAATTGACTTTCAAATTGTAGGGGGTGAGACAGAACTTGACAAAATGGTAGTTGAGAAGATCTCAGACCCACTTATGCATATGTTGAGGAACTCTATAGATCACGGTATAGAAACACCGCAAGAAAGGCTTGGAGTTAAAAAAAATGAGCGAGGACATGTTGAACTTAAAACTTATCCTGATTCTGGAACTATAGTTATAGAAATAAGTGATGATGGAAGAGGCCTTCCCCGAGACAAAATTTTAAGTAAAGCAATAGCAAATGGACTAGTAAGTGCAGAGAACAACTTAAGTGATAAAGAGATTTACAATCTTATCTTTGCAGCGGGTTTATCAACAGCAGAGAAGGTTTCAGATATTTCAGGTCGTGGCGTTGGTATGGATGTTGTTAAGCGTAATATCGAAAGCCTAAGAGGTACGGTTGAGATAGATTCTAAACCGGGAGAAGGAAGTCTTTTTACGATTCGTCTTCCACTTACGCTTGCCATCATAGATGGCTTTTTAATCCAATGTGGAAACACTAAGTATATCATCCCCTTGGAGATGATTCAAGAGTGTATAGAATTAGATGCGCGTTATAAAAAAGAGATGGATGGGAATGAGTTTATAAACCTAAGAGATTCTATGTTACCGCTTTTAGATTTAAGAAAGCTTTATAATGAAGCACCAAGAAAAAGTGAGCGCGAAAATATTGTAGTAGTTCGCTATGGAGATTATAAAATCGGAATGATGGTAGATGAGCTTTTTGGAGAATTTCAAACGGTTATAAAACCTTTAGGTTCAGTGTTTAGTAATGTAGCTGGAGTGAGTGGTGGAACTATTTTAGGGAGTGGTGAAATCGCTCTTATCTTTGATATTCCAAAACTAATGGAACAAAAAATAAAAGAAATAAAAAAATAAAAGGAAGTACACAATGGCAAAAGATATAGAAAAAGCATGTAAAAAACTAAAAAAAGAGAATAAGCAGTTAAAAAGTGACTATGAAAAATTGATTGCTGAAATAGCTTTGTTACGAACAAGTATTGTCGGTCTTAGTGATGGAGACTTTAATGTAAGTATTCCTCAAGTTGATGGTGAACTCAGTGAAGTTAGTAAATCTGTACAAGTTTTACAAGCAACACTCTCTAGCCTTGTTAAAGATTCCGACATGATGAACAAAGAAGGGGCAGCTGGTAACCTAGATGCTCAAATCGACGAGAAACAATACAAAGGTAACTTCGGAGATATCGTAAATGGTATGAATGGATTTGCAACTGTAATGAGAGATACATTCTTAGATGTAAATGATAAACTCGACAAAGTAAGCCAAGGTGACCTCAGTGTTAAAATTACTAAGGATTATAATGGTGCTTTTAATGTAACAAAAACAGCCTTGAATAACCTTACTCAAAAGTTAGAAAACATTGTTGGAAATGTAAACAGTGGAATCATTGAAATTAGCTCTGCTTCGACGCAGCTTTCTTCAACTGCAGAAACACTTTCTCAGGGTGCAACAGAACAAGCAAGTTCACTAGAAGAAACAAGTGCTGCACTCGAAGAGATGAGCGGTAGTGTAGCAGAGAGTGCTAAAAATGCACAAACTACAAATGTTTTAGCAGAAGAAGCTTCTGGGATGTCAGCAGATGGTGGCAAAGCGGTAGATAAAACAGTAGAAGCTATGCGGACTATCTCAGAAAAAATTTCTATCATTGAAGATATTGTGTACCAAACAAATCTTCTCGCACTTAATGCTGCCATAGAAGCAGCACGAGCAGGGGAGCATGGTAAAGGTTTTGCGGTAGTTGCAGCAGAGGTGAGAAAGCTTGCAAAAAGAAGCCAAATAGCAGCACAAGAAATTAGTACTATAACAACAGAGAGTGTTAAGGTGAGTGAAAAAGCAGGTGAACTTATCACCAATGTGGTACCAAAAATCCAAGATACAGCAAAACTTGTAGAAGATATTGCAAATGCTGCAAAAGAGCAAGATATTGGTCTGGGGCAAATAAACACTGCGATGACACAGCTCGATCAGGTGACTCAAACTAATGCCGCTTCATCACAAGAAGTGGCAAGTGCAAGTGAGCAACTTAACGGTCAAGCAAATCAATTAAGCCAACTTATGAGCTTTTTTAAGACAGCACAAAACGATTCCTTTGCACCAGCACAAGTTGCAGCTCCAGTTCAACAACAACAAGTGCCAGTTCCCCAAGCGAGTGGAGGTTTAGACCTTCGAGATTTCGATAGATACTAAGTGAGTTGACAATGAGTCAAAATAGAGATGGTTTTGAAGAAGAAACGAATGTAAATGGACAGTATTTGCTTTTTTTAGTAGGAGGTGTTCTTTATGGTATAGAAGCCCTTCGAGCAAAAGAGATTGTAGAATACTCTGGAATTACTAAAGTGCCTATGGTGAAACCTTTCGTCAAGGGTGTAACAAATATTCGTGGAAATATAGTTCCTGTTATTGATTTGCTTGGACGATTTGGTTTAGGTCAAACAGCTATAGGTGATAAAACATCGATAGTTGTTGTTCGTTTAGATGCTTCAGATGAAAATATAGAGATAGGCATACTTATTGATGAAGTCTATGAGGTTGATAATATACAAAGTTCTCATCTTAAAAAAAGCCCCTGAGTTTGGTTCAAAGATTGATCCTAAATATATCCTGTGTATGGGTAAATATGATAATAAGTACATTGCTATTTTAAATACGGACACTATTTTAAATAGAGATGAACTTTCACAACTAGCAGTATAAAGTGAAGACAGATGCAAGCGTATGATGAAGAAATGGAAATTGATAACGACATAATAGATGATGACGGTGATGAACTTGACTTAATAGCCCTTGTAAGTGCAAATGCAAATGATACAAGTCAGTATCTTATATTTGAAGGAAGTGATTCTCAGTTTTATGCTAAAAATGTATCAAAGATAGAAGAACTTCTTGTTTATAAAGATATTGATATTGCTAGAAACAATAGTGATGGACTCATTGTTGGAACAGCTGATATTCGTGGAAATATGACAACTATTGTTAATTTTGATCAGTGGTTCGGAAACAAAGTTCTTGATGAGAGTGAATATGAACTCATAATTTTAGCGCATTATGGTGGGCATAGGATGGGTATCGTCGTTAAAAGAGTGGAGTATATTGTAAATATTCCACCAGAAACTATGCACGATAATTCGCAAAATGATGAAAAAACTTCTTTTATAACCCGGGTGAACATTGCACAAAAGAGTCAAATGTGTATTATTTTTGATAGTGATAAAATGCTTATAGATGTTTTTGATACTATTGATACAAAAGCAGCAGACGATACGAGTAAACTTGAAAAAATAGCAAATGAAAAACTTGTACTTTTTGCTGATGACAGTAAGTTTATTCGTAAAATGGCAGAATCACTTTTTGTAAAAATGGGTCTAAAGTATAGAATGTATGAAAACGGACAATTACTTTTAGAAGACTTAAAACATATAGGTGTTGAGACGATAGCACTTTTTATTACAGACTTAGAGATGCCAGTGCTTGGAGGGCGTGATGTTATAGATAATATTCGTAATGAGAAAAAGTATGCTGGTATAAATATAATAGTGCATACAAATATGTCCAATGACAATATGGCAGAATCTCTAATAGATGCAGGTGCTCAAGATATTATTGGTAAAGTAAATATGCTTGCACTTAGCGAAGCAATAGTAAAATATATAGTCTAGGTTTATAATGGCAATACTTTTAAAAGATAATGAGTTTTCTACCCTGCAAAAGTTAATTTTTAAAGAAGTGGGAATTGACTTACAAGATTCAAAAAAATTACTAGTACAAAGTAGATTACTTAAAAGACTTCTTTTTTATAAGCTTGACTCTTATTTGGACTATATACGACTCGTTCAGATGAATGCAACAGAGAGAATTGAGATGGTGAATCTGATCTCAACAAATGAGACCTATTTTTTTAGAGAAATTGACCATTATGAATACTTACAAAAAGAGATACTTCCTCTGCATCCATTTAAAGCCAAGTTTCGTTTTTGGAGTGCAGCATCTTCGGTTGGTGCTGAGGCATACTCTATAGCTATGACCTTAGATAAAGCTATGGCAAGAAATGATTGGGCAATTGTAGGAACTGATATAAATACAGAGGTAATTAAAAAAGCTAGAATTGGACTTTATCCAGAAAAGTGGGCAGATAAAATACCAGTAAGTTTAAAAAAAGAGTATTGTCTTAAAGGAAGAGGAAAACATGAGGGGCAGTTCTTAATGGACAGAGGGCTGGTTCAAAATATGGAGTTTAAAGTAGGTAACCTTATGAAGTACAACACGCAAGTGGGACTCTTTGATGTAGTATGGCTTAGAAATGTACTCATCTACTTTGATGATAATACAAAGCAACTTGTAGTAGACAATGTAATAAAAAATCTCAAAGTAGGTGGATACTTTTTTATATCTTTAACAGAAAATTTAAATATGATTAAGACGCCAAACCTTGAAGTGGTTTCTACATCTGTTTATAAGAAAGTAAGGTGAAAATATGCGTAAAAATTTAAAAATAGCTGTTGTATCAAGCAAGGGAGGTGTAGGGAAAAGTACAATCTCTATGCAGTTAGTTGCTCCTTACTTGTTTGTTAAAAATGATAAAGAAGCTATCGCTCATTATGAATTTGACGATGAAAATTCAGACTCATCAAGTTTTGGAGCGAGTCTCCTAGGTGATCGTAAACAGCTGAGTGTATCTTCACCTTTACTTCGAGAGGAACTTGCAGAAATTTTTGCTCAAGATAATTCTTTGTGTTTAGACATTGGAGCAAATAAAACGACGATGACACTCATAGAAGCACTCAATGACAGCGGTATGATTCATTTTTTAGATGCAGTTGTTATTCCTATGCTTGATGGTGAACAAGATGGAATAAATGCAAGTTTTATCTATACAGTTTTAAAAGCATACAATCCAAAACTAAAATTTATTTTTGCACTCAACAGAGTAAAGGAAGCTGAATATGTAAAGTATCAGTTTGAAAATTATTTTGGTGATGCGCGCGGTATATTTAAAAACATAAATGCAGTTGTAGATAACCTCTTTGACGAAGATAAAGAAAACTATATACTTATGCTTGATGATGAAGTTATAAATATAGTCGTAGATTTGGTTTAACTGTTTATGAAATGGTGCAGCAAAAAAAAGATTTTATTGCTGCTTTGGAACAGTCTTTCTCCAAGGCTGCAAAAAAAGATGAAGTTAAGTTATTAAGTTTTAAAAACTATATAACAAAAAGTGCACTCAAGTATGAAAAAGATGTGCTATTACCCGCTTTTAAAAAGATGGATACTCTACTATACGGAGAAGAAAATGAGTAAAAATTATAGTAAATATGTAGAATTTCTAGCATCCAAATACAATATTTTATATATTGGAAAACAGAGTGAGAGAATTTATGATGAAACATCTACTTATTTTTTGTCAGCATCTAAAATAGATATGCTCGATACAATGTTAGATAAATTAGATACGGTTTTAATGAAGCGACATATAAATATAATAGTCATAGATGCAACAGCAAATACTACTTTAGTAGAAAAATATTACAAACACATTATGAAGTTCGATGAAGAAATGCTTACACTTTTACTTTACGAACCGACAAAGTATCATACCGTATTTGATATAGCCGCAGGTGTAGATGCGGTTATTACATACCCAATAAATAAAGATATATTTCATAAAAAACTTTTTACGGTTTTAAGTCGTTCCTATGCAATGAATTCTATAGGAAGAAGAGAGATTATAGTTAAAACAAAATTATGTTTATGAAGAAAAGCCTCTTGATACATTTTTTGATACATACGAGGGGAGTGCTCTTTTTATAGCAGATGATTTAGCCGATATGGTTCAAGAACTTAATGCAGGAAATCTAAGTAGTCAATTTTTACTTAATATTGCAAAAAATTTAGATGATATCGCAAATATATTTTCAAAAAACAAATATACAAGTTCAGTGACTTCTCTTTATGAAGATTTAGCTTCGTATCTTAGAGACTTAGATTTTAGTACTATAAAAGTAGAAAATATCTTAGGTTTTAGCTATCTATCGAATATACTAAGTGATGTATGTTCATATCTTATGGATATGTTTGTAGATAGAATTTTTAAAGATGTATATGTGTTTGAAGATTCTCTAAAAAACAATATAGAGTATATGAAAAGTGTTTTAGAAGGTAGAAACCAAGAACAAGATAGTAGTAAATTAGATTTTTTTTAAAATGAAGGTGAGATAAAAATGATTAAATTATTTATAATAGACGATTCAGCACTTGTTAGAAATGAGTTTAAGAAAATCTTTGCAGGATTAAACGATATTAAGATTGTTGGAAGTAGTGTAAACCCTGTAGATGCATTTGAACTTTTTAAAAAAGTAGGCTTACCTGATGTTTTTATACTTGATATTGAGATGCCAAAAATGGATGGTTTGACATTTTTAGAGATGATAGCTAAGCAAAAACCTATTCCTACCATTATATGTTCCACGCTTGTAACACGAGGAAGTTCATCTGCCATAGATGCAATGAGAATGGGAGCTGTTGATATAGTGCTAAAACCAACTTCAAATATAAATGCATTTTTTGGAGATAAAAAAGAAGAGTTTATCTCTAAGGTAAGAATCGCTTCAACAATCGCGTGCAAACTTTATAGCAAATATTCGAAGAAAAAGTACAAGTAAGGTTTTAGATATAAAGCAAGTCTCAAGTAGTGTTAAAGCGGTGAGTTCTCTTCCCCCATCGAAAAAAATCATAGCAATAGGAGCTTCAACTGGTGGTGTACAAATCTTAGAAGAATTACTTCTCCAGCTTGAAGTAAATCATCCTCCTGTGCTTATAACGCAACATATGCCAGCTGGATTTACTGCTTCTTTTGCTGCAAGACTTAACCAAATACTAGCTTCTTCACATGTCAAAGAAGCAGAAGACGGAGATACTCTTATGCATGGTAGAGTCCTTATAGCCCCAGGTGATTTACATATGGAAGTGCATAAAAAAGGTTTTCAATATATTGCAGTACTTAAAAATTATCCAAAGGTTAATTCGCATAAGCCAAGCGTAAATGTACTTTTTCGTTCTATGGCTAAAGAAGTTGGACTCTTTGGTGTAGGTTTTATTTTAACTGGTATGGGAGATGATGGAGCTACGGGACTTTTGGAGATGAAAAATGCAGGTGCATCTACTTATGCACAAGAAGAAAAAAGTTGTATAGTGTACGGTATGCCAAAAAAAGCTGTCGAACTAGGGGCTAGTAAAGAAAGCCTTAGTTTAGAAAAATAGCAAATATTATAAATACAGTGAGATAATATGAAAACAATAATTAAACTAACTAAAGAATATGCTTCTAATTTAAACTGTCTTATATTAAATTGCAATGACAAGATTACAGAATTTATCGATATGTTTGAATCTTTATTTCAAACTTCTACTTTAGTATCTGGTCTTAAAACAGATGATGATAATTTTTTAAAAGATATTGATATAGTTTTTTTATATGTAGATGAAATATTTAATGAGGCACAAGAAGATAAAATGAAAGAACTTATCTCTTTAATATCCCACGAAAGAGAATTGTTACCTATTTATTTGATTCAAAGCAATATGGAAAATAAAATCTTACAAGAAAAAATCCATAACTGTAATTGTGTAGATGGCTCTATTTCCTCTGCTTTTGATGAGAACTATATATATTCTTTTTTTATATAGAATTTTAAAAAGAATAACTTCTATTAAGAGTTTAGAAGAATATATAAGTACTTTAGAAGGGCAATCTCTTAGTATTGAACCAGTATTAGCAGTTAAAAAAGACGAAGTAAAAGCTGATACAACAGAAGTTAAGGTTACTAAGAAAAATCTAAAAAGAGAAGAAGATATACGCTCTACGCATACAGAAAAAACTTCAGCAAGTGAATTTGTCAGTACGCTTGATGATAGCATAATAGATAAAATAGAAGTTTTTACAGATGATTTAAATAGTCTTCTTGGTCTCGTGTATGATTTAGAAACAGCAGATGTAGCTATGTCCTTAGATATAATTTCTCGTATGGGTGAGAGCATTGACAATATATGCAGTACGCTTGAAGCCATGCTTGCTTTCCCAATTATTGTGAGAGCATTTTATGCTCTAAATCAGTTTATATTAGAATTAACTGAAATTGAATTAAGCCAAGAAGAGAAAAAAGCTATGTTTGTTACTATATTTATTGGTATGGTAGATGATTTGGAAAAATGGTTAGATATAATTTTTGTTCAACTATCTACGGATGATATTCATTATTTGGACGCTTCTTTTTCTTCAAATATTTTAGCAATAGAAACTACTTTTATAGAAGAAGAAGATGATGACGATGATTTAGAGTTTTTTTAAAACTTTTATATCTCATCATTATTCCAAGCCTCAACAGCCTTGACAAGATTTTCAAAACCACTTACATTTCCTATGATGAAAATTTCATCTAATACATAGCAGCTTACTGTCTGGTCAAGATTAAGTAAAAAAATCGCATACTCATCAACTGAACGCCTATCTGTAGAAATAACCATCATCCCATCGACAGTATCGTTGAGGGTAGGAACTGCGTCGTATTCTACATTTATTAGTTTTTTTCCATCACTTATATAACTTGCCATATGCATCTCTCCCTAACTTTTAAAATGTATAAAAGAATACTACACTTTTTTAGTTACAAACCTTTGATATAATCGCTTTATGAGTAAATATTCACAAATAACAGAGTACTTGGAACATTTTTTAGACAATGAAGTTCGCAAGACGGGAATACAAAAAGTAGTAATAGGACTGAGTGGTGGACTTGATTCTGCTGTTGTTGCTGTTTTAGCACATCGCGTTTTTAAAGACGACTTGCTGTGTATAAAAATGCCATCACAGTATTCATCTAAAAATTCACTTGATGATGCAGATGAGTTATGCCGTGATTTTGGGCTTAAAAAGGAACTAGCATCTATAGAGCCTATGTTAAAAGCCTATGAAAAAATGAACCCTGACATGAATAATCTAAGACGGGGAAACTTCTCTTCACGGATGCGAATGTCTACACTTTTTGATATTTCAGCGAGAGAAAATGCCTTAGTCTTGGGAACAAGTAACAAGAGTGAACTTATGCTTGGCTATGGAACGCTTTACGGTGATTTAGCTAGTGCAATCAACCCTATAGGCGATTTGTATAAGAGCGAAGTTTTTGAATTAGCAGAGTATTTAGGTGTATCTTCTTGTATCATTAAGAAGCCACCCTCAGCCGATTTGTTTGAAGGTCAAAGTGATGAAGCTGATTTAGGGTATACTTACGAACAATTAGACTTTGTTTTAAAGCAGTATGTAGAAGAAAGATTGACAAAACAAGAGATACTTAAAAGCGGATGTAATGAAAAAATGCTAGACATGATAATTGAGCGAATTTTTCGTAATCATTTTAAAAGAAAAATGCCACTTATCGCTAAGTTGACATCAAGAACAATAAACCATGATTTTAATTATCCTAGAGATATAAGACTCTAAGGAAAAGGACATAAATATGAAAATAAAAATACCTTTTAGTAAGTTTGTAAATTCAAGAAAGACACATTCAAATGTAAGTGATGTTTTAGATGGTGAAGATATTAACCAAGTTGAAGAACTTGAGAGTGAATTTGCCGATTATATCGGTGCAGATTATGCTTTGTCTACTGCGCATGGAACAGATGCACTTCATTTAGCAATGTTGGCATTTGATTTAAAACGTGGAGATAAGGTTGTGTGTTCTGTAAATGCACATCCAAATATTCCAGAAGTTGTTCGTCACTTTGATGCAGAACCTGTTTTTATAGACATAGATGCTGATACTTATAATATTAATCTTGATTTACTTGAGAGCTATTTAGAAGATAATCAATCAAAAAAACTCAAAGCGGTAATCGTTACGCATATAGGTGGGAATACTGTTGATTTAGAAAGACTTTATTCGATGGCGAAAATTTACGGTGTAAAAATTGTTGAAGATGCAAGTGACGCTTTAGGTTCAACATACAAAGGTGCAAAAATCGGCTCAACAGGTGCAGATATAACATGTTTTGACTTTTCTTCTCACTTAAAGAAAAATGTATGTAATGGTGGAATGATAGTTACAAATGATGAGGATGTAATGGAGCGAGCAAGACTGCTTCATAATCATGGAATTAAACAAGATGAGGATGCTTTAGAATATATTTACGAAGTTGTGGATATTGGAAATGACTATTGTTTAAGTGAGCTAAATGCTGCGTATATTCGAGCGCAAGTATCCCAACAAGATGCAAATATAAAAAGACAAAAAGAAATTGCTCAAATGTATAACAAGGCTTTAGATGGTGTAGCGCATATAATGACTCCTGATGCTTCAAATGAAGAGCATCCCTATTCTTTATATATAGTCAAAATTGATAAAAATCGTGATTCATTCGCAGTAGAGATGAAAAAAGAGGGAATTTTAACGGGTCTCCATTATATCCCTCTACATTTACTTGCTTACTATAAAACAAAATACTCACTTCGCGTAAATGACTTTCCTGTAGCACTTCGTGCCTATCAGCAGGTTCTGTCTTTACCAATTTATCCGAGTATGGACGATAAAGATGTTAAATTTGTTTGCGATAAAATTAAAAAAATAGCGTCTTCAAGAGTTTAACTAAAACTTTGAAAAAATCTCTTGTTTTTTGGATTGAAGAATATTTCTACAATCCAAATACGCTTCAAAAAATCATTTCTTTTTTATTGTTACCCCTTTCTTGGCTCTATTGTTTACTTATGTATGTACGTTTTAAAAATAAGACAGAAGAAGACTTTGCTGTGCCGATTATTAGTATAGGTAACCTTAGTGTTGGTGGGAGTGGAAAAACACCACTTACAAGTGCATTAGCCGAGCATTACCAAAACACGGCAATCGTACTTCGTGGTTATGGACGAGAGAGTAAAGGTTTATATGTCGTTAAAGATTCTGAAAATATTTTATGCGATGTATCTGTGAGTGGTGATGAGGCTATGATTTATGCAAAAAAAGTAGCATCTGCCATAGTCATAGTAAGCGAAGATAGAAAAGAAGGGATATTTAAAGCTAAAGAGATGGGCGCACAGATAATCTTTTTAGACGATGCCTATTCTAAGCACGATATTAAAAAATTAGACTTCCTTATCGATGTAAAAACAAAAAACAATGCATGCCTTCCCTCTGGAGCTTTTAGAGAAAGATTATGGGCTACAAAGCAGGCTATAGTGTTAGAAGATGGCATTGATTTTAAGAGGGTAGTTCAGCTTAAAGACAAATATGATAAAATGTCACTTATAACAGCTATTGCTAGACCACAACGATTAGATGAATTTCTTCCGAGTGTTGTGAGTAAAACTTATTTTGAAGACCATCATGTCTTTAAAAAAGAAGAATTAGAAGAAGTCTTAAAAAGAGACGGCTCTGATTCTCTTCTTGTAACATATAAAGATTTTGTAAAAGTACAGTCCTTTGGACTCCCTTTATCTTTACTTGATTTACATGTAGATGTAGATGCTGAAATATTTGAAATTATCGATAATTATATTAGGACTAACTAGTGCAAAAGAAAATACAAACAGTAAAAACTCTCCTTGACGCTTTACCATTTATAAAAGAATTTAACAAAGAAATCGTAGTTATAAAATACGGTGGTTCAGCACAATCATCTTCAAAGTTGAGGGAAAGCTTTGCAGAAGATATCTTGCTTATGTATCTTGTGGGAATACGACCGGTTATTATTCATGGCGGTGGGAGTAAGATTACAGAGATGCTCGATGCACTTAGTATTGAGACTTCATTTATAGATGGTCAAAGAGTTACTACCAAAGAAGTTATGCGAATAGCTGAAATGGTTTTAAGTGGAGAGATAAACAAAGATTTAGTTTCGCTTTTAAATTCACATGGTGCAAAAGCTATTGGTATAAGTGGTAAAGATGCTCACTTTATTAGAGCTGAGGCAAAAGACTATGCAAAATGGGGCTTGACAGGAAATATTACTGATGTTAAAGCAGAAGTTGTATGTAACTTGATGGCAGAAAAATTTATTCCTGTTATCGCTCCAATAGCTGCAGGGGAAGAGCTAGGTCACCCAGGTTACAATATAAATGCGGATTTGTGTGCCTCGTATGTTGCTAAAGCAATAGGTGCAAATAAAATAATTTTTCTAACAGATACGGCAGGTGTTCTTGATAATGATAAAAATCTCCTCGATACGCTTACGCAAGGAGAAGTAGAAGCGCTCAAAAAAGATGGAACGATTCATGGCGGAATGGTACCTAAGGTAGATGCATGTTTAGAAGCGATTAATGGTGGTGTGAAAAAAGCACATATTATCGATGGTAGACTTGAACACTCAATGCTTTTAGAACTTTTCACCTCTGAGGGTGTGGGGACTCAGATTGTTCAGTAAAATTTGATATAATGCACCTAATAGTATGAATAAACTACTTTTACAAACTTTTATAGTTCTTGCATTAGCTTACACACATAGCTTTGCAAATGAATATAAAGATATTGTAAACATAGAACTAAAAAAAGATGAATATAAAAAAATTCTTGTTAAATATGGTGCCACGCAGCGTCTATTTAAATTTAGATGGACACTTTTTACTAATGGCGGTTTGGTGATTTTTAAATCTTTTGACAGAATTGTAAGTCAAAATATTCTTTATTTGAGACATAAAAATCAAAGTTTTAGAGTGGAGTTGATGACAAGAGGTGCTAATCCTTATGCGGTTCCATATATTTTAGTAAAGTTTAATGAATTTGATTATGAAACTAGCAAAGCAAAATTTCAACTTTTCTTGTCAGATCCAAATTCAAAAGTTGCTTTAGAGTACTTAGATGATAAATAAAAACAAAGGTGCGTGAATATTGATGCAAAGAGTTGAATTAGAAATAGATAGACTAATCAAAGAGATAGATTATGATGAGGTTACTCGTCTGTTTAAAATGCTTAGTGGTGGTAAAAGACTCCGTGCAAAGTTAATTCTTAAAATCGCACCCGAGCATGAAAAAGCACCTTTACTTGCAGCTATAGTTGAACTTATCCATGGGGCAAGTCTTTTGCATGATGATGTGATAGATGAGGCTTTAACACGCCGCGGAGTTAGCTCCGTTAATGCGACAGAGGGTAGTAAAACTGCTGTAATGCTTGGAGATGTTCTTTATTCAAAGGCTTTTACTGAACTTGTTTCTTTTGAACCTGAAGTGGCAAGAGTTGTCGCGCGCTCCGTTACAGAGCTTTCAAAAGGTGAAATGATGGATGTCAAAATGGCAGATAGTTTTAACTTTGATGAAAAAAAATACCTTGATATGCTCTACCTTAAAACGGCAACACTTATAGAAGCAGCCTCTATTGCATCTGCTCTATTAGTAGGTAAAGATTCTGCTAAATATGGAGTTTATGGAAGAAACCTTGGGCTTTCTTTTCAGATAATAGATGATATTTTAGATATTACAGCAGATGCAGCGACGATGGGAAAACCTACAATGCATGATTTTGTAGAAGGCAAATGTACGCTGCCATATATTTACCTTTATGAGGCTTTAAATGAAGAAGATAGAAAAAGGCTTCAATCTTCACATGCAAAAAGTATAGATGCAGCAGAAGTTGAGTGGATTAAAAGTAAGATGGGGCAACATAAGACGATAGAAAAATCATTTAAACTTGCTCGTAAGCTTTCTAGCGAAGCAATGAACGCTGTAAAAGATGATGAGGCACTCGTTGAGATTTTGCAAACAATGATAAAAAGAAATTATTAATGCATTATTTAAATATTAGTTTTTCACATAAAAACTCAAGTATTGAGGTGCGTGAAAAATTATCATATCCTCATGAAAGTGATATGCATGGATGTTTAAAAAAATTAAACAGCTCTAAATTTATCAATGAATCAATCCTAATATCGACATGCAATAGAATGGAAGTACTTTGTTCATGTAATGATGTCCTAGAAGCTACAAGCTATATACTCTCTGTTTTAAGCAAGCGTGCAGGCTTAAGTGTTAAAGAACTCAAAGAGCATGCAGATATATTTGATGATAGTTCTGCTGTTCATCATGTATTTTCTGTTGCATCTTCACTTGATTCTATGGTTCTTGGTGAAACACAAATCGCAGGACAACTCAAAGATGCTTTTAGATTTTCTTATGATAATGGCTACTGTGCTAAAAAACTAGCAAGGACAATGAAAAGCGCTTTTTCATGTGCAGCAAAAGTAAGAAATACTACAGATATATCCTCAAAACCTGTTTCTATGGCTAGTGTTGCTGTATCGAAATTAAAATCTGTTGTGAGTGATTTAAAAGATAAAAAAGTTTTGATTATAGGTGTGGGTGAGATGTCTGAGATTACGGCGAAGCATCTTATTTCTGCTGGTTGTGATGTGTCGGTTATGAACAGAACCAAACACAAGGCTGAAAAATTTGCTTTAAGCTATGGTGTAAAACAAATAGATTATGAAGAGTTACCCAGCGCAATAAATAAATTTAACATCATTTTTACGGCTACATCGGCGCCTGAACCAATTCTAAAATACAGCATGGTTAAGCTTTGTAACTTTGAAAGATATTGGTTTGATTTAGCACTTCCTCGAGATATAGAATCTTTTACTCGAGGAGATATTCAACTTTTTGTCATTGATGATTTAAAGTTGATTGTAGATGAAAATCTAGGTTTTAGAGAAAAGGCAGCGCGGACTGCACAAGGGATTATCGGAAGAGAAATCGTTACATTTTTTGAGTCCCTAGCTTCACTTGATATAGAACCTGTAATAAAAGAAATCTATAAAAAAGCGTATACTTCAGCACGCGAGGAAACTGCGAGGGTAATGAAAAAAGGCTTTATTCCTCGTGAATATGAAGATGAGGCTAGAAAAATGTGTGAACAAACTTTGAAAAGATTTTTACATGAAATGACTTTGAGTATGCGAAATTCATCGGACATGACAGGACATGCACTTACTACAAATATGATGCATATCTTTTCTCAAAGTATCGAAAAACAAGTATTTATAAAGGAAGAATGTGAAAAGAAGTAGAGCTTTTATACCAACAACAAAAGAGGTTCCATCAGATGCAAGCTTAGCGAGTCATCAGTTTTTAGTGCGTGGTGGATTTATTAACCAACAAGGAGCGGGACTTTATAATTTTATGCCACTTGGTAAAATTGTATTAGAAAAGATCAAAAGAATCGTAAAAGAAGAACTTGATAAAGTAGGTTGCAATGAAGTACAACTTCCATTTGTAACACCTATTTCTCTTTGGGAAAAAAGTGGTCGCTCTGAGACTATGGGTAAAGAGATGCTTAGAATTCAAGATAGACATGAAAATACTTTTGTACTAAGCCCTACCAATGAAGAAGCGATGGTAGAACTTGTGAAAAATAGAGTAAATTCATATAAAGACCTACCCATTAACCTTTACCAAATAAATACAAAATTCCGTGATGAAGCACGCCCTAGATACGGTCTTTTAAGAGGACGAGAGTTTTTAATGAAAGATGGATACTCTTTTCATGCATCCAAAGAAGATATGCTTCGAGAATTTGAGCTGATGGAAGCCACTTATAAAAAAATATTTACGAGATTAGGACTTGAATTTAGAGTTGTTCAAGCAGATGCTGGTGCTATTGGTGGAGATGCAAGTAAAGAATTTCATGTTTTAGCTGATAGCGGCGAAGATACACTTGTTATCTGTGAAGCGTGTGATTATGGTGCCAATACTGAGACTTTATTTGATGAAGAAAAAGTAAATGCTTTAAATGAAATTTCCTATGAAGATTTACAAACAAAGACTATAGATAAAAAATGTTCTTGTGGGGCAAAGCTTAGCTTTAAAAAAGGTATAGAAGTAGGGCATATATTTCAACTTGGAGATAGATATTCACAAGCACTTGATGCAAAGTTTAATGATGAAAATGGAAAACCTAAAGCGTTTCTCATGGCTACATTTGGAATAGGTGTGAGTCGTCTTGTAGCATCTGTGATAGAACAAAACCACGATGAAAATGGATGCATATGGACGAGAGAAACTGCTCCCTATAAGGTGAATATCATGGTGTCAAATATTAAAGATGCTGAGCAAAGTGAATTGGGTGAAAAACTTTATAAAGAACTTCAAGATAAAAATGTTGAAGTAATCTTAGATGATAGAAAAGAAAGATTTGGTTTTAAAATGAAAGATGCTGAGCTTATCGGTTTCCCGTATACCATCATTATAGGTAAAGAACTTGCTAATGATGCGGTACAAATTTACGATAGAAAAACTACAGAGAAAACATCGGTAAATGTAGATACGATAATGAGTACAATCATGGAACTGCTATAAGATGCTATATTTTCTTTTATATCTTTTTTTAGAAGTTGTAATTTCTATGCAAATTGCAGCATTTATTGGTGCAATAGCCACATTTCTTGCAATTGTACTCAGTGCATTTGTTGGAATTGGAATTTTAATTAACTTTAGAAAAACATTAGTTGAAAATATGACAGCAGTTTCTTACAACTGTATAGATTTAGAACAGTTCCAAAGACTCAACTTATTTACTTTATTCGGGGCTGTGTTCTTGATTATTCCTGGTTTTTTAACAGATATTTTTGGAATTGTTATGCAGTTTAGTGTGCTTACAACTATGCTTGTTAACCGATATCATGTAAAATCAGATAAGTGTAAACCTTCATACGAAGAAAACCATATAAAAAAGGATCATGATGTCATTGATGTTGAAATTATTAGCGACAGCTCTACTCTTAAGTAGTGTTCTAGCGGCAAATACAGACAAAGAAGTTAGAGATTTTTTAAAAGAATCTTTTAGTAATAATCCAGCTATAGTAGAGCTAGATGTAGAAATATCCCAGAGAATGAAAGTTCCAACTATGAAAGGATGGGACGCGCTTATAATTGTAGTGAATGCTACAGTTAAAGCAAAGCCAAAAAACCGTAAAGTAAAACAAAAAATGATTTGGTTTACTGATGGTAAGGTGATTACAAAAGAGTTAACAAATATTAAGACTGGTGAATCTCTTAAAGATTTAGTAAGTCCAACTTTTAAAGACTCGTACTATAAAAAAGAGAATCTTATTTATGGAAATGCAGATGCTACACACAAAATAGCTATTTTTTCTGACCCTTTATGCCCATTTTGTGGAACATTTGTACCTAAAATAATTAAAGAGATGAAAAAACAGCCAAATAAATTTGCAGTTTATTATTATCATTTTCCTCTTCCTGCTCTGCATCCAGCAGCAGTGGAACTCTCTCTTGCAGCAATAGCAGCTGAGTTACAAGGAAAAAAAGATGTTGTACTTAGTATGTACAATGTGAACCTAGATGCAAAAGAAAGAAATGTAGTGAAAATTCTCAAAGCATTTAACAAAACGATGCATACAAATATTAAGCCATCTGACTTACAATCGCGTGAAGTTCAAGAACATTTCGCGAATGATTTAAAGATTGCAGATGCTGTAATGGTTCAAGGTACACCAACTATGTTTCTTAATGGTGTCCAAGACAAGTCAAAGCGTAAATGGGAAAAGGTTAAATAATTAATGAATAAGATTATTATAGCTACACGCGTATCTGACCTAGCACTTTGGCAGGCATATCATGTTAAAGATAGAATCGAGGAAAAATATCCTGAAATTACAGTTGAGCTAAATAAAATTGTAAGTAATGGTGATAAGATTTTAGATAAACCTTTAGCACTTATCGGTGGTAAAGGTCATTTTACAAAAGAACTCGAAGATGCAATGCTCGCGGGAGAAGCACATATGGCAGTGCATAGTTTAAAAGATGTTCCTACATATATTCCAAAAGGACTTGCACTTGTGTCTGTAACACAAAGACAAGACCAAAGTGATGTATTTCTTTCTCATAAATATGACTCATTAGAAGCACTCCCAAAGGGTGCAGTAGTTGGAACAACAAGTTTAAGACGAAGAATGCAACTCCTCCAAAGTAGACCTGATTTAAAAGTAAAAGACCTACGAGGCAATGTAAATACACGACTTAGAAAACTTGAAGAAGGGCAGTATGATGCGATTATTTTGGCATATATTGGTCTTTATAGATTAGACCTACTAAAAGATGTTCCTTTTACGCAAAAACTCTCCCTTGATACGATGATTCCTCCAATGGGTCAAGCTGCACTTGGTATTGAAATAGTATCAAACAATCAAAAAATCCGCGAAATAGCAATAGCTCTCAATGATGTAGATACTTTTATATGTACTCAAATTGAGCGAGATTTTATAGCTAAAATTGGAGCAGGGTGCTCGGCTCCTGTTGCCTGTAATGCGGTACGGAATGGGAATGAAATCACTTTAAGAATAATGTTAGGTTATCCTGATGGAACACATATCATGAATGAAAAAGTAACACGCGATGTATGGGACAGTAAAAAATTAGGTTCAGAAATAGCAGAAAATATGATAGATAATGGCGCATTAGAACTCCTTAAAAAAGCAGAAGAAATAGCATTTAAAGATGAGATGCCACAAAGGTTATAATTAATTTATGAAAAAAACAATAGAACTATTAAAAACACATAATGAATTAATAATTATAGATGATGCATTAGATATATATTTAGAGATTCCACATATCGCTTATGTTGAAGTAAAAAAGAAAGATGGTGGCAAAGCACTTCTGTTTACAAATGTTGTAGATAAAAAAAATAATAAAAAATTTGATGAACCTGTTCTTATGAATCTTTTTGGTTCTTATAGACGCTGTGAATTATTATTTGGAAGAACGATTGAGTCTGTTGCAGATGAAATAAATGGACTCCTTCATATGAAACCTCCATCGGGATTTGCAGAAAAAATTTCCATGGCTTCTCAGCTCTTTTCAATGAAAAATATTTTTCCTAAGCGTTTATCAGGCAAAGGCGAATGTCAGACAGTTCAATATCTGGGCGATGACATAGACTTATATAAATTACCAGTCCTTACTACATGGGAACAAGATGGGGGTCCATTTATAACCATGGGACAAGTCTATACGCAAAGTCTTGATGGTGATATGGTTAATCTTGGAATGTACAGACTTCAAGTCTATGATAAAAATCATTTAGGGATGCACTGGCAAATACACAAAGACAGTTCTCACTTCTTTGATCAGTACCAAAAAGCCGGTAAAAAAATGCCTGTTAGCATAGCAATAGGTGGTAATCCTCTCTATACTTGGTGTGCAACTGCTCCTTTACCGTATGGAGTAAATGAATTACTTATGTATGGACTTATAACAAAAACACCAGCAAAACTTGTAAAATCCCTGACTACACCTCTTTACATACCTGAGGATGTTGATTATGTGATTGAAGGCTGGGTGGATACGAATGATTTAAAAGTTGAAGGTCCATTTGGTGATCATACAGGTTACTATACTTTAGCTGAACAATACCCTGCAATGCAAGTAAGTGCGATTACTACAAAAAAAGAAAAGGTATTTTTAGCTACAGTTGTTGGAAAACCACCTTTAGAAGATAAATACATGGGTTGGGCAACAGGAAAAATATTTTTTCCATTATTAAAAACTACAGTGCCAGATTTAATTGACTACCATATGCCTGAAAATGCTGGTTTTCATAATCTTATTATTGGAAAAATGAAGACGCTTTATAAGGGACATGCTAAGCAGTTTATGCATGCCTTTTGGGGTGTTGGTCAAATGAGTTTTGTAAAACATGCAGTATTTGTAGATGAAAAAGCTCCCAGCTTAGATAATTATGAATCATTAACTATGTATATTTTAAATAGGTTTACACCAAAGTGTATGTTTATTACAGAAGGTATCTTAGATGCACTTGACCATTCTTCTCCTGAAACCTTAGTTGGTGGGAAATTAGGAATAGATGTAACATCGGCACATGTTGTCGAAGCTCCTGAATTTATACACGATAGCGAACTCCTTCAAAAGATTCAAAATCTAGTACCCGATGTTGTCGCGCTTCATCAGTATATGACAATGACTAAAAATCCAATCACTGTGATAAGTGTAAATAAAACGCAATCTTGTAAAATATCTTTCCAAGCCATAGAATCTCTCTCTAATTATATGAGAATAGTAGTCTTTATCGATGAAGCTAAAAATGATATTTTTAATCCTTATATGTTAGTTTGGAGAGTTACAAATAACATAGATGCTCTTCGAGATATTTATACAAAAGATTTAATGGTGGGGATTGACGGAACTAATAAAAATAAGCTTGACAATTTTACAAGAGAATGGCCTGGAGATGTTGAATGTACACGCTCTGTTATAGACTCTTTAAAAGAGCGTAATATATGGAATTTTGAAGATAAACTGTCTAATAAGTTTCAGATATAAGTATAAATTTTTAAAATACTTAGTTTAAAGGTTTTTATTATAATCTTTGATGTAGTATAAGTGTAATTATGCAGGAGTATATATGAAAAAAATTATTCTTATTATATTATTAACTACATTGGCTTTTTCATTCTTAAATGCTAGTATATATAAAGGGCAAAGGTACTTTCAAAAAAAATGTCTTTCTTGTCATGGTAAAGCATTAAAATTTGTTACAGAAAAATCTTATAATGAGTGGGAAGAATATCTTGCTGATGATGGTGATGTTATGTACGAAATACATGAAGATGCTGATGAGGCTACTGATTCAATGAAGTATTTTCAAAGTAGTAAATACAGAAGAAGTATGAAACATTTTAGAGATTTCTTTTTAGAATATGCTTCAGATACAGGAAATATCCCAGCCTGCGAATAATTTTTAATAGACATAAGCCAAGTCTTGTGTCTACTTTCATAAAGCTTACTTTAGATAAAATACAAAACTTTAAAAAAATAACTAAAATCAAGGAATATTTTATGGATAAAATGTGGTCAGGTCGTTTTAGCGCGAGTGCATCTTCACTTTTAGATGAATTTAATGCTTCTATTATGTATGATAGAAAACTTTATAGAGAAGATATTGAAGGTTCACTAGCGCATGCTGCAATGCTCGCTAAACAAGGTGTTTTAAACACAGACGAACTTCGTCAAATTACTGACGGTTTAAATCAGATAATAAAAGAGATAGAATCTGGCGAGTTTGAGTGGAAAATTGAAGATGAAGATTTACATATGGGAATCGAGAAACGATTAACGAGTCTTATCGGCGATGCCGGTAAAAAACTTCATACTGGGCGAAGCAGAAATGATCAAGTAGCTGTTGATTTTAGACGCTATGTTCTTCGAAAAAATGCTGATATTGTTAAAGCTTTGAAACTCTTAATGCAAGAAGTAATTGTGGTTGCAGATAAGCACACAAATACTATGATTCCTGGTATGACACACTTACAACATGCACAACCGATAAATTTTGCTTTTCATTTAGCTGCTTATTTATCAATGTTTAAACGCGATATTGAGAGATTTGAAAGTTCAGCAGAGCGTAATAATATTTCACCATTAGGTTGTGCTGCATTAGCAGGAACACCACATCCTGTTGACCGTAATATGACAGCAGAAATCTTAGGTTTTGATTCTGTGAGCGTAAACTGTTTAGACACAGTAAGTGATAGAGATTTTGCTCTTGAGATTCTTTTTAACATCTCAACGATGATGATGCATATTTCCCGTTTAAGTGAAGAACTTGTTATGTGGTCATCGTATGAGTTTGGATTTGTAGAACTTAGTGATGAGTACTCAACAGGAAGTTCAATCATGCCACAAAAGAAAAACCCTGATGTTCCTGAGCTTCTTCGTGGAAAAACAGGTCGTGTTTATGGTTCTTTAATGGGACTTTTAACAGTTATGAAAGGACTTCCATTAGCGTATAACAAAGATACACAAGAAGATAAAGAAGGTGTTTTTGACGCAGTCGAGACAGCTGAAATATCTTTAGAGATTTTAAAAGAAGCACTCAAAACTATGGAAGTGAAATCTCACAATATGGAATCAGCATGTGCCATTGGACATTTATCAGCAACTGACTTAGCAGATTATTTAGTGGCAAAATGTGATATTCCATTCCGTGAAGCACATTTTATAACGGGTCGAGCAGTTGCAAAAGGTGAAGAAATTAAGATTGATTTATCTAAAATGGACTTAACAGACCTTCAAGCAATTGATGAGAGAATAGGCGAAGATGTAATAGAGTACTTAGGACTCAGACACTCAATGAATGCAAGAACTTCAGAGGGTGGAACAGCAACAGTACGAACACAAGAACAATTAGAATATTTTAAAAACTACCTAAAAGGATAATAACTATGAAAGTAACTGTAACACATTTAGATGGAATGAAATTTGAGGCAAAAACGCCTAAAAGTAGTTTTATAATTGACTGTCCTGTAATTTCTCCTATAGACTATTTTTTATCTGGAATTATTACATGCAGTGCTACAGATATTATTTTGATGCCAAAAAATCAAGATAAAACTGTAACTGACTTAGTTGTAGATGGTGAAGTTTTACGCAATGAGGCGCATCCATGTAAGTTTAATACACTGCATTTAACATACAACTTTAATTCAGATGCTGATGACACAATGGCATCCCGTTGGGTTATGGCTTCACTTGAGACATACTGTTCAACGATTAACACTATCCGCGATACTACTAAAATTACCTATTCTATTACACATAATGGAAACCTTATCAAGGAAAATGAAGCACTTATTTCAGGTGGTGCTTCAAGTATTGATATGGGTCAAATTGAGTCGTGTCCAAGTTAATATAAACTTTTAAAATAAACTTCTTCTAATTTCATGACAATTTGTCATGAAATGAACTTCTTCCTCTTTTTTTGCATAAAATACACTCATAAGGATTAATTATGATTGAAATGGCAAGTGTATTAGTAGGAAGTTTAGTGTTGATGATGATTGCATATGAGTTTAGATTTCTCTCAAAGAGAGAGTGGGGCGAAAACCAAAAAAGTTTTTTTTAAAAGTTACCCCATGATAATTTTTTGCCACCGAGTATATGAAAGTGTAAATGAGGAACTTCTTGTCCTCCATTTTCACCAATGTTGGTAATGACACGGTATCCATCTTTGTCTATTTTTACTTTTTTGGCTACTTCTTGAATGAAAGAAGTCATTCCGGACATATTCTGCGGTGTGACATCGTTAAAACTAGTAAAGTGAGTTTTTGGAATCGTTAAAATATGAGATGGAGCTTTTGGGCTAATATCTTCCAAGGCTAAAAAATCCTCATTTTCTAAGATAATAGTTGATGGAATTTCTTTATTTACAATTTTACAAAATAGACACATGCGTCTTTCCTTTTTCTTAAGTTAGTTACATTATTGTAGCATAGAAAATAGTGGTGAAGCTGTATATAATGATTTTTTTTATATAATGAGAGATAAATTTTTATAAATATGGATAAGTCTATTGAAAGAATGGTACGACAAAATAAACGAAGCTAAGACGGTAAAATCTCTTGAAGATATACGCTTAGCTGTATTTGGAAAAAAAAGGTGTTTTAGCAGAAGAGTTTGCTAAAATGAAAACTGCTCCAAATGAAGAAAAAGGGCGAATTGCAAAAGATTTAAATACACATAAAAGCACTCTGATGAGTGAATTTACTGCTAAAAAAATCACTTTGCAAACATTAGAACTTCAGATTGCTATGCAAGCAGAATCAATCGATGTTTCTTTATTTAGTACGAGTTCCGAAGCTGGTGCATTGCACCCTGTAATGGAAACGATGGATAAAATTGTAGAGTACTTTTCTTCAATGAACTTTGCTGTAAAAACTGGAAATATGATAGAAGATGACTTTAATAACTTTGAAGCGCTTAATCTTCCTAAATACCACCCAGCAAGAGATATGCAAGATACTTTTTATTTTAAAGATGAAATGCTTCTTCGTACACATACATCACCGGTTCAAATTAGAACGATGATGAATACAAAACCACCTATTCGTATGATAGCCCCTGGTGCCGTGTTTAGAAGAGATTATGATTTAACACATACTCCTATGTTTCATCAGGTTGAAGGTCTTTTAGTTGATGAGGAAGGAAAAGTTTCTTTTGCTAATTTAAAGTATATTTTAGAAGATTTTTTAAAGTATATGTTTGGTGATATTGAAGTTCGTTTTCGTCCTTCTTTTTTTCCTTTTACTGAGCCTTCTGCTGAAGTAGATATTTCATGTGTTTTTTGTAATGCTAAAGGCTGTCGTGTTTGTTCAAAAACAGGTTGGTTAGAAGTTCTTGGATGTGGCATAGTAGATCCAAATGTTTTTAAAGCAGTAAAGTATAAAAATGTAAGTGGTTATGCTTTTGGATTGGGCGTTGAGCGATTTGCAATGCTTATACATCAGATTGGTGATTTAAGATCACTTTTTGAGGGAGATATTAAATTGTTGGAGCAGTTTCAATGATAGTTACAAAATCTTGGTTAAATGAATGGATTGATTTAAAAGGTATTAGCACAGATGACTTATGTAAAACTTTTAACGGAATTGGTTTAGAAGTTGATAGTTTAAAAACATATAAAGTACCTAAAAAGATAGTATTTGGTAAAGTTTTAGAATGTGAAAAACACCCAGATGCAGATAAACTCAATGTTTGTCAGGTAGATATTGGTTCAAGTACGCGCCAAATTGTTTGTGGGGCTTCGAATGTAAGAGTTGGGCTTGATGTTGCTGTAGCTACTATTGGTGCCATTATGCCAAATGATATGAAAATCAAACCAGTAAAACTTCGTGGTGTTGATTCCGAGGGAATGATTTGTTCTGCTTCAGAACTTGGCTTAGATGAAGTAAATGATGGAATTTTAGAGATAGATTCGAGTATTGGAAATTATAAAATCGGTGATGAAGTTTCTTCTCATCCAGTTTTTAATGACGATATTATTGAGATTGAACTGACTGCCAACAGAGGTGATTGTCTTAGTATTCGTGGCGTTGCCCGCGACTTATCTGCCGCATATGACAGACCTCTAAAAAATCAAAAATCAAATGATAGTGGAAATAAAAAAGGCATAGGAAGATTACTTAGTTTAAGCCATGATAAAGAAGTTGACATTAATCTAAACTATAAAGTTTTAGAGTTGAAAAACTTATCACTTCCCATGCTTGTTAAACTTCGATTGTCACAAATAAATGAACTAAGAGATACTGATATTGAAGCCTTAATCCTTTATTCAGTACATTGTAGTGGTGTAATCTTGCGAGTCTACAACTATGGTTTTTTCTGTGATGAGAATGATATTATGGCTAAGGTTGAGCTGTGTGAAGATGAGCAAGGTTTTACTTCAATCGCTTCTAAAGAGATTGCATCTACGGTTGGTGTTATCCAGAGCGAAGCTTCTAAAGTTACATACAATGAAGGGACAGTCCTTTTAGAGGCGAGTTACATAGCACCTGATATTATTTCTAAAAAAATGTCAGATTCTAAAGTTGAGTCATGCCCTTTCTTTTACAGAACATCAAGGGGAAGCGAACCTGATTTATGTTCTGGTATTGCTTCTTTTTTAAATGTTTTAGAAACTAACTCAGATTCATCTTCTTTTAGTGGAAGTATTACATACGGTAAGTCATATACAAACAAAATTATAGATTTTACAAAAAAAGAAATTGATGATATTATTGGTGCAGATATTAATAAAGTAACAATTAGTAAGATACTTCAAAACTTAGGTTTTGGTTTATCTAAATCGTCTGCTGATAATTTTGTGATAGAAGTTCCTCAGTACCGTCATGATATCGTTAATAAACAAGATATTATCGAAGAAATTGTAAGAATGGTTGGAATAGACAATATTCCTTCTAAAGCATTTGTCTTTACGGAAGAGAATAAACTTGAAGATGATTATTTTGAGTATAAAAAAAGAAGTATTTTTAGACACCGTGGGGCAAATAGTGGCTTTTTTGAATCAGTTCATTTTGTATTTGATGAGAAAAAAGTTTTAGAGTCTTATGGATTTCCTGTAACTGAGGAAAGATTAGAATTATTAAATCCTATTGTTAATACACTTGACACTTTACGAAGTACTTTGATGACAGGTTTACTAAAAGCTGCTTCAAACAATGTAAAATCAGGCTACTCACAAGTAAAACTTTTTGAAATTGGCTCAGTTTTTAGTGCAAGTCGTGAAGAAACTTTGAAAATGTCACTGCTTTTTAGTGGAGACAAAGAAAAAGAATCATTACTTAATGCTGGTAAACCGAGTAAAATCGATTTTGGAATGTTTACGCAAAAGGTATCTGATATTATTGGTGCCTTTGATTTAGTTCAACATTCTACTTCGCATACACTTTCTCATACTTATCAATCGGCAAGTATTCTTGTAGATGGGCAAAGTATTGGTGAGTTATTTCGTGTGCATCCAGATGTTGAAAAAGCTTATGATTTAGAAGCTACATATCTTTGTGAAATAGATTTTGATAAAATCCCTTATAAGCTTAAGACGGCAAAGAAAACTTCTAAGTATCAAGCATCAGAGAGAGATTTAAGTATTATAATGCCTAAAAAAATGAACTTTTCGAAGTTAAAATCACTTGTAGAATCTTTAAAAATTGATGAATTAATTAACTTTTATCCTGTAGATACATATTCTGATGAGAGTTTAGGTGATGATATGAGCTTATCTATTCGTTTTATACTTCAATCACAAGAAAAAACACTTGAAGAAGAAGATATTACATCTGCTATGGACTCTATACTTAAAGCATTCAAAAATGACTTAGGAATTGGACTCCGTGAGTAGTGTTAAAGTACAAAAATGTGAGAGTTTTTGCTTAAGTATTTCAGATATAGCTCCCGATAAATCAATCTCTCATCGCTCTGTTATGTTCTCAATGTTAGCAGAAGGCGAGAGTGAAATACGAAATTTTTTACGAGCTGAGGATACTTTAAACTCTTTAGAAATTGTAAAAAACTTAGGTGCAAAAGTTACTGATGATGGTGAAGTGATTAGAATTTCATCCCAAGGTATCCAAGAGCCATTTGAGATTTTAGATTGTGGAAACTCAGGAACTGGAATGCGACTTTTTTGTGGACTTTTAAGTTCTGCAAAAGGTCATTTTATTCTAACTGGAGACAAATACCTTCGTTCTCGACCAATGAAAAGAGTTACGCAGCCTCTTCGTGATATTGGTGCAATCTTTGATGGAAGAGAAGACTCTAATCTTGCTCCGCTTAGTATTCGAGGAAGTTCGCTTGAAGCTTTTTCTTATGATTCTCAAATTGCATCTGCTCAAGTAAAATCATGTATGATTTTAGCAGCGCTTCGTGCTGATGGAGAATGTACATACACTGAACCAGATTTATCTCGTGACCATACAGAAAGAATGTTAAAAGGTATGGGTGCAGGTATAGAAGTTGATGGTTTAAAAACAACAATTACTCCGATGAAGAAACTACTTTCTCCTTTAAATATTCGTGTACCAGCTGATCCATCATCTGCATTTTTCTTTGCAGTCGCTGCAGCTATCACGCCAGATGCCAGTATAGTTTTAGAAGGAATTACACTTAATGAAACACGCATCGAAGCTTTTAAAGCCTTAGAACGAATGGGTGCAAATATTTCTTATGAGATGACAGATGATAAATATGAACCCATTGGCAACATTAGGGTTAAATATGCTCCACTTCAAGCAATTACAATAGATTCTAATATAGCATGGCTAATTGACGAATTGCCAGCACTTTCTATAGCTTTTGCCTGCGCGCAAGGAACGAGCCTTGTTAAAAATGCAGAAGAGTTAAGAGTAAAAGAGTCCGATAGAATCTCAACTGTTGTAGATGGGCTGCATGCTTGCGGGATTAAAACTACTGAGTATAAAGATGGTTATACAGTTACTGGTGGAGTGCTGAGAAGTGCTACAATAGATAGTGATGGTGACCATAGAATTGCGATGAGTTTTATTATAGCAGGTCTTAGATGCGGGATGGAAGTTACTGACTTAGACTGTATAAATACTTCTTTCCCAAACTTTTTTGAACTTTTAGAGAAAATTACAAAAGTGGAAATAAAAAAATGATGAAAATACAACTAGCAGAAAATTATGGATTTTGTTTTGGTGTGAAGCGTGCTATAAAAATAGCTGAAGAAAACAAAGATGCTTCAACCTACGGTCCTTTAATTCATAACTCAAAAGAGATTAATAGACTTTCAGTAGACTTTGGTGTAGGTCTGAGTGAAGATATACATACTTTTACTACAGGTGACACAGCAATTGTAAGAACACATGGCATAGAAAAAGATGAACTTAAAGCCTTGCATGAAACAGGTGTTAAAGTTATAGATGCAACATGTCCTTATGTAACAAAACCGCAAGAAATTTGTCAAGAAATGAGTGAAGCTGGGTACGATGTACTTATATTTGGTGATGAAACACATCCTGAGATAAAAGGTGTAAAATCTTATGCAACGCATGGTGCTCGTGTAGTTACCTCAGTAGAAGAGCTTATAGGGATGAAGTTTAAAGAACAAATTGCTTTAGTCGCGCAAACGACAAGAAAAGTTGAAGACTATATGGAAGTTGTGAATTATCTTATGCCTCGCTATAAAGAGCTAAGAGTTTTCAATACTATATGTAATGCAACCTTTGAAAATCAGGATGCAGTTCGAAAAATTGCAGTAAAAGCTGATGTGATGTTAATTATAGGTGGAAAGAATTCTTCTAACACAAAACAACTTTTTAGTATTTCACATGATGAGTGTAATGATTCTTATCATATAGAAGATGAAAATGACATAGATTTTTCATGGTTTAATGATAAAGAATTTTGTGGAATTAGCGCTGGAGCATCTACACCAGACTGGATTATACAAAATGTTGTTAATTCAATTCAAGAAAATGTAAGTTCTTCTTCTATTTAATATAAATATAATCTATACTTAGGTATAATCACGAAATTTTTATGTAACAAGGGATAGGTAATGGCGTTCGATAACGAATCATTTGAAGAAGAAGAAAATTTTGCAGAGATGTTTGCAGCAAGCGAAAAGAAACAAGAAACAAGCCGTATAGTAGAAGGTGAGATTGTTGAAATTCAAGCGGATGAAGACAGAGCATTAGTTGGTGTTGGCGATAAGCTTGAAGGTATTATTAGTTTAGATGAAATCACTGTAGATGGTGAATTGGTATTTAAAGTTGGTGATAAAATTAATGTAATGGTTATGGGATACTACAATGAGCGTCCTAAAATATCTTACAGAAAAGTTTTAGAACAGCAAAAGACTATTGACTTTATTAATGCAAATAAAGACGACTTCGAAGAGTTAGTTATTGAAGGTATTATTACTAAGAAGAACCGTGGTGGTTATGTAGTTGAAGCTGATACAGTTTCTTTCTTTATGCCTCGTTCATTAGCAGCGTTTAAAGACACTGATGATGTTGTAGGTCGTAAGATAAAAGCACAAGTTGTTAAAATAGATGAGGCTGAAAACTCTATCATTGTTTCTCGAAGAAAACTTTTTAATGAAGAGCGTAAAAAGAAAAAAGAGATTATTGACCAACTTATGGCAGATGATGTTATTGTTGCTGGTATTATCAAAAAAATCACTTCATACGGAATGTTCGTAGATGTTGGTGGTGTTGATGGTCTCGTTCACTACAATGAAATCTCTTACAAAGGTCCAGTTAATCCATCAAAACTTTACAAAGAAGGTGACGAGGTAACTGTTAAAGCTATCTCTTACGATAAAGACAAGCGTCACTTATCTCTTTCTATAAAAGCTGTTCAAGAAGATCCATGGGCTGAAGTAGAAACAGAGTTAGACGAAGGTGACACTATCACAGTAACTGTTTCAAATATTGAAGCATACGGTGTATTTGTTGATCTTGGTAATGATATAGAAGGTTTCTTACATATTTCTGAGATTTCTTGGAACAAAAATGTTAAAAATCCTAATGATTATTTAACTGTTGGTGAAGAAATTGATGTTGAAGTTATTGAAATCAACTCTACGACTCATAAACTAAGAGTTTCATTAAAAAGATTACTTCCAAAACCATTTGATGAGTTTTTGAAGAACTATAATGAAGGTGATATTGTTACAGGTACAATTACATCACTTACTGACTTTGGTGCATTTGTTAGAATTTCTGGTGTTGAAGGTCTTTTACATAACCAAGACATATCTTGGGATAAAAACACAAAATGTAAAGATGTTCTAAAATCAGGCGAAGAGATTGAAGTTAAGATTGCTAAAATCAATTCTCAAGATCAAAAAATATCTTTAAATAGAAAAACTCTTTTAGAGTCTCCTATTGATAAATTTGCAACTACACACAATACAAACTCAGTTGTTAATGGTACTATCCGTGACATTAAAGACTTCGGTGTATTTGTTTCTTTAGAAGATGGTGTTGATGCACTTATTCGTGATGAAGATTTAACTCCACTTGTAAAAGAAGAGTTAGAAATTGGTCAAGAAATTGAAGCGGCTATTGCTGTTATCGATACAAAAAGGGATCGTATTCGTTTATCTGTTAAAAAATTAGACTATATCAAAAATCAAGCACTTTTAGATGAAATCAATGATGATTCTGCACATTCATTAGGTGATTTAATTAAAGACCAAATGAACTAAAAAAATGCTTCAAAAGGTACTGAAATGGCTTACCCCTGCTATAGGCTTGGGTGTAGCTGTTTTTATTATCTTTTTTTTTGATTTCTATAAACTCTACAAATGAATTTATAGACTCTGAACCACTTAATCTTAAAGAAAAAGTTGTTCAAAATAAGCCAAAAAAAGTTTGGTTAGATCATTTTTCACAAACACAAAGACTAGGATATTTTTATCCTGTAAATGAAGTGTATGTTAAAGTTGATTTAAATGAAAAAATAACTAAAACTATTACCTATAAGTTATCTGCTCCTCTTTTAGATCCATATCAATTATTTTGCCTAAAAGAAGAATTAAAACAGCATAAATTAAAATATTTTCTTGAAAAAGACAGTATGGGTGTAGAGTTACTTATTTTTTTCTAAAAATATAAAGAAATTAAATTCTTTAGTAAAAGTACTTAAAAATTATAAAATATTAGCGACAGTGAAGTCGTTTAAAGAGGAATATTAAATGCCAGGTAGTAAAAAATATACAGTTGTAGTCTGTGATCATATCCATGAAGCTGGATTGAAAATGCTTGAAGATGATGAAAATATAAACTTTATCATGGCAGCAGACGAGCCTAAAGATAAGCTTGTAAGTGAAATTATCCCAAAAGCTGATGTAGCGATTACGAGAAGTTCAACAGATGTAGATGCTTCGTTTATTAAGCACGCTACAAATATGAAAGCTATTGTTCGTGCTGGTGTTGGTGTTGATAATGTAGATATTCCAGGATGTTCAAAAGAGGGTATCATCGTTATGAATGTACCAACTGCAAACACTATAGCCGCAGTTGAACTTACAATGGCGCATATGCTTTCTTGTATGAGAATGTTTCCATATTCGCATGACCATTTGAAAAATCAAAGAATTTGGAAGCGTGAAAAATGGTATGGTTACGAAATGAAAGGAAAAAAACTTGGTGTTATAGGTTTTGGTAACATTGGTTCTCGTGTTGCTAAGCGTGCGCAAGCTTTTGAAATGGACATAGTTGCATATGACCCGTACATACATCCAACTAAGGTTACTGATTTAGATATGACATATACAAAAGATTTTACAGATATTTTAAGCTGTGATATTATTACAATTCATACGCCTAAAAATCAAGAAACTATTGGGATGATAGATGAGGCAGAGTTTGCACAAATGAAAGATGGTGTTGTAGTAATTAATTGTGCTCGTGGTGGACTGTATGATGAAGAAGCACTTTTTAATAATCTAAAATCTGGAAAAATTCGTTTTGCAGGTATAGATGTTTTTAACAAAGAACCAGCGACTGATCATCCTTTACTTGATTTAGATAATATCGTAGTATCTCCTCATTTGGGTGCTAACACTTATGAGTCCCAGTATAACATTGGTACACAAGCAGCAGCAAATGCTATTGAAGCTGCGAAAGGTATTGCATATTTACATGCGATGAATTTACCAATTGATGAGAGTAAAATACCTTCATTTGTAAAACCATTTTTAGAAATGGGACAAAGAATAGGTTTCTTAGAATCTCAAATGAATAAGTCTCAAATTATCGCTATAAAAGTAAGTGGTCACGGTGAGATTGCAGAGTATGTTGATTCTCTTGCTACTTTTGTTGCAGTTGGAGCTATGAGTGAAAATTCAGGTGAAACGATTAATTATGTAAATGCAGACTTTGTAGCAAAAGAAAAAGGTATAAAAATAGAATCTGAAGCACTTGCTGATTCGAGTGTATTTAAAAACCTAATCAATATTAAGCTTACAACAGCAGAAGGCACTACAAGTATTTCTGCAACTATTTTTGATGATGGCGTACAAAGACTTGTTGCGATTGATGGTTTTGACATAGAAGTAGCACTTAAGGGTGATATGATTTTATTTAAAAATTCTGATGTACCTGGTGTTGTTGGAAGCATTGGTTCAATTTTAGCAAAAAATAGTGTAAACATTTCAGATTTTTCACTTTCAAGAAATACAAAATCACAAGCCTTAGCCGTTATTTTAGTAGATGGAACAGTAAGTGAAGCAGCATTAAGTGAATTGGCATCTGTTGAAGCTTGCCTGAGTGTTAATTACGCAAAAATCTAATAAAAAGAACAAAGAAACCCTTCTTTTTATTGAATTTGTATTATAATAGATTAGTTCTTAGATAGAGAGAGATAATGTTAAAAAAAATTACTTTACTTTTACTTTTACAGTCTATATTATTTTCTAATGATTTTGAAGTAGACCTAGATGCAAAGTTCTATGAATTTCGTTTTCATGGGAATTTTTGTGGTGCTAATCTTCCTGCTATCAATACGAAAACTAAAGAAGAAGAAAAACAGTTACTTCAAAGAATCGTACCAATAGATCTTATTGATCAAGCATGTAAAGAACATGATATTTGTTACCTTCAAACAGGTACTAAACATTCTGTATGTGATCAAAGACTGGTTCTAAATTTAAAAAAAACACACAATAAACTTGAAGATAGATCATGCAGACGCTTGAGTAAATCCATTAGCTATTTTTTTACAATTAAAACAGAAAATCCAATCACGGTCACACAGTCTGATGACGATATAGCTGATAAGTTTTTTACAATGCCAGCGGTAGCATTTACAAATATGATGGATTCAGCATCTATGTCCTCTGTTGTGGCAATAAACTATGGATATAGAAAACCAGTTGGTTATCTTTTTGATTCGGATAATAATAGTCAAAGGCGTAAAGAACTTCTTCAAATATTTCCCCCTCGTTTTAAGGTCTGTAAAGTAAAAGAATGAAAATACTTCTTTGCTTGTTTTTGTCTTTTAGCTTTGTTTTTGGGTTCGAGTATACAAATGAACTCTCTAGAGCCACTTCTCCTTATTTAAAACAACATCAACATAATCCTATAAATTGGTTAGCATGGAGTGAAAAGGCTTTTAACAAAGCCAAGAAAGAACACAAAGCTATTTTTATTTCTATCGGTTATTCTACATGTCATTGGTGCCATGTAATGGCAAAAGAGTCTTTTGAAAATGAAAAAATCGCAGCTATGTTTAATGAGTATTTTATTTGTATAAAAGTCGATAAAGAAGAGATGCCTCATTTAGATAAATATTATCAAGAAATGTATAAAAATGTGAAGGGAAGAATAGGTGGTTGGCCTTTAAGTGTATTTCTAACAGAGGATAAAGAACCTTTTTATTTTGGAAGCTATATTCCACCTACAACGCGAAGTTATCACGAGGGAATAGATACGCTTCTTCCATCTCTTTATAATTTATATACACATAATAAAACAAAACTCAGCTCTAAAGTTAAAGAGATAGAAGCATTAACAAAGCAAAAAAAGATAAATCTTCAAAACAAAGATGCAAATATTTCTATAGATACATTGTCTGAGTCAATCTTAGAATCTTATGATGATATTTATTCTGGTTTTGGGAGAAGAAAAAAATTTCCAGAATCTTCTAAACTCTCATTGATGATGGATATTTCCATTTTGTCAAAGAATGAGTCAATTGGCGCAGCAAGTTTAGAGATGCTCGACACTATGGCTTTGCGTGGCTTATACGATCATATAGATGGTGGTTTCTTTCGTTACACAGTAGATGCTGCATGGGAGATACCTCATTTTGAGAAAATGCTTTACAATCAGGCTGAGTTAATTCCATTGTATGTACAAGCGTATCATAAGACAAAAAAAGAACTTTATAAAAATATTGTGATAGAAACTATTGCTATGCTAGACAAAAAGTTCATGATAAATGATTTATATTACAGTGCAAGTGATGCTGATGTGAACCATATTGAGGGTGATTATTTTATTTTTTCAAAGGATGAAATAAAACAAGCTCTCTTAAAAAACAGATACAAAAAAGAAATAGAAGAATCTTTAGATATTTCACTCAATGGAAATTTTAGTCAAAAAATTCACTTAAACTTTTATGGGGAAAATCGTCCTTTAGGATTTAAGGCATTTAAAAAAGTACTAAGTAAAATAAGAGAGAAAAAAGAGTTTCCTTTTGTCGATAAAAAGATAAACACAGCATGGAATGCGCTTATGATAAAAGCACTTTATAGTGCATCTACACTTGATGAAAAATACAAGATAAAAGCCGATAAACACTTAGCATCTTTAAAAAAGTTTGCTTTTATAAATTCTGAGTTATACCATCAGTCACTAATCAAAGTTAAGCCCACACAATTAGCTTTACTCGAAGATTATTCTTTTCTAATTTCCGCATTACTTGAAGGATATAATGTAGATTTAGATACAAATAAATTAGCTTTTATTGAATATTTACTAGCACAATCAAAAGAGAAATTTTATAAAAATAATAGATGGTATTTAAGTGATGATTCACTATATATTCAAGCAGGAATGAATGATAAGTATTATTCCTCTCCATTATCTATCACGCTACAAAACCTTTTAAAATTTGCATCTATAAAATCATCGTATAAGTACTATAAATTAGCGCAAGACACCTTGGCATCTATGAATCATGAAGTCCAAATGAAACAGATAAATACACCAGCTTCTTCACAAGCTTTTTTAATGAATAAACTTGGAGTGGTGACACTAAAAAGTTCAAAACAAAATCTACTTAAATTTGCTACAGAGATTAAAAATATAAGTTATCCATATATCGTTTTAAAAGCGCAAGAAAGTGATGACTTTCTTGCCTGTACTATGAAAAACTGCTTTGCAATCGATAAAGATTTTTTTAAAGTCAAAAAAGTTATAGAATCAAAATTATGGAGGTAAAGAATTATGGCTAAAATTGTAATATTTAGTGGAGCAGGGCTTAGTGCTGAATCGGGTATAAGTACTTTTAGAGACTCTGGTGGACTTTGGGAAAATACGATGTAAGTGTTGTGTGTAATTATGACTCTTTAGAAAAAAATGAAGACTTAACCTTAGCGTTTTATGATAAAAGAAGAGCAGAACTTGAATCTAAAGAGCCTAACTATGTTCATGAAGTTATAACTGCACTCAAAAAAGAATATGCATCTGATATTACTGTAATTACGCAAAATGCGGACAACTTATTTGAAAAATCTGGGATGCCAAGTGAAGATATAATTCATCTTCATGGTTTTATGCCCGAAGTGAGACCACTGCACAGTAAAAAAACAAACTAAATCTCTTAAAACCCCTTATATTAAGTTATTTAAAGCCATTTATTTGCTATAATTACACCACGAATTTAAAGATATTTTAAGCTAAAAGGCAATAATTTGGCATTTCAAGAGAATACTCCAACATTTACAGATTATGCTGTTAACGATAGACTTCAATATGTAGATTCATTTCTAAAAGAGATAGATAGTATAATAGATTTTAGAAAGTTAAAACCTATTTTAAATAAGAATGGTATCGGTACAAAGAATGTTTGTGGAGTAAAAGCTTATGACAATATCCTTATGTTTAAAATATTACTCTTACAAAAATTCTATGACCTGAGTGACGAAAAGGTTGAAGAAGCACTTTATGCAAACTTACTGTTTATGAAATTCGTAGGTTTAAGCCTAGAGGACTTAGCTCCTGATAGTACAACCATAGGTAGATTTAGGAACTCTTTGATAGATACTAAAATATATGATAAGCTATTTAACCATGTAAATAAACAACTAGAAGATAAAGGCTTAATAGCTAAAAGTGGTAAATCAATTTTAGTAGACGCAACTTTAATTAAATCTTTGAATGATGGAGTTAAAGATAAGGATAAAGAGCAAAGAAATGCCAATAGAGTAAAAGTAGAAGAAGCCAATAGAACCCTTGACTTACAAATAAATGAAGAACTCAAGAAAGCAAAACCATCAAGAAAAAAAGTAGATAAATTATTACGAAAGAAAGAACATAACTCAAGAACATTTAAAAATCAAGAGCTAGATGAACTACAAGGCATAGATACTAAAGATATCGAGACCTCAAAAAATATTATAGAAAATAGCGAAGATAGTTATGATCAAACCGACAAAGTAGATAAAGAGGTAAGAACAGGATATCAAACTGGTACAAAGCAATATGCAACAGGATACAAGGGACACATAGCAACAGACTCAGACTCTGGTGCAATACTAAAACCAATAATGACATTTGCAAATACATCTGACATATCAGTTGTCCAAACCATCATAGAAGAGCTGGAAGATATAGAAGCATTCTATGGAGATAAAGCATACAAGTCTAAAGAAGTAGATGAACTATTAGAGAAGAATGAAATAGAAAATGAGATTTGTCTCAAAGAGACACAGAAGATGACTAAGGATGAGAGAGCAGACACAAAGAGAGATAGAAAAACCAAAACATAAAATCAGGGCAAAGGTTGAACATAGCTTTGCG
The DNA here is from genome assembly GCA_030949825.1 of Sulfurimonas sp. GTDB lineage: Bacteria > Campylobacterota > Campylobacteria > Campylobacterales > Sulfurimonadaceae > Sulfurimonas. The sequence goes on from JAUZSC010000031.1 coordinate 132,976, forward strand.
CGTCTAAAAACCCAAATGAAATATCATACCAGTAGGTATACTGGATTAGTCCGCAATAATATGAATTTTACAATAGCTTGCTTAGCCTCAAACCTAAAACTATTTGCCCATAAACAAATAGCCTTACGAAAAGTAAGAAATAGCTAGGAAATATGATAAGAAATAAAGGGTATTTAGATAACTTTAAGGGTGAGAAACAATTTATGATGAAAATTAAGCAGATATATTTTAGAGATTTCAAAAAAAATATTTTAAAATTAAGATTGGGGTAGTGTTTGGGGTTGTGCAGTGGTCTCGAAGTGCTTTATTCTCAAAAGTTTTATACAAAAAAGCCACACTTGCTATTGATGAGATAGCACAAGATATACATGAATATTTTGCATAAATATTTTTGATAATACAGATTTAAGAAAATATCACTAAAATCACGCTATATTATTTATAAAGGTTGCTTTTTTTGTCATATTCATGTCCTTTAAACTTTGAACAAGTTGATTCAAATGCTTCAAGACTTAGCTCTTTAATGGTTGCTGGGCTTATTATTGTTTATCTTATCACTTTTAATGCATTTATATTGTATTTTTTAATTATTGACTTTTCAATGAAGTTATTTCTAAATAAAAAGTACTCACTTATTTCGCTTCTAGCTCTGAAAATAAGAAAAAATTTCAAGATAGAAGAAAAGTTTACCGATGGTGGAGCAAAAAGATTAGCTGGAATTTTTGGTTTGATTTTTGTAAGTATGCTCGTCGTTGTAGACCTCTTAGGCTTAAGCTTTTTTTACATTTGTTGTTGCAGGAATTTTTCTTTCTTGTTCACTTCTAGATGTATTTTTAAATTATTGTTTAGGATGTCAAATCTATTATTTGATAAAAAAACTTTATCCATCTTTTATGAGTTAAGGACGGCTTAATGCTACTGTGTGATATAGGAAATACTTCGTACCATTTCCAAAATTCCTCGCATGATTATAAAGAAAATGTAGATACTTTTAAGCCTTCAAGCATCCAAGAAAAAGTTTATTATATTTGCGTAAATCCTAAACTTATAAAACTACTTCAATCACTTGAGAACTGGATAGATTTAAGTAACTTTATTGATATGAAAAACTATTATGAGAGTATGGGAATTGACAGAATTTTTGCTTGCCAAACAATCAAAAATGGTGTTATCATAGATGCAGGAAGTGCTATTACGGTAGATGTCGTGAACGATGGAGTATTCCAAGGCGGTTTTATATATCCTGGAACTGTAGAGATGCATGAAGCGTATAAAAACATATCTTCAGCCTTAGACTATCCATTTAATTATGAATTTGACTTAGCAGTTTTACCAAAAAAACTCCCAAGATGCTATTAGTTATGGTTTTTTAAAAACCTTACACGCAGAGGTGATTTCTTATAAAAAAGATATTTATTTAACAGGGGGAGATGCTGAGAAGTTACTTTGTATTTTTAAAAGTGCAACTTTAAATAAAAACCTTCTTTTTGATGGCATGAAAAAGCTTATTCAATTAAACTTTGAGCATATTTTAGATAAAATACCAAAAATATAAATACATACAAGGTCTATACTATGCTAACAGTTGCACTCCCAAAAGGTCGTATTGCTAAAGATACGCTTGAAATCTTTGCAAATATATTTGGTGCTGAGTTTAAATTTGACGATAGAAAGCTTATTTTAGAAACTCCTGACTTTACTTTTTTTACTTGTACGAAACCAAGATGTTGCAACCTATGTATACCATCAAGCGGCAGATATTGGGGTAGTTGGACTTGACACTTTAGAAGAGCAGGGTTTAGATGTTATCCGTTTACTTGACTTGAAAAAAGGTATATGTAAAGTTTCTATTGGGATGAAAGAAGGTGAAGTATTTGACCTGAATAAACCTGATTTAAAAGTAGCATCTAAGATGGTAAACATTACTAAACGCTACTTTGAAGAAAGAGCAGTAAGTGTTGAGATTATTAAACTTTATGGTTCTATCGAACTTGCTCCGCTTATCGGACTTGCAGATATGATTGTAGATGTCGTTGAAACAGGTGCTACGATGAAGCAAAATGGTCTTGTAGTGGTTGAAGATATTATGACATCATCAACATACTTAATCGCAAATAAAAATAGCTATATCGCTAAAAAAGACGAAGTTTTAGATATTTATGAAAAAATAAATGGGATTATTAACGCATAAATGACTAACTTAGACTTATATGCAAAAGCGGAACATTTACTAGGTATTGAAGAAGCTACTGAAGCCTTGTATGACCTTTATAGAAGTGAGCTAGACGATAAAGATGTTAAAACACTTTTAGATGTAGGTTGCGGTCGTGGTGGCTTTATGCAACGCATGATAAGTGATGGTATAAAGTGTAAGGGAATTGATTTAAGTTCTGATATGGTCAATGCGTGTAAATCTCAAGGACTCGATGCCCAGTGTATAGATATTGCAGATGCTACAGGAAGCTATGACGCAATTGTAAGTATCTTTGATGTCTTAAACTTTATGGACAAAGATGCACTTCTTTCCTTTCTTGAGTCAATCTCAAAAAGACTCAACGATGATGGAGTTTTTATAGCTGATATAAATACACTCTACGGTTTTTCAGATGTTGCTGAGGGGACAATGAGTAAAGATACAGAGGATGAATTTCTTTGCGTTGAAGCAGAATTTTTAAACAATGAACTGCATACATTTTTTACACTTTTTGTAAAAAATGAAGATGAAAGTTTTACAAAATACCATGACAAAATAGTACAGTATTTTCATAAGATACAGATTTTTCAAAAACTCTCAGGTCTAAAGCTTGTAGAAAAACAAACTTTTTCGCTTTATGATGAAAAAGACAAAACACTTCTTATTTTTAAAAAGAAGTAGTTACCTCTCCGAAAAGCTCTTCCCCATTGTAAAGTGACTGTGAATTACAAATAGTAGAAACACTTTTTGGATTAAATAAAACCGCATTAGCCTTTTGTCCTACCTTTATCTCGCCTGCTTCTTTGTTGATTGACGCAGCAGGGTTTTTAACGGTGAGTTTTATAAGTTCAGTCATTGAAATTAGAGCAGTTTTTACTAGTTTTGTATAGTAAAATGGAAGGGCTATACTTAATGCCTCACATCCATATGCTGCATCATAAAAAGCCACTTCTTTATTTACCGGAGAAGAGGGTTGATGAAGCGTTGTTAAACAATCTATTTGCGAGTTTTTCAGCGCTGCTTGAAGAAGTTTTACATCGTCGACAGATGCTAAGGGTGGATCTAATTTTGCTGTTGTGTTAAAGTCTTCACAGGCTTTATCTGAACTTATTAGATGATGGATTGAAACCTCACAAGAAACTTCTACTCCATCATTCTTGGCTTGATTTATAAGGTAAATTGAACGCGGTGATGCGATTGCTTTAAAAAGAATTTTGATTTTAAAATGTCTTGCTATTTCTATCATACGCGAGACATGAAGTACTTCACTCAAATCTGGGATGCCAGCAAGACCGAGTTTTGTAGAGGTGTCACCATCTAGCATTACACCCGAACTTATAAGGGAGTTGTCTTCAGCCTTACAAAAGAGTGTAACGCCGTACATTTGTACATACTCAGCTATTTTAATGGCGATATTATTTTTAGCTATAGTACTCATATAGGGAGCGACTACACCTTTTTTAAGTAAAATCGCGATGTCACTCAGTGTTGAGTCTTTTTTGAGTGTATTTAACATCAAATCAACTTTAGCACCTTGTGCATGATTTAATCCATTTTGTGCAAATTCAAGAACAATTTCATTGTCAATAGCAGGTTTAGAATCAGCATTTAAGACAATATGACCAACTCCACCTTTAAGTGCTTCATCCGAAATAGTTTTAATATTTTGAGCATTAAGTGTGGCATCTTGAAGTCTAATATTTAAGTCTATAAGTTGTGGTAAAAAGTAAGCACCATCGGCATCTATAAGCTCAGAGTCGTGAAGTTCATGACCGATTGCGGTAATAATTCCATCTTCAATTTTAATATCTTCTTTTCTTTCACCATTGACATCACAAATAATTACATTTTTTATAAGCATTTTTTTCGACCACCTTAGATATAATAATCGTATTATAAATTATTAAGGCTTAGAATTGCGTATTATTATTGTTTTATTATTATATTTGTTCTCTTTAGAGGCAAAAACACCGTATGAGTTAGGAAAAGACCTTTATGTAGCTAAGGCTTGTTATTCGTGTCATGGACATAAGGCTGAGGGAATGAATACTTTTCCTGCACTTGCAAACCGTGCAAAAGGTTATATGGCTTACAAACTTAAAAGGTTTCGTTCTAAAAAAGCCGATACCCAAGCGCAACAGATGATGATTACATATTCTGTTGGTTTAAGTGACGCGGACATTGAAAATCTTAGTATATTTATGCAAGATTATGTAGATGAAGAGATGACTGAGCGTTATGATGATAGTTTCCAAACACACGGAGATGGTGGTTCATGAAAATATTAGTTAGTGCATTGGAACATTCGGCAAACATACATTTAAAATCTTTAAAAAAAGAACTGGGTGAAGGTGTAGAGTTTGTTGGAATATTTGACGACTCACTAGGAACTCCTATCGTAGATTTAAGAAGTTTAGCGATTATGGGCTTTGTAGATGTACTTAAAAAGATTCGCTTCTTTTTTAAACTCAATGCCCAAATGGCAGACTTGGCAAAAGGTGTTGATAAGGTTTTACTCATTGACTCTTCAGGTTTTAACCTGCCACTTGCCAAAAAAATCAAGAAGCGATACCCAGATAAAGAGATAATTTACTATATCTTACCCCAAGCTTGGGCATGGAAGAAAAAGCGTATTCCTGTACTTGCAAAGACTATAGATAAACTCGCTTCTATCTTACCATTTGAAAAGGATTATTACCCTGAAAATGCCCCTATTAGTTATGTAGGGCATCCACTTTTAGATACTATAAAAGACTTCAAGCAAGAACTCACTCAAGAGATGAAGAAAATAGTCTTTATGCCGGGAAGTAGAAAAGGTGAGATAAGTAAACTTATGCCTATTTTTCATGAAGTGAGAAAAAGATTAAATATAAAAGGGACAATAATAATTCCTGAGTATTTTACATCCCAAGAAAGAGATACTCTCTTTGGAGATTTGTCTGAATTTGATGTAGTCCATGAAACACATCAAACATTATACGAATCTGACTTTGCTTTTATTTGCAGTGGAACAGCAACACTTGAAGCGGCGCTTATCGGGATCCCTTTTGTGTTAGCCTATATTGCGAAGCCCTTGGATTATTTCATCGCTAGTAGACTTGTAAAGCTAGATTATTTAGGTTTGAGCAATATTATGTTTTCTGAGTTTAACGAGAGAGCTATGCATCCTGAGTTTATTCAAGATGATGTTACGGTTGAAAATTTACTGGAATCATTTCACAGTTATAATACACAAAACTTTTTAGAAGATTCTAAAAAGCTTCGAGAGTATTTAGTTGGTGGAAGTTCGAAGAATGTGGCACAGTTAATACAAGAGGATTAATGTACGGAATCCAAAGCCTCTAAAAAACCTTTAGTACGCTTACCACCGCTAATCATATAAAGTTTTTTCTTGTTCGCATCTAGAAAGTGAAATGTTGGTGTTCCGATGTACTCTAGACCTTTAGGTGCATCGTCCATATCGAGTTCAATTTCAACAGCGATAAATTTAGCATTAAACTTTTTAATGACTGTTGCCTCTGTAAATACTTCTTTTTTTCATGTAGTTACAAACACCGCATGTTGATCTACTTAGCATTACCATAACAATTTTCTTTTCTGCTTTTGCTTGTACAAATGCTTCGTCGTACTCTGCCCAATTCATCTCAGCTAAAAGTGATGAGCAGAAGAGTAAAAGTCCTAAAATTAATTTTTTCATAATATTTTCCCTATAATGTGTCTAAATGTTGCAAGAACTCATCAGCTGCTATAAATCCGATGACTGTTTTAGCACTTTGAACTTTGCCATCTTCTTTGAAGAAGATAAGAGCAGGAGGACCAAATACACCGTACTTTTTACTCAGTTTTTTGTTATCTTCGCTATTCTCAGTTACATCGGCTTTGATGAGTACGAATGAACCCAGTTCATTTATTACATCACTATTTACAAAGGTAACTTCTTCTAACTCTTTACATGAAGTACACCAGTCCGCATAAAAATCTAACATTATCTTTTTACCTTTGTTGGCTGCGAGTACTTTGTCGAGCTCTTTGATTGAGGTGACTTTTGTAAAGTTTAGATGTGTAGCTTTAGTTTGTGTAGTAGATGCTACTGCTTTAGCTTGTAAAAAGCCTAGTGGTTGTGTAAGAGAATGTGAACCCGCTAATGCACCTATAAAAAGAGCAAGGGAGTAGATAAATAAAACAATGGCAATAGTCTTTTTAAATACATGACTTCCAGCTTCTAAAGCACCTAAGTAAATAGCAAAACCAAGACCCAAAAGCGCGTAAAGAATCATAATAATACTTGCATCTACAACACGCTCAAGCATCCAAATAGCGACTGCTAACATCATTACACCAAAGATAGCAGAAACCATAGTCATCCACATTCCAGGGCGAGGCATAAACTTACCAGCACTCACACCAACGGCAATAAGTGGCAGTCCCATACCGATGCTCATAGAAAAAAGTGCCATTCCTCCAAGAAGAGCGTCACCTGTTTGACCGATGTAGACTAAGGCACCTGCAAGTGGAGCCGCAACACAAGGTCCAACGATAAGTGCAGATAAAAAGCCCATAATTGCAACACCAACATAACCACCACCAGAACCAGCTGAACTTACTTTAGCAACTAAAGAATCAGGAAGTTTTAGCTCATAAAAACCGAACATACTAAAGGCAAGGGCAACAAAAACACCTGCAAACGAGTAAATAACCCAAGGTGTTTGCAGTGCTGCTTGAATATTCGCTCCAAAAAGACCAGCCATTACACCGGCGATAGTATAGGCTACAGCCATTGCAAGGACATAAACGATGGAGAGCATTAAAGCTTTCGATGTTGTTATATCTTTGCCTTGAGAGATAATAACACCAGAAATAATAGGAATCATAGGAAATACACAAGGAGTAAGAGAAAGTAAAAGACCAAAGCCTAAAAATGTAAGAAGAACTGCAATAAGGCTTCCATTTTTAATAGTATCTGCGATAAGGTCAGTCTCAGAGAGTTCTATATCTGTTTGCGTATTTGTTTGAACGCTTGGATTTGTAGCATCTGCACTTGAAAGCAAAGAAGTGTCGATTTCTAATTCATAAGTACTTGTCAGTGGTTCGTAACATAAACCTTTTTCAGAACAACCCTGATATGAGATGCTAAGGTTTATTTTTTGCATACCACTAAGACTTCCATCACTTTGTAAATGAATGAGAAAATGTGGAGATATTACATAGGCATTTTCACCATCGTGATCAACACTTTGTGGTAACTCAATGTTTTTAATACTAATAGCAGAAGTGTTTTTTAGCTCGATTTTAAGTTTTTCTGCGTAAAGATAGATATCTTCAGCTAAGTCTATACCAGCTTCAACTTGCATCGTGTCATTTACATTTGCAAAAGGTTTAAAAGCTTCATCGGGCATTAAAAATGAGGAAGCTCCAAAGAGTATACTTGAGATTAAGAGTGAGAAAAATAATGATTTCATAAATATCCAATGTATTTTTAGGTATAAGTATTATACAGATTTATAATTAACAGTAGTAAAAGGAGTTTTTAATGATAGATATAAATACAGAGATATGTGTATGTAATAGTTTAAGTGTAAAAGATATAGCCGAGTGTATCAAAGAGAATAATCTCAAAACATTGGATGAGATTTTAGCAAATCAAGTCTGCCCAATGGGTGACAAATGCGAATCCTGTCATGATGAAGGCTTTAACAATGATGGTTTAAATATACCGATGGTTTTATCTATGGTTCAAAAAGGTTTAGTTTAGTTTTTTAAGTTCAAGTCTATCGTACATTTGAAGCATGTTAAGATAGTCTTGATGAAGTGTAACATCGATGAGTGCTTCATCTCCATCTAAGATGCAAAGTGCTTTTTTTACATTTTCTTCACCGAAAATATTATAAAGTCCTTCTTCGTAGTGGCTAAAGTTAAGTTCTGATTCTTCCATCTTCACTAACTCTACTACAATAAGTCCTAATTTATAATCGCCATATTCAAGGAGTTCAAGCGCCTCTTCAACCTCACCCAAAGAAAATAAAACCTGTGCTTTAAACTCTCGCATTGTAAAGTTATTTTTAAAAATGACACCGATGTATTTTTCAATGTTTAAACTGTCTTCAAGTTGTTCAATCTCTATCATAATATCTTGAGCTTCGTAATCTTGAAAATTTAAAACCATATCTCGTATGCGTTTGCCATTGTTTTTGTTGTTAAAAATAAGGTCATCAATGGGATAAACTTCAGAGATGCCAGGAACAATCAGTTGGCATGAGTAAAAGCCTAGGTAGTTATACTCTCGTATATAGCTCTCTTTATTCATAGTTTTTAAGATGTCCATCAAATAGTTGTGCTCTTGTTCTGTTGATGATTCTGTGCCTTTTGCATTATATTTCCAAGGCACATACTCAAAACTCTTGTTCGAACTCAAAAAGCCAAAGCCTAGTTTTCCGTTAGAGTCTACAAAATGAGCTTCAAGATTAAATGCATCTGCTACTAAATCCATATCAAATGTAGGAACTTCAAAGCTGTCTAGATGCTCTAAGGTTCTTCCTTGCATAAGTTCTGTCATCGTTCTCTCTAAAGAAACTTCTAAAAGAGGATGCGCTCCAAAAGAAACAAAAAGAGTAGATGTTTTTGGATTTATAAAAGAGATAGCAGTTACTGGAAAGACTCCTCCAAGCGATGCATCTAAAACTTCAACTATATAACCTAATGCGCGTAATTCTTGAATATCTCTATAGACTTTAGGAAATGATTCTACAAGTGCATCTGGAAACTTTGGAAGCGCGTAAGCATTTTTTATAATTTCTATCTTTGCATAACGCTCAAAAATTTCACTAAGTGCTTGAACCTGAGCTTCTTGTGGAGTGTTTCCTGTTGCAAGACCATTACTTACATAGAGATTACTAAGTATGTTAAGTGGAATGTAAGTTTTTGTAGTGTCGCTTTGTTTTATAAAGGGTAGGGCAACGATTTTGTCTTTATAGTCACTGTTGAAATCAACTAAGTCTTCATCTGCTAGTTCTGTATTGGGATTGTAAAGAGCATGAAGCTCATCGTTTAAATAGTCCCCACCAAATTCAAAAGCCACTTCATCAGGATAGTATTTTCTATTTGGAAGATGAAAATCTATAAAGAAGTTGTTTGTCTGAAGTCTTTCTATATACTCACCCAAAGCACTTGCTATAGAAGCATCTGAGATAATTCCCTTACCGTTAGAGTAAATATGCTTTGGTGCTTCAAGTGAACTAAGATTGACAGAAAAACAGTTTGAAAGAGGGTGTCTTTCTTGTGAAAATGAAGTCTTGCAACCGACACTATTAAGTGTACTTTTCATTTTAGATAGAGATTCTTCAAGGCTTGCATCTTTAGATAAAAATTTCATAGGTAAGTGTCCATTTAGATTTTAATTTATAAGAAGTATAGCTAAGTTAGTTATACTCCCTTACTTAACCCAACTTCATCATTTTCCAAGCAGAAATCCACTAAATCCTCAAATTTGACAATTCTTTTGGATGTTAAACCACTTGTTTTAGGGAAATCACCTTTCAAATATACTAATGTGGTACCCGAATATAATATTATTTAAGTTTATATTAATGCTTAATTTGCTACAATCTTCGCATGTACATAATTAAAACAATCTCTAAGAGCAAAAAAGACTCAACTCAGAACTATTACACTTATAGATTAATGGAATCCATAAGAGTTGGTAAAAAGGTGAAGAAAAGAACTCTCCTTAATTTAGGAAGTGATTTTAACCCAACTTCATCATCCAAAATTAAAAAAGACCTATATTCGGGGCTTTAAAGCCTTTTCAAATATTTTACCTGTACCACATCTATATTATTCTATAAAAGTTTTAGTAACATCTCCTGCTCCGTATTTAATCTCAAGTGCATCATAAATCTCTTTTTGCTTCTCATTTAATTCTGAACTTTGTCGTATATAGAGTGTTGAGCCATCTTTACACTTCATACTGGTAGTAATCCTTTTTGATTTCTCAGAATATGCCTTATCGTATCCCAACTATAGTGAATACCTTTTTGTTTAAGTTTGTACCTTATTGTATGGATAATACTATAAGCTAAAAGAGTAATAAAGAGATGCCCATCTACTCTAGTCTGTGTTTGATGAAATATAGGTCTTAATCCTAATTCAGACTTTAAACTCTTAAATACTGATTCTAAATCAGTAAGTGTTGTATATGTTTTCCATAGAGTCTTCTCATCCATTGTTTGGTTATTGGTTCTAAGACAATAGATACCATTAATAGCACTTTTATTATCAAGTGTCTTCTTCTCACTCCAAGTTATATCTATTGCATTATAGCTATCTGGGTCTTTAGTGACAGTAGTTGAATAGTATTGAGATATAGATGGATATTTCTCTTTGAGCCTTCCTATGGTCTCTATCACCTTATCATAAGCCTTAGTTCTTCTTTTGAGAGAGAGTCCATCTTTTAAATATTGTAGCTTCTCTATAAAAAGAGTTTGTACTCTTTTTTGCATAGCTTCCTCTTTAGCCTCTCTAGCAGTAGAGTGTATAAATAACTCAGTCTCTTTAGTTTCTTCATTGACAACCTTCATAGCTCTTACTATAGCATTGTCATTTTTATCTAATTTTACAGGAGTTGATTTCTCTTCATCAAACTGTTTATTGCGTTTTCTGCTGACAACTAGGTATTCATAGCTATTCTCAATAAGATAATCAATATTCTCCTGCGATGCTATACCAGCATCCATAATCAATAATGATTTATGAGAGGATAAAAGGTTTTTTTCTTTTGAGGAACTTTCAATTTATCTAACATCTCTTTAAATGTTGTAGCTTCACCAATATTCCCATCAAATATCTCACTCTTTCTTACAAACCCACTACTATCAAGCATTACTGCTAGAGTAATGATTTTAGCATCACTTCTTTTTTCCTTACTTCTTCCTCTTTTAGCTTTCTCTACTCCCTCAACACCACCTTCAAAGTATGTGTTAGTAAGGTCATAAAGAGTTATTGTTTCATCATACTCAAATATTGCTTTTTGGGTAGTATATAGATGCTTTTCTAAGTCATCTTTATGAGCTAAAAGCTTATCGGATATTCTATAGATACTATTAGAAGATATCTTATTATAATCACACCCTATAAGCTCATTAATAGCACTTGTATTACATAAGTAATCATAAGCTTTAGCTTCACTACTAGGATTAGCAATCTTTGCTATTAGAGTGCCTATTGCACTATTGTATTGAATATTTGTAAAACCTAACTCTTTTAGTTTAGCATCTAGTTTTAACTCTTTGATTGTTTCATAAAGTATATTCTCTATACCGGTAGATGTCAGTCTAGTTGTCCAAATTAAGTACCTAGAAAGTACCACCTTTGTCTAACCCGAATGTCTTTCAGCTGAAACTTTATCAGCTATATTGTTTACCTTTGCTTTATTGGGGTTTAAATGTACTTCTTTTGTGAAATACCAGTTACGAGTACTACCACTCCATCTACGAGGGTTGGCTGCTTTAGCCTTCTCATATACTCGATGTCTTTTCTCTAAAATCTCCTTATCTTGAAGCAAGTGTCTTTGAACTGGTGTGACAAACCCAATACTACTATGACAGTGTTGATGGTTATACCAAGTCACAAATGTTTCACACCATATTCTTGCCTCAACTACACTATCAAATGGCTTACTAGGATAGGAGGGTGTATATTTGAGTGTTTTAAACATGGACTCTGAGTAAGGATTATCGTTACTCACGCTAGGTCTACTAAAGGTGGGCATAACGCCTAGCTTTTGAAGTGTTGTTAAAAATGTAGCTCCTTTCATAGGGGAGCCATTGTCTGAGTGCAGTGTTACTGTATCTACTTTGATGTTTTCATTAATAGCTATATCTTTAATAACTTCAGAAGCCAACTCGCTGCTCTGTTTGGTATAGATTTGCCATCCGACTATCTTGCGACTATATATATCCATAAAGAGGTAAAGGTAATAAAATACACCTTGCACTGTTGTTGGTAGATAAGTAATATCCCAACTGTAGATTTGATTAGGCTCTGAGGCTACCAAAGGAGTTGGCTTATGTCTACTCCCTTCTTTTTGTTTATGTCTATGGGTCAGTTGCTTATGCTCTTTGAGTACTCTGTAAAATGTTGATTCAGATGCAAGGTAAATTCCTTTGTCTGCAAGCTTAGGCACTATTTGATGCGAGGATAGGTTTTTATAGCTCTCATTGTTAGCAACGCTTATCAGCTGCTCTCTCTCCTCTTGAGAGAGTTTGTTAGTTGGTCTCGAAGTTTATTCGCTGGGTTCTGCTTATCCTGCTCATTAGCTTGCCATCTTTTGAGTGTTCTCGTGCAACATCCTACGATAGGGGCTATTTTATAAAAAGGTGCTCCATCTGTATGTGCTTGTGTAACAAGGATTAAGATATCTTTTCGCACTGCTAGAGGTATCATACTTCCTCTCCCTCCAACAGTGCTTGAAACTTTTTTGCAATACTAAGAGTGTTGCTGTCTCTGCTAGAGCCTTTTCCTTTCGTCGCAACTCCTTGGCTAAGGCTTTACTCTTACTTCTCTCCTCCTCTAGGGCTTTCTTAGCGGTAGAGTCTTCAGGTTTATGGGCTTTAAGGAAGTCCTTCTCCCACTCTTGGAGTTGATGTTTAAATAGACCTTTCTCTCTGCAGTAAGCACTGAGTGCTTCATCGTTCATGCTGTAGCTTTCTTTTAGGATTTGGAGCTTATCAGAAAGTGTTATCACTCCATCTGTTGTTTGAGTATCCTTAGTATTTTTTAGCCATATGTGCAGGGTGGCTTTTGAGATATTTAAGCCTTTTGCTATTGTTCCCATAGTTTGGGTGTCTCTCATTTCCAACACTTTTTTACTGCTTTTCTTTGTATGCTTTACTATATCTCATTGTCTTGTTCCTTATTAAGATTTATATCATAAGTTTCGGACAACTATCCTGACACAGGGGGATACCTATATCTTTTATATCACTATTTTTTATTGTAGTTGTATCTATCTCTTTGTATCTATCTTCATCATTAACCCAACTTCATCATCTAAAATTAAAAAAGACCTATATTCAGGGCTTTAAAGCCTTTTAAAATATTTTACCTGTACCACATCTATATTATTCTATAAAAGTTTTAGTAACATCTCCTGCTCCGTATTTAATCTCAAGTGCATCATAAATCTCTTTTTGCTTCTCATTTAATTCTGAACTTTGTCGTATATAGAGTGTTGAGCCATCTTTACACTTCATACTGGTAGTAATCCTTTTTTGATTTCTCAGAATATGCCTTATCGTATCCCAACTATAGTGAATACCTTTTTGTTTAAGTTTGTACCTTATTGTATGGATAATACTATAAGCTAAAAGAGTAATAAAGAGATGCCCATCTACTCTAGTCTGTGTTTGATGAAATATAGGTCTTAATCCTAATTCAGACTTTAAACTCTTAAATACTAGACTTCTCCTAAAACAATCAATCACTAATCCTTTCCAGAGTCTGTATTTAAGGGTATTAAATCAAGGTTAATAATGGCACAAATAAGGTTCATCCTTAATCCGAACCTTTTTCGTCTATTTCTATACGGATATTTTGTAATTTTAAATACCTTGATTTTTGCATTTATATTTTCAATTATGATACGATTAGATGATAATTTATGATTCTCTTTTTTCTCTTCTTTTGTAAGAGGTTTCTTTTTTGTTTTTTTATTTGGAATTGTAGCATTTGGACATATTTTATCTATACCTAAATAGCCTAAATCAGCAAGAACTCTACTCATCAATATCTTTTTAGTTGGATTACTATTTTTAAAAAGACGGAAGTCGTGCATCTTTCCTTTAGCAATAGTTACTGCAAGTATTTTACCTTTGATATTTGTAATTATTTGTGCTTTTGAGTATGCTTTTTCTTTTTACCTGAATAGTACTTTTTTGCTTTTTTGGTCTTTCACATTCGCTCTCAGTCACATCTACAACAGTTATTTTGATATTATTTAAATCTTCTGTTGGTACTATATGTTTTAGAGTCTCAAGATGGAATTGTGGCTCTTTTATCAGTATCTTTTCAATTTTAGTAACTGTATAATGAGCTGTTGATTCACTCACTCCATAATCAATTCCTAAATGTGCAAATGTTCTGTACTCTCGGTAGTATTCAAGCATCAGTAATACTTCATCATTTGCTGAAAGTGATTTGTTTGTTCCACCTTTTGATTTTCTATCACGATAATGTTTTCTAATTACTTTTACCATATCTTTAAAAGTATCTTTATTGACACCAACAATGCGTTTAAAATCTTTGTTTTCTAACTTATTTACTTTATAATATTTTCTTGTTTTTGCCATACTAACTTATAAGCAAATTTTACTCCAATTTTATTTGGGGTTTTAGGAGAAGTCTACTGATAAAAGAGCCACAATTCCATCTTGAGACTCTAAAACATATAGTACCAACAGAAGATTTAAATAATATCAAAATAACTGTTGTAGATATGACTGAGAGCGAATGTGAAAGACCAAAAAGCAAAAAAGTACTATTCAGGTAAAAAGAAAAAGCATACTCAAAAAGCACAAATAATTACAAATATCAAAGGTAAAATACTTGCAGTAACTATTGCTAAAGGAAAGATGCACGACTTCCGTCTTTTTAAAAATAGTAATCCAACTAAAAAGATATTGATGAGTAGAGTTCTTGCTGATTTAGGCTATTTAGGTATAGATAAAATATGTCCAAATGCTACAATTCCAAATAAAAAACAAAAAGAAAACCTCTTACAAAAGAAGAGAAAAAAGAGAATCATAAATTATCATCTAATCGTATCATAATTGAAAATATAAATGCAAAAATCAAGGTATTTAAAATTACAAAATATCCGTATAGAAATAGACGAAAAGGTTCGGATTAAGGATGAACCTTATTTGTGCCATTATTAACCTTGATTTAATACCCTTAAATACAGACTCTGGAAAGGATTAGTGATTGATTGTTTTAGGAGAAGTCTATTATGAGACTTACCGAGGAGTTCTTCTTCTTTATAGCCACTGATTTTACAAAATGCCTTGCTTGCGTAGACAATAATTCCCTGCAAATTTGTTTCACTAACAATAATATTTCGATCAAGTAACTTGAGTGTATCTTCAAGCTTTTTTATAAGAACTGAGAATATTTTTTGCAATAGCATAGGTAATAAGAAAAGTATAGAGGAAGATTATAGCAGTTAGGGCAAGAACAAGGATAAATTCACTTAAAGCTTCAAAAGCTTTTTTTTTCTGCTTGCTTTTTTACTTCTATATTTTTACTTGATTCAATAGAACTTGTACTTGTCTGCGCAATCTCATGATATGTGTTGTATTCTTTATATGAATCTTTTGCAATCACGCTTGCAAAGATAAAAATCACAAAAAGTGAAAAGAGGTTGATAAAGATTAGTTGTTGTTTTGTTGTTATATTCATAATATTTATATACTATAGCCTTTTAGCTTAAAACACTTGTAAGTCATAGTAATTTTCCTGCTAAAGCACCACTCGAGAAAGACCATTGCAGATTATACCCACCACAAGGACCATCAAGATTCATGATTTCACCACAAAAATAAAGTCCACTGATAAGTTTACTTTGCATTGTTTTCGGATTTATTTCTTTGAGTGAGATACCACCTCTCGTAATCATGGCTAGTTTAAAGCCATCATGACCTGAGATTGTAAGTGGTGTCCATGCAAGAATTTGTATGAGTTTGGCTTTATTTTTTCCTTCTATCTTTTTATATGAAGAGCGTGGGTCAATGCCTGCAAGTTTACAAAGTTCAGCGCTCAAGGCTTGTGGGAGTAAAGTCTCTAGCATCTGGAGTATATTTTTCGTGGAATCTTCTTGTACTTGTGTTTTTAAGTGTTGTGTAATTTGCTCTTCATTCATTCCTTTTGTAAGCTTAAGAAGTAGAGGTACTTCACCGTATTTTTTTAACAAAGGTGTAATCTCTCGTGCAAAGTCTAAAACAACTGGACCGCGGATACCTGTTTTTGTAAAGATTAAATCACCTTTCTCTCTGAGCTTTTTATATTTCTTAATATCAACTTGTAATTCGACTTTTGCGATTGTATCTGCTCTGCAGTTAGCTACCCAAGCCTCTTCGTTTTTAAGGGCATCATTGCAGGATGAAGGTCTGTTACTTTGTGACCTAATTTATCTACGATGCTATGTCCATCACCCTCAGCACCAAGCACAGGATAACCAAGACCACCTGTTGCAAGTACGATATTTGAGCAATTAAAAGTATTGTTTTGTGTTTTAAGCCCTTTAATTTTAGACGCTTCTATAAAGATTTCTTCTACTTTTTCACCACATAAAATATCTACACCAAGATGGTTCATTTCATCTGCAAGTGCTTTTATAATAGTAATGGATGAATGCGAGGTAGGGAAGACTCTATAGCCATCAGGGGCATGTGTATCAACACCTATCTTATCAAAAAAGTGTATGAGTTGTTTATGATCAAACGCTCCAAGTGCATCTTGCATAAAACGACCATCCCGTCCAAAGCGTTTCATAAACTCTTCGTTTGAAAGAGTATTCGTGAGGTTACAGCGACCTCCACCTGTTGCTTTGAGTTTTGATGCTATGTTTTTTAATTTTTCTAAAAGAAGTACGGACTTACCCTCTCTTGCAGCAATAATAGCAGAAATAATTCCAGCTGCACCAGAACCAACTACAATAAGGTCGTAAACTTTTTTTCAAATGCAATATCCTTTTGACGAATTGTAGTATAATAAAGGTATGAAAAATATTATAATCATGCTTTTAATAGCACTAGCGTTTAACGCATGCAATACAAGTTCTTTAAGTTTAAGTGAAACAGGTGATGTTAAACTTCATTATAATGATGAAACCCGTATCATCGCTCATGATGTAACAAAGGAGAATATACTTAGTTTTTCTGATTTGTATATACATCAGTATAAACTTATTGGTAAAGATGGAAATGTTCTTTTTGGTGAGTATGCCGAGACAGATTTGATGTTTCAGTTTTCTAAGTCTGAACTTGATACATTAATGTATATTTTTGATGACTCAAGCGCCTATGAGATGGTGTATAAAGTAAATAACTTACAATTTGTTCAGATTCAGTTAAAAGATAAAACCTATGTAAATGTGCTTATACAAGCAAATAATCCCCAAGACTATTACTCTGTTTATGGTTTTTCCAATGAATCGTTTATGGAAATAGCTATGCATGTGAGAGTAAAAGACACTAAGGTAGTAGCGCCTAAGTTTAAGGCAATAATATTTAATCAAGACTCTCGCCCTCAAACAAACTGGAATGATAAGCTTGTTTATTTTACACCACTTATAGAGCCCGTTCGTGGTATGAGAGTTCGTTAATCACTTACTACGGCGATAGAGAACACTGTTACAGATGCTATAGACCAAAAAGTTCATGTATGTGCGAGCATATAAAAAGCTTTGATACAGATACAAAGTTTGTTATTCTTATGCATCCAAAAGAGTTAAAAAAAAGTTAAAAATAACACGGGACGATTTACACATCTTAGTTTAAATAATTCACATCTTTTTGTTGGTATTGACTTTTCAAATCATGCTAAAATCAATGAAATAATTGCTAGTCATGATTCTTATATTCTTTTTCCAAGTGAAGATGCTCTTAATCTAAGCGATACAAAACCCCAAAGTAAAAATAAAAAGATTGCTATTTTTCTTATAGATTCTACATGGGCATGTACTAAAAAGATGTTCACTCAAAGTACAAACTTACAAAAATTAAAACATATGAGTTTTACAACTACAGAAGAATCAAGATACGAGATAAAAGAACAACCAAATGCGCGCTATCTCTCTACTATAGAGTCTACCTTGGTTGTTTTAAAAGCATTAAACAAACATAAAGTAGAAGCGATTCAAGAAGAGTCTTTGAGTGGCTTTTTAAACCCTTTCTTAGAAATGGTTGCCTATCAAAAAAAGCTAATCGACAAAGGCAATGCAGTGCGGTTCAGAAAAAAGCCTACTTGTTAAAAAGTATAGAACCTAGTCGAATCATATTTGAACCACAGACAATAGCTAACTCAAAGTCTCCACTCATTCCCATAGAACAGATTGTAGCATCTGGACACTCTTTATAAATGGCATGGGTTGTTAAAAAACTTTGTTTAACTTTTTCTTTGTTATCAGAGTGAGCACCGATGCTCATTACTCCTCTTAGATTTATATTTGGACATTCTTTAGAGATTTGAATGTACGCATCTAAAGCAACCTCAGGCATAAACCCATGTTTAGAATCTTCCTTTGCAGAGTTTATTTGCATAAGACAATCAAGTGTCATATTTTTTGCAAGAAGTTTTTTTTGCAACTCGCTTGCTAGTTCTAAAGAATCAAGTGAATGAAAGAGAGTAGGGTCTCTATCGAGTAGATTATTTATTTTATTTTTTTGTAAATTGCCTACAAAGTGCCATTCAAGAGGTAAGTCCTCAAGTGTCTCAGCCTTTGATTTTAAGTCTTGAACCTTGTTCTCTCCAAAAGCGCGTTGACCAATGTTATATAGTTTTTCTATTTCCTCACTTGTCGAGTACTTAGAAATCGCAACTGTTTTGACTATATGGTAATCACTCACTTGCAGTCTTGCAAATTCGACGCGTCTTACAATATCGTCTACATAAATTTTATATTCTGTTTGTGTCATTTTTAATCCTATTTCCAAGTAGTTTCGGTTATCAATACAGTTTTATCATCATGAATGAGACTTAACTCAGCATCACTAATATTTGCTTGTAGATGCATTGAGCGTTCACATAGCTCTTCAATATCGCCATCTATATTTACATAAATAACACTTAGATTTTTAAATCTGTTAAGAAGTTTTTTATTCTGTTTAAAGCAAGCAGATGCCATTCCATCTTGATACAAATAGATGATAACTTTTTTAGAACGACCGCAGGCTTTTTTTATTCTCTTTTCGTCCGCTTGCCCTAAGTCTATCCAAAGGTCAATATCGCCACTTAAATCTTTTTGCCAAAGATCAGGCTCATCATCTTGAGCTATTCCTTTACAAAAAACCAAGTCTTCATTCGCATTAAATATAAATGCAATTAATCGTACCATTAATCTTAAATCATTTTCTGATGGATGTTTAGCAAGTGTTAAGTTTTGCTCTGAGTAATAATGTATATCCATATTCGCAATATTTAAGTTTGCCTTATAGATTGTTGCATTTGCTGCCATTTAGTTTCTCATATATTAATTTTAGGAATTATAGCAGATAATACTTTTCATACTTAAAACAAAATCTATAACTTCTTTAAAGGCATTTAAAAATATCTCCATTTTATATAGTTTCTAAATCCACCAATTCAACGCGTTCACAGTCTTTTTTTAGAAGTTTTTTGTTTTTAGCATCTTCTTCTGCTAATGACAATAGGTCTGCATAATCATCTTTAGATACTTCAAAACTATAGCTAGTTCTTTGCGTGTGAATATGTATAAGTGCATCTGAATTAGATGAAAATTCTATGTTTCTAAGTCCCTTTGCATACACAGACTTTATACTTTTTAATACCTGCTCATTGGCAAGGAGTTCTTGGAGTGAGACTTCTATGTTTAAGTCCCCATCGCATAATATTCTATATGTTACCAAAATTGTACCATCCATATTTTTAATTCCCTTTATTTATATTGTGTGAGTTTAGACAAAATATAAATAAAGTTTTAAAAATATGGCATTTTGTCATATTATTGGATTTCTTAGCTCATTAACCTAGTAATGTCATTAAACAAACCAAGTCCCATCAGTCCAAAAAGCATTACCCATCCTGCTATGGTTAGGTTAATCAAAACCTTTTCACTTGGAATACGCTTGGTTATGAGTTCATAAAGGTTAAACATTATATGTCCACCATCAAGTGCTGGAATGGGGAGAAGGTTTAAAACTCCTAGATTTACAGAAATGAGTGCTGCGAAAAACAAAACGCTCATCCATCCAGCATCTGTAGCATCTGCTGTTATTTTAACAATGCTTATAACACCCCCTAACTCTTTTGCAGGAACATCACCCATTATGAGTTTTTGCACACCCGTAAATATCATAGTAGATGCAAAGATAGTCTGCTCAGTTGCAAATGTAAGTGTCTCTAAGACTCCAAGTTCAAGTTTATGCGTGACACCTGCTGAACTGATACCTATCATTTTTCTTTGAACGACTTCGTTGAAGATGTTTGTCGTCTTAGTGATTTTAGGGCTAAGAATAATATATTCTACATAGCCATTCCTTAAAATCTCTAGTTTTAAATCTCCCTCAGATTCTTTTATCATAGTCGCCATATCTTTCCAAGAGTCAAGTGCTACACCATTAATAGAACGAACGGTGTCATTTGACTCGAGTCCCGCAACAAAAGCGGGGGAATCATTAATAACTTTACCGATAACAGGAGATAAAACATTAGGACTACCAAGTGCGATTATAAAATATATAACAAAGGCTAAAACAAAGTTTGCTAAAGGACCAGCAAGAAGAATGAAAATTCTTTGAAGTGGTGTTTTTGTTGTGTAACTGTCATTATCATCTGAGATATTAGCAGGGTCAGAATCATCTTGACCTTTCATCTTTACATAACCACCAAGAGGAATCATAGCAATTCTCCATTCTGTTCCCCATTTATGAAATGAAACGATTTTTTTACCAAAGCCAATACTAAAGACTTCTATATATACACCCATAAGACGCGCGGCTGTGTAGTGACCTAGTTCGTGAAAAAAAGATTAACGCAGATAAAACTAAAAGTGAAACAACTATACCCATTATTTTCCATCCTTTGAAAAGGCTTTTTTTAAAGCCCCATAAATATTCTAAACCTGAGTAGACTGTAAGAAAAACAGCGAACCATAAAAGTTCAGTAGCTAGTGGCCAGTGCATAAGTAAAAAGCCTATAGCTATCATTTGAGCGACTGTTTTTACTTTTCCAGCCCATGAGGCACTTACAGCTAAACCTTCACTTACAGCAACTGTACGAAGTCCCGTAATAAAAAGTTCGCGAACAACGATGATATAAACAGCCCAAGCCGAAGCTTCTCCTATCATCATAAGCCCTAAAAATGCTGCGATGGTGAGCATCTTGTCAGCTAAGGGATCTAGTATAGCCCCTAGCATTGTCATTTGATTCCATTGTCTTGCAATGTAGCCATCAAAAAAATCAGTAGCAGATGCTAAAACAAATAAAAGTGAAGCAAAGTAGTAGTTCCATGAAATGTGAAAACCGTTATCTGTAAATATTTGTGGATTTAAAATAATCCAAAACATAAATGGTGCTATGAGTATACGAAGTGATGCTAGAGCATTTGGTAAATTTAGCAAAAAATTTCCTTGTAAAATAATAAGAATATTTTATCTTCTTCTTACTTATGATAAAATTGCATTATGAAAAAACAATGTCCTTTATGTCAAACACAAGCAAATGAATTTTTTAAAGATACGCAGACTTATTATAAATGTAGTTCTTGTTATGGAATTTTTGTAGACAAAGATGATTTAGTAGACAAGCAAAGTGAAAAAGAGCGTTATGAACTTCATAGTGATGATGTAGGCGATGAAGGATATAAAAAGTTTGTTAGTCCTATTACATCTTCTATTATGAATGATTACAAAGCATCTGATGTAGGTTTAGATTTTGGAGCAGGGACTTCTACTATTATCGCATCTGTTTTAAATGAGTATGATTACGATATAAAAAATTATGACCCATTTTTTCATGATTTCCACGAGTTATTAGAAAAAAAAGTACGATTATATTTCTTCTTGTGAGGTAATAGAGCATTTTTACAATCCTCATAAAGAGTTCAAACTATTAAAAAGTATGTTAAAAAAAGATTCTAAAATGTATTTGATGACAGGTATTTATAATCAAAGCATAGATTTTAGTTCTTGGTACTATAAAAATGACCCAACACATGTGTTTTTTTATTCAAAAGAAACATTTGGGTGGATAAAAAAAAGAGTTTGGATTCACAAGCTTAAAAGTCGAGAAAAAGCTTGTTGTATTTACTTATTGAAACGAAGTTCCACCGTCGATTACGATAGTTTGACCTGTTAACCATGAGGAATCACCTTCACATAAAAATACACATGCTCCAGTTAAATCTGTTGCATCTCCCATGCGTGAAAGAGGTGATCGTTTAACAACTTCTGCTTTTACTTCTTCATAATTTGGAAAAGCTTTAAGCGCATCTGTGTCGATTGGACCACCACTTACTGCATTTACACGGATGTTTTTCTCACCAAGTTCAGCAGCAGCGTACTTAACCATAGTCTCAACTGCAGCCTTGTTTGTCCCGTGACCAGAATAGTTTGGAGTGTAAACTAAGTTACCCGTAGAACTCATAGAGATTATAGAACCACCCCCAGTTTTCTCCATTCTTTTAGCTGCTTCTTGCGCACCCACAACAAAGGCTGAAACAGTTGCAGTCCAGATGTTTGTAAGTCCTTTTGGTTTAAGTCTCATAAATGGAGCAAAACCACCAACAACAGAACGACCAGAAATAATGGCATTGGAGATAAAAAAGTCAAGTCTGTCAAAGTCTTCGTCAAACTCTTTATATACATCTTTATAGTTTAATGGTTCCATGATATCGAGTTTATATGCACGAGATTTTACACCGTACTGCGACTCTACATCTGCAATAATCTCAGTTGCTATATCTGCGTTAGATGCATAAGTAAATGCTACATTACAACCACGAGATGCAAAAGCATAAACCATTGCTTTACCAATTCCACGTGTTCCACCCGATATAAATAGTGTTTTTCCTGTCATAGTTTGTTCCATTTTTAGAGTCCTTTAATGTCGTAATTTTTCATAACTTCTTCGATTTTTTTCATACTCTCTAAGCTGGGTGCAACTAGAGGAAGTCTATACTCTAAAGTTGGGATAAGTCCTGCAATATACATTGCCGCTTTTATAGGCATAGGGTTTGATTCACAAAACATTACTGAGTTAAGAGGATAAAGCTTGTCGTTTATAGCTTTAGCTCCTGCAAAATCACCTGAGAGTGCTAGTCTTACTAACTCTGATTTTAAATCAGGCATCAAGTTTGATGTAACAGAAGTAATTCCCGCTCCACCATTTGCCAAAATTGGGTAATCAATGGAATCATCACCTGAAAATACTTTAAGTTCAGGACGCTGTGAAAGTAGGGCAATAGTTCGCTCTAAGCTCCCTGTTGCTTCTTTGATTCCATAAATATTTTCTATGTCATCAAAAAGGCGAATAACCGTCTGGGCTGAAATATCGCAAACTGTACGACCAGGTACATTGTAAAGCATAAAAGGAAGATCAGGAACTGACTCAGCTATAGCTTTGTAATGTTGGTAAATCCCTTCTTGAGAAGGTTTGTTATAATAAGGAGCAACTGAAAAGATTGCATCTACGCCACATTTTTGAGCGCGGGCAGCTGTATTGATTGCTTCGGCTGTAGAGTTACTTCCAGCACCTGCGAGAACTTTTGTATTTGTACCCTTACAAACTTCCACTGCAATTTCCATGCATCTTATGTCTTCATCTGATGTAAGTGTAGCACTTTCACCCGTTGTTCCAACAGGACAAACTGCATCCATACCGTGTCTAATTTGTCTTTGAATGAGTGCCGCGTATGTCTGTTCGTCTAATTTTCCATTTTTAAATGGTGTGATAATCGCTGTTGAAGAACCTGTTACTATATTCATCTCATGTGCCTTGTAAAATTTAATGAAAGATTATATCGAAAAAGTATTAAAATTGTATTTAGAGACAAAAGCACGATAAATATCGTGCTTTTGTAAGAGAAGAGGAGTTATTTAGCTTCTATAATAGCTATTAATTCTTCTTGCGAGGAGATAGTTTTAAGGGCAGTTATATTCATGTTATCAAGCGTTACAACTAGGATTTTTTCTGTATCAACGCCCGCACGAAATGGTGCTGAATCTACTTTTTCAGTTAAAACTAAAACAGTATGTTTAAAGTCTTTAAGTCCTGGCATAATGAACATACTTCTGATAATAGAAGGTGCTTTACTTATATCTGCTACAAATTGTGTGTTATTGTCATTTAAATAAGATGCTTCTTTTGTTGCAAAATAATCGTTAGCTAAATGACCCATGTCATCTGAAAAAACAAAAATAAGTTTTGTAGTGTCTGCACTGAGTGAATGTGGCTTTTCAAATTGATCGAAAAACTTAGCAGCAGTTAAAGATTTTCCAACAACAAGTGATGGTTCAACATTTATAGTAACTTCTTTTTCAGAAGAACAACCTATAAAAACGAGTGTAGCAATAAGACCTAGTAGGATTTTTTTCATGTAATGACTCCAATTTTTTTAAAATAATACAGCGTTAAGATTGTGAATAGAGTATGTAAAGAATGTAGTTGTATGAGTTAAAGTAAGTTTAATAACTTACTTTAAGACTTCTGCTTTTTTAAGAATAACAGTAGTCGATTTATTAAAGTTGAAGTACTTCTTCGCAGCATCTTGAACTTTTTTTGCAGTTACTTTTTTAATATCTTCTTCATAACTCATAAGTGGTGCAATATCGCCACGAACTAAATAACTTCCATAAAGATTAGCAACAGAAGTTGAACTCTCTAGGGAATAAATAAAGTCAGATTTTGTATTGACTTTAACCTTGTCTAGTTCAGCTTTAGTTACTTTTGTAGTTTTCATAAGTTCGATTTGTTCTACTAACTCAGCTTCAACATCTTCAGCTTTTATTCCAGGATTACAAACAGCTAAGAATATAAAAAGACCTGGATCGATGTTTTCCATATTGTAAGCATAGACAGTATTTACAAGTTGTTTTTCATCAACAAGTTTTTTATAAAGACGAGAACTTTTTCCTGAGTATAAAATCTCACTAATTACGCTTAGTGTAACTTGGTCAGGACTTTTAAAGTCTGGAATATGAAAAGTGATAGCCACTATCTCAACTTCACTGTCTTTTTTAATCATAACGCGTCTTGCACCATCTTGTTCTGGTTCAACAAATTTAAACTTAGGAATTTCTACCTTGTTTTTAATGCCCCCAAACTCTTTTTTCGCTTTTTTAAATACTTCTTTAGGATCAACATCGCCAGTAACGATTAAAATTGCGTTATTTGGTTGGTAATATGTTGCATGAAAGTCTTTTATATCTTTAATGCTCCATGTTTGAATGTCATTCATAAAGCCGATTGGCGTCCAGTGGTACGGATGGTATACATAAGCATTGTTAAACATCGCAAAGTAAAGGTAACCAGTCGGGTTATTTTCTGTTCTCCATCTACGCTCTTCAGCTACTACATCGCGCTCAGGTTGAAACTCTTTGTCTTTGAGATTTAGATTTTCCATAAGTTCAGCATAAAGACTAAGGGATTTTCCTAAATTTTGCGTGCTTGACTTGATGTAGTAATGTGTATAATCAAAAGAAGTCGAAGCATTGTTCACTCCACCTATACTTTTAACTTCTTTGTCGAACTCACCAGCAGGAAGGTTTTTTGTAGATTTAAAGTTCATATGTTCAAGCATATGCGCGATTCCAGTTTTACCCATAATCTCATTTCTACTTCCTACTTTATAGAAAATATCTGTGCTGATTACATTACTAGAGTTTTTAAGTGGAATAACCACAATCTCAAGTCCATTTTTTAAAGTTTTTGTTTCGTATTTTGGTAGTGAAGATGCCATAAGTGTTCCTAAGAGTAAAGTTGTTGTTAATGTTGTTTTTAAAATAATGTTTATCATTTTCTATCTGCGCCTATAGCCTGCGTAATATTTTCATATCCATCGGCTTTTAAAAGTTCTATAAGACCTTTGTTTACATTCATAATCATATCTGGACCATGAAAAACAAGACCACTTAAAATCTGAACAAGTGATGCTCCCGCTTTGATGCGTTTGTATGCTTCTTCTGCGGAGTCAATTCCACCAACAGAAATTAAAAGAGTTTTACCGTAAAGCTCTTTTGCAATAGCTTCAAAGATTTTAAAACTTTTTTCTTTAAGCACCGCGCCGCTTATTCCACCAATGTCTTTTGGCTCTTTAACGAGTGAGTAATCAACAGTAGTGTTTGTTGCAATGATTCCATCAGCACCACTCGCAACTGCCATTTTTGTAAGCGTTACAGCATCTTCTATTTCCATGTCCGGAGCGATTTTAAGAAGGATGGGCATCTTTGTAAGTGCTTTGGCTTGTTTAAACAACTCTGTAATGAAGGCTTCGTTTTGTAAGTCACGAAGACCTGGAGTGTTTGGTGAAGAGATGTTGATAACAAAGTAATCACCTAAACCATTAAAGGCTTTAATGAGATGCGTATAGTCGTTTATAGCCTCTGCATCTGGAGTGAGCTTATTTTTTCCGATGTTAATGCCAATAGGCGTAGTAAAAGGAAAACGCTGTTTAAGTTTTTTTTTATAACCCTGTAAGCACCATCATTGTTAAAACCCATCGCGTTTTGAATTGCTTCTTCCTGGATATGACGAAACATTCTTGGTTTTGGGTTTCCTGCTTGTGGCTTTGGTGTGACCGTTCCAATCTCAGTAAATCCAAATCCTAAAACTTGCATCCCTCGAATCATGGTTGCATTTTTATCAAATCCAGCGCCTAGACCAACAGGGTTTAAAAATGTACGACCAAAGATTTCTTGATTTAAAATATCATCTGCAATGAAATGTGACTTTAAAAAGAAGTTAAATGGAAGTTGACAAAGGTTTGGTAATCTCAGAACTGTCTCAGCAAGATGGTGAGCTGATTCTGGTTGGAGTTTAAAAAAGTAAAGGTTTTATAGAATCATAAGGTATCATTTATTCTCTTTTGTGAAATTTTCTTATTATACTTAAAGAAATCTAATCTAGTATAAATACATTTAAGTTATATCAAAGTTTTTCTCTTTGAAATATCAGATTCTTTAAACTTCTCTCTTCATCCTCACTCGCAAATTCTTCTACATTTGGGAGTCTTTTAAGAAACTTAAAACTTGGTGCCAACTCTTTTATGAGTGCTTTTATGAAATCTACATCTAAGTCGGGTGAGTTTAAACAGGCTAAAAGTAGACAATCCTCAGATGCAATTTGAGGAAGTTTCATGATGAGTTTTCTATAATCTTTAGTTGCCTCAAAACTTCCTTTTTGAAAAGTAGGGGGATCGATGATTATCAAATCATAAGGCCCTTTTTTCTTGATGCGAGAAAATGATTTTAAAATATTGTAAGGATGAAAGCTAATTCCTCGCATCTCTAAGTTATTGAGGTGATGATTTGCTCGTCCTGTACTTAGGGCACCTTTACTCATGTCTATATTTGAAACTTTTGTAGCTCCACCCATTTTAGCGCACAAACTAAAAGCACAGGTGTAAGAAAAAAGATTTAAAACAGACTTGTCTTTAGCATTTTTTTTTACAAAGGCTCTTCCATTTTTCATATCTGGAAAATAACCTGAGTTTCTGTTTGAGAGGAGGTTGAGTTTTATTTTCATGCCATTTTCAACTACAAAAAGTTCGTCCGCTAGTTCTCCAACTAAAACTTCACTAGGATGACCTTTGAGGTATCTTCTTTGTAAAACTATAGTTGTGTGTCTTGTGTCTTCTATAAACGCTTGCATCATCTTTAAAAGTTCGTCTTCATTGTCTACCTCAGAATAAAAAGCGATACTTAAAATATCGTGTCAATAGAGTCAATAGTAAGATTCTTCCAATCTTCATAAAGTCCACCTCGACCATGAAAAAGCCTTTTAAATTCATCTGTTAAATTTTTTGAGTTTGCTTCTAAATGTGTTTGAATTTCTTTTATTGTCATTTTACAGTCCTAAGTCTTTGACTTTGTACTTTAATATATGTCCATTATCATCTGCAATATAAATATTGTTTTTCTCATCAAAACAAATTCCCTCTTGGGCTGCTTTTTTGAGTTTTATAGTTTTTAATAGTTCTTTTATTTTTTACATCGTATTTTATTAGTAAGTTTTTCTTATCACTAAGCATATATAGATAACCATCATGAAAGCTTAGCCCTGAAAGGTCAGAGTATTTGTCTTTGTAAACTTTAGTGACCTTTGCTTTTTTCTTATGTATACCATTGATTTTAAAAAGACCAGATGCTTGATGTGAAAGATATATGTCTCCTTCAAAAACTGAGATACCTTCGATGCCATGCTTTTTAGATTTTTCTATATTTTTATGCTTTTTAATTTTGACTTTTTTTAGAATTTTAAAACTACGAGCATCCACAACAAAGACAGCATGTAGATCTTCAACTGCTAAGAGTAAGTTTCCTTTATATGTTGTAACACCTTCTAAATCATAGTCACCAAGGAAGTGTTTTCTAAGTATCTTACCCTTTCTTGTTAACTCATAAATAGTACCTTCATCATTTACAACAACAAGTGTCTTAGAGTCTTTAAGATAGCAGATGCCAGATGCTTCTGGTATGTGAGCAATTATTTTTGCATTCATAATGTTTAATCCTAAAAATAAAATAAAAACAACATATTTCATCTACTTAAACCTTTTCCCAAAAAGTTCCTTGTGGAGTATCCATAATACTCACTCCAAATGCTAGAATTTCATCACGGATTTTATCGGATTCTTCAAAGTTTTTTTCTTTTTTTGCAATATTACGCGATGCTATAAGCGTGTCAATTTCTTTTTTCATAGTAGCATCTACACCAAATTGAAAATACTCAAAAGGGTTTTTAACACCAAATCCTAAAATACCTTCTATATAGGCTAGGTTAGAAAGTGTTTCTTTTTTGAGAAGTTTATGTTTTCCAGCGGTATCAAGTGTTTCATTTGCAGTACTTATCATACTGTCAATGAGCGCAAGGGCTGAAGATACATTCATATCATCACTTAGAGATGTAAGAAGCTCTGTTTTAAACTCTGTTGCATCTGTAGTTCTGGGCTAATCCAAAAAGACGTTTTTTAAGTCTATAAATCTTGTCTAACCTTTTTTTAGCCAGCGCTAAGTCCTCAGTATTGAAGTTAAAGTTACTTCTGTAATGTGTACTTAAGAGGTAAAATCTTAAAACTTCACCATCGTACTCTTTAAGTGCATCTTTGAGAAAAAAGCTATTTCCCAAGCTTTTTGACATTTTTTCACCGTTTATGTTTACAAAGCCATTATGCATCCAGTAGTTTGCTAGGGAATGATTTGTCGCGCATCGAGTTTGTGCTGCTTCATTTTCATGGTGTGGAAAAAGTAAGTCAGCTCCTCCACCGTGAATATCTACAGCAAATTCATTGCCTTGAACTGTTAAATGTTTTTCAATCATCGCTGAACATTCGAGATGCCAACCTGGACGACCAGCTCCAAATGGTGATTCAAAAGTTAATGTATCGTCTTTGACTGATTTCCAAAGTGCAAAATCGGCTTGATTCTTTTTAAGACTTGAACTTTCAACCCGTTGGAGCTTGTCATCATCATCTTGAACACGACTTGAGAGTTTTAAGTATTCTGAGTCACTAGCAGTATCAAAATACACATCGCCCTCACTTGTTGCATAAGCATGCCCAGCATCTATGAGTTTTTGTATAAGTGCATACATCGCTTCAAGTGATTCCGTAGCCTTAGGCTCAATGTCAGGACGCTCTACACCAATAGCCGACATTTCAGTATGAAAAGCATCTGTATAGTAGTCCGTAATCTCTTTTATATCTTTTTTTGCTCGACTGCTTTTTTAATAATCTTGTCATCAATATCTGTAATGTTTCTAGCATAGGTAACTTCATAGTCATTGGCTTTTAAAACACGGGTAAGTAAGTCAAAGACCAAGGCAGATTTAGCATGACCTAAATGGGCATCATCATAAACAGTCGGACCACAAACATAAAGTGTCGCTTTACCTTCAGTTTGAGGAATGAATTCTCGTTTTGATTTTTTTACAGAGTCGTATATTTGCATTTATTTTTCCAATTTATAGAAGCTAGTTTTTCGAAATTATATCAAAATATCTTTGTCTATATTGAAATCAAAATTGTTTACATAAAATTCTTTTGCTTTGTTAGCATTTAAGCACAGTTTGTTTTGTAATCTAAAAAAAAGACTTTCTAAGCTTCTAAAGCATTCGGACTATCATGATATTTTGATTGCTCATAAAAATCCTTAAGCGTCTTTTTTGAAATTATTCGTTCCTCGTATTTGTTGTGTGTTTCAGGTCACTTTCCATCTTTGTCTAACTCTTGAAGTAACATATCAAAATCACTTTTATATGATTTATCTTGAATTACTTTGTATTTTTCAAATTCGCTTATAGCAAACTCTTTTGCAATTATTGCTGTGACTTTTCCTGCATTTTGTAAAATATCTCTTTCGTTAAATTGTAAAAAAGCATTTAGTTTTTGACTCCAATCTTTCATTGTCATTGGTATATTTCTTTCAGCTTGGTCTTCTGCATAATCTAAATACATAGATACAATTCTATTTAATGATTTTATTTCATTTTGTGCTAAATAATTTTTAGCAACTACTACATCAGATTTTAATATTTTCCATTTGGTGCTTTCTTCCAATTTGTAAGTCCCATAGATTCTTTTTGATGGTCTGCTCTTTCAACTAAAAGTTCAGAAGCAGTATGTCCATGAATAGCCCAATGCAGTTTATTTTGTACTGTAGCAAAAAAATCTTTTGTTGTTGGAGCTTTTAAGTCATAATCTAAAGCAGTTACATAAATATCTGTTATTTGTTGATAAAAGTTTCTTTCACTTTCTCTTATATCTCTTATTTCTAATATTAAGTCTTTATAGTATTGAGGATTTAAATAACTAGCATTTTTTAATCTTTCATTATCTAGTACATATCCACGAGTAGTAAAAGTTTTCAAAACTTGTGTTGCCCATCTTCTAAATTCTGTGGCTTTTTTTGAGTTTATTCTATATCCTAATGAAATAATTACTTCAAGATTATAATGGTCAATATTTCTACTAACCTCTCTTTTGCCTTCTTTTTGAACTATTAGGAATTTCCTAATAGTTGATTTTTCTTCTAATTCATTGGTTCTAAATATTTTTTTTAGGTGTTCATTTATAGTTGCTACATTTATATCAAAAAGTTTAGCTATAAGTTTTTGAGTAAGCCAGACTGTTTCATCTTCAACTTTTACTTCTATTGTATCTTCTCCGTTAGCCGTTGTAAATATTAAAAATTCTGTTGTTGAGTTTCTTATTGTGAAGTTTTTTATTCATTATAAATCTCCAACTAAATAACCAGCACCAAAAGAGAGAAGCAAAGGCATAAATATAGATTGATTAGTATTGTTTTGTACAAACTCAATAATTTCTATTTGCTCATTTACAT
>JAUZSC010000032.1 GCA_030949825.1 Sulfurimonas sp.
ATAACCTAAAGCACGAAACATAATAGTAACAGGCACTTTACGGCGTTTGTTAATTCTCATATAAAGAATATCTTTAGGATCGTACTCAAAATACAACCAAGAACCACGATCTGGAATAATTTGACCCGTATAGATAAGTTTATTTCCAGCAGTCGTTGATTGTTCTTCTTTAAAAATAACACCTGGTGAACGATGAAGTTGATTTACAACAACGCGTTCAACACCATTAATAATAAATGAAGTTCTATCAGTCATAAGTGGAATATCACGAACAAAAATATTTTGTTCTTTAATATCTTTTACACCAAGTTTTTCTTTAGTGTTTTCATCTCTTTCCCATAAAACAAGACGAGTTTTCATTCTTAATGATACAGCGTAAGTAAGTCCACGCTCCATACATTCACGAACAGTATATTTTTGGTTTACCAACTTCAGAACCAATGTACTCAACAGTAAGTCTGTTTTGTGTATCATGAATAGGGAAAACTGATTGAAATACTTTTTCAATTCCACTATCTGCTCTATCTTTATCTTCTAACATTAAAAACTTGTCATATGAGCTTTGTTGTAATTGGAGTAAATTTGGTACTTCAATTTCTTGGGGAGTTTTAGAGAAGTCTACACGAAGACGATTTCCGGAGTATAAAGTGTTTAACATATGTTTACCTTGCTAAGTAATTAGTATCAATTCAAGCGTCCTTGAATGATTATTTAAGGCTCTATCAAGAGCTGATTTTCATAGTGTATATAAACGACATAAGGGCACTTTTACAAAGAGACTTTAATCTCCTTGTAAAAGCGCCCAGTATAAAAAGATGCTTAAGAAAAGACCCAAGGTCTTTTCTTAAATATAGTCTGTTAAGATTACTTAACTTCTACAGTTGCACCAGCTTCTTCTAAAGCTTTCTTAGCTTCTTCAGCAGCATCTTTATCTACAGCTTCTTTAATTGTAGACGGTAGACCTTCACATGCTTCTTTTGCTTCTTTAAGTCCAAGACCAGTAAGAGCACGAACAGCTTTAATAACACCAATTTTCTTAGCACCAACATCAGTTAATACAACATCAAATTCAGTTTTCTCAGCAGCAGCTTCACCGCCAGCAGCAGCTCCACCAGCTACAGCAACAGGTTGTGCAGATACTTGAAATTTTTCTTCAAATTCTTTTACTAATTCAGAAAGTTCTAATACTGAAAGTCCTGAGATAAATTCTAATACGTCTTCTTTTGTTACAGCCATGTGTAATCCTTTAATTATTTAAAATGTTAACTGCTTATGCAGCAGATTCTTCTTCTTTTTTAGCACGAAGTGCTTCAAGCCCGATTGTAAAGTTAGCAACAGGAGCCATCCAAGTAGCAGCAAGCATACCAAGTAACTCGTCGCGTCCTGGAAGTTTAGCGAATGCTTCAACTTTAGCAGTATCAGCAGCTTCACGGTCGATATATGCAGATTTAATTACAAATAATTCGTTCTTTTTAGCGAATTCAGATACTACTTTAGAAGTAGCAACAGAATCTTCACCCCAAACAAAAATATTTGTATCTTTAATCACGATACCTTCTAAATCAACATTTTTAAGTGCGATAGTTGCTAAAGTATTTTTAACAACTTGAACTTTTGTATCTTTAGCGCGAGCCATTGATCTTAATTCTTCTAAATCTGAAACGCCTAAACCTTTGTAGTCACATAGAACTACGGCTCCTGCATCTTTAAATTCAGAAGTAAGTACTTCAATAATTTCAGCTTTTTGTGTTTTTGTCATAAATTTTCTCCTTTTAGACAATCTTCAATAGGAAATTAAGTATTTATAAAACACTCCTATATCTTTAGTCCATAAAATGCAGTTACTACTGAAGTGAATCTTTAGTAACTTTAGAGTGCCTTAATAAAAATTAAAGCACTAAAAATTACTTAATATCTGCTAATTCAGATAAGTCAAATCTTACAGATGGGCTCATAGTTAAACTTAGAGCTGCATTTGTAATGAAACGACCTTTTGCAGAAGCTGGTTTTTGTTTGTTAATTGCAGTTACAAAAGCTGTAATATTCTCAGTTAATTTATCTGTAGTAAAACTTGCTTTACCTATACCGGCATGAATATTACCTTTTTATCAACTCTAAACGCAACTTGACCGCCTTTAACATTTTTAACTGCATTTGCAACATCTGGAGTCACTGTACCAGTTTTAGGATTAGGCATTAAACCTTTTGGTCCTAAAATACGACCTATTTGACCAACAAGTCCCATACAATCAGGAGCAGCAACAACTACATCAAAATTGAAGATTCCAGCTTTAATATCTGCAACTAAATCGTCAGTACCAACGATATCAGCACCAGCGGCCTTAGCTTCATCAGCTTTAACACCTTTAGCAAATACTGCAACACGAACTGTTTTACCAGTTCCATTTGGAAGTACAATCGCACCACGAACCATTTGGTCAGCGTGTCTTGGATCAACATTTAAGTTCATAGCAATTTCAACTGTTTCGTCGAATTTTGCACTTTTTAATGTGTCCATCATAGCAGCTGACTCAGCTACTGTATATCTTTTAGTATTATCTATTTTTTCTAATAATGATTTATATCTTTTACTCATTTTCAAATTTCCTTAATGTAATTCTTCCACATCGTTTTAAATCATGTGGTCTTGATTTTTAGAGAGTGATTCTAGCTAGTCTACTATTTCGATACCCATTGAACGAGCTGTACCAGCTAAAGTATTAGCTGCCATATCTTTATCGTCAGTATTTAAATCAGCGATTTTTGCATCAACAACTTCCATTAATTGAGCACGAGTAATTTTTCCAACTTTGTTAGTTAGTGGATTATCAGTACCTTTTTTAAGTCCGGCAGCCTTCATTAAAAGAGCAGATGCTGGTGGTTGTTTTGTAATAAAAGTAAAACTTCTATCTGTATAAACAGTAATAACAACAGGTACTTTGAAACCCATTTTATCTTTTGTTTTTTCATTAAATGCTTTAGTAAATTCCATGATGTTAACACCACGTTGTCCTAGAGCTGGTCCTACTGGAGGAGCAGGGTTTGCTTTACCAGCGTCAATATGTAATTTGATGTAATCCATAACTTTTTTTGCCATTGTAATTCCTTTGTTTGAGTTAAATTATTTTTTCGACTTGTGTATATGATATATCAACCGGAGTTGCTCTACCAAATATTGAAACATTCAGCTTAAGAGTACCGTGTTCTAAATCGTACTCATCAACTGTTCCTGTAAAGTTTGCGAATGGTCCTTCAACAATACGAACTGTTTCACCATTATCAAAAAATACTTTTGGTTTTGGTGCCGCACGATTATTTACACGATCCAAGATAACATTAATATCATGTTCACTAAGAGGTGTTGGGACATTAGCCTCACCAATGAATCCAGACACTTTTGGTAAAGATTGAATCATATGTTGTACATTTGTAGTTAAGTCGATTTTTGCAAAAACATAACCAGAGTATAAAGATCTCTCAGTTACTTTTTTCTTACCTTCTTTTACTTCAATAACATCTTCAGTTGGAACAATAACTTCTTCAATAAAATCTTGTAATTTATATTCTTCAATCATATTAAAGATAGCGTCTCTTACAAGTCTATCGTTTCCGTATGTTTGAATAGAGTACCATTGATGAGCCATACTTTCCCCTTAACCTAAAATTGCCGACATAACTGATGACATAAACAAGTCAACTAAAGCTAAAAATGCAGCTATTACTGCAACAACAATCATAACCGCGATGTATGCTTGCTTGACTTGACCTTTCGTTGGAAAGATAACCTTAGTTAATTCTGCTTTTGCATTTCTGATATGTGTATTTATATTCATTTATATCTTTCCTGATGTCAATAGTTCATTGATTATAAATAAATCCCAAAGGACTTACTAATAATAAATGTGGCAGGCACAGGGGGACTCGAACCCGCAACACCCGGATTTGGAATCCGGTGCTCTACCATTGGAGCTATGCGCCTAAAAGGGATAAATCCCTACTCTCAAAAGAGAAACTGTATTCCTACAGCTTCATTTCTTTATGAGTTGTATGTTCTCTACAGAACTTACAATATTTTCTTACTGAAAATTTTTCAGTATGAATTTTTTTATTCTTTGTTGTGTGATAATTACGTCGTGTACATTTCTCACAACCTAAGTGAATCGCTTCTCTCATATTATTTTACCTTTATAAAGATTAAACAAATCGCAAAAACGATTTATTTAATGATCTCAGCAACAACACCAGCACCAACAGTTCTACTCACCCTCACGGATAGCGAAATTAGTACCTTGTTCCATTGCAATTGGGTGAATTAGTTCAGCAGTAATACTTACATTATCACCTGGCATAACCATCTCTGTACCTTCTGGTAAAGTGATTGCACCTGTAACATCAGTAGTACGAACATAAAACTGAGGACGGTAACCGTTAAAGAATGGAGTATGACGTCCACCTTCATCTTTACTTAGAACATAAATTTCTGCAGTAAAAGTTGTATGTGGAGTAATTGTACCCGGCTTACATAGTACTTGACCACGCTCAACATCTTCTTTACCAATACCACGAACTAGAACACCACAGTTATCACCTGCAACACCCTCATCCATTTCTTTACGGAACATTTCGATACCAGTAACAGTAGTCTTTTGAGTATCACGGATACCAATAATCTCTATTTCTTCACCGATTTTAACAGTACCACGCTCGATTCGTCCAGTAACAACTGTACCACGACCTGAGATAGAGAAAACATCTTCAACTGGCATAAGGAAATCTTTATCAGTTTCACGAACTGGTTCTGGAATCCACTCATCTACAGTAACCATAAGTGCTTTAATTTTATCTGACCACTCACCAAGAGCACCGGTTTTCGCTTCTTCAAGAGCTTTAAGAGCTGAACCAGTTGTGATTGGAGTATCATCACCTGGGAATTCGTACATATCTAAAAGTTCACGGATTTCCATTTCAACTAGTTCTAATAGTTCTTCATCATCAACCATATCTTCTTTGTTCATGAATACAACTAAATAAGGAACACCAACTTGCTTAGAAAGAAGAATGTGCTCACGAGTTTGTGGCATTGGACCATCAGCTGCAGAAACAACTAAAATAGCACCATCCATTTGAGCAGCACCAGTAATCATGTTCTTAACATAATCGGCGTGACCTGGACAATCAACATGCGCATAGTGACGATTATCTGTCTCATACTCAACATGTGAAGTGGCAATAGTAATACCACGTTCTCTTTCTTCCGGTGCATTATCGATTGCATCGTAATCCATTAGCTCTGCACCGTTAGTTACTGCAAGTACTGCTGTAATTGCTGCTGTTAGTGTTGTTTTTACCGTGGTCAACGTGTCCAATAGTACCGATATTAACATGCGGTTTATTGCGTTGAAATTTTTCTTTTGCCATAGTGTTCTCCTATTAATGTGTGAATTGAAATGGAATTATATCCAAAAATCATTCAATTATTGCTTAAACATTCTAAAGCTTTCTCGAAAAGTTTACTTTTTGTAGCTTTAGGTGGTGCTGACGGTGGGATTTGAACCCACGGCCTCTTACTTACCAAGCAAGTGCTCTACCCCTGAGCCACGACAGCAATAGAGATAATATAGAAGCAATAATTGAATAATTCTTTTTTAACAATAGTATTAGCTTTGTGATTAGATTTATTAAAGAAGTAAAGGATAAATAATATACTTCAGCTTCCAAAATTTATAGGTTTCAATGGAGCGGGAGACGAGATTCGAACTCGCGACAGCCTGCTTGGAAGGCAGGAACTCTAGCCACTGAGTTACTCCCGCAGCTTCATTGATGGTGGTGGGAAGAGGAGTCGAACCTCTGAACCCATAGGGAGCAGATTTACAGTCTGCCGTCGTTGGCCACTTGACTATCCCACCGTATAATAAAATTTGGTCTAACACTGTTTCTAATATTTCAAATTTAATGGTGCCGACACGAGGATTCGAACCCCGGGCCTGCTGATTACAAATCAGCTGCTCTAGCCAACTGAGCTATGTCGGCAGTTAAATTGAGTCAGAATTATAGCTCTTAATATTTCGTATGTCAAGGGTTTTTCTTAGAACTTTATAATTTCCCCATCTTTTAGAATTTTTGGACTCCATTTTGAGCACAGATCTTCGAGTTCTTTTGTGATTTCTTCAAGATACAATGGCTTGATATGATTAACATAAAGTTCTATGTCAGTGCGTTTTAAAGTAGCTAATCTTTGTGCTAATAGCACAGGTGTTAAATGTTTACTCTCTTGTGCCAATGCATCCATACTAGAGGGGAAAGAACATTCGAGTCGCCACGCTTAAATTTATGTAACAGTGATACCAATAGTAACAATTTACTTGAATATCATTCCATAACAGCAGCCTGATTAGTGTTAAAATTCTCATCATATTTTTTGTTGTTTTTATAAAGTGAATGAGCAGTTAGTATTATTTTTCTCATAACGGCAATTTGAGCAGAGGTTGTATGTTTCCCATTTGCCTTGAGACGTTCATAAAAAGCTTTAAAGTTTTTATCATGTTGAACAGCTGTAAGAACTGACATAAAAATAATACTTCTATAAAGTTTTGCCCCTGTTTTAGCTATCTTATATCCTGATTGAATTGAAGTACCTGATTGTCTATAAATTGGATTTAAGCCAACTAATGAAGTAATTTGTCTTTGGTTAGCTTCTGGGTATTTTAAAAGAGATGAAGAAGTACAATCGCACCGATTTGCCCAACCCCTTTTATGGATATAATATTATCATATGCAATTCTGTATTCATCTGTAGAATCAATTAAAGTTTGAACTTGTTCAATAATTCTAAGCTCTTTTTCTTGTGATTCTTTAATACATTTTTTAAGTTCTTTAATTGAAAATTTATCACCATCTTTACTTGTTAAAGCTTCAAGATGATTCTTCTGTTGAGCAGTTTGTTTTTTAGTAAACTTATAAAAACTCATTAACTCCTTAATCTGCTCTACATCCTCGTTATACACAGGAACTTTAACTTGTGTATCTTTAGCTAAATGAAGAGCTTTAGAGAGAACTCTAGCATCTTCAATATCATTTTTCACTTCAACACCTAATGCTTTAGCATAATTACTAAACTGCTTAGGATTTATGATAAAGCACTTGATATTTTCTCTGAACAATACTTTCTCAATGCTTCTGAATAACTTCCTGTTGGTTCAAATATAAATATAATATCTTCGATCTCTTTTTTATATATTTTCTTCAACTTTGAAAAAGAGAACGAAAACTTTTTAGATTGTTATCGAGTAACAAATCCTGGCTATTTTTAGATATATGAACATTTATTGTTGCTTTTGATACATCAATTCCGATACAATTCAACACTGTGAACCTCCTATTTATTTAAGAGAGTTCGTTAGCATAGGAGTAAACTCCTATGTGACTTTTAAGCAATAATATTACACATAACTTTGCCTCGTGATTCAATCCGATCTAGTTTTCTATCACCATTGCAATAGTGAAATAATAAAAACTGATCCACTCGCCACTCAAATTTAAAGTATAATTATCCGACTTTCCCACAGGCTAGTTTTCACCGCCTTAGCTCGTACCGATATATTACTTCTAACGAAAACTCAAAATAAGTATAGGATAAAAAAATTATAAAAACTTACATACGAGCTGAACCAATTGAGATTTGGCAAATCCATGATTTTGAGGATAGCGATATTCCTCTTTTTTACTCTGCTAAAGAGGACTTACTTCATGAGTTAGACTTATATCATCAAGCCATAGAACTTTATAAGAGCGCAAAATTTACAGGTGCTCTTGCTCTATTTGAAGACATAAACACATGGGACAACAAAAGTAATGTTAAGATATACGATATTTATATAGAGCGCTGTAAACATTATAGAGAGATGCCACCTGAGAATTTCAATGGTGTTTTTGAACATACTACAAAAGGTTAAAGTAAAATGCTAAAAATATTATTTTCTCCATCTGAAGGTAAAAACTCAGGTGGTAATGAAAAAAAGAAAGATTTATTTGGGGCACTTAATGCTCGAGATGAGATTCTAGATGCTTATAAAAAGATAGCCCTATCTGAAGATGAAGAAAAAATCAAAGCCTTATTTGGAATCAAAAAATGGGCTGATTGTGAACAGTATATTTGTGATGTACACAATTCTGATTTAATGAGTGCTATTGAGCGTTACCAAGGCGTTGCCTATGATTATTTAAAGTATTCCTCACTTGAACCTAAAATGCAAGACTACCTCAAGCGAAACACTATCATTTTTTCTAACCTTTATGGTCCTATTTTAGGTAGAGATGCTATAGCTAACTACAAGCTTAAACAAGGAAATAATGTTGCAGATATTGTTCCCGATAAGTTTTATAAAGAACGCTTTACATACCAACTAGATTTATATTTACAAGGTGATGAGATTTTAGACTTACGAGCTGGTTATTATGATAAGTTCTATAAAATAACAAAACCCTACACTACTTTAAAGTTTTTAAAAAATGGGAAGACTGTGAGCCATTGGGCAAAAGCTTACCGTGGGATAGTTTTAGGAGAGTTAGCTAAACATAACATTCAGACTATAGAAGAATTTATGGCACTTGAGATTGATACATTAACACTTCACGAGATAAAAGTAACCAAGAATAAAACAGAAATAATATATAATATAGTAAGTTAAAAAGGAATTTATACATGCAAGACTCTCAAGAATACAAAGACAAAAAAGCTTTTTTTGAAAAAGTGATTACACTCTATGGGCGAAATGTTGTTATAGAAATACTTCAAGATGACACAATAGAAGTGCATAAACTTCATTTGGCAGATTCTAACAAAAGGGACGGAGCTGTTAGTACGATTCTCTCTCTTGCTTCAAAAAGAGATATAGAAGTGAGTTACCATGATAAAAAAGCTCTCAGTAGAATTAGTAAAAATGCAAAACAAGACCAAGGTGTTGCTATAGATATAATCTCGCAAAGCTATCAAAATGTAAGAGAGATAAAAAAACTAGATAGCATTTAGACTTATTGCCCTTGATGGAATTCAAAATCCTCAAAATCTTGGAATGATTATTCGTTCATGTGCTGCTGGAAATGTGGATGGGATTATACTTCCTACTAAAAGTTCAGCGAAAATCTCTCCACTAGTTATAAAAGCAAGTGCTGGAACACTTTTTAAACTGCCTATTTATTTTTGTAATTCTTTAGGTGAAATTTTAAATGATTTACCTGATACAAAAATTTATGCTCTTTCATCACATGCTAAAAATACATTGTACGATATTGAGGCTGATAAAAAGAGTATATTTGTTTTAGGAAATGAGAGCGATGGAGTAAGTGAGAATGTTACTAAACTATGTAATGACTCGCTTTATATTCCAATGCAAAGAGGAGTAGAATCGCTTAATGTTGCAGTTACGGCTTCACTTATTGCTTTTATGAAGTCATAATTTCGTAAGGTCTTTTTATCTCGTTGATGACTTCATGTACACTCATATGACGAGATTTTCTTAAAAACTCTTTACCATCTAAAAATATTAAAACAGTTGGAATTGAGAAAACTCCAAAATGAGGAGCAATATCTTCTTCAACTGAGATATCTACACTTTCTATTCTAAACTCTTTAAAGTT
The DNA here is from genome assembly GCA_030949825.1 of Sulfurimonas sp. Classification (GTDB taxonomy): domain Bacteria; phylum Campylobacterota; class Campylobacteria; order Campylobacterales; family Sulfurimonadaceae; genus Sulfurimonas. The sequence goes on from JAUZSC010000032.1 coordinate 9,637, forward strand.
CTGCTCAAGCGCTTCGAGTAACTTGGGCTTAAGTGCATGACAGACATTGCATGTTGGTGCTGAGAAGTAGACCATTACAGCTAAATTGTTTTGTATTGTATTATTTATATTTTGTATTGTTTGCATGGAGTAATTATAACAGATATAATGGCTTTATGAGTTCAATAATCTTCTCCATTTTAAGCATCTATGTTTTTATTGTCATGGGCTACATCGCTAAGATGAGCTTTAAAAAACAAATAGACAATAAAACCATCACCCTTATCAATGTCTATTTTTTACAAGTTTTTCTTACCTTCTGGGGACTTCTTATTCACCCTATAGATGCTAGTCTTTTCTTCGCTCCATCTATTTATTTTATTATTGTTTTGATTGTAGTAATCTTCTCAGCCATAGTCGCACATTTTTTATTTAAAGATAAAAAAGAATACTCTATCGCTACTGTTGCCGCTATTATCGGTAACACGGGGAACTTAGGTATTCCTATCAACATTGCTATCTTTGGGGAAGCGTCTATCCCCTATACTACTATTATCAACCTTGTAAATGTTTTTGTTGTGTATACTCTTGGTGTTTTTTATTATTCACGCGGGACTTTTAGCGCCAAGGAATCTCTGCTAAATATTATTAAACTCCCTATACTTTGGGCTGTGCTTCTTGCCATAATTTTGAGTCTAAATAACTACCAACCCGATGGTGCTATTTTAAATATGCTTATGATGGGAGCCTATACTTCAATGACAATGCAGCTATTTCTTTTTGGCATCTATCTCTATGGAACTAAAATTAAAGAAATCAGTAAAACTTTACTTCTCTGGGTTTTAATATTTAAGTTTTTTATTCTCCCTCTCGTTGCATTTATAGTCCTTGTGAACATTGAATTGGACAAAATGATAAAAGGGATTATTTTTATAGAGCTGATGATGCCACTTGCAGTTGCAAATGTAAATCTAGCATCTTTATACGATTGTAAACCAAGGCTTGTAACCGCCTTGGTTTTCATATCGTCAATAGCATTTTTGTTGATTATCTTTGTAGGAGTAGAAGTACTTACATTCTTGTAAGCTTATTTAATTTTTTTCTTACCTGTTTGTTTTGTACCATGGTTATCAGTAGTTTCAAAAACGATTTTATCGCCTTTTTTACCTTTGAATTTGAATTTAACAAGTGGATTTTCTGACATGAAACCACTCATTGTTACTTCATAAACAACTGCGTCATTTACTTTAGCTATTACATGGTTAATATATTCTGGTTTGATACCTTTTTTAACTGACTCTTCTCTATCAGCCATAAGGCTTGTAAACATTGCTTTAACTTTTACAATACCTTTTTTTTCTTTTGCTTTGATTTTCATTTTTTTCTTTGCCATTTTAGTTCCTTTATATTTTATTATTTTTTTCTAACATTTCTAAATTATAGGGCGATGGGGTTAAATCAACCTCCACAACCACCTATTGATACATCTATCTCTTTAGTTGCCATATATAAAGCACCAGTTCCTCTTACTTTACCAACAACTGTAACGAATGCAGTTTGTCTCATTTTAATTCTGAAATCATAATCTATGATTGCGCCTGCAGGTATTGAGAACACACATGATAAACATCTAGGGTTAGCATCTTGGAAAAGTGCAAATGACTCTAAATCAAGTGATGATTTAACAGTAATTGGAATTGATCCACCATTTTCAGCTAGTTTTGGAGCTTTAAATGAGAATAATTTCTCATCAGTTTTCATGCCAGCGCTTCCGTAAAGTGCTTTAATACCGTCTGCTGTTTTCTCTACTTCCCATGCTTTTGGCATAGTTGTTCTAAAGTTTACTGCTCTTAAATCCGTTGTTGGTGCAACTATAGCAGCAAATGCCGCTAAACCTACGCCTAAAAATTTTCTTCTATCCATTTTATTTTCCTTATACTTATTTGTATAGACACTCCCCAGCACAGCATGGAAGCGAGCTAGATTTACACGGTCTCTTAAGTATTATTTCTTAAGAGAAGCGATATATGATGAAAGTGATGAAATGTCATCTGCAGAAAGACGAGCTACTTGACCTTTCATAAGACCTTTCATTGGACCACCGTACGAACCATCTTTATAACCGTTCATAGCTGTGTTTAAATCTGCTTCACTCATATTGGCAATAACTTTAGATTTTCCAAGTGCAACTTTCTCAGCATTCATACCATGACATCCTGCACATTTTTTGTAAAGTGCACCACCATCAGCTAAAAGTGTAGTTGAACTAAGAATAGCACCTGCGATAAGAATAGACTTTAATGTGTTTGTTAATGTTGTAGTTTTCATTTGAAACTCCTTTGTTTGATAGAAGAAGTTTAACAGTTAATTGTGAAGTTATTGTGAAGTTATATCAATCCCCATTAAGAACTATTTTAATTTGCCAAAGACTTTATACTTCTCCCAGTACACATCAACAGCTTCTCCTAACTCTTTCTCGCTAAGTTCACTTTTTTGTTTCACTCCAAACCTACTTATAAAAGACTCTGACATGACAGTAGTTTCTTTAACGGGTACTTTTAAGTAGTTTATTATCGCATGTTTCATATCTCGCTCACTGCTATAGATAAGAAGATATTTATAAAAGTACTTGTCTATACTTACTGGAAGTCTTTGATGGCATTGGACACAGTTGCCTTCATATACACTTGCATCTATAGAACTCCAAACAAGAAGACTTAGTAAAACAATTCTTTTTACCATGATAAACTCACCTTAGTTCCAATTTTCTCTTTAGATTCTATCTTTATGCTAAGCTTATACTCTTTTGCAATTTCTGAGACAATGTTGAGCCCTATTCCAAAACCACCACTACTTTTGTTAAAACGCGTGTAGCGTTCTTGCATCTGAGATATATCAACTTGTGCTATCCCGATGCCGCTATCTTCAACTGAGATACTATTAGCATCTACACTTACGACTATAGAACCATGTATTTTATTATACTTTATTGCATTTGAGAGAAGGTTATCTAAAAGCTTAGATAACTTTGTTCTATCTATATAAAGGCTTGCCTTATTTAAAATGACATAACTAAGGCTGACTTTTTTTGCCCCTGCTAATGATTTAAAATACTCTACTCTCTCACTCACAAGTTTTTCTACCTCAACATCTTCATTGTTAGAGATGATTTTATTTCCTAGGGTTAGGTAGGTTAAATCTTGGTAAATATTTGAGATAGTTTTTGCAGCTATATCAATTCGGTTTATCTTTTTAACAAGTTTTGCATCCAGGCACGATGTATCTATCATTTCAATATTTGCCACTATTGTACTAACAGGAGTGTTAAGTTCATGCGTTGTGTCTTTTATAAATCTATCGAGTAACTCTATAGCATCTCGCATTGGTTTTAAAAACAAACGAAGTAAAAGGTATCCAATAGCAAACATAAATATAAAAGAGAGCGCACCAAAAATAATTATCTCTTCTATGGTTTGGTTAAACCATTTCTCATCATCTTTCATTTTGACTATGACATACTTTGCACCAAGATAATACGACTCGGGGATATTGACTAAATGTATAATACCCTTATCTAAGTAAAGAATCTTATCAAGTCGAGTTTTACTTGAAGATGTAGAAAAAATAAGTTTTTTTTGATTGTCATAAATCGCAGAATCAAAATTTTCATTTCTCGGATAGACCTGCGTCTTATCAAAGTTGATATGAAGTTGCTTTAAATCTTGAAGTAATATTTTAGAATATTCTTGGAGCACAGACTTTTTTTGCTGGAGCATCAAATCTTTTTGAAGTTCATAATAGATAAAAGAAAAAATACAAAGAATAACAATAGTTAGTAAGATATAAAGAGCAGAAAAACGAAAAAGTGTTTGTCTCTCACTCTTGTGTAAATCTGTATCCAAGCTTTTTGATACTAACAATCTTTTCCTTTCCTATGATTTTTCGTATATTTTTTATATAGGTACGAAGCGCATTTTCACTTGGAGTTTCTTCATAAGACCAAAGTGTTTCTAAAATTCTCTCATGTGAAATCACTTCTTCTTTGTTTTGTAAAAAAAGTTTTAAGAGTGTTGCCTCTTTAGCATTTAACTGCACTTGCACAGAATCAACATATAAAAGGTTCGACTCTGCATCGTACTCTATGGAATCACTTATAGCGATTCGTTCGCGCGTTGCATGAAAAAAAGCTCTTTTTAAAATGTTTTCTATACGAAAAAGCAACTCTTTTAAAACAAAAGGTTTACGAATATAATCATCACAACCACTCTTATAACCCTCTTCAAGAGAGTCTATGGAGTTAAGTGAAGTGATGTATATTGCAGGGGTTTGGACACCATCGGCTCTTTTTTGTTTTAAAAGTTCAAAACCATTTAACAGAGGAACATTTACATCAAGCAAGAACAAATCAAAAATATTTTCATACATAATATCTGAAGCTTCTTCACCATCATAAGCAGGAATCACTTCAAAGTCATTTTCTTCTAAAAAGTCAAGGATTGTTTCACTGAGTGTTAAGTCATCTTCTAAAAGAAGTATTTTTGCTCGCATCTTTATTTTAACTTATGGAGATTTTTTACATAGCTTTCTTTCTCGCTTGCACTCATACTTGCTACTCGAGATTCTAGCTCTTTTTTAAATGTATCAGATTCATCTTTTTTAACATAACCGATAATAGAAATTAATTCTTGTGTACTCATCTCTGAATAGTTTTCGCCCGCGTAAAGGAACGAGTTTAGAAATAATGTTAAAAAAAGTGAAATTATAATTTTTGTCATACAAACTCTTTTATTTTTTGATTGTCTAATGATAGCAGATAACTGTGAAAAGATTGTGTAAAGGAAAAGAGAAACCCTAATGTATAAACACCAGGGTTAAAGTTGAACTACAAGTTAAAGAGAACAGACGAAGGATCATCCTCCTCTATCATTTAACATTATATTCAGCCTCACCATATGTGAGAATCTCTTATTTTGGTCGTCTCTTGGGCACGTAACATTAGTCATAGTATGTCCTTGTGTTTTAAAGCAACTGTCTTATCCATCGCTTCGCAGTTTAAGTCATCTAAATGTGTGGATCCATAAGTATTCTAGCAAAAAGTGTTCTTAAAATGATATTATTTAAAAAAATCATAGCTTTTAGACAAAAGTATTTGAAATCAGTCCCTAAAGTGAGTAGATTCTTAACACTTTAAGTATTACCATCTTGTCGCATCTATCTCATTAAATCCTTCATCAAAAATATACTCTTTTTCAAAAAGATTAGCTTCATATATTTTAGAATTTTCATCCCGAACAAAACTCATGATTGCCGTCTTATCATAACTCCTTGGAATAGCAACAATCCGCGCCTCATCTTGAAATATAATGAATACTTTTAAGTCTTCTTGCATCAGTAAATCTTCGTATACTAGATTAGCCCGTAATGCGTCAATCATAGCCATTTCATTTCTACCAATCTCTCGAATATTCATATTTTTAACACCTGCTTCTATATCAAAAAACCAGCCATCTTTATCTTTTAGCATAGGAATAGGAAAAGTCCAAGAGTTTGTACCAACTTCTATATAAACGCTTTTCCCATCAAAGCTTGCAAGTTTATGAGATTTTTCATAGCTACTTAAAAATCTCTTCACATCATCAGAATCTATCTCTTTAATCTTTACTATCTCTTTATACTTTGGTGTTAGCAAGTTTGCAAGTGCTTTTTTATCAGCATTTTGAAGTGCCGATACAAAACTTTTTGAGACTTCTCCAGCACTAGCAAAATGTTTAACACCAGCTTGCAAAGATGCTAATACGAGTATACTTATTAAAATAATTTTCATGTTTATCTCCGTCCTCTTAATCGTCCGCCACCTTGTCTAGAGAACCCACCACTGTGAGATCCAAAACTTCTACTAGAACTACTCCTTGAAAAACCACCTCTTGATGCTTCTCTATGTGACCTGCTTGGTCTATCTAGCCCTGAAAAAGCACTTGAATGTAAACCTGAATTAAATTTACCTTTGTTTAAATCACTTCTCAGATGCTTACCCTGAGCACCCAAAAGCTTTCCTTTAGCGCCATTAAAATCTAAACCTTTTTTACTCATTGCATTTTTTGCATTTTTTCTTTGTAAGTCTTTTTTATTTGGCTTTGACTTATTGTTTAACTTAGACTTATGACTGCCCTTAGGTTTTTGCTTATGGTCATTCCAGTTAGCCTTATTTCCATTTCCTGAAATTTTATTTACATTAATATTATTGTAACGATTTACATTAATATTTACACTATGACTATGCCAACCAAAAACACCCCACATACAGTTTGATGCCATAATCCCAATACTGAAACCAATAATAAGTCCAGGTATAGGGTTATAATGTGGAGGATAATAATAATAATACGGAGGATACGCGGGATACATCCAAGGTCCATAAACATATGTAGGATTGTAAACTGGAACATATACGGTTTGCGTAGCAGGAGCTACAACAATAACCTGCGTACTATTAGAATCCTCAGTAGTTACAGTTTGCTCTTTTGTCGTCTTTAGATTTCCAGCATCTTTAGCTTTTTTTCGAAGTTTTTGAACTGTATCCATCATACCATCAGGTTGCCCTAAAAAAGCATTTCCCAAATCCTCTGTCCATTGAGGCTCTTTTCCTAGCATCTCTAAAACTTGAGGAAATGCGACCAAAGAAGAAACAGAAGCATCCCATCCTTTATCTTGAACCTTCTTAACTGCTTCATCACCTTTTTCTTCTGGATGAGCCTTTGAATAACTTACAGCTTCTTTTAACTGTGAGTTATATGTAGATGCCATAAGTATCTGAGATAAAGTGCATCTGGATATAAGGCGATTGGAGCCAGCATCTGCTCAAGCTTTTCTTGCGAATACTTCTTTGTGTCATCAGCTTGAAGACCTATACCAAAGAATAAGATAATAGTGAGTAGAATTTTAAACATTTGAATTTCCTTGGATTGATTCTAATATATATCTAGTAAACTTTAGTTTTAAGAAGAACAACTTAGCTTAATATTTTTAGCATCTTGTGGCGTATTTATACAAAGATACTCTAAATCTTCATGTTCCTCGAAAGGGCTCAGTGCAACTTTAAGTAAATCATTTACCATGCTAAAGTCATTTTCATTTGCCTTGTCTATTGCAAGTTGTAAGATATGATTTTTTAAAATGTACTTAGGGTTTACGCCTAGCATCTGAGAATGCCTTTTTTCTTGTGACGCTTCCTCTTTTAGCAATCTTGCATCATAAAAATCAAGCCACCGCTCTAAAGGTGCACGAGAAACTGCAATGTCTAAAATGAGGCTTTTATTTCCATCGTAAGAAGAAAGTCTTCTAAAAAATAAGTTAAAATCTATGCTTGAGTTTTCCATACTTGAGAGCAGTTGATTTGTTAAAATCATATCTCTTGGGTCTTCCGTAAATAAACCCAGTCTTGCTCGCATTCTTTTAAGATATGCATCATCATAGGCTTCATAATAGACATTTTCAAGTACAAGCATAGATGCTTCATGATTAAGAATTGGAGACAGCGCTCTAGCTAGTTTTTCAAGGTTCCAATAGCCTATTCCTTTTTGGCTGACAAAACTATAGCGCCCAGCAGTATCTGTATGGTTGCAAATATAATAAGCTTCATAATCATCTAAAAAGGCAAAAGGACCGTAGTCAATTGTACTTCCATCTATAGACATATTGTCAGTATTCATAACCCCATGGTTAAAACCTACACTCATCCAATATGCTATTGTTTTTGCAGTGCTTTTTACTATCTCAGCAAACATTTTAAGATAAGAATCTTCTTGTCCTACTAAATGAGGAAAAGACTCTGCTAGTGCGTAGTCAGCTAAGTCTTGAAGTAACTTAGGTTCACGAGCAGCGTTAAAAAACTCAAAACTTCCAAAACGAATCCATGTTGATGCGAGACGAAGTACTATAGCCCCTTTTTCAATAGTCTGACGGGACACATCTGTATCGCTCCCAATAAGTGCAAGCGCGCGTGAAGTTTTTATGCCTAAACCGTGCATAGCCTCACTCATTAAATACTCACGGATACTTGAACGAAGAACGGCTCTGCCATCTCCACCTCTAGAATAAAGCGTGATTCCAGAACCCTTTAGCTGTAAGTTTACTCCATTTACTTTACCAAGGTTGAGAACCCGACCATCACCAAGACGAGGCACAAAATGCCCAAACTGATGTCCCGCGTAGCACATAGCAAAAGGACTTGAACCCTCCATCTTTAAAGAGCCGTTTACAATTCCAAGTAACTTTTCATCATCAAGTAAGTCTTCATCTACACCTAGAAGTTTTGCTGCATCTTGAGACACTGAAATAAGAAAAGGATTATCTAAAGGTCTTGGATCGAGCACATCATAAAAAATAGCTTCGTTTTGAAGATAGGGTGTTGTTAGTTTTAGGTCTGAAAATTTCATATTTAGGTTTTATCTTTTTCGTGTTTAAACTCCACCATACATATATGTATCAATAATTTTTAAGAGTTTTATTTAAGCAAATAAAGATTACTATTAGCTTATGAATAAAGAAATACAAGAACATAATCTAGCCAGCGCATGGTTCAACAATCTTTACGAAGAACATAAAAATAATCATGAAAACATCCCTTGGGCAAAACTAAAAGTCAATCCTCTACTAGAGACTTACCTCAAGGCCGCATCTGAGCATAAAGGAAAAGCTTTAGTCATCGGTTGTGGCTTAGGTGATGATGCTAAGGCCTTAGAAGTCGCTGGCTTTGAAGTCATAGCTATTGATGTTTCGCAGGTTGCCTTAGATTTAGCTCAAGAGCGTTTTTCTGATTCAAAAATCATCTTTGAAAAACAAGACATTTTTGATATGCCTAAAAAATACGAAGAATATTTCGATTTCATTTTTGAAGCTTTTACTATTCAATCTTTACCTCGAAAATTCCGCCAAAAAATGATTCAATCAATATCTCAAAGCCTTTGTAAAAAAGGGAAAATCTTAGTTGTAGCCCATAAAAAAGAGCATGACTTTAACGGTCCACCTTGGCCGTTAGAAAAACATGAAATTGACTTATTTAAAACATCTGGCTTAGAAGAAATTTCATTTGAAATACACGAAGAAAAAGCAGCAATATCAAATAAGAAATTTAAAGCACTGTATCAAAAGGCTTAGAGTATGAATATTTCAGTTAAAGATATATTTTGCGGAAAAGACAAAAAAATAACTAATACTAAAAGAAAAGAATTCAATTCTTCGTATCAAAAAAAGTCATTAAATAATGCTTCTTACTCCATTACAGAGCTTGGTTTTACCCTCGATGACCAAAGCGATAAAGAAAATCATGGAGGCGTTGATAAGGCTATCTGTGCGTATAGTTTTGATTATTATAAATATTTAGAAGAGACTTATACTCTAGTATTACCCACATGTGCTTTTGGTGAAAACTTATCTCTGCTGTCTATAACTGATGGCGAAATATGTTTAGGAGATAGATTTACTTACGGTGAAGTTATTCTTGAAGTTTCACAGCCTAGACAACCTTGTTGGAAGATTTCAACGATTATAGGCATCAAAAATCTGACTGCCATTGTAGTAAAAGAATTTAAAACAGGTTTTTATTTTAGAGTTATAAAGGGTGGAGAAGTTACTCCAAAAGATAGCCTTGAATTACTCTGGAGAGTTTATCCTAAATTTACGATTGAGTATATAAATAAGATTGCCTTTAACGCGAAAGATAATCAAGAAAATATAAAAGAAGTACTTAAATGTCCAAAGTTAGCAGATGCTTATAAACTTTCTTTACAAAGACGCTATAAAAATAAAGAATTTGGACTTCAAGATTGGCAAGTGTAAATTTTAAGAAAAGTTCATTAATATAAAACTATGAATAATAACTTACAAAAAGTTTTCGAATACCACGAAACAACAAAACACGCACAACAAAGATACGCACGCTCATTAGGCTATATGGACTGGGCTACGCAGCCGGACCCTTTTAGAACTTACAATGGAGCAGATGAAATAGAGCTTCCACTTAGTTTTGATAATACAACACCACCTTATCATTTGCTCAATTCTGACTTGCCTGCTGCACCACTTCTTAAAGAATCTCTTTCTCAACTTTTACAGTTCTCCATGGGAATTGCAGCACACAAAGAATCAGGTGGTAGTACCTGGGCTGTGAGGTGTAATGCTTCTAGTGGTAACCTGCATCCAACTGAAACCTATCTTGTTCTTCCGCCTTTTATGGAATCTTCACAAAGCTCAGTTGTCCACTACTCACCTAAAAACCACGGACTTGAAACCTTGGCAAATTTCGATACTAAATTTTGGGATAGCTTGCCAAAAAATAGTTTTTTACTTGGGTTTTCAAGTATTACTTGGCGTGAGGTATGGAAGTACGGAGAACGTGCTTTTAGATATACACAACTCGATGCTGGACATGCTTGGCAATCACTTGAAGTCTCTGCAAAAATGCTTGGCTGGAAACTCACTCGTTTAGATGCAATAAGCGATACAGACATCAACACTCTTTTTGGAATCAAACAAAAAAATCGCTTTTTTGAAAAAGAAAATGCAGATATGCTTTTTGTAGTATCTCCCCTAAAAACAGAAGCTTCTCTTAGTATCGATGCTTTACTTGAGAACCTGCCTTTAAAATATGAGGGAATAGCAAATCAACTTAGTCCAAGTATGCAACATTGGGACATTATCGGAGAAATTGAAGATGCTACAACGGAGCAACAAATCGCACAAAAAAATGCTTTAAAACTTCTTTCATCTAGAAAGCCTACACAGGAATCTAAAAAAGTTGTGCTTGCTAGACGAAGTATTCATATCATGCACAAAGATACTTCACTTATCAAAAAAGAAGAATTTCATACTGTTTTAGGAAGTGTAAATGGCTCACTTGATTCAAAAGAAGCATCTGCGCATTTAGCCATTTTTGTAAACCGTGTTGAGGAATATGATAAGGGTCTTTATATATTGGTACGCAATCCTAGAGATATAGATGCACTCAAAGAGCAGATGCACGCTGACTTTTTATGGCAAGAAACCCAGCTTCAAAATCTTTATTTTTTAGAATCCCGTGATTTTAAAATGGCTTCAAAATCTATAAGTTGTACGCAAGACATAGCATCTGATGGTGCGTTTAGTCTAGGAATGTTATGTAACTTTTCAGAACAACTTCAAAGCCATGGAGCACATAGATACAAAGAGTTGTATTGGGAATGTGGAATGATTGGACAAGAATTGTATCTAGAATCTACTTCTCTTGGTTTATCTGGAACTGGTATCGGATGCTTTTTAGATGACATGATGCATGGAGTACTAGGGATTAAAAATAACAATTTTCAGGTTCTTTACCACTTTACTGTTGGTCGAGGAAATGTCGATAGCAGAATCATGACTAAACCTGCGTATAGAAGGATAGAAAAATGAAGCTTTTTTTAATACTAGGACTAGCAATACTTACTTTAATCGCGCAAGAAACATATACACAGGGAAAGATCGACATGCACGGGGGAAGTCAAGAGGCTTACCGTAGTAATTTTACAAGCTTTGGTACTGCAGGCTTTAGAAATTCTAGAGCTGATATGTCTAAGTTTTTAGATAAAAATACTACTAAAAAAAACTTTAGCTAAAAAGCTAAAGTAAGTAAAAACTATTTTATTTTTTCAGCTATTTGCTCCGCAGTAAAACCAAACTTCTCAAAAAGTTGTCCAGCTGGTGCAGATGCTCCGAATGTATCCATAGAAATTACAGTCTCCGCTAATCTGTACCACTCTAATCCGCGTGCAGCTTCGATTGCTACAGTTTTTGTACCCTCTTTAATGATAGACTTCATATAAGCAGCATCTTGTTCTATAAACAAGTCATAACATGGAACTGACACAACATTTACAGCTATTCCCGCAATGTTAAGTGTTTCTTTTACTTTTAATGCTAACTCAACTTCAGAACCAGATGCCATAAGTGTCATAGTCGCAGTCATATCAGATGCTACTAAATAACCACCCTTACTCGCTTCACCACTTACTGCACTTGGAAGTACTGAAAGGTTTTGACGAGAACATACAAATGCTGATGGAGATTTTTTCATGCTCAGTGCAGTTTTCCATGCCTCAATATTTTCCGCACCATCTGCTGGTCTCCATACATAAAAATTAGGAAGAGCACGAAACTGTGAAAGGTGCTCAATTGGTTGGTGCGTTGGACCGTCTTCACCTACACCAATAGAATCATGCGTCCAAATAAAGAACTGTTGAATTCCAGTAAGTGCTGCGATTCTAGCCGCTGGTTTTAGGTAATCTGAGAAAACAAAAAATGTAGCTGAGAAAGGCATAAGTGGACCGTATAAAGCCATGGCATTTACGATAGATGCCATCGCGTGTTCACGAATACCGAAGTAGATATTTCTACCCTTTGGAAATACACCCATATCGCTTAGGTTTGTTTTATTCGATGGGCTTAAATCTGCTGAACCACCTAAAAATGAAGGGATGCCACGAGCGATAGCATTCATGATTTTTCCATTTGTGCCACGCGTTGCTTCTGCTTTTTCAAATGTCGGATACACAATTCTAGAAAAATCAGGATTTTGCAAAGCATCTAGTGCTTCGTTTTGCTCCATTAAAGGCATAGTTTTTTGAGAATGAATCCACTCTCTTTCACATAAATCACCCTCTTCTATAGCGCATCTAAAACGCACTAAAACATCAGCATCAACATGAAAAGTTTTCTCTGGATCAAAACCAGCATCTTTTTTAGCTTGTGCAATTACTTCATCGCCAAGTGGAGCACCATGCGCGTGATGTGTACCTTCAAGTTTACCAGCACCTTTTGCTATAAGCGTGTTAGCAATGATTATAGTTGGTTTAGTATTGCTTTTAGCAGTTGTAAGTGCTGCATCTATCTCATCAAAGTTATGCCCATCAATCTCAAGAACATCCCAAGCCTGTGATTCAAAACGCATACGGATATTTTCAGAGATGCTCAGGTCTGTAGAACCTTCGATAGTAATGTTGTTAGAATCATAAATAAGCACTATATTATCAAGCTTATTATGTCCAGCGATAGAACAGGCTTCATATGAAAGACCCTCTTCTAAATCGCCATCACCACAAAAACAATAGACATTATGGTCTATCATTTTTGCGGTGTCTGAATTTACTTGCGCACCTACAAATTTTGAAGCCATAGAAAAACCAACAGCATTAGCAATACCTTGACCTAAAGGACCGGTTGTAATCTCGATGCCTTTTGTGTGACCGTATTCAGGATGCCCAGGAGTAAGTGAATCTAACTGACGGAAGTTTTTTAAATCGTCTATCTCTAAACCGTATCCCCAAAGATAGTATAAAGAATAAATAAGTCCCGTTGCATGTCCGCCTGAAAATACAAGTCTATCACGGTTTAACCAGTCAGGATTTTTAGGGTTATGGTTTAAATGCTCACTCAAAACTACCGCTATATCTGCGAGTCCCATCGGTGCACCTGGGTGACCTGAATTTGCCGCTTGAACCATATCTGCTGCTAAAAATCTTATACTGTCTGCCATTTTTTGACGCATTACATTTGCCATTTTAATTCCTGTGTCTGTTTATGTATTTTGTTAGTAGTGATGAAAGGCTTTTTTTCAAGTTCTCATCAAAAGTATTCAACTCATCTTCGAGTTCGTCCGCCAAGATATTTGCTTCCCTCATAGTCTCGTTTAAGCCTATCAAAGTAACAAAACTATTTTTATCTTCATCGTTGCCTGTGAGCTTTCCAGCTTCCTCAGAACTTTGTGTTACATCTAAAATATCATCTTGAATCTGAAAAAGAAGACCAAGCTTAATTCCAAAGTTATAAAGTGTATCTGCTACATCTTCTCGTGCAACGATTATTGCACCCATTTTAAGTGAGGCTGCTATAAGTTTCGCTGTTTTATTTGTATGTAAAATTTTAACATCTGCTATGCTTAAAGGTGAGTTTTCAAAATGACAGTCAATCGCTTGACCTAATACCATTCCATTTAAACCACCGTTTGAAGCAAGTTCCCGTATAAGTTTAACTCGCGTAGCATCTGAGAATGGAGCATTGGACAAAACTTCAAAAGCGTAAGTATTTAAAGCATCTCCGACTAAAATAGCTGTAACCTCATCATAAACAACATGAAGCGTAGGTTTCCCACGACGAAGCGGTGAGTCATCCATAGCAGGTAAGTCATCATGGATAAGCGAGTAAGTATGAAGCAGTTCTATCGCATACGCAGCGTGTCTTGCACCCTCAAGCATCAGAGAATTATACGCGCCCACAACACCAAGTAAAAGCGCAGGACGAAACCTTTTCCCACCTGCCTCGAGCATCTCTTGAAGAGCCTTTTCATAGTGAGGATGTATACTCTGCGACTTTGGTAAATTATCTAATAAAAACGCTTCAAATTTTTGCATTTGAGATTATATAGATTGTCTTGTTAAACTATGATTAAATCAGCAAAAGGATATAATAAATAAAACACTTAGAGGACTCTAAAATGCCACATAGAAATGTAACTAAAAAACAAGCACTTGATTATCATGAGTTTCCTCGTGCTGGGAAAATTGCTACTGAGATTACAAAAGCGTGTATTAGTCAGAAAGATTTATCTTTGGCTTACACTCCGGGTGTTGCTACTCCATGCTTAGAGATAGAGAAAGATCCTGAGAATGCTTATAAGTACACTTCGAAAGGAAATCTTGTTGCCGTTATTTCAAATGGTACTGCTGTTCTTGGTTTAGGGAATCTTGGAGCACTTGCTTCAAAACCTGTTATGGAAGGTAAGGCTGTTCTTTTTAAGAAGTTTTCTGGACTTGATTGTTACGATATAGAAGTCGATACTGAAGATATAGATAGCTTTTGTAATACAGTTCAAGCGATTGCACCTACTTTTGGTGGGATTAACCTTGAAGATATTAAAGCACCTGAATGTTTTGAGATTGAGAGACGGCTTATTGAAGAGCTTGATATTCCCGTTATGCATGATGACCAACACGGCACTGCGGTTATATCTTCAGCGGCTATGATAAATGCGTGTAAAATCGTTGGTAAAAATATCCAAACACTTAAAGTTGTAGTTGTTGGGGCAGGAGGAGCTGCCATCTCTTGTGCCAGACTTTACCGTCACCTTGGTGTAAAAACTATTTACATGATTGATTCTAAAGGTGTTATTCACAATGGTCGAAATGATTTAAATGACTTTAAGCGTGAATTTGCAGACCATTCTTATAAGACACATGCGGAAGTTTTTGAATGTGCTGATGTTGTTTTAGGGCTTTCTCGTCCTGGGTCTTTTAGCGTAGAGGACATCAAACGAATGAGTGAAAATCCTATTGTATTTGTACTTTCAAATCCGATTCCCGAAGTCTTTCCAGATGAAGTACTTAAAGTCAGACCAAATGCTATTGTTGCCACAGGAAGAAGTGACTTCGACAATCAAGTAAACAATGTACTTGGTTTTCCATTTATATTTAGAGGGGCAATGGATGTGCGTGCTAGGAAGATAACTATAGAGATGAAAATAGCCGCAGCATACGCTTTAGCAGAGCTTGCACGAAAAGAAGTTCCAGAGTATCTTAATGAAATTTATGGGAAAGAACTCGTGTTTGGTAAAGATTATATAATCCCCAAACCTTTTGACAAAAGACTTATAGTAGAAATCTCAAGCGCTGTAGCACTCGCTGCAATAAAATCAGGCTCATCTCAAATGAAAGACTTTGACATAGATGCCTATAAAAAAGAACTCGCTACAAGAATCTAGTTGCATCTGGGAGAATTTTTTTCTCATGTAAAAGATAATTTTGCTTTTCATAGTACGATATCCACGCCATAAAGTTAAGATATATTTTTCCCTTTGTTGATGTTTGATGCAAAAGATTAGTATTGACAGTTTGCGCCTTATAGTAAATAGGAACTGCTACCATTAGAGTAACAAGAATGATTTTTAAAGTATTACCAATCACTCGAGGTATATTGACAAGTGTTAAAAACATCGCAAATACTGTAATAACATTTAAGAGTAAAGAAATCATAGATATACTCAGAGCAAAGGGTGGGATGTAAAGTAACTTTATCGCGTCATCTCCATAGGAACTCGCTTGAGCGCCATCAAGAAAGTCTTCTCTTTTAAAATTCATCTTTTCAATTTTTTCACTAATTTTTGGAAGATATACAAGTTCTCTAAAATTCGCTAAATCTTTGGAATACAATGCACTTACAATATTTTCTATTGTATCAGCATCTCTTATTTTAAGTTTCTCTTGTATCTGAGCATGTATATAATCGCTATGCATAAAAGCTTCCCAGTCCATTGATAATTTTATATCATTTTTGCCTATTTTTTCTTCGAGTTTAGAGTAAAAGAGTGCATAGGCTTTTTTATGCTTTTTTTCTGCCATGATGTCAAAGTATTTCCTAAATTCTTTTTTAGAATAGTCAAACTCAAAAGGAACTAAAATATCCTTTTCTTTTAAGGCAGTCATAACGCTGTATCTCGTTTCATAATGATACATAAATGCTTTAGTATCCATTCCATCAGGTAAGTTTTTCAAGCGAGTATCGACTTTTTTTCATAATCTCACGCGCTATAATAAACCGGATCCTATCCTTACTCACTTTGTTCTTATTTGGATGCCACTCTTGTGGTTTAAGGTAATATCCAAAATACTTCACCATTGCCTTTGTATAACGTGAACGCGCTGTTGGGACTCTTTTAAATTTAAAGTATTTATCTAATCTTTTCTTGATTTTACTTACTTTCATATCCGTTGTTTCTAAGCGAATTTTTTCATTTACGCTCTTCCAAGCAGCGCTATATTCAGAGTAACCCTTGATAAGCTGAGAAGTAAAAATTTGATAAGCTTTATCCATCTCTTGCTTATTTAACTGAGCAAGCCCTTCTTTCATTTTTATTTTATTTTTATTTATCTCATTCCACAAATACGATATCTCTTGTGAAGCCTTTACGAACTGCCCTCTTTTAGTCTCATAATCTTCTTTTAGATTCTTTTGTATATATAAATCAGCTACCTTTTCGCGCCCTCTGTCTTTAAGTTTACTGACTAATCTTTCATCGGCATGAAGAAGTAAAAAAAGTGTTTGTAAGTAAGATTTTATCATTTGCATCCATGGTATTGTTCTCTATTCTCTTGCTATCAACAAAAGAATCATAAATAAAAATATTGTTTAATACACCGTATTTAAAAACATTTACATAATATGCGTCGTGTCTTTTTTCTTTATTTTCTAAAACTACTTTGTCTATTAGCATATTCAAACTAGAAAAAGCTATGAAGTATGTTAATACACTTAAAAGAAGCGTCGTAATTAATTTGAATCTTTTAAAAATGATTTTTGCTAAAAAATACAGAAAAGGAAACAGGAGTAAGGTAATACCCATAGCAGAGATTCTATGACCATTAATATTTAGATTTTCTATAGTTTCTTTTGTAAGTGAAGCACTTGTTGTAACACTTAAAACATAATAATTGTAATAACTCTCAACAAGAATATAACCAAGTTTAACGAGTAATATAATAAGAAAAAGGTAAAGGGGGTACTTGATTCTAGCGCAATAATTTTTGAGTTTATTCAATATTTATCGGCTTTTTTACAGATGCATTTAAAGAGTCAAAAAACTCTATAGCTTCACTTTCTATGTTTATTTCTTGTGTATGCATCACTTTTATTTCTTGTAGCTGATTTTGTGGGGTAAACTGTTCTTTTAAAAAAGCTTCTCTTTTTTGTGGGTTTATTTTTTGCACTTTAGGAGCTTCTACTTGAGTTCCTTCTACTTCCATATTCATCGTTGTACGAACAATATTTGCACTTGATTTGATGGTATTTGAAAAAGCTTTATATATTTTTTTTCCACCTAAGAGTCCGTGAGAAGAAAAAAGAAGACTTGGAACTATGAGAACCCCAAGAAATAAATATTTTACTAGTTGCATCATTGCTATAAACTCTTTATTATTTTATGAGATTATATCTAAAATAAGCTTTAATTATCAAGTAGAGAATAAAACTTCTTTAGCCCATGCTCTGCTTTTTTATCGTATTTATACGATATAAGCTTGAGGTATTCTAGAATATCATTCTCTTTAATAGCCGTTTTTTTACTCGCTTTTACGAGTATGTAACGAGGTATTTTTACCTTTTGTTTTAAAAAGTTCTTTTGAATTCTTTTATACTTTTGCTTATCTTTATGGTAACAAAGAAGAGCAAAAACAAAGGGTGAGTTATACCTAGTATGCCACTCTTTTGCAAGGTCGATATAATCATCATTGCGCAGAGAATATGCTAATGCCTTATCGCCGATAAGAACTTTTCCTTTAATACTTAAAGCTTTAGCTAGAATATTTGAAGTTGCGGACTCTGTATCGGATTCATCCCTTGCATTTGGAACTACAATCACACTCTGCACTTCTTTTTTTGCGATAATTCCAAGTCCAATATTTTTATATTTTCTTGCTTTAACACTTGAAATAAAAGCAGCATCTACCTCGTGAGAAATAAACTTTTTGTTAATCTTAGAGGGTACACCCCGTTTATAGTGCATACTCATTTGTTCTTGAGAACTTCTAGTAAATCGCTTCATAAAAACATGAAATGGTAAAAGATTTAGATACTCGATTTTTCCAAAAATCACATACTCGCCTTTGTTAATAAATATGAGATTATACACTGCTTAGCTTATCTTAGATATAATCGCATATATTTAAGTACATGAGGAGATTCACTAGATGGTTAGAGTTGAATTTTTAGGACCTATACAAAAAGATACCTTAGAGTTAGAGATAACAAATCTAAACGAATTAGCAACATTGCTCCAAAAAACTCCCGATATGAAAGAGTGGCTAGAAAATTCTGCAATAGCTGTGAATGATACTCTTGTGTCTACACTTGATTTCACACTTGCAGATGGAGACAAAGTTTCAATGCTTCCTCCTGTTTGTGGCGGTTGAGAAATGCTAAAAATTTATGATGGTGGACTTGATGTTCCTAGGATTTTAAAGACTTGGTACGAAGAAGAATCACAAAATAACTATGGTGCTTTTATTCCTTTTATTGGGACTATTCGAGATGAAGATAGTATTGATGGGCTTAGTTTTGATATTTATGAGCCTATTCTTAAGAAATGGTTTAGTGCTTGGCAAGACAAGGCTAAAGAAAAAAATGCGATTATAAAAATGGCACATTCGCGTGGAGATGTTCTCTTACATGAAAGCTCTTATATCGCCTGTGTTTTTTCACCAAAAAGACGCGTTGCTCTAGAGTTTATCGACGCGTTTGTTGAAGACTTTAAAGCAAGTGCACCAATTTGGAAGTACGATTTAAAAAATGGAAATAGAATCTATGCACTTAATCGCTCTACGGCGATTAAAGGTAGTGGATTACTAGGAGTTAAATAATGGATTTATTATCTTACGAAGCAAGTCAAAATATGTTAGATTTACTTGAGCTAAACGCAAGTAAAAATGAAAGCGTTCCTCTTAGTTCTTCTCTTGGAAGAATTTTAGCTAAGGATATTGTAGCTGTATATAATGACCCACAATTTCCAACAGCATCTATGGACGGATACGCTGTAATTCACGCCGATCTAGATGCTGACTCTATAGAAGTCCTAGGTTTTAATCCAGCAGGAAACAATGAAACTAGACTTGTAACACAGGGAACTTGCATCAAAACATTTACCGGTTCCAAGATGCCAGAGGGTGCCGATACGCTTATTCAGATAGAAAATGTAAATGCAGTTGAAAATACAATTACCATAGAAGAAAAAGTAGCCCTTGGTGCTTCAGTTCGCCCAATAGGTGAAGGATATAAAGTGGGTGATGTTCTCATCACAAAAGGCACAAAGATTGGCTTTGCTGAGATAGGCGTAATGGCTGGATTAAATACTGTTATGGTAAATGTAGCCGTTCGCCCTCGCGTTGCTGTCATAGCAACAGGAAGTGAGATTTTAGACCTAGGAGTTTCAAGTGATAACCCAGCACAAATTAGAAGCTCTAACAACTACACACTCCAAGCACTTTTTGAGCAAGCTGGAGCGGAAGTAATTCAACTTGGAACTGTTGGTGATGACAAAGATTCTATAATGAAAACATTTGAGAATGCTCTTTGCTCAGCTGATATTTTAGTAAGTACAGGCGGAGTAAGCGTTGGTGATTATGACTTTGTAAAAGACATCGTTCCTCGTCTTGGTGCAGAAGTAATCTTTAAAGGCGTAGCGATTAAACCAGGTCGTCATGTCATGGTAGCACAACGCGAAAGTAAGTTTGTTCTTGCACTTCCTGGTTTTGCTTATTCTTCTACTGTTACGGCTATACTATACGCGCTTCCTCTTATTAGCAAAATGTTAGGCAAAACTACCACCTATACTATGGTCGAAGCAAAACTAAGTGAAGATTTTCATAAACGAAGTCGTTTTACAGAATTTACTGCATGCAATGTAAATGTAGAAGATGGCGAATACTTTGTAAATTTTGATGGAAAAAAAGTTGGAAGCTCTGCAATTTTAACAAATATGCTCAACTCTAGTGCCTTAATGATTAGCGGAGAAGAAGACAAAAATCTTGAAGCTGGGACTTTTGTGAATGTTATCTTACTTGAGAGTTTTTAGACTAAGACAAGGAAGATCTTTTACTAGCACCTACTAACCAGTAGGCGATGGCTAAGCCAACTATAACACCCGCAATAATCAACAATTCTTCTGATTTATCAGAAGATAAAGAGTAGATGAGCACCTTTCTTATAAGCGCTGCCATGGCTAGCATTATGAAAGCTCCAATGGCAAAACCCTTTCCTTGAAGATGGTTTATTTCCTCATGAATAAGTTCTATAGATGCCCATAAAACAAGTAAGCTTCCAAGAACTGTCAAGACTCCTTTTTCTATTTTTATATCTGTAAAGAACAATAAATAAATATCGTAAACAAACAAGCCTATTGCAAAAAAAGCAACGATAGCCAATGCCCCTGCTAAAAAATAATTAACATACGAATTAAACTTTTTCAATCCTACTAAAATATTTTTTTCAACTTTAGACATAGATAAGAATTTACCTAATTCTTCTTCTCTGTAAGAACTTGTAAGTGCATCAAGATTCATGTCTATAATCTTTTCAACTGCTACAATTTCTTTAAGATACTGCTCTTTATCTTTAAAATTATCATCTAAATTTTTTATAATAAATGTCCGTACAAATGTAAAAGCAGAATTGACATAATATGTCGGCAAACCAATTTTTACATGAACTTCACCTACTTTATAAAGGTACATAAAGTATTGTAAGTCATATTTTCCACAAAAGAGATGTAAAAACCAAGCTCGAATTTTGCCCTTGTGTTTTGCAATGATTTCTTTATTTTTTAGAAACTGAGCAGTTTTACCAAAATCCCAAATATAATCATAAAACTAATCGATAAAGCTGTCTGCATTAAGTAGCATCTGTGCCTGAAGTGTTTTTAAAATCTTCTCTTCTTCTACTGTAAATTGATAGTGCCCTTTTAACTTTTTATAATCATTCATATCTATCCTTAGCTTACTTAATCCATATTCACAAAAAACTGAAAGTTTGCATTTCTTTGAAATAAAAGTCTCGGATGAAGTTTAAAATCTGAGATATACTTCATCACATCTTCTTGTTTTTTAACACTCTGCTTATTTACTTTTAAAAGTTGATCCCCAAGAAGTAGTCCATAAAACTTTTTACTTGTGTCTATTCTTATAATATATAAATTTTTATCAAAAGTTAAACCATACTTTTCTAAATATGTTTCTACCTTATATCCACCGCTTAGTCTCTTTTGGGAGCGTACTTTTATATTTAAAATTTTTCCATCTCTTCGTATTTTTACATTATGCATTGCCCCTATTCTCGAAAAAAGAATTCTTTGCATCAAAGTAGAACTATATTTTACTTTTCGTCCATCCATACCGAGTATATAATCACCCTTTCTAAAAGGGTTCTTTTTCATAAATGGGTCATACGATACAACTAAGATACCTTTGTTGCTATCTTTAACTCGGATGCCAATGTCTGCGTAGCGAATATCTTTTTTGTGTATAAAGCGTTGGATATATGCTTTTTCTATAATTCCACCCTCGGTAACTATCCCCTCTAAAGAACAACAACTATTCGTCAAAAGTGCTGGTACACTTATTTTTGTTTTTATCTTGGCAAATTCATTGAGTCCTATCTGTCTTTTAGCGATTCTTGTTTCTTTTGCTTTTTTATCTGTAACTAGCCCTATGCCTGAAGGATAGCGCATATTTATTTTAAAAGGGTATTTAAATCCTTTTTTATCTTCTACGATATATAAAGAAAGAAATGGGTCATGTTTTAAAATTTTAGCTTTTGGCTTGGTGAGTGAAAATACCAATCGTTTGTGTTTTGAAATAGGGATTTGAAGTGTTTTATTTTGGATTGATTGAGAGTCTTTTATTTTGTTGATACAAGAAGTGTAACCACCATCACAGGCATACAGATTAAAAAGAAGAAAGTTAAGAGCTAAAAAAACTCTTAACATTTATTTTGTCCCAAAGGCGTTCATACCACCGAGCATATTCATTGCTGAATTTTTTTGATTATCTAAGACCATTTTATTGGCATCGTTGATAGCACCTATGAGTAGAATCTCTAAAGTAGCTTTGTCAGATAAAAGAGAATCGTCGACATTTAAGTCAATCACTTCACCTTTTCCGTTTACACTCAGCTCTATGAGTCCTCCTCCAGTTTTTACACTAAAGGTCTTTGATTCCAAATCTGTTTGAAGTTTTGCTGCATTTTCTTGCATCCCTTCAAGCATCTTACTCATATTTCCCATATCAAACATAGTTTATATGCTATCAGCTATTGTTTCAATATCGTTTTTCTCATCTAAAATAACAACTTTAGGTTGGTACGATTCAAGGTCTTTTTCATCATATGTAGCATAAGCAACAATAATTACTTTATCCCCTGGATGAACCCTGCGAGCCGCGGCACCGTTTAAACAGATATCACGTTTACCACGTTCACCTAAAATGATGTACGTACTAAAACGCTCACCATTATTAATATTTAATATTTCTACTTTTTGCCCAACTCTCATTTTTGCAGCTTCTAAAAGCTCCTCATCTATAGTAATAGAACCAACATAGTTTAAGTTGGCATCTGTAACTGTAGCACGATGAATTTTGCTGTATAACATCTCAATTAACATAACTTTTCCTACCTATTCTTTATTTACCCATTAGTTTACGTGCAGCTTCTGTACTCATTGGTTCGTCCCAAAATTCTTCGGCTATTACGTATTCTTCTACAACTTTACCACCAACAATATGTTCTGCAATAATTCTGTCAATTTTTTCTTCTGTAAGATCAACATACATAGTGTGACCTGGTTCAATTAGCATAACTGGACCTTGTGCACATCTGTTCATACATGAAGTTCTAACGATTGGAGCAGTCATCATAACGCCTTCCATCATTAATTTCTTTGCTGTGTACTGGTATAAACCTTTATTGTCATCTGTTACACATGATGGTTTTGGCATACCTGGTGGAGCTGCTTGCTCGCACTTGAAGATATAAAATGCCGGTTGAGGGATTCCCATAATAATTTCCTTGAATATTTTTAGTGGAATTATAGCAAAAAAAATATTTAAAAAAGAATATTATAAAGCTAAATTATAAGTTTAAGAGTTCTCTCACTCAATCCCTTGCACATATGTTGCAACATTATGATAACGCGAAGACTTAATAAACTTCTTTAGTAATGCTATCTTTTGGTTTGAAGATTTAGATACAACGCCATCATTTGTTAAAGTGATAAGCTCTCCTTGATGCACAAACTCATAAGGTATACTTACTAAAAGTTTTACAAGCCAAGCAAAGGCAAATGAAGCAGGTTTAAATATTTTTAAAAATGTAAACTTCTTTTTAGCCCTGATGTATTTTTTCAACTTATCTGCTATGGGTTTAAGTGCCTAACCAAAATTAATGTCATATTCTGAACCGAAGCCATCAAGCATTTTTTTAATGTGCTCATGAAAGTTATCAAATGAGTCCATAGCATTCAAATCCGTCCATGTATATTTCATTTCTCTCCAGAGCATCTCAATAGGATTTAGCTCTGGGGAGTAAGGTGGCAAGTATAATATATGTAGTCCTAACTCTTTCCATTCTTGAAGCTTAGCTTTAAACTTTTACTAGTGTGAGTTGAGGCGTTATCTAATACACAGATAGTTGTTTTTTTAATTTGTTTAGCAAATTCATCAAAAAAACCTATAACAACATCAGTATCAACTTTTCCAGTAAGCATTTTATAAAATACACTTTTTTATCTGTATTAAGAAATCCAAGTACATTAATTCTTTTTGTAAATCTTATTGATGGGATAAGTGCAGGTGTCCCAACTGCCGACCATCTATACGGAATATTTGAATTAAGTGAAAAACCACTTTCATCATAAAAGGAGAGTTCACAAAGTCCTTCTTTTACCCATTCTCTAAGCATTTTAAGCTGAATAAACTTATCGAAATAGTTTTTCCATTTACTATTTTTCATAATGACCTTTTTAGCTCTCTTATAGCTAAGACCAATCTTTCTAAAAAATCTTTTTAAAGTTCGTTTGCTTACTTCAAGAGTAGTGAACTCTTTTTCTAGGGCTAATAGAATCTCATTTACATTATAGTTTTTATATACATCTTGATTGAAGACTCATGTTTAGCTATTGTTAATTTAGGCTTTCTCCCTCTACCTGCCAACTCATGAACTGTACTTATATTATCTTGATTAAATCTATCAAACCACCGATAGAGTGTTCTTTGTGAATATCCAATTATTTCTACTATTTCTTGAACTTTTTTCCCTTGATTACTCAATAGAAGTGCTTGAGCTCTCATTCTACTCTTATGTTTTTTATTTGTTTTTATAACTTCTTGTAATTGCTGTATTACTTCTTGTTTTAGGCTTATATATCTCATATATTTCTCTAAGCATTTTTCAATCCAGTTTTATGTCATTAATTTTGGTTAGGCACTTATAGTCAAAATCAACTTCTATTTCTATGCCTTTAGCTCTAAGTCTATTTGAGACTTTGATTTTTACATCAAGGTGATTAAAAAATTGTTTTGCATTGAGTCCTCTTTGTATTCCTTTTGCTTTTTGTTTTGCAGTTTTTAGTATCTCGACTTCTATCACTTTTTTTATACTAGCAAGCGTGAGTTTTCTGTTTGAATTTTTCCATCTCTTTGGTTCTATATAATGTCCAAATTGCTCATTCATTTTCTCTTTGTATTTATTTTCTACGCTAGTTCTACCTTGATAGTCAAAGTACCTAGATAACTCTTTTTTTATTTTTTTGAGTTTAGCTTGGCTTGTCTCTTGTGCAATTACTTTATCCACTTTTTTCCAAGTCTCTTTATACTTGTCATACTGTCTTTTTAAAGATGACTTTAACTCTTTGTGAGCTTTTTTAATAGCTTGTTCATTTTCACTATTTTTAAGTTCTGCATCGAGTTTTTTTCTAGCTTCGTTAAAATCTCTCCAAGAACCTTTGAGTTCTAAGGTCGCTGATTTAAAAGCTTTAAATTTATTATCATAATCTTCTTGCTTGTACTTAGATATATAAATATCTGCTACAACTTCTTTTCCTCTTTCTTTTAACTTACTTATAATTTTTTCATCTGCATGAAGTAGTAAAAAGCTATTTGTTAAAAGTATTCTATCGTTCACATCTATATTTCCATCTTTGATTTTTTTACTATCTATAAAGCTATTATAAGAAAATATATTATTTAAGACTCCGTATTTAAAGATGTTTATATAGTATGCGTCATGTCTTTTTTCTTTGTTTGTTTCTACTATGTAATCAACTGCTTTGTTGAGCATATTATATGTCAGAGTATATGTAAAAAGTGAAGCTATCGCTAAAGATATATACATAGTCTTTTGAGCTTTTTTTCTAAGTAAAAAATAAAATAATGGTAAAAATAAAAGCGTAATTCCAACAGATGAGATTCTGTGCCCGTTTATGTTGAGTGATTCTATAGATGCTTCATTTAAGTCAGCACTTGTAGTTGTGACAAGCACATAGTAATTGTAAAAACTTTCAACTATGACATACAAGCCTTTTGCACTTAGGATTGCTATGAAGAGGTAGAGGGGGTATTTTAGGTGATTAGTTTTCATTTTTTATACAGTAATGCTTTAATATAACATTATCATTCATATTTTTTTAGAATGAGTTTATTTTCTTTTATACTATAACACACGTCTTTATAGCTTGCTGATGACATGGCACCATATTGTGAAGTAAATATTTTCATTTCAAATTTTGATAATTTTAAAAAGACACATTCGTTTTCTTTTTTCATAAAATAAGAACTTTGAAAATCTTCTTTCAATGGCATTCTCTCATTTTCATCGAGACACATATACGATAAGTCTTCTTTTTCAATCCAGATTAACTCTTTTTCTTCTTTATGAGTGCAAGCATTAAATACAAGGGTAATGGCAAAATAAAATAATATTTTCATCTATTATTTCATCTCAATAGCTTTTACGCTACCCTCATCTAAACTATCAAAAAAAATCAGCATCACTTTGCTTAGATGCATCTTCTAAATCTACTGGTGCATTATTTTTTACATCAGGAGCAGGCTTAAATTTAATATCTTTACTTTCTTGTATAGTCACTTTTACTCTTTCGATTTTTTTCAGACTATCTTTACTCGCAAAGTTTTTAGCTATCTTTGCATCTTCAATTTTTTGTGCTTCTTCTCTTTTAGCCTTTTCTATCGCTTTTTTTCTTGCTATCTCTTCTTGTAACTCAACAGACTTTAGAGTTGTTTTTTTTAGTCTTTCTTCAGCGGACTGCAATGAAATATTGCCATATGGGGATACGAATCCAGCACTCAATGAAGTGATAAAGCATAGAGTAAGTAAGGTAGCTTTTATTAATTTATGTAGAGTAGACATCGCCACCCTCCTTTTTATTTAATTTAATATTTCGGAGGTGCAGAATGCCCCTCACAGAACCGTACTTGAAGATTTCCCTCATACGGCTCTTCAATTTAACTCACAAACTCATGAGATAAAGTGTAGAAATTATGTTTTATACTTGGTTGTGGAAGTGGGTATAGAGTTAAGTAATTATATAATTTACTCCAACTCATACTTTTCTTCTGGCTTCTACGATTTAACCATTTATGAACCATTTTTAAAGCTAAAGAGTAATACCTTTTAATAGATGGGAAGTTTCCACTTACTCCATAGTATTGAAAGTGTCCTCTTAGTTTAGCTTGTAGTATTTTCCACCACTCTTTTGTAGGGACTAAGTTTCTTATCTGTTTTAACCAAATATTCAACTCTTTTTATTTTAGCTCTAAATTTCTTCATTGCTGTTTTTCGCCCTACTTTAAAGTATCCTTTTCTTGTTTTATCACTAAAGTGAGTAAAACCTAAAAAGTCAAATGTATTGGCTTTACGATTTTTATTTTGAGAGTTACCTCTTTCAAATCTACCAAACGAGAAGACTCTTGTTTTATCAGGATGTAGCGTTAATCCATATTTGTTAAATCGTTTGTATAGTGCTGATACTATTTTATTAGCATCATCTTTATATTGAACTAAGCATACGAAATCATCGGCGTAGCGAACAAGTTCTGCAGTATCCTCTGATATGTGTTTTTACCTCTTTTTCAAACCAAGTATCTAAAACATAGTGCAAAAATATATTAGCTAATAGTGGACTTAAGATACTTCCTTGAGGAGTACCTACATCTGTTTTAATAAGTAGATTATCATCAATATATCCTGCTTTTAGAAATCTCTTTATTAGAAATATCAAACTACTGTCTTTTATTCTAATATTTAGGAACTCTATCAACATATTGTGGTTTACATTATCAAAGAAACCTTTGATGTCTGCTTCTACAATATGATTTACAGGTTTACTCATAATAGTTGTATCTATTTGGTTAAGTGCTTGATGTGTATTTCTTTTGGTCTAAAACCATAAGAGCAATCTAAAAAGTCCATCTCATAGATACTTTGCAATATTTGTGATATACCACTCTCTACTATCTTATTTTCAATAGTTGAAATTCCTAAGGGTCTTGTTTCACTATTCCCTTTAGGGATATACACTCTTTTTGCAGGAAGTGGTCTAAAAGATTTATTTTTCAATCTTTGCACTAGCTTTCTCAGATTTTCATCCAAATTACTATTATAATCTTGCCAGCTTACTTTATCTATTCCTACTGCCTTGTTTCTAGCAAGGTTGTTGTAGCAATCTTTTAGGAACTCTACATTTAGATGATGAGCTAAGCTCTCAAACTGAAATGTTTTATTCTCTTTCGCACACTTTGATAGAGAAGATAATTTATACAAAGTGTTATTCAACTCCGAGTTTGACATTGTTAAGTTACCTCCTTACATTAAATTGTTAATCCCTTCGAGTGGTTTATTTCAACCTCAATAGGCATTACCCTATTTACACCTCTACTATGGATTAATCCGACTGCCTTGTGAAATTCTGAAAACTTCGCAAAATTCAAAAATCACTCCAAAATTCCAGCATAAGCCTGCATTTCAGCAAATAATTTATCAGAAATATCATTTTTCAGCCTAAAATCCTGAACACTCCAAGCTATTAAAAGCAGCCTTAAACCTTCTAAAAAGAAATAGTGGGTTATCTTTCCTTTTGATCTTGCTAAGTCACATATCATTTGAATTGTTTGATTATTGGTAAGTTCTGATTTAATCTCATAAAAATAACCTCCAACAAAGAAGCATATAGCGATGATGTTTTTTATAGATTCCCAGTCTCTAACTTGGTACTCTTCCCAACCTAAAACATCTTTGAGAAATTTAAATACTCCCTCTATCTTAGAGCGATGTAGATAAATATGATATACCTCTTTAGCTTCTAAATATGTCTTTACAGGTAATGTAGTTATAAGCAACATAGGCTCCTTATAAAGTCTATTACCATCTCTTTTTAGAAGTGTACTTCTAA
This sequence comes from Sulfurimonas sp., assembly GCA_030949825.1. Lineage (GTDB taxonomy): Bacteria > Campylobacterota > Campylobacteria > Campylobacterales > Sulfurimonadaceae > Sulfurimonas. The sequence goes on from JAUZSC010000032.1 coordinate 38,627, forward strand.
CTGTTGTATATACCTTTTCATTGAGGGTAATAGTGTCCCATTCAATAAGACACTTCGCTTGAGAATAACACTTACCTTTGAGCGTTAGTTGTTTTATCAGATATACTTTTTTATTGGCAAATTCACTATCAATTAATTTGATATAATTTTTTCTATTTGTTTTAGGATTTATTTTTGTTTGGTTTGAATTTCTAGTTTTTTTAACTCTAACTACAGCATCATCTTTTAATGTTTCACTTACGAATTCTAAATGCTCTACGCTGTCACAACCCCTATCATGCACATGACAAAGAGAGATATCAGGATTTACCTCTTTAAAGGCTTTGCTTTGGTCTTGCAGATGTTTTTCTAAAGTAGTTGTCATATTTATATAACTTTCTTTTTCAATCTTTTTAGCTATCTCTTCTTTTCGTTGTATATTTTTGATTTTACCATCGTTATAATCTTTGAGTTCCTTTTTAATTAAAAAGTCCTCTTGTTTATTACTAAATACTGTTATATTTGAGAGGGTAAGTTCTTTTTTATTCTCATCTAAGATAACGCTTCCTAGAGTTGTATAACCATTGATAATTCCACCATCTAGTGATCTCACTTTACCTATATTTTCAAGTTTACTTGAATATGGTTTCCTGCTATCTGAATGGTCACTAAATATATAGAGTCGTTTATTTCCATTTAACTTTTCAACACTATTTTTGATTAGGGCTTGAGAGATTTTCTTATCATCTAGGACTGACTCTAATTTATTATTGATCAAGTTCTTGCTTCTATCAAACTCTTGTTTATTATCACTTATAGTCCATAGTTTTATCGTCTTGTATTCAACTATTTTTTTTAAAAAGATTTTCTGTTTTTTTCACTATGCGTTTGTCATTGAAGTTGCTTGTTACTTTTGAAATATAATCTAGGAGTGTCATTTTTCTCTCTTGTTTTTGTATATTTCAAAATAGCATTAATAGTTCCAATTTAGTTTTGCGAAGTTCTCAGTGAAATTACACCCTAACCTCTTCGGCTCTAGGCATAACATTCAGAAATCACAAGGCTCTCCCAAGTTCCAAAACAATCAATTCATCTACCCGCTACGGACTTAGACCCCGACACCTCTTGTCTAAGCTAACCTTTTCTTCTTTTATTGGGCTAGTGTTAAAAACTAGAAAAACACTTTTTAATTTCGCTTATATAAATGCTGACTTCCAGTAAATGAAGACTTTGGTCAGGTGTGACGATAAATATTACGGGGCTCAACACCTTCACGCCGAAGCATTGTGGCTGATAGACTGCCCTTACTACAGCTTCATATTATTTGTTACCGCCTAATATGTGTAGTTTGGTTTCAGGCTGATGGCTAATCTTTACCTGAGCTGGATTGTCCAGCTTGATTGCCTTAGCTTTGCTTGGCACACTCATTTGCAATTTTCCAAATAAGAATACAGGCATTAGAAATGATAAGAAGCCTTTTAAATAGGGCTAGTGGCTCCTTTTGTTGCCACTCTTCTAAATTAAACCCTGAGGATTTGAGTAGTTTAAAATAGCTTTCTATTTTCCATCTGTAATAATACCACTGCGCTAATGTTTTTGCATCTATCTCTTCATCAAAGAGATTAGAAACAAGTAACCACTCTGCTACAACTTCATTTTTATCATTGACTAATCTCTCAACTATAAATCTTAATTTTAGAGTTTTTCCTTTAGTTCTTTGAAGTTTCCTTTTTCCATTTTTACCTGCTATCATTTTTGTAGCATCTCTTGAGATTGTTATATTGCACTCATTTGCGAATATAGTTACTTTCTTCTTTTTGTAAACTATTTTTTTAACCTCTTTACCAAATGGTAGCTTATCAGCTAATTCTGACTGTTTAATACTTATCGTTTGTTTACTCTTTTCATCATAATAATTAACTGTAGAATTCTTCTTACCTCTCAATAAAAAGAGTTGCTTATCTTCATCTAAGCCTCGCATAAAGGCTATGCTATCTGATTCCCTATCAACTATATGAATGATTTTTTTGTCTGTATTTATCCTGTCGCACATATGTTTTGCTCTAACTCTTAGTTCTCCTAAATGAGTTAGATTCATATCTATCTTATCATCATATGTTGAGTAAACATTATCTGCTGTTTTAAGGTTATGGTCTAATACTCCTATAGGCTCGCCAGTTCTATCACTTGCAGCTATCGCTCCTTGATAGTCATAGCCTATTTTCATACATGTATCTTTTCGGTTTTCTGATTTGAGTTCTTTTTTAGAACTATGGTTTTTATAATCTAAATGAGACCAATCTTCTAAGGCTAAAACATATTTGTCACATTGAGAAACAATCTCTTGTTCTAAATGCTTTTGCAGAGGTTTGTGGAGTTCCTTTATTGTTGCATTTGGATTATTTAAAAATCTCCAATTGGCTTGAACTTGAGTCATCGGTGGAGTACCAAGCAGTATCTTTAATCCATTTGTAGCTCTCTGTTGAGCATTTATAGCACTCTTTACCATTACATCAAATCTTTTTTTTAAACGAAGTTCCATATACTCTACTTTTTAGTTAATCCTAGCAATTTTTGAGCCTTTTATTTGTGTAGAGAGCTATGATTATATTAAGGGTTGGTTATGTTAAAAAAAACTGCTGGATTTTCAGCGGTTTTGAGAAATAAAAAAAAGAGAAGTGTTATTCCAAACTAAACATAAGATTGGAGTGAATTCATTCACAAGAGCAAGAAAGCTAGGATTTGATAAAATTATGACTATGATGATTAAAAAGAGTAATAAATCTTTACAAAACAGTATCAATGACACTCAATTAACATTGGGTGAAGATGTTACTATCACCAATAGTGCATATACTCAAGCAAGAGCTAAATTAAACTATACTGCTTTTAAAGAGTTTGCAGAGATAGCTCGTGATATGTTTTATGAAGATGGAGAGTATGAAACCTATAAAGGCTTTAGAATACTTGCAATAGATGGTTCTGTAACTACACTCCCTAATACAGCAGATGTAAAAAAAGAGTTTAATCCAATGAAGGTTAAATGCCAAATAAAAGATTTTGCTAAAGATGTATCTCAAGGAAGAGTATCTTGTTTGTTTGATGTACTTAATAATATTGCAATTGATTCCTCTATCACCAATAAGAATAAAAGTGAAGATAACGACCTCATAGCTTATGATGAGAGAACTTTAGCCCTACAACACCTATACGATTGTACATTAGATGATTTAACTATCATGGATAGAGGATATCCATCGTTTGAGCTATTTGCAGCAGTGCATAACAATACAAATATACTTTGTAGATTAAGAAGGAATATATTCTCAAAAGCAAAGTCCTTGTTTGATGCACATAGTGAGAGAAAAGATGTAATACTTGAAATTAATGCACCTAAGTATCTCAAAGAAGAATTACGAGAAAATAATATCCCTACAAAAATGAAAATCAGATTTGTACAAGTTATCTTAGATAACGGTACAGTAGAAGTATTAGCAACAAATGTACTGAGTAATGATAAACTAAAAACATCTGACTTTAAAGAACTCTATGCTCTAAGATGGGGAATAGAAACATATTTCGACCTTATTAAAAATAGACTCTCACTTGAAAACTTTACAGGTCAAACAGCCCTTGCAGTAAAGCAGGACTTCTTTGCAACTATATTTCTCACAAACTATGAGTCAATGATGACTTACGATATGAACGAAGAGTTAAAAGAGACAACTAAAGATAATAAGTATATTCAAAAGATAAATAAAGCTGTGTCATTCAATCTTATAAAGCATAAGGTATTTGATCTTTTATACCTTGATAACCCACTAGATGAGATGCTAGAGCAGATGGAAAAGCTATTTTTAACCAATACAATAGTTATACGACCTGATAGAAAATCAAAACCACGACTTGATAAAGATATACATAAATTCACGATTGCCACCAATTCGATAAATCACCTTAAAAGGAAAAAGAAAAATGTTGGGAATTAGTCAGATGGAAGTCCGTAACTATGGTATTTGTAGGCTTAACTTAATGCCGTTGGACCCCCCCCCACTTAGTATAAACTTATATTACTCTGTAGTATGTTTAAAAGCCAAAAATCAATCTAAAAATAAATTAATGTGTTTTTAGATATACTTTTAATTGCTAGAATTACTTGTTAGAATTAATGGAGCGGTAAAAAGCTTTTAAGGTCGGAGGATTAATTACCTTTCGACCTTTTTTTTTGCCCTCATTTATTCTAAAAAGGTGGTAATTGTGTTATAATCATACCTCTCTACACAACTCAAAAGGACAGAACCCCTTGTTTATGGGGTTGTAAAATATAAGTTAGGAAATAACGGCTAATCAAGTCAATTGAACTCAAATACTACAGTTGTTTTTACCATAAAGTTTATATTTCCATCCATTTATAAGAAAAAGGCTTAAAAAAACAATACATTGATATTGAAAATATCAATATTTAACTTAATAATTTCCTTAAAGTGCTCAAAATAGGCTTTTAAAGCGTAAAATATTTGTGTAGAGAGCTATGGTTATAATTTAATATAAGTAAATACATCTACTTAAAGAGGAATTTATAATGACTACAATAGATGAAAAAGAAGTTTTAGAAATCGAGAAGATTAAACTAGAAGTAACAAAACTTTTACAAACAGATTTTAAGCTAGAAAATAAACAACATAGAAATGATACTATCAAAGTTTTTTTATTGACTGTTGCAGTAACGACTGCTGTAGTTACTGCATATTTTAAAATACAGATAGGACTTTAAAGATTTAACAACTCTCTCACAACTTCTCTATCATCAAAAGGGAATTTTTCATCATAGATTATCTGAAAAGATTCATCACCTTTTCCTAAAATCAGAACAACATCTTCTTCTTCTTGATCATCAAGTGCCATTTCTATCGCTTTTTTACGGTTAAGCTCTACTATAACATTCGTTCTATCCGTAATCCCCGATAAAATATCTTCTATTATCATCTCGGGGTCTTCATGTCTAGGGTTGTCACTTGTTATGTATGTTCTTTTAGCGAGTGATGCCGCGACTCTTCCCATCATCGAGCGTTTTGATTTATCTCTATCTCCACCTGCTCCAAATACTACCAAAAGCTCTTTTTCTTTAAGTGCATTTAGTACCTGTTGCATTCCATCAGGAGTATGTGCAAAATCTACGATAACATTCGGGGCTTCACAGACTTGCTCCATCCGTCCACTAACTCCTGCAAAGTTATCTACAACTTCTGCTATCTCTTGGAGTGTTTTATCTGTCACTAAGTCTACTGCAGCGATTGCAGCCATAGTATTGTAAAGATTAAAAAAGCCATGAAGTGAAGCTGTAAAGGGGACTATATCTTTAAAATGTTGGATAATTCCACTCGAAGCATCGTTGAGTGAGTATGCCATCAGTCGGTATGTTGAAGGGTTCTCTATGCTGTATGAATATGCATTTTTCATATTAAAAGCGGATTTTGGCTCATCTTTATTTATAAGTTTTTTACCTTCATCTTCAAAGAAACTATTTTTAACAGCTATGTATTCACCAAGTGTTTTATGGTAATCTAAATGGTCTTGAGTAATATTGGTTAAAATCTTTAACTCAAATGTCAGACCTTCTACTCTCTTTTGAACGATTGCATGTGAACTTACTTCCATAATAAAGTATTCACATCCAGCTTCGACTGCTTGATAAATATGTTTATATGTGTTTAAAACTGATGGTGTAGTAAGGCTTTTACCTTCTGCAACTTCATCATTCATAAAAAGTCCACGTGTTCCTTGCGTAGCACATTTATAACCTAAGTCTAAAAGATAAGAATAAATTGCACTTGCTGTAGTAGTTTTACCGTTTGTTCCAGTAATTCCAATAATTTTTATTTGATCTATTCCAAAGAGTTCTGCAATTTCTTGGATCTTTATAATAGAATGAGCATTATTATCTTTAGCATTTTGGAGATATTTTTCATTTTGAGTTGTTATGACAAAGGCTGTATTTTCATCACAGTCCATAGAATTTTCACTGACGTATTTATATGCTTGGTTTGGTAACTCTATTTTCAACTAGGAAACCTTTACGAGTTTTTTTAATAATTTTTGAAGTGGCTCATCGGCAGGAAAAGCACCTAAGGCATTTTCTAAATATGTTAAAGCCATGTCTGAATAACCATGTTCTATCAAGTTATCTAGAAAATCTAAAAAATCTTCTTTTTGTGTAATAATAACTTTTGTAGAAAACATAATATTTTCAAAAGTACTTTTAAAGTTTCCCGTAGAGTTTACTACACTTTTAAAATCTTGATATAAAATGCCATCTTCAAGTTCAACTCTTTGACGAATAGGGTCTGCAAAGATTTCACCAAGTTTTTCTATTGTACCATCCATATTTTGTAAGATATCGTCCATAATAGCATCTGCAGCATCTTGATCTTCTTCTCTGAGAATTTCATAATAATCAAATAAAGCTTCAGCTCCACCCTCTCCACTCATAGCCATCTCTGAAAGAATCACGCCATTGTAAGCTTCTTTAGAATTTGGAAAATTTTCTAAGACATAAGCAAACTTTTCAAGTGCTTGTTTATAGTTTGCTTGAGAAAAACTATCTTTTGCTTGTGTTAATGTTTTATATTTACTTATGTTGGGCATTTTTCCTCACTTGTGGCATTTACATGGTGTATTCTATCATTTTATAAGTTGTCTATATCGTTTTCCATGCCTTGAGGGACATTTATTACACATAGTTCTGGATGAATATCCATTCGAAGTTGTCGCTCGACACCGTATTTCAAGGTCTTTCCACTACTTCCACATCCAATACATGCACCTTTTAGTTGTACATATACACTTCCATTTTTAACAGTGACAAAATCAATGTCACCGCCATCAAGGGCCAAAGATGGACGTACTTTGTCTATAACAGTTCTAACTGGGTCCATTAACTCTTCATCACTAAATGGAATCATAAAATTTCCTTTTTCTATCTATTTTATTTTGTACACATAAAATATGACAATATCGCTTAACATGTCATAAAAAAACAAACTTACTTTTTCCCTCTAGTCTAGAAGTGTCATTACTTCACTTACATAACGAGGCTTTCTCATTCCTATAAGTATATAATCCACATTGTCTCTTTGGCTTAAAAATTTTATTGCGCACTCTTGCATAGAAGTCGAACATTTTAAGAAATAATCTTTTAAAGTTACTTTTGTACTTTTAGAACATTCATATTCTACCATTTTTCTGTACTCAGTTAAAAACATATCAATATAATTTAGCATAGTTTCTTTATTTTCTTCGTCAATAAGTTCGACTGACTTTTTCATATGTGGGATAATCTCAGAATATAAAAAACTATCATAGTCACCTATCCATCCAAACTTATGCTTGTTATCATCAAGTTGTTCCAAAAGATTAAACATAGATCTAAGCGTATCATTATCACATACATCCATAAGTTCATTAAAATGTGCATAATAATCTCTGCTTTCATCATAATCAGCAAGTCTGTACATAAGTCCTTCATATTGAGCATTTAAAGGTCTATTAACAAGTACTCTTAGCCCATTTTTTTTAGCCCAAGAAGCGCATTTAAGACCTTCTGTTTCAAGAATATTAATAGGAAGTTGAATCGTAGTAAAACTATGTATATCATTTCCTATCTCCCCAGCCGCATCTTCGGCTAAGGTTAGTAAATCATCAAAAGGCAAAAACTCTTCATCGGTTCTTGCTTTAGAAAAACTATTTGAACTAATACCATAGCTCTTAATATTTCCATTTTGCACAGCTAACTCTAACGCCATAAAAGCGTCAAAGAGTCTTTTATACATTTCATCAAGTCTCTCATCTTTCTCGATACCTCTGTTTATTGCATCTAGTAGATAGTACTCAGGATTATGTATCAGGTAACAATCAAGTGTTTGCATCTCCAATCGCGCTAAAGTTTTTCCAAGCTGATCTTCGATAAAACTCTGCGATATACAATGAAAACAATTTTCACTGTACTCTACAACTTCATCAAAAGGATTTTCTTTGTGTCGTGCCATATTATCATTTTGAATGTAGCCAAATTTCGATACAACTTCAACATCTTCAAGTATATCTTCTTCAAAGTCTTTAAACACTAATGCAATTGCTCGTTCAGCTGAGCCATTCATATAGTTTGATGAAGTATCTATCATTGTGATACCAGATTGTATTGCTAATTTTAATGCTTGGATGTGTTGTGGATTATGTTCACTAATTCTGTAAGTTCCAAATGCGAAATTACTCATATTATCTCACTTTTATTTAAAGTATTTTAGGATTGGGAAGTTTTTTTAGCTCTAGTTCCCAAGTGAAACTTGGGAACTAGAGAGAAGGTTGACACTTATACTAATTCTATAAATGCCATAGTCGTAGCATCACCACGACGAATTCTAGTACGAGTAATTCTAGTATATCCACCATTACGGTCAACATATTTAGGAGCTATCTCATTTACTAAAGTTTTTGTTGCTTCTTTACTTTGAAGCGCTGCGAATACTGTTCTATGAGCGTTAGAATCATTCTTAGTTGCAACTGTAATAAGTTTTTCAACATATGAACGAAGTTCTTTTGCTTTGATAACAGTAGTTTCGATTTTTCCATGTTCAATTAACGAAATACTAAGGTTCTTAAGTAAAGCAGCACGGTGTGCGCTTGTACGACCTAGTTTACGGTATCCATGACGATGTCTCATCTAATATCCTCTTATTAAGCTTGTAAAGCTTCTATTTTCTTTTTTAATGCTGTAACAACATCATCTGCTAAATCAGCGCCAACTGCAAAACCATACTCTTGCACTTTGTCAACGATTTCATCATATGATTTTTTACCTAGGTTTTTAACATTTTTTAAGTCGTTCGTACTCATTAATGTTATTTCACCAATGAGTTTAATGTTTGAGCGGTCAAGACAGTTAAAACTTCTTGCACTTAAACCTAAACTATCGATATTTGTAGTTAATTTCTTTAAATCTGGAGACTCTTCAACTCTTTCAATCGTTACAGGAGCTTTGATACTAATCTCTGAATTAAATACTGCTAACTGTGCATACATAACTTCTAATGAGTTTCTAAATGCATCGATAGGAGAAATTTGACCATCAGTTCTGATATTCATAACAACTCTTTCAAAATTAGGATTGTCTTCTACAAGAACATTCTCAATTTTGTAAGTAGCTGAACGAACAGGAGTGAAATAAGCATCAAGTGCAATAAATCCATCTTCTAGTTCATCATAAGTATCTTCACTTGCAACATAACCAATACCCTGCGCTATTTTAATAGTAAAATTAAGCGTAGAATCTTCGTTAAGTGTTGCTAATGGAGCTTCTGGTGTTACAATTTCAACTTGATCATTACTTAAGTCACTTCCTTTAATAGTACAAGGACCTGCAAAACTATAGTTGATTTGGGCTTCAGTAACATCTTCACCGAGAAGTTTAAATCTAATCTCTTTAAGGTTTAAAATAAAGTCTGAAATATCTTCAAGCATACCACGCACAGAGTCAAACTCGTGTTTAGCACCCTCAATTTTGATAGCTATTGGAGCATATCCAACAGAACTACTTAGTAAAAAACGACGAAGAGGATGCGCTAAAGAAATAGCATAACCCGTTTCAAACGGATATGCCATAATATTAGCTTCATTCTCACCAATTTGTTCTACCTCAAACTCTTGTGGAGCTAGTGGAGTAGTTTTAATTTTTTTCATCTAAGTCCTTTGATTGACTATTTAGAGTAAAGCTCAACGATTAAACGTTCTTCAACAGGAATAACAACTTCTTCACGCTCAGGAATGCGAGTAAAAATACCAAATACTTTATCAGCATCAATATCAACCCATGGAGCCAAACCAGTTTGGTTAGTTAATTCCATTGCACGAACGATCTGTACATTTTTCTTACTTGATTCACGAATCTCTATTTTTTGACCAACTTTAACACGGTATGAAGCGATGTCAAGTTTTTTGCCATCAACTAAGATATGACCATGATTAACAAGTTGACGAGCAAAACGACGCGTTGAAGCAAAACCCATACGATAAACAACATTATCAAGTCTTGATTCGATTAGAGTAATAAGGTTTGTACCAGTATTACCATCTCTTCTTTTCGCTTCAACAAATAATGCACGGAATTGTTTTTCAGAAACACCGTACATGAATTTTGCTTTTTGTTTTTCATTAAGTTGTAAACCATACTCAGAAACTTTCTTACGACGCTGACCATGTTGACCAGGACCATAAGGTCTTTTTTCTAATGCAGATTTACCCGCTAAACGACGCTCACCTTTAAGGTTAAGACTTACACCGAATCTTCTTTCGATTTTCTCTACTGGACCTCTATATCTTGCCATCAGTAATCTCCTTAAACTCTACGACGTTTAGGCGCGCGACAACCATTGTGTGGTAATGGAGTAACATCTTTCATAAATGTTACACGAATACCTTCAATAGCGCCAACAGCCTTAACTGCAGTCTCACGACCTGAACCAGGACCTTGAACTTTAATACCAAGTTCTTTTATACCATGTACTTGTGCTTTAGCAACTGCATCTTCTGTAGCAGCTTGTGCAGCAAATGGTGTTGATTTTTTAGAACCTTTAAATCCTAAAGAACCAGCAGAACTCCAAGCAATCATGTTACCCATTTCATCTGTAATTGTTACAAGCGTATTGTTAAATGATGCAGCTATGTGGCAGATACCACGCGCAATATTTTTCTTTACTACTTTTTTTCTAACAGCTTTTCTTTTTGCCATCTATTAATCCCTTACGCTGCGCCGACAGTTTTACGTTTACCCTTACGAGTACGCGCATTTGTCTTAGTTTTTTGACCACGACATGGAAGACCACGACGGTGACGAAGACCACGGTATGAACCTAAATCCATTAGTGCCTTAATATCCATTGCTACTTTCTTGCGTAAATCACCTTCAACCATATGGTTGGCACGGATTTCAGCAGTAATTGCAGCTACATCAGCTTCGTTTAATTCGAAAACTCTTTTATTTGGGTCTATGTTAGTCGCCGCTAAAATGAGGCGAGAAGCATGTAAACCAATTCCATAGATATACGTTAAACCGTACTCTAATCTTTTCTTTTTAGGTAAATCAACACCGGAGATACGTGCCATGCTTATCCTTGTCTTTGTTTATGTTTTTTAACTTTGCAGATTACTCTTACAATGCCTTTTCTTTTAACAACTATACAGTCGTCACACATCTTCTTAACTGAAGCTCTTACTTTCATAAGTTGTCCTTTTTTTTGTACATCTTCACTGCTCTTAGGCCGGCTACCATTACTCACCAAATCCGAAATAATTCGGCTCTGGTTCAGACACTAAAGCTTCACCTATCGGTGAGAATTTAGCTTGCCAATACTTTTATTCATACAACCTAATAAGTGTATATGGATAGAAATACTCTTTTTGTTTGTTAAAACAGCAAAGCGGACGCGTATTGTATCCAAATTTATTTAAAACTTTTATTAAAGTCTTTTTAATCCCATAAAACACTCACTCCATACTGCTCATTAAGTACAATATGTTTATTGTAATAGACTTTTTTACCGTATTTTTTACTCAACAACTCTACTTCTATGGAGTCTTCTTCTAAAAGTTCTCTTACTTCTTGGTATTTTAACCATTTCCCATATTTTGCTAAAGAATTTTGCCAAATTCTAAATTCACATGTAGATGTATCAGTTTGCTCAAACATCTCTCCATCTTCAGTTTTCCAATGTGCATTCGAGCAAGCATAGAGCTTTACTTTCTTGCCACTTACTTCTTTATCACGCACCTCAATATGACCCTCATCACAGTAAGGGCATTTTCCTAAGACCATTGATACTCCTTGAAATTTAGTTTCATCTGTGTTATTTTAATAAAAAAAGTACTTTCCGTTCAAAAATATGGCGTATTGACATATTTTATATATAATTGTTAAGCTATAATATGAAAACAAATACGAAGGATACAAATGAAAACGATTATAACACTACTAACAACTCTCTTTATGGCAGTAGGATTAACTGTTTGCTCAGTACATGCAAATGAGCAAAATCTTCAAATATTTAGCGCCCCAAATGAAGATGCAGCACTCAGTGCAAAAACTATAGAAAAAGCTTTTAATAAAACTGGTTTATTTGTAGATGTAAACAATGACATGAATTCTATTTTCTCAAAAAGATATGGGAATGTCTATCACGATAAGTATAACCTAGCAATTTTTACAAATACAAAGCTAGTTAAAAAACTTATGAAAAAACACCCTTCTATCGGCTTAATTACTCCTTTATCAATGTCAATTTATTCAGCTAAAGACAAAAGTATCAATATCTCTACGCTTTCTTTAGCTGGAATGTCTAGAATTACGGGAATTGATCAAGCAGATGCAGACCTTATTGCTTATGCTAAACTCGTAGACTTAGCACTCCATAATGCTTTAGCTAAGGGTAAATACTTATCAGTAAAGCATGCAACAAATAATGAAAACTTAGTGACTTCATTTACAACAGAGTTTGAACTTGAAGATGGTGATACTTACGCAGATGCTAAAGATAGCTTCAAAGAAGAGTTTGAGAGTGAAATCAGTCCTGTTGGATTTTTAGTACCAAAGTCTTACATGATTGAGCATGAAGATTATGATTTTTTCGATACATATTCAATCATTCGATTTAATGCAATATTTCCTGTTTCAAAAAATCATCCAGATGCTGGTGCATATGCTCCTTTTTCATTAGCCATTTATAAGAAAAAAGATGATGACACTGTTCACATCTCCTTTCCATCGATTAAGAACTGGATTAAAGACTTAGATATTAAAGATAAAGAAACAGCAGATGCAGTGACTCAAACACACATAATGATACAAGAGATTTTAGAAGAATTAACAGAATAATATAATTTAGCTAAAATTCCATTATGAATTCATACATAGATAAATTTAACATAACAATCCAAAATAGTTTTTACGCAAAACTTCCAGAGAATGAGCAAGTATTTATTAAGGAGAAGTCATTTCTCCTTAAGTTCTCACATCAAGAACTTAAACAAATTATAGATATGACGCGGGATCTTGGTATGTGGAATGAAAAAAGCATCATCGAAATATTTCCAGAGCATTCGCAAAAAAAAGTTGTTTTTACTCGACTTCGAAAAACTTATGAGGCTATTAGAGATAAGAAAAATTCTTATAAAGACTTTGAACTTAAAAATGTTCCAAAAGAGCAGAAGTATACATTTACAACAGAGAATAAACAAGGCTTTGGCTTAGGACTTTGTCCTGTTGCATCTGAGAAGACGCGTTGCTGTAATCTGCTTACACTCGATGCAGTTGAGTCCTGTGGATTTGATTGTTCTTACTGTTCTATTCAAAGTTTTTATAACCAAAACACCATTACCTTTGACAGTGGCTTTGCAGACAAACTTTTAAATCTTAAGCTAGATCAAAATAAGACTTATCATATTGGGACTGGACAAAGTTCAGACTCTCTTATGTGGGGAAACCGTGAGGGAATTCTTGATTCTCTTTTTCGTTTTGCGAGAGAAAATCCAAATGTCATTTTGGAGTTTAAAACAAAATCAGATAAAATAACTTACTTCTTAGAAAATGATGTGCCTAAGAATATTTTATGTACCTACTCACTTAATACTCAAACCATCATAGATAATGAAGAGCATCTAACTGCCTCTTTAAACAAACGCGTTGCGGCTGCAAGAAAACTTGCAGACAAGGGTGTTAAAGTTGGATTTCATTTTCATCCTATCGTTGAGTATGAAGATTATTTAGAAGAATATAATGAAGTTTACCAAAAACTAATTCGTGAGTTTAGCGTCAATGAAGTTGCGCTTATTAGTTTTGGAACACTCACTTTTATAAAGCCTGTCATCAAACAACTACGAGAAAGAGAATTTAGAACGAAGATAACACAGATTGAGCATGTTAATGCAAGTGGGAAAACTTCTTACCCAGATGCCACTAAGGTTGAGATGTTTAAGTCTGCTTACGAGAGTTTCAAACCATGGCACCAAAAGGTTTTCTTTTACCTATGTATGGAAGAACATCAAATGTGGGCAAAAACTTTTGGCTACCAGTACTCAACAAACAATGACTTTGAAAATGCAATGCTGAGTTCTTATGCAAATAAACTCGATATGCCTTTTCTACTTTGATTGGAATTTAACTAAAACCATTCCCGCAAACTTATCTTTGTTATAGTATTCAACTCGATAAATTGAGCCTCTTTTATCGATAGAGTACTTCTTAGCGATGTCTTTTTGAACTATCACAATATCTGTCTCTATTTTTGCCTTATTTGTAAAGCCAATTACATTCACACGAAAACTAGGATTATGTTGGACTAAAAATGATTTTTCTGCATCTACAATACTTCCAAAAGAAACTTCTTTATGGATTCCATCGATTAAAAAATTTACTTTTGCTTTGTTTTCATCATAATCTTGATAATCTGCTTTGAGCTTCGAGAGTCTTCTATTTCCATAATGAATGGTATAAATATTACCTTTTTTTACAATCATCATCAGTGGATTACTTGCTTTAAAGTCTACTATTTGACCTTTTTTTATAGGAAAATATTTTAAAAAGCCTCTTATTTTGTTCAGTGGTAGTTTAATTTTACCATCATATAAAGAGATATAAATATCATTATTAATCGCAGCGTAAATACCTGATGATGTCATTTTAAACTTTCGCTTATACTCAATACCCATAATATCCATATATTTTTCAAGTGCTAAAAGATGATAATAGGTTCTCTTATGCGTAGCAAGGCTTTTACTTGCTTCATTTCCAAAAGCTGCTTTACCTTCATTTATAGCATAGTAAGTAAGCGTTTTTTCCATCTCTTTATCACCTTCTACTGTTCTTGTATTATGAAGGTGGTATTTGTGTTCAGCTTTTAAAAGATGTTCATTTACATAAGAAACCACTTCATCTGCTATCTTTTTCAAGTTGCCATAAACTGGTACATTTATTGTTGTTTGATCAACTATAGAACATTGTCCCCATCTACGAGG
Organism: Sulfurimonas sp.; assembly: GCA_030949825.1. Classification (GTDB taxonomy): domain Bacteria; phylum Campylobacterota; class Campylobacteria; order Campylobacterales; family Sulfurimonadaceae; genus Sulfurimonas. The sequence continues at coordinate 53,666 of JAUZSC010000032.1, forward strand.
AGAGTGTAAGTTATCTTCATATTTAGGACGGTAATAACCACTTCCATCATGTAGGTTTACAATTAACTTTACGCTTTCATCTTTTATATAACTTTTAATTCTTTGAATTGTCTCGTATTCAGGATCTGATTTTGAAAGCGCAGCAAACTTACGATTCATATCACCATGCGGTCCACGACTTCTTTGAATGATAGAGTAAAAATTCAGGTTTGGAACAATCCAAACAGAACCTTTAGTGATTTCATAATGTGTTGCGAGAAGTGAAGCAGATATAAAACCACCTGGTTCATCACCTTGGATACCACCAATTACTAAAAGTGTATTGTTGTCATCTACACCTTTTTTAATTAAATCAAAATTAAAATCATTTCCGTATATGGCTGTAGTAAGTACTAAAGCTAAAAGAAGTTTATATAACTTCAACATGCCATGGCTCGAAACGAACTCCGTCACTATTATTTTTGTTATATCGCATCCCTATGTAATCGAGTTTCATCATTTCATTAAATTCCTGTGTTGAGGCAAAATCTGCTGTAAAATTTTTATATCCCCATCCTTTTCGACCTACATCAAAGTCACTTATAGTATGGTATGAGTGAGCAGGAGGAGCAATGCTTTCAGATGCTTTTGTCATATTACCGCGAGTATTATATATTTTATTTACATACAAGCTTAATTGTTTTACAACATTTCTAACACCAGATGTTAAGATTAAAGTATCTCCTACATCTTGTTTTAGCTTAGTATAATCCTCAAGTGCTTTTCCCTTAAATACATAATGTCCAGTATAGGGAATTTTTTGGACTTCTTTTATTTTAACTATATTTTTTATATCAAAACATGTTTTTTCACCATAAAAACCATATTGCTTTGGGTCTTCATAAAAAAGCTTGTCTAAGAAAGCTATCTCTTTTTTTGTAAAGGCTCCAATACTGCTATAGTTTCGAGCATAAAAGAGTGTATCTTTAAATGATATAAGGTTAAAGTTTGCAAAACCAACATGTTTTTTAACACGCTTTATTCGAGCGTTTACGCTAGTTAGCAATGCCCATTCATCTCTATCGAGATAAATGTCATTCGCATTAGCCATAAGGTCATTTGCAAAAAGAGGGGTTAGCGCTGTACACGCCAAGAAGTTTCTTCTATTCATAAGACTTATTATATCAGAATTTCAAATAAGTCCTCTATAATATGGCTTATTTTTAAACATCCATCCCAATTACGAATGTATTTTCTTCTTCTTTAATCGTAAATGAATGCTTTGGACAAAAGTCATTATTCATTATATCTCGCATCTCTATACTTTTTAGTAAAGCTTCTTCTTTAGAATCCATTTCAATACTTGCTTCTAATTCACTTCTTTTAAAACATCCACATTGTCTTTCTACTATAATTTGATACATATTTATCCTTTAATTTTTGAAATAGTATCCAAACACTTCTTTACTCACGCAAAAGAGATATAATGTTATAAATATTTTAAGTAATTGTAATACTACTTAAAAGACGGAAAAACTAAGGAAATAAAATGATTATAAGTCAACACCTAACATTAGGTTGTATGAACACGCTTAGAGTTGATAGAGACACAACACCAGGTCTCTATTTAATGGCGGAGGACGAACAAGATGTTCTTCTCCCTGGACAGTATGTAACAGATGCTATGCTTGAAGATACTTTAGTAGATGTGTTTTTATATACAGATTCTGAAGATAGACTTGTAGCAACTACACTAAAACCAACTGCGATGCTCGATGAATTTGCTCTTTTTGAAGTTATTGATGTCGCTCCATTTGGTGCATTTATGGACTGGGGTCTTACAAAAGACTTACTTGTCCCAAATATGTTTCAAAAAAACTCCCTTTGAAGTAGGTGAGAAAAGATACTTAAAAGTTGTTTACGATGAAAGAACACATAGACTTGTAGGAACTGAAAAACTTGGTGATTTCTTTGAGAGACGCATCAAAGGTTTAGCTAAAAATGACAAAGCAGATATACTTATTATTGCAAAAACACCACTTGGATTTAAATGTATAGTCAATGAAAAATACGAAGGTTTAATTTACCATAGTGACATATTTGAAACTATCGCCATTGGTGACAAGAAGATAGCTTATGTTAAAACAATTAGAAAAGATGGGAATATTGACCTTACTCTTAGAGAACCTGGTTCTAAAAAAGTACTGGACCCGCTGATAAAGTTTTTAACATACTTAAAGAAAATAAAGGAAGCATGCCTTACAATTATAAAAGTGATGCCGGCATGATTAAAGATACATTTGGTTTGAGTAAAAAAGATTTTAAACGATCACTCACACAACTTAGTGATGCAGGTAAAATAGAAGTTAAAGATACTGGGATATATATAAAGGACTAACATGGGGAAAAAACAAAAAAAGAGCGTTGAACTCACAGATAAAAAAATAAAATTTAATATCGAAAAAAGATTTTTCAAGGTCATTCGTTATTATCCAACTGCTATGAACTTAGATGTAATGGAGTTTGATGAAAATGGAGTAAAAGTAGGTCTTATCAACCTTGCTTTTGCACATATTCCAAAAGATGTAAAAAAACAAGTAAAGCCAAACTAATGGATGAAAAAATACAAGTTGCCGCTAGTGGTGGTGATTTTTATATTTGGATTGTAATGTTTAGTATATTGATTGTTGGTGTGGGTTATTTAGCATATGCAAATAAGGATATAGATAGTTAAGTTTGAGGAATAAGCTCAAACTTATTTTTAACTATCGGTAAACAATGTTTAGGTAACAAACCTAAACTATAAAGTATAAAAATTGGTATAAGTTCATACTTCATCAAGGAGAACAGAATTATACAAACACATTGTTACAAATGTGTTAATAATCTTGTATAATCTGTATAAACTACGAGGAAATAATTATGAAAATATGTAAAACGCTAGAAGAAGTAAGAAATGAAGTAGATCTAGTAGATGAAAAAATAGTCGAACTGATCGCACAAAGAAGTCATTACATCCGTCAAGCGGCATCGTTTAAAAATAGTATTGATGAAGTAAAAGCAGAAGATAGAATTGATTATATTATGCAAAGACTTAGACACAAAGCTATAGAGCTTGAAGTATCTCCAAATATGATTACTGATTTATATAAGATTATGATTGATGAGATGGTTGAGACTGAGATTGCAGAGCTTAGGAATAAAGATGTATTTTAATCTTTAGTAGATTAGAGGGACAGAAGTCCCTCTAATATTTATTTGTAACGGTAAGTTATTCTACCCTTATCTAGTGAGTATGGAGTTAACTCAAGTTTCACTTTATCACCTGGAAGTATTTTAATATAATGCATACGCATTTTTCCTGCGATATGACATAAAATAACATGTCCATTGTCTAATTCAACACGAAAAGTTGCATTTGGTAATGCTTCAATAATCTTGCCGTCAACTTCTATAACGTCAGTTTTAGCCATTTATAAGTCCTTTTTTTACTCTTAAGCAAGAGATAATATTTCAGCTTTACCGTTGATAATTGCAACAGTATGCTCATAGTGTGAACCGCGTAAACCATCGGCACTAACAACATCCCACTTATTCTCTAAAATAAGTGGTTTTGAATCTTTTTGACATACCATAGGTTCAAGACAAAAAACCATTCCATTTTTAATCTTTGGACCTTGCTTAGGATTCTTTCCCTCAAGATAGTTTGGTATCTGAGGTTCTTCATGAGGTTTTCTACCAATCCCATGACCACAAAAGTCGTGTAATGGAACAAAACCACGCGATTTTATAAAATTTTCCATAGTTAATGAAAGTTCTTTAAATCGCATACCTTGTTTTATTTCACTAATTGCATGGTAGAGAGTATCTTTTGCACAGGCTATGAGAGCCAAATCTTCATCAGTCATTTTCCCAACTCCAACACTCACTGCAGCATCACCAAAATAGCCATCAATTTCAGTTCCAATATCGTAACCAATAATGTCACCATCTTGAAGCTTGTAATCAGTAGGAATACCGTGAATAATAACTTGGTTGAGTGAGCAACAAACAGCACTAGGGAAGCCATAAAGACCTTTAAAAGAAGGTTTCGCACCACAGCCTCGGATATAATCCTCAGCCATAGCATCCATTTCTTTTAAAGACATCCCAACTTTTGTGTTTGCTTTGAGAAGTTCTAATGCACCACCAACAATTTTGTTAGCGGCTCTTAATTTTTCAATTTCATTAGGTTTTCGTAGCGCAATCGCCATTTTTATAGACCGACCGCGCTTAGTGTTTCGTATTTACTCATATATAACTGAGCCTCTACTTTTCTCATCGTATCAAGTGCAACTTGAACAACAATAAGAACTGCCGTACCACCAAAGAAGAAAGGAACACCCATCCCTTTAATAATCATAAATGGTAAAGTAGCTACAAGACCTAGGTATAAAGCACCAGTAAATGTAAGTCTACTTGCAGTTTCATTTAAGAATTCCATCGTAGCGTTACCAGTTCTAATACCTGGAATAAACCCACCCTGTCTTTTAAGATTTTCTGAAATGTCTTTAGCGCTAAATGTAATCGAAGCATAAAAGAATGCGAAAAAGACAACAAAAAGAAATGTCAAAAAGTTAAAAAAGTATGAGTTAGGATTCAAATAATCAGCGAACATAAGAACCGTAGGGTTTGTACTACTCGACATAATAGTCATCGGGAACATCAATATTGCTGAAGCAAAAATAACTGGAATAACACCAGCAAGATTTACTTTAATCGGAATATAATTCATTACTCTTTTGTTTTGGTTTTGCATCATAGTCTTTTTTGCATATGTAATAGGAACACGACGCTCACCAAGTTCAACATAAATAATAATCGCTACCGTACTTAAGATAAGCGCTAAAATAGCGATTACTGTTAAAAAACTCATAGCACCAGTATTTACCATTGTTATAGTTTGACCTATAGCAGATGGTATAGCTGATACAATTCCGGCGAAAATTATTAATGAAATACCATTACCGATACCACTTTGAGTTATCTGCTCACCGATCCACATAAGCAACATAGTTCCAGCTAACATTGAGACTGCAGCAAGTAATATGAATGTATTATGATCAGCTAAAATAGCAGAATTTCCAGTAGGACCTGTTAAACTTTGTAGTCCAACACTTACACCAATAGCTTGAATGATAGTAATTACAATAGTCGCATAACGAATAATTTGCATGTACTTAACCATACCATCTCTCTCTTTTTTCATTTTACCAAGAGTAGGAAATGTTGCAGCTAAAAGCTCCATAATAATTGAAGCAGTGATATAAGGCATAATACCTAGAGAAATAATAGATAATCGCTCAACAGCATTACCACTGAACATATTAAATAATCCAAGTGCGTCTGATTGATGCGAGTCGAAGAATGATGCGATAACAGCAGTATCTACACCAGGTACTGGCACATAAGCCAGTAAACGGTAGATGAATAAAAATCCGATTGTAATAAGAATCTTATTAACTAGACTTTTATTCATTGCTAGTTACCAGTAGTAGTAACGTTTTTGTCTTTAATTTTCGAAGCTAAATCTTTCGCAGTAGCTCCTACTAATTTAACTTTAGTAACACCGGCACCAATTTTGTGAACACTACGAAGCGTTTCCATAGTAATTTCAGCTAATTCAGCAACAGCTTTAATTTTTCCAACGTTTACAATATACGGTTTAACTAATCTTGAAGTAAAACCTATTTTAGGTAAACGCTTAGCAAGAGGTTGTTGACCACCCTCAAAGTTTCTTTTTCTTTTATAACCTGAACGAGATTTCTGACCTTTTTGACCACGACCAGCAGTCTTACCAGTACCAGACGCTTGACCACGCCCTGTACGCTTACGGTTAGAAGTAGAACCCTCAGCAGGTGTTAAATTTTCAATACCCATCATCTATCCTTTTAATCTACCTAGTGCTTCAACAGTTGCGCGCACTAGTGTATTAGGATTGTTTGAACCGATTGATTTTGTAAGTATATCTTGTATACCTGCAAGCTCAAGAACTGGACGAGCAGCTCCACCGGCGATAACACCTGTACCTTCAGATGCTGGCTTAAGTAAAACACGTGAAGCGTTATACTTATGCTCAATATCGTGGGCAATTGTTGTACCTTTAATCTTAACAGTTGTTAAGTTTTTAAAAGCGTTATCAACTGCTTTACGAATAGCATCTGGAACCTCTTTAGCCTTACCAACACCGTAACCGATAGTACCGTTTTTGTTACCAACTACAATTAATGCAGTAAAACGAAAACGACGCCCACCTTTTACAACTTTAGTAACACGACCAATATTTACAATTGATTCTTCAAAATCATCTCTGTTAATTTCCATGAGTCTTCCTTAAAACTTGATTTCGTTTGCACGAAGAGAATCACCAAATGCAGCGATAACACCATGATATTGGTAACCATTACGATCAAATACAACTTCAGAAATGTTAGCAGCTTTAAGTGTTGTAGCAAATGCTTCACCTAGTGCTGTAGCACCTTCTTTGTTAGATTTATGACCAGTTGTTTTTGAGTGAATAGCGCACAATGTTGTTGCAGTAACATCATCAATAGCTTGTACACTTAAATAACGATTTGATTTAAATACAGAAACACGAGGAAGTGAAGCACAACCAGATATTTTTGCACGAATACGTAACTTACGTTTTAAACGGTTAGCTACTTTATTTTTTAATACTTTTGCATTCATTTTCTAATACCCTCCCTTATTTCTTAGCAGTTTTACCGGCTTTACGCACGATATGTTCTTCCATGTATTTAACACCTTTGCCTTTGTACGGCTCTGGTGGACGGAAACTTCTAATTTTTGCAGCTGCAGAACCTAGAAGTTGTTTGTCATGACTTGTTAAAGTAATAACATTTTTCTCAACCTTAGCGTCAAGACCATCAACTAAATCAAAGTTAATATCATGAGAATGACCAAGTTGAAGATTAAGTACTCTACCTTTAACAGCAGCTCTATAACCAACACCATTAATCTCTAATTGTTTAGAATAACCAGTAGTTAAACCAACAACGATATTTTGAGCTAATGCTCTATATGTTCCCCAGAATGCTCTGTGAGCTTTTTCATCGCTCATTGCACTAAAAGTTAAAATATTACCGTCAATAGCGAAAGCAACATTTCCTTTTGTATCTAGATCCATATTTAGTTTGCCTTTAGCAAAAGATATAACATTTCCATTTGAACTAACTTTAATGTCAGCTGCAAATTCTACCGGTTTTTTTACCAATTCTTGACATGCTATCTCCCTACCATACTGTACACATAACTTCACCACCAATGCCAAGCTCGTAAGCTTTGTCATTAGATAGAACGCCATGTGATGTGCTAACTATAATAGTTCCATAACCATTTTTGAAACGTTTGATATCTTCTTTACCTTTGTAAACACGTCTACCAGGTTTAGAGATTCTTTTCATTTCATTGATTACTGTCTTACCTTCATCGTTATACTTAAGTACAACTTTGATAGTTTTTTTAACGCCGTTTTCGATTACGTTACAAGACTCTAGGTAACCTTTTTCTACTAAGATATTTGCTAATGCTTCAATACTCTTTGAGTGAACTAAAGTAGTAACTGGTAATCTTCTCATACCTGCATTACGAACACGCGTTAACGCATCTGATACTAGATCATTAATTGCCATTTAAATTTCCTTTGTTGTAGTTATTCTAAAAAAAGAATAACTGCTAATGAATAGAAGTTTCTTCTTGGATTACCAAGAAGACTTTCTAACACCTGGGATTAATCCCTCATTTGCCATTTTTCTAAAACAAATACGACAGATTCCGAAGTCTCTTAGTACTGAATGTGGACGACCACAGATTTGACATCGTGTGTATCCTCGTACTTTAAACTTAGGTTCTCTTGCCGCTTTTGCGATCATAGACTTTTTAGCCATTAGTTACTCCCTTTTGTAAAAGGCATACCCATTTTCTCTAAAAGAGCAAAACCAGCCTTATCAGAATCAGCAGATGTAACCACAGTAATATTCATACCATGGATTTGCATGATTGAATCATAACTTACTTCTGGAAAAATGAGTTGTTCGTCAAGACCGAAGTTATAATTACCACGACCATCAAAACCATTTCTTGGAACACCACGGAAATCTTTTACACGAGGAAGTGCAATAGATACGAGACGGTCAAGAAAATCATACATATTTTCACCACGAAGAGTAACACGCACACCAACTGGCATACCTTCACGAACTTTAAAACCAGCTACTGATTTTTTCGCGATTACTGTAGTTGCTTTTTGACCAGCAATAGTAGTAATTGTATCTTCAATGTTTTTAATAAGTTTGTTATCTTTCATTGCAAAACCAGTACCAACAGAGATGATTATTTTCTCTACCTTTGGTGTTTGCATAGGATTTGTAATTCCTAAGTCAGTTTGTAACTCAGATTTTAAACCTAAATATTTTTCTTTAAAACGAGCCATTCTTATGCCTCCACTTTTCTAACATTTGAAGCGTCGATTGGCATCTCTTTATTAACATGCCCGCCTTTCGTGTTATCTTCAGTTGGTTTGATTGCTTTTTTAGCAACCTTACAACCCTCTACAATAACCTTGTTTTTCTTAGGCATAACTGCTAAAACAGTAGCCTTAGTTCCACGGTCATCTCCAGCGATAATTTCTACAGTATCACCTTTTTTGAAATTAAACTTTGACATTAAACAACCTCCGGCGCAAGAGAAACAATTTTCATGAATCCAGCGTAACGCACTTCACGACCAACAGGTCCAAAAATACGAGTACCAATTGGTTCTCTTTTATCATCAAGGATTACAGCTGCATTGTCATCAAAGCGAATTAATGAACCATTTTCACGCTGAACTTCTTTATGAGTTCTAACGATAACAGCTTTAACAACCTTACCTTTTTTAACTTTAGAAGTAGGTGTCGCTTTTTTCACAGAAGCAACGATAACGTCACCAATTGAAGCATAACGACGCTTAGAACCACCAAGTACCTTAATACACATAATCTCTTTAGCACCTGTATTATCAGCTACTACTAATCGAGTAAAACCTTGGATCATTATTTAGCTCCTAGGACTACTGTTTTAAGTCTAAAAGATTTAGTCTTAGAAAGTGGGCGACATTCGATTGCAATAATCTCATCTCCAACTTTAACTTCATTACGCTCATCATGTACTAAGTACTTTTTGAAACGCTTTACAACTTTGTGGTAACGGGGGTGCATTACACGACGCTCAACAACCATAGATACTGTTTTATCGCCTGCAATAGTTACAACTTTACCTTGAATTTCACGTTTATGTGTCATATTGGGGCTCCTAGTTTGCTACTGCAGTAAGTGCAGTATTTATTTTTGCGATATCTTTTTTAGCGATTTTAAGCTCACTAGTATTTTGAAGTTGCATCATCTTTTGTTTAATTTTTAAAGTAAACAGTTCAGTTTTTCTTTCTTTAAGCATAGCTTTAAGCTCTACTGTGTTTTTATCTGCTAAATCAGAATATTTCATTGCTCATCTCCGCAGTTATTATTTTACATTTAAAAGGTAGCTTGTGCATAGCAAGAGTTAGTGCTTCACGAGCAATATCTTCTGGGATACCAGCCATTTCAAAAATTATACGACCTGGCTTAATGTTCATAACCCATTGATCAACAGCTCCCTTACCTTTACCCATTCGAGTTTCAAGAGGCTTAGCAGTTAATGGCTTAGCAGGGAATACACGAATCCACATTTTACCTTGACGCTTAATATGACGCGTAGCAGAGATACGTGCCGACTCTATTTGACGAGAGTTGATACGACCAGCTTCTACTGCTTTAAAAGCAATGTCACCAAACGCTAGTTTGTAACCAGAACGAGCGTAACCACGGTTACGACCTTTCATTACCTTACGATATTTTGTTCTTTTTGGCATTAACATAATTATTCAGCCTTTTCGTTATTTTCACGACGAGGAGCACGCTTTGGACGACGCTCTTTTTTCTCTTCGGCAACTTCAACAGGAACGCCTTTAGTAAGCACTTCCCCTTTGAATATCCATACTTTAATACCTATGATTCCATAAGTAGTATGTGCTTCAGCGAAGCCGTAATCAATTTTAGCGCGTAGAGTATGAAGAGGCACACGACCTTCTAAATACCACTCAGTACGAGCCATTTCAGCACCACCAAGACGACCAGCAACTGCTATTTTGATTCCTTTTGCGCCAGAACGCTGTGCACCCTGCATAACTTTCTTCATAGCTCTTCTAAATGCTACACGACGCTCTAACTGTGTACCAACATTTTCAGCAACAAGTTGAGCAGAAGTTTGAGCTTTCTTTTCTTCTTTGATGTTGATTGAAATTGGCTTACCAACTAACTTTTGAACAGCAGTTTTAAGTTTTTCAATGTCTGCACCCTTTTTTACCAATAATGATACCAGGACGAGCAGCAACAATAGTTACTCTAAGACGCTTAACTGTTCTTTCTATAATGATGTTTGCAACACCAGCATAATAAAGTTCTTTCTTTAAAAATGTTCTTATCTTGTAATCTTCGCCTAAATTAGCCGGAGCTGTTTTAAAATCTGGGAACCAACGAGATTCCCAGTTACGATTTATACCAAGACGTAAACCAATAGGATTGACTTTTTGACCCATTCTATTTACCCTCTACTTCTACTAATATATGTGCTGTAGGTTTTCTAATTCCAGAAGCCATACCACGAGCTCGTGGACGGAAACGCTTAAGAACTGGACCATTGTCAACACGACATGATTTAACAACACAATCTTCTGCTTCCATACCACTATTTGCAACTGCAGATGCAATTACTTTATAGATGATTTTAGCTGCTTTGTTTGGTGTGAACTCTAAGGCTGCCATAGCTTCTTCAGCATTCATACCTTGAACCTCTCTTGCAATAAGACGAGATTTAATTGGAGATACACGGATAAATTTTAATAATGCTCTAGCCATCTATCTACCCCTTCTTCTGAACAGAGCCCTTGTGGCCCTTAAATGTACGAGTTGGTGCAAATTCACCAAGCTTGTAACCGATATGATTCTCTGAAACATGAACAGGAATAAATTGGCGTCCGTTATGAACTGTAATTGTAAATCCTACCATGTCTGGAGTAACCATTGATCTTCTTGACCAAGTCTTGATAGGTTTTTTATTACCTTCAGACTTAGCTTTCTCAATCTTTTTCATTAAGTGGTCATCAACAAATGGACCTTTTTTTAGTGAACGAGCCATAATTAACCTACCCTTTTAGCATTTGGTTTACGACGAGTAATAATTAACTTATCACTTGCTTTTTTACGACGAGTTTTAGCACCCTTCGTAGGTTTACCCCATGGAGTAACCGGGTGACGACCTGAATTCGTTTTACCTTCACCACCACCGTGTGGGTGATCAATAGGATTCATTGCTGAACCACGAGTCTGAGGACGAATACCTAGATGACGCTGACGACCAGCTTTAGCAATAACAATGTTACCAAACTCTTCGTTTCCAACACTTCCAATAGTAGCTAAACACTCACCTAAAACTAAACGCATTTCAGTTGAAGGCATTCTAAGTGAAACATATCTACCATCACGACCCATAATCTGAGCAGAAGTTCCAGCAGCACGACACATTTGTCCGCCTTTACCAGTTTTAAGCTCAATATTATGAATTAATGTACCCACTGGGATATTCATAAGTTTCATAGTATTACCAGGTTTAACATCAAGACCATCTGCTGAAGAGTTGATGATATCACCAACACTTAAACCTTTAGCTTGAAGAATGTAACGCTTTTCGCCATCAGCATAATTAATTAATGCGATACGACAGTTACGGTATGGATCATACTCAATTGCTGCTACAGTACCTGGGATATCGAATTTATTTCTTTTGAAATCAACGATACGGTAAAGTTTTTTAGCACCAGCTTGACGGTGACGAGAAGTGATACGACCATTGTTGTTACGACCAGCATGCTGTGGAAGTTTTACAAGTAATGAACGAACACTAGCTTTCGCCGTAATGTCAGAGCTATCAACATTTGTATAAAAACGACGAGACGGAGTTATCGGTCTATAAGTTTTAATTGCCATGTTATACCGCCAAACTTTCTATTTGTGCACCCTCAGGTAAAGTAACATAAAACTTTTTAAAATCGTTTTGTTTACCTTTTACACCACGGAAAGTTTTTCTTTTTCCGCTTTGATTAAGTGAGTTAATATTACTTGGAACAATTCCAAAATACTCACGAAAAACCTCTTTAAGACCTGTCTTAGTCATACGAGTAGAAGTTTGTACAACTATAATACCAGCTTCTTGCATTCCTAAAGTCTTCTCTGTATATAATATAGATTTAATATCTGTAATATCAGCCATCTACTTTGCCTCACTTACTAGAGCTTCAAATACTGCTTTTTCGATCACAAGTGAACGGTAGTTAGCAGCTAAAAAAGCGTTTAATTCGTTAGACTCTACAACATAAGTAGCTTGAATATTTTCAAAAGCTAAAAAAGTTGGCTCATCTAATAAAGTTTTAACAAAAAGAGTGTCTCTTTGATTAAGCAGTTTAAACATTGCCATTGCATCTTTAGTTTTACCAGATGCGATTTCAATAGAATCAACTACAAAAAGAGTACCATTTTGTGCATGTTCATTTAAAGCAAATTTTAAAGCTAATTTCTTTTGCTTTTTGTTTACTTTTAAATCGTAGTTACGGTTATTGTGAGGACCAAAGGCCTTACCACCACCTACGAATATAGGAGAGCGTCTTGAACCAGCTCTCGCACGACCGCCACCTTTTTGAGCCCATGGCTTTTTACCACCACCGCGTACTTCACTTCTACCTTTAGCAGTTGCTGTATTTGCACGCTGTGCAGCTTGAGCAGACTTAACATAAAGATAAAGGTTATGAGGGTTAATACCAGAGAAAGACTCTGGTAATGCTAACTCAGATGCTTTTTCCATTTTGTCATTTAAAACGATTGCGCTCATTATTTAGCTACCTTTATACGACCTAAAGCACCGTTTGCTCCAGACACAGAACCTACAACCGCAATGATCATATTTTCAGCATCGTAAGAAACGATCTCATTTTTTACACTGTTTTGTGCATTTCCGTAATGACCTGGCATTTTCTTACCTTTCATTACACGACCTGGCCACTCAGCATTACCGATTGAACCTGTTCTACGACCCATTCTATGACCGTGTGAAGCTGGTCCACCACCGAAATTCCAACGCTTCATCGCACCTGCAAAACCACGACCTTTCGTATTAAAAGTAGTTCTTAATACAGTAGCTTCTATAAGTGGTGTCATATCTAAGTCACCAGCTTCAGTATTTGCTACTTCAAGTGTTGCTAAACGATTGAATTCAGATGAAAGTGAATACTTTTTCTGTTGACCTTCAATTGTTTTATTCATTTTCTTACCACTGTTATACGCAACAATAGCTGTACCTTCGTTAACTTCACAAACTTTCTGCTCAAGTACTCTTAAAAGAGTTACTGGCTTACTTGGAACTGTGATAGTACGACTCATTCCTATTTTTTCAACAATATATTCCACGACCTACTCCTACTTATCCATAGAGCGAACTTCAACGTCCACTTCAGGTGCAAGATCAAGCTTCATTAGAGAGTCAACTGTTTCTGGCGTTGCAGAAACTATGTCGATCATTCTAGCGTGCATACGGATCTCAAATTGCTCACGCGCTTTTTTGTTAACGTGAACTGATTTAAGAACTGTATATTTACGAATCTTTGTTGGTAAAGGTATCGGTCCACGAATTTGTGCACCTGTACGCTTTACAGCCTCTACGATTGATGCTACTGATCTATCTAATACACGATGATCGTAAGCTTTCAATTTTAAACGAATTTTTTCCATAATTTTCCTTCTAAAGAACTCGTTGGATCCCTGCCCAACTATTTAAGGGAACGGAATTGTATCCAAAGTAGCGCTTATATTCAAGGATTTATGCAGTAAAAGTTGATTTATTTATAAATTTATTTCCTTTTAATAAGGAAGCGATATAATTTCACATGCTTAATTTACTAGAAGAATTATATAAAATGGATTTGCATATAGATAAATTCCATTACAGAAAGGTTTTTATTGATGCAAATAGTTATCAAATCAATGGCATCTCTCAAAGTGGAAAAACAAAATTAGTAAAGAACTACCTTTTATCTTTAAAGAAAAGTTCTTATATCTATATAGACTGTAATGATATTCGGATTAATATCGATTTACTCAATGCGCATCTCGCTTCTTTTTGTGTGCAAAACAAAATTAGTGTACTTGTTCTTGATAATTACACCCCAAATATAAAATTTGTAAATGTTTCTCAACTCCTTATAACGAGTGAACAGCACTATAGCATTGATATATTACAAACATTACAACTCTATCCTCTTGATTATGAAGAGTTCTTAGCCTATGAGCATAAGTACGATTCGAGTGCATTAAACCATTTCGTTCAACTTGGAGGTTTTGCGCACATGCATAAGGTCTCCGCAGATGCTAGAAATATTTATATACAAAAAACACTGCAGTATACTTTAGATGCTATGGAATTTGATGTATTAGTAGTATGCGCAAAAATGATGTCACAAAAAGTATCTGCTTTTACGCTTTATGAAAGGTTAAAAAGCATTCGTAAAGTTTCTAAAGATAAACTTTATAAATCTTTTGATGCTTTACTTAGTAAGAACTATATACATACACTTGAGAAGTTTGAGCATAAACGGGCAACTAAAAAGATCTATCTTTGTGACATCTCATTAAAAAGTGCCTTAAGTATAGATAAGCATTTTACTCGTCTTTTTGAGAATATGGTATATTTAGAATTATTAAAATCTGGTGTTGAGTCTTACTATGATGAAGGGATTGATTTTTATATTCCAAAAAGGCATGAAATCATTTTATGTACGCCCTTTACAGATGAGCGCGCTTTATTTAAGAAGGTAGAACAAATAGAAGCTTTTATATTTACGCACTCTATACAAAGAATTACTGCTGTTACAATGAATACAGAAGGTAGCATCTCACACCCTTTGTCAGAAGTGGAGATTTTACCTTTTGATATTTGGGCTTTAGGAGACTAGAAAATGACCATGGGATTATGTGGAATAGACGAAGCGGGTCGTGGACCGATTGCTGGAGACTTAGTTATTGCTGGATGTATTTTAAATACATCTATAGATGGGCTTAATGATTCTAAAGTATTATCTGAAAAAAAGCGTGAACTCTTGTATGGAATTATTATTAAAAATTCGACCTACCATATAGTTAAATTTTCTCCACTCCAAATTGATGAAGATGGAATCTCTAAATGTTTAGCATCTGGACTGAGAGAAATTATGCAAAACCTAGATGCACAAGAATATCTTTTTGATGGAAATACTACATTTGGGGTTAAAGGATTAACAACTATGGTTAAAGCAGATGCTACAGTCCCTGAAGTAAGTGCTGCTTCTATTTTGGCGAAAGTCACGCATGATAGAGATATACTTAAAGAATCTCTAAAGTATCCCGAGTATTTTTTTGAGAAACATAAGGGTTATGGAACGAAGCTACATATAGAGATGATAAAAGAACATGGTTATTGCAAGATTCATCGTAGAACATATAAAATAAAGGCTTTAGAGTCTCAAACAAATCTACTTTAAAAGATTCAGAAGTTCTTTACCGCTAAACTTCACATCTTCTTGCTGCTTATTATCATCGTAGATGCTGTCTTGTATCAGTTTCTTTTTCTCTTGAAGTTCTAGGATTTTTTGCTCAATTGTATTTTCAACAATGAGTTTATACACAAAGACCGCTTTGTTTTGCCCTATTCTGTACGCTCTGTCTGTTGCTTGGTTCTCAACCGCAGGATTCCACCATGGGTCGTAATGAATCACAGTATCCGCGGCAACTAGGTTCAAGCCTACCCCACCTGCTTTTAAAGAAATAAGAAAAATATCTGCCTTGCCACTGCTAAATTCATCTATAACCTTTTCTCTATCTCGAGTGCTTCCTGTTAGTTTTGTGTAACTAAAGTTTTTAGCTTTTATTTTTTCTTCTATGATGGCGAGCATCGATGTAAACTGTGAAAAAAGAAGTATTTTTCTACCCTCTGCTAACAACTCATCGAGTAAGCCTAAAAGTAGTTCAAGCTTAGCACTTTCTTTGACTTTTTGTGCTTCTTTTATTTTGAGTAAACTTGGGTCACAACATACCTGTCTAAGTTTAAGCAGGGCATCTAACATAGTGATATTTGAAGATGCAAGTCCCTTAGCCTCTACCGCTTGTTTTACTTTTTCTTCCATTGTCACGCGAACTGATTCATAGAGTGCAGATTGTTTTACATCAAACTGCGTATATTTTATTATTTCACTTTTTGCTGGAAGTTCTGAGGCTACTAACTCTTTTGTTCTTCGTATCATAAAAGGTTTTATGCGTTTGTTTAAAAGTTCTTGTCGAGAGAAATTATGTTCTTTTTCTATGGGAGTTTGATAGTATTTTTTGAAAAATGAAAGCGTATCTAGGAAACCGGGCATCAAAAAGCTAAAAATACTCCACAGTTCTCCTAAATGATTCTCTATTGGCGTTCCACTTAGAGCTAATCGATGCTCACTTTTAAACTCTTTTATAGCAACTGCCATTTTCGTTCTAGGGTTCTTAATTTTTTGTGCTTCATCTAAAATAATGTAAGAAAATGTATATTTATCAAAAAGTTCTTTATCTCGTATTATCAAAGCGTAGGTCGTAAGTAGTATGTCATTTTCAACTATAAATTCAAATCTATCGGCTCTATCATTTCCATGGAGCGATAATACCTTTAGATTTGGTGTGAACTTTTTAGCTTCATTTTTCCAGTTGGCTATCAGTGAAGTTGGCATCACGATTAAAGCAGGTTTGTCTAGCTTTGCATCTTCTTTAAGCTTAGATAGATGTGCTAATGTTTGAACTGTTTTTCCAAGTCCCATATCATCTGCCAATATCCCTGAAAATTTAAACTCATGCAAAAAACCTAACCAATTTAAACCATCTTGCTGGTATTCCCTTAAACTTGCATTCAAGGCTTTTGGAGGTTCTACTTTTTTTATCCCCTTAAAATCTTTAAGTTTTTTTGAGAGTTCTAAGATTTCACGGCTACCTTTCCATGTAACATCGTTAAGGTTGTCTATAAGATGCGCGTCATAAGGAGAGACTTTTAAGTTATCGTCCTTGTCTTTTTTATCCATCAACTCTATAATCGTTTTAATGATTGGAGCGATTTGTTTCGTTTGAACTTCCACAAAATGGTTCTCTTCAACTTCAATATTTACATATGCTGGCATTGATTCAAAATTGTCAAACTCTTCGATAATTCCACTTACAAGAGGTGCAATAGCAAGTGAAACTCCATTAAATTCTAAGTTAAAAGACAAAGAAAACCAGTTGTTTTGGTTTTCACTTTCAACTACTATCTCAGAACTCGCTTCAAACTTTAAGTCAAAGTCAGCGATATTTTGAATATTCCAGCCTTCTTTTTGAAGTGTTTGGAGGTGTGTTTGAGTAAAGTCCTTAAAAACTTTGAGTTGCTCTTGTCTATTTTTATCTTTAAGTTCTACAAATATATTTCCATCTTTTAGCTCAGGGGAAAATCCAAAACTCTCTATCTTAAGCTTTATACTTTCTTCAAAAACTAAATCTCTTTGAATCTCTATCTTTTCATCTTCTTCATAAAAAGAGTTTATCTCTTGTTTTGGGCTGTATTTTACTTCAAAGCCATCATAATTAAAATCAACTTTAAACGATGAACTTCTTAGATGCATCTGTGGTACTGCTTTTACATTTATGTGTCGTGTTTGAATCCCTCGTGGTGCTTTTATCTCTAAGTTTGGAACTTTTTTACCGAGTACTTTATAAATCTTTCCAATATCTTTTTTTTCTATTTTTGGCGATTGCATAAGCTTTTTAAAAAGCGATACATCCATATCAAACTCTTGAACTGTATTTGCATGTATATCTAAAATAAAAGGTGGATTTGTATTAAGAAGTTTATAATTTTTGTCAATATTTGACTTTAAACTGTACTGCCCTTTGTAGAGTTTAAAGTCAAGTTGGGGCTTAAATACCTCAGGATTAAAGCTTAGTGCATCTTTGTTTTCATCGTAGTAGCATCTGCCTGTTTTAAGCAGGTCTTGAAGTAAAACACTCCCAAAAGCAGCTTCAAATTTTTGGGTCCCGTGTCCCCATCTGTTAAAACCTAGATGCCTAGAAAGGCTTGCTATTTCATTGTCTTGCGTATTTTTTATATCACTAAAATAATAATTATCTACAAACTTATAGCTATCAAGTTGCGTTCCCTTACCAAGTCCGCCATTTTTTAAATACTTTGACTTGTAAAACTTAAGTTCGTCTTGATTTCTATCTCTGCCAAAAAGTCGATAAGTCACAAAATATTCTTGATTTTCTTTGAGCGATTTAAGTGTTTGAACTTCTTCTTGCGTGTCAAGTGTATCAAGCCAGTCACTGAGCGCGTTTTCTTCTTTTTTGCTCGCCAAAACTGGAGTTTTTATCTTTGTTCTTCCATTTTCAATATACTCCAAACATGCAGCTACAACATGCTTACAGTTAAATCCAACAGGACAAGAACAGCTTCCAGAAATATTGAGTCCACTCTTTTTGTTCACATCTATAGACTGCGTATAGCTATTTCCATAACTACCCTCAACAACAGAGTTTATCATCAATCTCTGAGCATTATCAAGGCGAACTAAACACTTTGTTACATAGTCATTTTCAAAGTAAACACGACCTCTTTCAAAATCACTTCGAGCCATGCTGTATTGAATGTCTGCTACTTTTAAATCCATAAGATTCTAGTCTCTATACTTAGAAATGCCACAAGGTTGATTTGGAGTGGGTGGATTGTCTTTTAAGTATGTTAAATCTTCTTTTGTTTGATCTAAAACTTTTTTTTGTTGCAATATTGGAAGCATTAAATTATCTTTTTCGTTGAGTGGAATACTCCAATCTAAAAGTATCTTTTGTACTTCATCATCGAGCTCTTTGAGGGCATTTTCTATGTGTTTAATTGAATTCATATCTAAAGTATAGCAAAAATTTATAGTTATTTGGATATAATCGCACTCTCAAAGTCTGAAAATGGCTTTAATGAGGATTTTACACAAGGAGTTATCGATGCCAAAAATGAAATCGGTAAAAGGCGCTACTAAGCGTTTTAAAGTTAAGAAAAATGGTCAAATCAAGCGTGGTAAAGCGTTTAGAAGCCATATTTTAACTAAACAAGATGCTGCAACGCGTCGTGATCAAAACAGTCCTGCTTTTATTCACACTGCAGATGCTGCAAACATTAAGGCTATGATTAATTAGTAATAATTAAATCATTAATCTCCAATTTAAACAATTAAATTGGGCAAGTCCATGACACATGGCACCTTGAACATTTATATGTCTGGGTAAAGAAAAAGGAAAAATATGCCAAGAGTAAAAACTGGTGTTGTTCGTAGAAGAAGACACAAGAAAATATTAAAATTAGCGAAAGGTTTCTATAGTGGTCGTCGTAAACACTTTAGAAAAGCTAAAGAGCAAATCGAAAGATCATGGGTTTATGCTCATAGAGATCGTAAGCAAAAGAAACGAGACTTCCGTAAATTATGGATTGTTCGTATCAATGCTGCTGCTCGTCTAAATGGACTAAACTATTCAACTTTCATGAATGGTGTTCACAAATCTGGCATTGAACTTGACCGTAAAATTCTTGCTGATATGGCGATGAATGATGCAGCCGCATTTACTGCAGTTGTTGAAGCTTCAAAAGCAGCATTAGCAAAATAAGTCTCAAGACCTTTAATGAGGTCTTTAGCTTTGCTAAACTTTTAAACTCTCCATCCATTCTTTCATTTTTTTCTCATAACCAACACTTTTAAGATCTACAAACTTCATACTCTTTGTTAAATACTTTTGTTGTACATAGCCACCAAAATCATGTGGATATAAATAGCCCTGTGCATTGTTTTTTAAAGGCTCTGGAATTGCTTGCATCTCACCATTTTTTACAGCAGATAAAGCTTCATTTATAGCTAAATATGCAGAGTTAGATTTAGGTGATGCACATAAATACACAACAGCCTGTGCGAGTATGATTCTAGCTTCTGGAAAACCTATCTTACTCACACTTGTCATACATGAAGTTGTTAATGTTAGCGCTTGTGGATTTGCATTTGCCTACATCTTCACTTGCTAAAATCACTAAGCGTCTTGCTATAAAGTCAGCACTCTCTCCTCCTTCTATTAAGCGTGCGAGGTAGTAGATGCCAGCATCTGCGTCTGAGCCACGGATTGACTTTATCATTGCTGATGTCAAGTCATAATGAACGCCTGCTTCACTACTTCCAGCACTTAATGCATTTGGACGGAGTGATTTTAAAAGCTCTAGCGTAATATTTTCACTCACACTTGAGCAAAATTCCAAGAGCTTTAACATCGCCCTCGCATCTCCACCTGAACTTTTCACTAAATAGTCTTTAGTCTCTGCATCTAGGCTTATATCGGTATCTTTAGTCGCTTTATGAACAAGTGTTAACAAGGCTGCATCTGTAATGTTTTTCAACTCAAATAACATAGCCCGAGAACGGATTGCCGAAGTTAAAGAAAAGAATGGGTTTTCAGTCGAAGCTCCTATGATAAGTACAGAATTATTTTCCATCACTGGAAGTAAAACTTCTTGTTGGTTTTTTGCTAAACGGTGTACTTCATCTATAAAGATGAGAGGTTTTTCCAAAGCGTTTTTATACTGCTCAAATATTTTACGGAGTTGTTCGATTTTAAGTGAGGTTGCGTTGAATTCAAAAAAAGGTAAGTCCATAACATTTGCAATGATACGAGCCAATGAAGTTTTTCCAACTCCAGCTGGACCATAAAAAAAGCTATGTCCTAAAACCCTTTTTTCACAAAGAATTCTAAGTGGAGATTCTAAAGAAGTGAGATGCTCTTGAGAGAGTAAATCATCAAAGTTTTTTGGACGAAGTAAGTGCGAAAAATCCAAGTTTATTTTCTTCTTGAATCTTTTTTAGTATTACCTATTTCTCTTTGTAGTTTTTCATCAGCTTTCATAAATGTGAAAAGTGCCGAGTACTCACTTCTACTTAAAAAGCGTACTTTCCCAGTAGGAAGATTGTTTAACTCTACCTCAGCAAATGAAACTCTTTTTAAGTCAGCTACTTCCGTCCCAAAATGTGCAAAAAATCTTCTAATCTCACGATTTTTACCCTCAGCAATAGCAATTTTTAAAACAGAATAGTTATGCTCATTTTTTTGAATCTTGTAGCCAATAAAAGGTGCAAAAGTCATACTTGTAATGTTAGAATGAGAATGCCCACCAGCCGTTGCATCTGCTAACTCTAGTCCATTCATCATAGCCGCTTCCATTTCAGCTGTAACAGCGCCTTTGATTTTGACCTTATAAATTCTCTCTAATCCTGAACCCATTAATGCAGTTGCAATTTTAGAAGCATCTGTTAAAAGTAAAACTCCCTCCGTTGCATAATCAAGTCTTCCTACTGGAATAAAGTGTTTATACTTTTTATCTAAAGTATCGTAAATTGTTTTTCGCTCTCTGGGGTCATTTTTAGTAACTAGCTCACCTTTTGGTTTGTTGTATACAATTACCGTATATTTTTCTCTAGGAGCAACTTGTTTTCCACTTACATAAACAACTGCATCTTTTTCTTCTACCTGCGTTGCTGGATTCGTTTGTATTTCGCCATCTACGCGTACAAAACCATCTTGAATCGCTTTATCTGCTTCTCTTCTAGAGTAGCTAGAATGGTGTGCTACGTATTTATTTAATCTCATCATCATAATTTTATGATATTCCTTTTTCTATAAGCGTGTGTATATGCAACACGCCTCTTATATTTTTTTCTTTGTCTGTAATGACAAGAAGTTGTATCTTTTTTTCTTCGATTAAAACAAGTGCTTCACTTGCTAATAAATCTTCATTTTCACAAGTCATTGGATGCATCGTTGCATATTGAAGAACATTAGATTCTAAAGAAAAATCATCTTCTAAAAGTGCTCTACGAATATCTCCATCACTTACAAGTGCTACAAGCTTGCCCAAATCATCCGTCACAAGAACAGTTCCTAAACGACCCTCACTTATTTTTAGAATCGCTTCTTTTACCTTCGTTGTAGAGTCTACAATAGGTAAGTTTTGTGTTTGCATAAGGTTTGACACCTTCACAAAAAGTTGTTTTCCTAAAGCACCACCTGGGTGGAACGAGGCAAAATCACTCTTCTTAAAATCTCGAGCTTTCATTAAACAAACAGCAAGTGCATCTCCAAGCGCTAAAGTCAAGGTCGTTGAACTCGTAGGCGCGATATCTAAAGGACAGGCTTCTTGCTCAACAACAACATCAATAACTAAGTCAGAAAATTGACCAAGTCTTGAGTTTCTATCTCGAGTCATCCCAATCAAAGGCGTTCCAAAACGCTTTATATGAGGCAAAATAGAACTTAATTCTTCACTCTCACCGCTGTAAGAAATGGCAATCACAACATCATTTGGACTAATCATCCCTAAATCACCATGCAGTGCTTCTGTTGGATGCAAGAAAAAACTAGGTGTCCCCGTAGATGCAAAAGTAGCCGCCATTTTAGCGCCAATAAGCCCTGACTTGCCAACACCAGTAATAACAAGTTTACCTGTGCATTTTAAGATGATAGCGACTGCTTTATCAAAAACATCATCAATATTTTTCGCAGATGCTAAAAGCGTTTGTGCTTCAATGTTTAAAGTATCTTGTGCTATCTTTTTGTAATTCATAATAGTATTATATCTGTTTTTTAAAACTATCTTCTAAGTCTTGTAGTTCTTCATAGTTTTGTTTGGACTTTTTTACTACATCTTCAAAGGCAAAACCCTTTAAAACTATTTCATACAAAGCTGATTTATTTTTTCGCCAATTTCTTAGTGTAATTTGTGTTACCTCTAAGATTCTAGCCATATCTTGTTGTGTTAATTTCAAAGGATGAAAATGAAAAAAAGTTTATTAGTGGCGACACTATT
Source organism: Sulfurimonas sp. (assembly GCA_030949825.1). GTDB lineage: Bacteria > Campylobacterota > Campylobacteria > Campylobacterales > Sulfurimonadaceae > Sulfurimonas. The sequence goes on from JAUZSC010000032.1 coordinate 76,738, forward strand.
ATTAGTAGGTAGTACATCAGTTATGGCACTAGATACAGAATGGTTTGTTGGTATAGGTGCAGACAGAACAACAGCAGAGGGAACTACAACTGTAGGGACTAGTTCTTCAACTGGTAGTAGCAAAGATACATCAGCAAAAATTGTTGCAGGTACTATTTTAAATAAAAACCATAGAGTTTCTTTATCGTATTCAAAGTTTGATGCAGATGGTGCAGAATTTAAAACAACATCATTAAATTCATAGCTCTCTACACAAATAAAAGGCTCAAAAATTGCTAGGAGTCTGTCGGACTCCACTCATCAAATAAAAAGCAATAAAATGCTAAAATAAGAACTAATAAATACAACAAAAAAAAGATTTATACATGGCAAGAGATTACCTTAGTTCAAACAGACAACAAGCATATTTATTACCACCAAGTATAGATGAGTGGTTACCTAAAGAGCATTTAGCTCGTTTTATTGTAGAGATAGTCAAAGAGTTAGATTTATCAAATATTCATAAAGGGTATGGTGGACAAGGTGGCTCTAAAGCTTATAATCCTGAAGTATTATTATCACTACTATTTTATGGCTACGCAACAGGAACATTCTCAAGTAGAAAGATAGAGAGAGCCACCTATGATTCTATTGCTTTTCGCTATATTGCTGCTAATACCCATCCAGACCATGATACAGTTGCTAACTTTCGTAAACGATTCCTTGTTGAACTAGAATCTCTCTTTGTTCAAATCTTGATGATTGCTAAAGAATCAGGAGTTCTCAAAGTAGGTAAAGTAAGTCTTGATGGGACAAAGATTAAAGCGAATGCTTCTAAACATAAGGCTCTCAGTTATGCATATATAGAAAAACTGCAAAAACAACTTGAAGCAGAAGTAGCAACCCTCATGAAAAAGCACAAGAAGCAGATAATGAGAAACCTGATGATGGTATGAATATTCCTGATGAGTTACTACGAAGGGAAGATCGCCTTAAAGTAATTAAAGAAGCTAAGTTACAAATAGAGCTAAGAGCCAAAGAGCGTTATGAAAAAGAGAATGCCGAGTATCAAGAAAAGATGGATAAGAGGAAAGCCAAAGAGAGTACAACGGGTAAGAAACCAAAAGGAAGAACTCCAAAGCCTCCCACAGCTACTCCATTACCTAAGGATCAAATAAATCTCACTGATAGTGAATCTCGTATTATGAAAACATCTGGTGGTGGGTTTGAACAGTGCTACAATGCGCAAGCATCAGTAGAACACGATTCAAGATTGATTGTACACAAGCATGTCACTCAAAACGCAAACGATAAACAAGAAGTCACCCCAACGCTTAAATGGTTTAAAGAAAACCCTGAGCTTAAACCATCTTCATTCTTAGCTGATGCTGGTTACTTTAGTGAGCATAACATTCTTCAATGTGAAAATACTAAGATCACACCCTATATTTCTTTCGGTAAAGATTCACATAATCAACCACTTGAAGAAAGGTTCAAAGCAGAAGAACCACTGCCGGACAATCCTACTTCAGTGGAAAGGATGAAGCATCGACTTCAAACCAAAGAAGGTAAACAAATTTATGCAGAGCGTAAAAGTACTGTTGAACCTGTATTTGGTATTATGAAACATGTAATGGGGTTTAGACAGTTCATGCTTAGAGGCTTTGAAAAAGCAAAAGGTGAATGGAGTTTACTCTGTATAGCATATAACTTGAAGAGGTTACATACTATTAGAGGATAAAAGGAGTTAAGAATAGCGTTGCAATGATGATTAAAGTGTAAACTATACTGAAATTTAGACTTATTAGGTATTTTTTTCAGTTTGGAAGTACATTTAGTTGAATTTAGATTTTAGGAGACCGACAGACTCCTAGGATTAACTAAAAAGTAGAGTATATGGAACTTCGTTTAAAAAAAGATTTGATGTAATGGTAAAGAGTGCTATAAATGCTCAACAGAGAGCTACAAATGGATTAAAGATACTGCTTGGTACTCCACCGATGACTCAAGTTCAAGCCAATTGGAGATTTTTAAATAATCCAAATGCAAACAATAAAGGAACTCCACAAAACCTCTGCAAAAGCATTTAGAACAAGAGATTGTTTCTCAATGTGACAAATATGTTTTAGCCTTAGAAGATTGGTCTCATTTAGATTATAAAAACCATAGTTCTAAAAAGAACTCAAATCAGAAAACCGAAAAGATACATGTATGAAAATCA
>JAUZSC010000033.1 GCA_030949825.1 Sulfurimonas sp.
TATAGAAACCAAGGATTCAAATTCATTTAAGCCGCGTTTACGAGAAGTATCAATAACAGATCGTAAGTTAGCATAATTTTGTGCACCTTCAAGTGATTTGAATTGTCCTGATACTTTTTGCTTAACCTTTACATTTCTAATAGCGCGTTCACTTCCATTATTATCAGCTGGTATATTTTCATCAAGTAAAAAAGTAAAGAGTTTATCTTTGGACTTTGTAAGTGATTTTATTTGTTTATGCGTTTCACTTTTTTCTATATATGGCATAGATAAAAGATGTTGTAGCATTTTGTCATACTGAGCTTTGAGTAGCACTCTTTGAGTAGAGCTTAAACTCTCTTTATCATCTCTTATAGCTTCTTTAAGTAATGTTTTAATGTCTTTCATTAGCTTCGTACCCTCACACTCAATAGCATAGTTTAAATCTCTCATCTTATGAGCTAAACATAACTGTTCACTCTTGCACTCAAGTGAGCTATATGATGAATAATTATCATGAACTACACAAGCATTTTTAAAACCATTTTCAAATGTATTGTTGATAACTTTTGTGCCTCGTGACTTGTTTGCAATAATCAAAGTGTTACGCTCATTCTGAAAAGTCCAATGCCAATATTTAAAACTATTGATTTTACATCCTGTTTCATCAATACCTATAATAGGTACTTGTTCTAAGATGGTAGTAATCCTATCTATAGTGCTTAGTGAAAGCTTTGAAGCTTTTGCTAATAAACCTGTAATACTTCCCTCTGATAGTTTGATGTTAAATAGATTCTTCATAAGTGCTACTATTCGCATATTTGACATATATTGAGAAACACTTAGATATGCAACCATCGCTATAACAGTTGAACCATAACTTATATTTGGAGCTATTGTAAATGAACTATTGTCATGATTTTCATATCCACAAGAGAAACACTTTTTAGAGAAGCTTTGATACTCTGTTATTTTATTATCAATAGATGAGAGTTCAATATCAAGAACTTGTCTCCTCTCTTTGAGTTTAGCTACTACAGTAGATATATCGACATTACACTTTTTACAGTGCGTCAAAGAATAAGGCAGTGTAACAATCTCATCAGGAGTATCACTTTGTAAAAGTGTAACTCCATCTCTTCCTAATTGCCCACCAACACTTTTATTACTCTTCTCTCGAAGAGATTGGTTTTTATTGTTTCTTTTTTTGGGAGGTGCTATCTCACTTGATGGTGAGATACTTGAGTTATTGGTACCCCGAGGGCATTTCCTCAGCTTCGCTTCAGGGCAATTCTTTGGTGGCTTTTCTTGTATTGAATTATCTTGAAGATCATTCACATATTTTAGTAATTCTTCATGTGTTAGTTGTTCTAATTCTTCTTTTGATTTTAATGAAAATTGATATTTTATTCTATTTTTCTTCAAGCATAAACCCTCTTTTTATTTAAAGATATTATAGCTAAAAAACCCTATAAATAGGCTTTTTTAAGAGGTATTTTGAGCTGAATTTTTGAATTGTTTTTAGCTTTAAATAGGGTGATTAGTTACCCTTATTCTATTGGTTCTTACCCTAATTCCTTTGCTGTTGTTCATCAAAAAGATTTAACAGACTTCTATGACATAATAGAAAACTTCGATGCAAGTGATACGGATATCAAAAGGTTTTCTAAATATTTTATTGCTCGTTCAGATAAAAAATTCTGGGAAACATTTGATTGGTTTCAGGCTCATTTTAATAAGAGGGACCCGATCACCGCCATTAAGTTAAGGAATTAACTAAAAAGTAACACAATGAAATTATCTCTTTAAAAAGTGGATTTTTCAGAGTATAAAAGCATATATTAAAATCCAAATAAACCCCTATTTATAGGGATTTAAAAGGGTTTTTGAAGCACTATCTAGCTATAATATATCTATTATATTAAGGGTTGGTTATGTTAAAAAAACTGCTGGATTTTCAGCGGTTTTGAGAAATAAAAAAAGAGAAGTGTTATTCCAAACTAAACATAAGATTGGAGTGAATTCATTCACAAGAGCAAGAAAGCTAGGATTTGATAAAATTATGACTATGATGATTAAAAAGAGTAATAAATCTTTACAAAACAGTATCAATGACACTCAATTAACATTGGGTGAAGATGTTACTATCACCAATAGTGCATATACTCAAGCAAGAGCTAAATTAAACTATACTGCTTTTAAAGAGTTTGCAGAGATAGCTCGTGATATGTTTTATGAAGATGGAGAGTATGAAACCTATAAAGGCTTTAGAATACTTGCAATAGATGGTTCTGTAACTACACTCCCTAATACAGCAGATGTAAAAAAAGAGTTTAATCCAATGAAGGTTAAATGCCAAATAAAAGATTTTGCTAAAGATGTATCTCAAGGAAGAGTATCTTGTTTGTTTGATGTACTTAATAATATTGCAATTGATTCCTCTATCACCAATAAGAATAAAAGTGAAGATAATGACCTCATAGCTTATGATGAGAGAACTTTAGCTCTACAACACCTATGCGATTGTACATTAGATGATTTAACTATCATGGATAGAGGATATCCATCGTTTGAGCTATTTGCAGCAGTGCATAACAATACAAATATACTTTGTAGATTAAGAAGGAATATATTCTCAAAAGCAAAGTCCTTGTTTAATGCACATAGTGAGAGAAAAGATGTAATACTTGAGATTAATGCACCTAAGTATCTCAAAGAAGAATTACGAGAAAATAATATCCCTACAAAAATGAAAATCAGATTTGTACAAGTTATCTTAGATAACGGTACAGTAGAAGTATTAGCGACAAATGTACTGAGTAATGATAAACTAAAAACATCTGACTTTAAAGAACTCTATGCTCTAAGATGGGGAATAGAAACATATTTCGACCTTATTAAAAATAGACTCTCACTTGAAAACTTTACAGGTCAAACAGCCCTTGCAGTAAAGCAGGACTTCTTTGCAACTATATTTCTCACAAACTATGAGTCAATGATGACTTACGATATGAACGAAGAGTTAAAAGAGACAACTAAAGATAATAAGTATATTCAAAAGATAAATAAAGCTGTGTCATTCAATCTTATAAAGCATAAGGTATTTGATCTTTTATACCTTGATAACCCACTAGATGAGATGCTAGAGCAGATGGAAAAGCTATTTTTAACCAATACAATAGTTATACGACCTGATAGAAAATCAAAACCACGACTTGATAAAGATATACATAAATCCACGATTGCCACCAATTCGATAAATCACCTTAAAAGGAAAAAGAAAAATGTTGGGAATTAGTCAGATGGAAGTCCGTAACTATGGTATTTGTAGGCTTAACTTAATGCCGTTGAAGGGGTGGGAGTCTTTGGACAAGTGGTTTTTACGCAAATACTGTTGGGCAATTTGCAAATGAAGAAACCATAAGGAATTATGTTCGAGATCAAGGAAAGAAATATACAAAGGTGCATACTAGTCAGTTGTTATTTGACTTGTAAGCTCAAACGAAAGTGATACCCCGTACCCTTGGGTCGGGGTTGTTCATTTACTTAACTCTATACCCACTTCCACAACCAAGTATAAAACATAATTTCTACACTTTATCTCATAAGTTTGTGAGTTAAATTGAAGAGCCGTATGAGGGAAATCTTCAAGTACGGTTCTGTGAGGGGCATTCTGCACCTCCGAAATATTAAATTAAATAAAAAGGAGGGTGGCGATGTCTACTCTACATACTCAAGAAGTTATCCAAGAGAGAATAAAATATTGGAGAAGTAGAAAATCCGACTTCAACATACTCTTACAAAATTGGCTTAGACATCAAAAAGTAACTCTCATTATGCCTGCAGATACAATTTATGATGAATACATGAGTACTGGTATAGAAACATTTAAATTATCAGAACATAAATATGGAAAAGATTTGCAAACATGGTTTGATGAGTATTTAGCTCAGAGCAATAAAAACTCATTCGAATAGAGTTATTAATATTAAACAATATAGAGAGATAAAGTTTTAATAGGCATAACATAAGCCGAGTTAATAGAACTACGCAAACAACGTGTTTAACGTACTAACTGTGACAAGTCTACTATGATAGAGCATGTTTACAGTCACAATACTGACACAATTTTCAAACTTTCATTTTACCAAATAAATACATTTATGGTATAATCGGAATATGAAGAAGAAACATCAAAAGAAGTAGGAAAAGGTTTTATAGCCTTTGGTAATCTAGTTGGTGGACTTTCAATAGTTCATTCTCTTTTTGGTATTACTCATAACTTACCTACGATTTTAACAGTTTCAATAGTTTTATATATTGTAATCATTTGTTATATATCTGGTGCAGTATTATTAAATAAAGGAAGTGACTAACATGGAAATGTACATAGGACTAGCTATACTAGCTACGATAGGCTTTATTTTCTCAATTTTTGTTAAAGTAGAAACTAAAACTCATTAAGGTTAGGGCTTTCGGGTCTTAGCTTTTTTTTTACTTATTTTCTTAACTTATGTTATAATTTTATTCGGGAAATATAGTAGTTCTAAATGTTACAATTAATTACTGTAACTTGTTGGAATAGTCTTTTTAGTCATAATTGTGCTTGCACCTGCCCTGCACTAATCAAAATAGAGGGATTAATTACCCCTCTGGCTATTATTTATATTACTTCATTAAATCAGAACTAAAATTAATCTTCTCTGCTTCATCAAATTTATCTTTAGGTAGTGCGTACGTTCCGCTTGTAGCCTTGATAATATATTTATCGCCTTTGAATGGCTTTATACTTTTAATACCTAGTATATGAAGCTCTCCTAGTTTTAATTGTGGTTTATTTTTAAAAGTCTTTTGGATTGTATTCTTTTTTTACATAATTTGTAACTAATCACCCTATTTAAAGCTAAAAACAATTCAAAAATTCAGCTCAAAATACCTCTTAAAAAAGCCTATTTATAGGGTTTTTTAGCTATAATATCTTTAAATAAAAAGAGGGTTTATGCTTGAAGAAAAATAGAATAAAATATCAATTTTCATTAAAATCAAAAGAAGAATTAGAACAACTAACACATGAAGAATTACTAAAATATGTGAATGATCTTCAAGATAATTCAATACAAGAAAAGCCACCAAAGAATTGCCCTGAAGCGAAGCTGAGGAAATGCCCTCGGGGTACCAATAACTCAAGTATCTCACCATCAAGTGAGATAGCACCTCCCAAAAAAAGAAACAATAAAAACCAATCTCTTCGAGAGAAGAGTAATAAAAGTGTTGGTGGGCAATTAGGAAGAGATGGAGTTACACTTTTACAAAGTGATACTCCTGATGAGATTGTTACACTGCCTTATTCTTTGACGCACTGTAAAAAGTGTAATGTCGATATATCTACTGTAGTAGCTAAACTCAAAGAGAGGAGACAAGTTCTTGATATTGAACTCTCATCTATTGATAATAAAATAACAGAGTATCAAAGCTTCTCTAAAAAGTGTTTCTCTTGTGGATATGAAAATCATGACAATAGTTCATTTACAATAGCTCCAAATATAAGTTATGGTTCAACTGTTATAGCGATGGTTGCATATCTAAGTGTTTCTCAATATATGTCAAATATGCGAATAGTAGCACTTATGAAGAATCTATTTAACATCAAACTATCAGAGGGAAGTATTACAGGTTTATTAGCAAAAGCTTCAAAGCTTTCACTAAGCACTATAGATAGGATTACTACCATCTTAGAACAAGTACCTATTATAGGTATTGATGAAACAGGATGTAAAATCAATAGTTTTAAATATTGGCATTGGACTTTTCAGAATGAGCGTAACACTTTGATTATTGCAAACAAGTCACGAGGCACAAAAGTTATCAACAATACATTTGAAAATGGTTTTAAAAATGCTTGTGTAGTTCATGATAATTATTCATCATATAGCTCACTTGCGGTAGATGTCAGGCTAGTTGTCCAAATTAAGTACCTAAAAAGTACCACCTTTGTCTAACTTGAATGTCTTTCATCTGAAACTCTATCAGCTATATTATTTACCTTTGCTTTATTTGGATTTAAATGTACCTTTTTGATAAAATACCAGTTACGAGTAGTACCACTCCATCTAAGAGGATTAGCTACTTTCGCTTTTTCATAAACTAGATGTCTCTTCTTTAAAATCTCCTCATCTTGAAGTAAGTGTCTTTGAACTGGTGTCACAAACCCAATACTACTATGACAGTGCTGATGGTTATACCAAGTCACAAATGTCTCACACCATATCCTTGCATCGACTACACTATCAAATGGCTTATTTGGGTAGGATGGTGTATATTTGAGTGTTTTAAAAAGTGATTCTGAATAAGGGTTGTCGTTACTCACACTAGGTCTACTAAAGGTAGGCATAATGCCAAGTTTTTGAAGTGTTGTTAAAAAGGTTGCTCCTTTCATAGGAGAGCCATTATCCGAATGCAGTGTTACTGCATCTACTTCAATGTTCTCATTAATTGCAATATCTTTGATAACCTCAGAGGCTAACTCAGCACTCTGTTTGGTGTAGATTTGCCATCCTACTATCTTACGACTGTAGATATCCATAAAGAGGTAAAGATAGTAAAATATACCCTGTACTGTTGTAGGCAGATAGGTGATATCCCAACTGTATATTTGATTAGGCTTTGCAGCTACTAAAGGTGTGGGCTTACTCTTAGTAGCTACTTTTTGTTTATGTCTATGTGTTAGTTGATTATGCTCTTTGAGTACTCTATAGAATGTTGACTCTGATGCAAGATAAATCCCCTTGTCAGCAAGCTTTGGAACTATTTGATGTGCAGATAGGTTCTTATATTCTTCATTGTTAGCAACACTTATGAGATATTCTTTCTCCTCTTGAGAGAGTTTATTGGCTGGTGTGAAGTTTGTTCGCTGGGTTCGCTTATCCTGCTCACTGGCTTGCCATCTTTTCAATGTTCTTGTACTACATCCTATTATAGGAGCTATCTTGTACATAGGTGCACCATCTGTATGGGCTTGTGTGACTAAATTCAATATATCTTTTCGCACTGCTAGAGGGGTCATACTTCCTCTCCCTCCAACAGTGCTTGAAACTTTTTTTGCAATACTAAGAGTGTGGCTGTTTCTGCTAAAGCCTTCTCCTTTCGTCGTAACTCTTTAGACAAGGCTTTGCTTTTACTTCTCTCTTCCTCTAGGGCTTTCTTGCTATGAGTGTCTTCAGATTTATTAGCTTTAAGGAACTCCTTCTCCCACTCTCCCAGTTGATGTTTAAATAAGCCTTTCTCTCTACAGTAAGCATTGAGTTCTTCTTCACTCAGACTGTAGCTCTCTTTGAGTATTTGGAGCTTGTTGCTAAGTGTTATGACACCATCTGTTGTATTATGCTTACTTGCATTCTCTACCCATTTATAAAGAGTAGCCTTAGAGATATTTAAGGCTTTTGCTATCTTCACCATACTTTGTGTCTCTTTCATCTGTAATACTTTTTTTTACCGTTGCTTCTTTAAATTCTTTACTATATCTCATTGTCTTGTTCCTTGATAAGATTTATATCATAAGTTTCGGACAACTATGCTGACACAGGGGGTTATCGTATTTTCTATATGGCATGATAAAACAGTACTATGACTGCTTTATGTCTGTGTAATTAATTATATACAGGCTTATAGTTTTATATATAAAGTAATAAGTCAAGATTCTAGTTCATATTTAAATTCAACATTCAACCATACATCTTCATTGAATATTCAAAATATTTTAAGAATCTTCTCTCATTATGCAAAACCTTCGTCCTTTGTCCTAAGCTAAACCCTATAAACCTCTTTCAATCGACCACAAGTAAAATACCTATTGCGATAATTACGACATTAACCCCAAATCTTGGACTCCACACTTTCTTTACTTTTTCGGATAGGTGTGTAAAGCTTTTGTTTCAGTTCTCTCTTTTGTTGTTGCCAGAGTAAAAGTTTTTCTTTATGCTTTTGCTCTACTAAAAGGTTGAAGTTGTTTATTTGAGATTCATACTTTAAGATTGCTTTTCTATTTGTGTATTGATAGACTACTTGTTCTTTAGCAACTTGGTAGAGATTAGTTTGATTATCAAGCTCTTTGTATCTTGTTGAACAAAAGTAAGAATGTTCTCTGAACTTCTTGATTTAGTTATTTAAGCAACTGCGATACTGAATATACTTATATTCAATTGGTGGAGATAGGGCTCTTCACAAAGAATGGTTATATCCTAATAGTAGTCCCTTAAACTAGTCTCCACCCTACCCCAAAACAGCCCGAATTTTATTCCCCTCATTACTCTTAGCATAAACCTTAGCCGTAATACTGATATCTGTATGCCCTAGTAACTCTGAAATAGTTACGAGATTAATATTTTTAGCCACAAGCCTTCGAGCAAAAGTATGTCTAAGTATGTGAACACCTTTTTTTATAAATACCAGCAGCTCTCATCTTGTTACTAATCATCTTATAAAGCCCTATTCTACTCATTGCTTTGTTTTTATTGGTGATAGCAATATAATCTACTAAAAATTCATTTAGATACTCTAGCTCACGATTAATCTTATCTGCTGCAATGTACACAAACCTCTCTTTAGATCCTTTACCAAATACTCTTACTTTATATACAGTATCATCTTCAACTAAGGATAAGTCAGATAAATTAATTCCTAAACACTCACTTGCTCGTACTCCTGTAAAGAGAATTAACTTTATTAAGAGTCTATCTCTTACACTATTAAAAGATACCTTTTTAGTTCTAAGGTACTCTAAAAGTTTAATCACCTCTTCATCGTCTAAAGCCTCAACTTCTATAGATTCTTTTTTAATAGTAAGCTTTTTCAGGCTATAAGTCAATTTTCCATCAAGCTTCTCCTCTTCTTCAATAAAAGACAGAAAAGACTTCATAATAGATAATTTAAGTGATTTAGTGTTTGTTGAAGCCTTTTCATTATTAGTAACGAATGAAAGCACATAACTCTTATCTATTTCTAAAACATCATAAATTGTTCCATCTTCTACAATAAACTCATAGAACTCATCTAAAATATAGTTATAAACACTAAGAGTATTATTTGAAGCATTTAAGGTCTTTTTTTCATTTATAAATGCTTTTTGGTACTTTACAAGCAAACTTAGCAGTTTTTCATTATCCATATTTCTCTCATTTCTCCATGATTTAGGAGGTATTTTATATATATTATACTTAATTACACTTTATGTATAATAAAAAAGAGGTATTATGGGTCGAATAAATTTAATTTATGCTTTATTTAAGAATCACTTTTTTAGCTATTTTTATGTTTTTTAGGCTTCCTTGTGTCAATCCTTAAAAAAATGTATAATATGGCTAACTTAAATGAAAAAGGATTAATAAAATGCAAGAAGAGGAAAATATAGCTACTAATGAAGAAAAAGAAGTTATTATTGAAACAATAAGTAAAAGAGTAGCTTTTACTGCAATAAATATAAAAAGAATGAAATTAATTGCAACAGCACAAGAAAGTGACTTTAAAGATATGAAAGAGAAAGAAATCTTTGATATTATTACAAATAGAGCTATTGAGGCTTATTTTAAATCAGATGAAATTAAAACAACATTCGATATATAAAAAGCTCATACTATTAAGAAATGTAGAAAATAGTACACGATATTATCTTTTACAAGTATTTAAGACACTTTTTGATAATTATTTACTTATTAGAGAGTACGGTGCTCTTAAAAATAGAAAACCTACAGGTCTTATAAAAATGTATTTCAATACAGAAAAAGAATGTGAAATAGAATTAGAGAAGATTTTAAGAAATAAAATTAACAAAGGTTATTACATGAATAAAGAAATAGCTTTATAGGTTAGCGTGTATGAAAGCTAAACCAATAAAAGAAAATAAAGACTTCCAAACTTATGGAGAAGCTTGTTATATAGAAAAGAGTTCTCTTTATATGGTGAATGGATCATGGAAGAAAAAAATAGAGATAAAAAATAAGCCCCAACGGATGAAGAGAGAAGATGCTGCCCGGTATTATAATGCTAAGTTGTCTGAGTATTGGGCTGCCATATAATAAGTGAAAATATATCTCTTATAAATTTAATTTAAATATTAAAGACAAAGAAAAATACTCAAACACCTTTATCGTACGCAGTAGCATTAGTTAAAAATATTATCTAATAAATTTTTAAAGATAGTGATATATTATTTATGTTAAAATAAAGCTACAAGGAAATAAAATGCAACTTCAAATAGATGTAAATAGTGTAAAATCAACTATCTTTTTGGAACTATTAAATTTGTTCAAAAAAGACAATATGATAAATGATTATAAAGTCATAGATGATGGAAAAACTGCATATGATGATGAAGTATTAAATGATTTATCTATGATAGGGGATAGCCTAAGAGATGCAAAAAATGGTTTAGGTCATAGAACTTCAACAATAGTAACAATTGAAGATGTATAAATATACAGTAGTAGAACAAGAGTTATACAAAAAAGCTTTAAAAAAATTATCTAAAACATACCGAAATATAGATTTAGATATTAAAGATTTTTTACATTCAGTACATACAAAAGAAGATTTAGGAATAGAGCTAAAATCAAATGTATTTAAAGTAAGAGTAGCCAATAGCGATAAAAATAAAGGTAAAAGTGCTGGCTATAGACTCATAAGCTATTTAGCAGTAATTGAAAATGAATTGCACTTATTATATATTTACGACAAAAGCAAATTACTCAATGTAACTGAAAAAGAAGTTGATGACTTTGTTACAAAACAAATAATAAACAAATAATAAATAAACATACTACACACTAGAATGCTCTCAAAAGAAATATATCTTTTGAGAATGAGTACTATTGAGCGAGCAGGTCTTTAAACTTAGGATTATTAATAATCTCATTATTAAGTTTTTGTACAGCAGGTACAAACGATCGTTGCATTTCAGAACATGCTGAACCAGCAAAATAACTTGAATCGTAATCATATCTTGAATTAGTATCAAAACTTGTTCCATTAGAAGACTTAACGGTTACTTTAAACTCCCAATAAGCATTTCCTAATGTTGTACTTCCATAAATATCATTGAGATTAGCCGTTAAGATATTACTTGATTTTGGATCGAACTTATCTGCTAACATTAGCTCTTGTGTTAAAGCATCCTGAATATAAGATGTGAATGTTTCTCCGCTTGGTGTTCCAATAGGAGTAGCAAGTCTACACATAACTTTTGTTTCTTCATTCCCTGAATCAGTAAATTTTCCCACAGAAGTTTTAGCATCTGAAGACATACCTTTGAGTTGCATGATATTTGCTGTTTTTGGAGAATAAGTAGGTACTTTATTTGCACAACCACTAAACACTACTGTTAGCACTAATGCTAAACTTCCTATAACTATTTTCTTCATTTTAAACCTTTGAATTAATTTCAGAAATACTATTTTTTATATAAAGCTCACTTAAAAATCTTAGGAATAGGTAAATTCTTTTGTGTTTGGTCAAGAGAAAAAAGGGTAGTAGTAGAATAGGGCTTTTATTATTATCCTTTTGAGAGCATGGGTATCAATATAAGTGCAAAGAAGCTAAGCAAATACATCGCATTGAGAATACTTTTTGATAGAGTTGTTTTCCATTATATTACGAATATGATGATTGGCGGATTCGACTCATAAGCGAATACCCTTAACCAGAATTTTAGCCTTTTATCTAGTGTTTGAATAGGAGCGAGTACTTTAAGTCCTTCTTTATACTTCTTGTTTTGCATATACACAAAATCTATCTTGTATCCATATATCTTTGCAAAGTACTTCATTTTTCTACCCACTCTTTATTTGTGAATTGCTCGAAGTAGTTAGCAATGGCTATGATGTTTGAATTGTTATACTCAATTAAATGTTTAATGGTTTCCATGAACTGGTCATACTCAAGAGGTTGTATCTTGTGGTAGTATTCCAAAGAGTCTGATGGCAGTCCTTCATTTTTGTATACTTTCTTCATCAAGAACTCTCTAGTGTACGCACTAACGCTATCAATACTCACAATAATAGCATTGTTAATCTTAGGCTGTATCTTCTTTGCAAGCATGTGTCTTCCTGAAGACTTAGCCCCTCCGATAAGAACTATTCTTTTTTTGCATAAGAACATCATCTCTAGCAACAGTCTTAGCTTTAGCTAGTTTTTTAAAGTCCAATATGTTTTCCTTTGTCAATAACCCAAATTGCATACACCGCAACTACGAGAAAAGATAAGCTTGTCACAATCAAAATTGCGTCAAACAAATGTTCTCTTGTGTTGTTTTTTTCTTTGTAGAGTAGACATCGCCACCCTCCTTTTTATTTAATTTAATATTTCGGAGGTGCAGAATGCCCCTCACAGAACCGTACTTGAAGATTTCCCTCATACGGCTCTTCAATTTAACTCACAAACTTATGAGATAAAGTGTAGAAATTATGTTTTATACTTGGTTGTGGAAGTGGGTATAGAGTTAAGTAATTATATAATTTACTCCAACTCATACTTTTCTTCTGGCTTCTACGATTTAACCATTTATGAACCATTTTTAAAGCTAAAGAGTAATACCTTTTAATAGATGGGAAGTTTCCACTTACTCCATAGTATTGAAAGTGTCCTCTTAGTTTAGCTTGTAGTATTTTCCACCACTCTTTTGTAGGGACTAAGTTTCTTATCTGTTTTAACCAAATATTCAACTCTTTTATTTTAGCTCTAAATTTCTTCATTGCTGTTTTTCGCCCTACTTTAAAGTATCCTTTTCTTGTTTTATCACTAAAGTGAGTAAAACCTAAAAAGTCAAATGTATTGGCTTTACGATTTTTATTTTGAGAGTTACCTCTTTCAAATCTACCAAACGAGAAGACTCTTGTTTTATCAGGATGTAGCGTTAATCCATATTTGTTAAATCGTTTGTATAGTGCTGATACTATTTTATTAGCATCATCTTTATATTGAACTAAGCATACGAAATCATCGGCGTAGCGAACAAGTTCGCAGTATCCTCTGATATGTGTTTTTACCTCTTTTTCAAACCAAGTATCTAAAACATAGTGCAAAAATATATTAGCTAATAGTGGACTGAAGATACTTCCTTGAGGAGTACCTACATCTGTTTTAATAAGTAGATTATCATCAATATATCCTGCTTTTAGAAATCTCTTTATTAGAAATATCAAACTACTGTCTTTTATTCTAATATTTAGGAACTCTATCAACATATTGTGGTTTACATTATCAAAGAAACCTTTGATGTCTGCTTCTACAATATGATTTACAGGTTTACTCATAATAGTTGTATCTATTTGGTTAAGTGCTTGATGTGTATTTCTTTTTGGTCTACAACCATAAGAGCAATCTAAAAAGTCCATCTCATAGATACTTTGCAATATTTGTGATATACCACTCTCTACTATCTTATTTTCAATAGTTGAAATTCCTAAGGGTCTTGTTTCACTATTCCCTTTAGGGATATACACTCTTTTTGCAGGAAGTGGTCTAAAAGATTTATTTTTCAATCTTTGCACTAGCTTTCTCAGATTTTCATCCAAATTACTATTATAATCTTGCCAGCTTACTTTATCTATTCCTACTGCCTTGTTTCTAGCAAGGTTGTTGTAGCAATCTTTTAGGAACTCTACATTTAGATGATGAGCTAAGCTCTCAAACTGAAATGTTTTATTCTCTTTCGCACACTTTGATAGAGAAGATAATTTATACAAAGTGTTATTCAACTCCGAGTTTGACATTGTTAAGTTACCTCCTTACATTAAATTGTTAATCCCTTCGAGTGGTTTATTTCAACCTCAATAGGCATTACCCTATTTACACCTCTACTATGGATTAATCCGACTGCCTTGTGAAATTACACCCTAACCTCTTCGGCTCTAGGCATAACATTCAGAAATCACAAGGCTCTCCCAAGTTCCAAAACAATCAATTCATCTACCCGCTACGGACTTAGACCCCGACACCTCTTGTCTAAGCTAACCTTTTCTTCTTTTATTGGGCTAGTGTTAAAAACTAGAAAAACACTTTTTAATTTCGCTTATATAAATGCTGACTTCCAGTAAATGAAGACTTTGGTCAGGTGTGACGATAAATATTACGGGGCTCAACACCTTCACGCCGAAGCATTGTGGCTGATAGACTGCCCTTACTACAGCTTCATATTATTTGTTACCGCCTAATATGTGTAGTTTGGTTTCAGGCTGATGGCTAATCTTTACCTGAGCTGGATTGTCCAGCTTGATTGCCTTAGCTTTGCTTGGCACACTCATATTTTTATTTCCTTATTTATGTATTTTTTGCTATACTTTTGTCTGTGAATACAAACTTATTGGTATCAACGGAGCGGTAAAAGCTTTTTAAGGTCGAAGGATTAATTACCTTTCGACCTTTTTTTTTACCCTCCAAGATACCAAATAAGGGAGATTTTATGAATAAGCTTGTATTCACATTACTGCTTATGTGCGTTTTCGCACCTATGTTGCAATGACATAGTTCAAGGGATTTATTCCCTTGTCTCCCTAGTACCTCACTTCTTCACCTGTTTTTATCATCTTTTATTTTCGAGTGATACAAACTGTTCAGAAATCTTTTTCATGGCTAAATATAAATCAGATGTAGTACGGCTAAGCCTATGAATTATTATTGTTAAAAAGAAATGGTAGTGGTGCTAAGGTGTGTGTGAAATGCTCTAGTTAGATTTCACACAGATAGTGTTTAGCGATACATGTAAGTGAATTTATTTAAAAATATTTTATGAATAGTTTTATCTTCAAATATTTTCATAGATAAAAAAGTTGTTTCTCTTAAGATTTCAGATAACTCACCTTTAGCTAATTCAATATTTAATCCACTATGTTCAATATGTGTATGCATGATAGGAGTATCGTGTCCAAACTTTACACCAGTTTCAATAAAGAACTTTACAATTTTTCTAGCCTTTCTACCGTTTCGCGTAAAATGTTTCCATAAAGGAGTTAGAACATATCTATCAAAGTTTTCATTATTTGTTATGTATGCTTTAAATGTATACTTCATAAGCCAATATGTTGGGAAATTAATGATTATCTGTAAATTTGATTTACAATTTCTAATAATTCTATCACACATATCTTCATCCCAATTTTTGTATCTACTCCTTAGATTAAGAATATTAAATACACTAAACGATTTTTAGCGTCTTTAGCAGATTTCAGCAAAATATCAGTAGGTAAATCATTCTTTGTAGCTGGGGATTCCATATATGTATTGTACAGACCTAGAGAACTCGATGGAATCATTATTATTTTATTCGCAGACATAAACATCATAGATGCTGCTGAATGAGCCTCATAAGTTACAATAAAATTAACCTTTTTAAAATACTTATAAAGTGTTTCTACTATTTGTATAGCAGATGAAATCATTCCACCATCACTTAGCAATATTACATTTATTTCATCTCGTTCCTTGTAGTCAAGGATTATATGTTCAATATCAAAAGCATCATTCTTGCTTATCATAACAAGACTTTCATCCTTAACATAAATATTTGACAAGTATGCGATAGTAGGAACTTTAGTGAACTTTGATATTTTTTCCATATTCTTTTTTAATAATTCAAATGTATTTAATGCTTTTTCTTTATGAGTAGAGACGTAATGATTATACTCATTAACATGCACTAAATGTTTGCTTGTTGGCATTCCAGTACCTTTACATATAGATATAGGATTATCTATATTCCGCTGATGAATTTCATGAGAGAAAAATATAAAACCTTCCTCTTTTCTAGCGAATAAAGTACCTAATATGATGATAAAGTTATTGTAATATCTTTCAAGGAACGAACATGACAAACTGTCCAATTTGTAATGGAAAAGTTGAGTATAAGACTGAACTAACAACATACACATATAAATCGCATGAAACACAAGTGAAGCAATCAGGTGAATATTGTTTAGAATGCAAGGAGGCTTTTTTATCTCCGCAAGATTTAAAATCAACAAAACTTGAAATTGCCAACTTCAAAAGAGAAATTGATCATTTTTTAACTACTGACGAGCTAAAAAGAATAAGAAAAAAACTGCATATTAATCAACAAGAAGCTGCATTGATTTTCGGTGGTGGTATAAGAGCGTTTCATAAATACGAAACTGCTGAAGTGACTCAAAGTAAGCCTTTAGATATATTGCTTAGACTGATAGACAGTAATACGATTTCTTTTGAAGACATTAAGAGAGTGGCTGTCTAAAGCATCTCAATTACACCACCAGATAATCTCCACTTTTTGCTATTGCAATATTTCTAACTATCATAAGTGCGCAGGATATTAGTTTATGTTCCTTTGCCTTAATACTTGCAATAGGTGGGACAATTCTAATCAATAAAGGAACTAAAAAGATGATTGAATTTGAAATAGTAAGCCTAGTTATTGGTATCGGTTTTTTAATATTTGCTATCTGGGTTAAGCCAACTAAAACAAATAAGCACATTGCTGATTAGAATGTTCTCAAAAGAAATATTTCTTTTGAGAATGCGTACTATTGAGCGAGCAGGTCTTTAAACTTAGGATTATTAATAATCTCATTGTTAAGCTTTTGTACAGCAAGCACAAACGATCCTTGCATTTGAGAACATGCTCAAGTAGTAAAAAAACTCAAATAGTTGTAATATTATTAAGTTCTTTTACTAAGTTTTTCTCTAATCCATACACATTAGTATCTTTTAGATGATCACTAAAAGAATCAAGCACTTGATCTATATAAGTATTCATTTCTCTATGAGACAAAGCAACATTTTCTCCAGCATGAAGTAAATCATTTCTTGTAATATCTTTATTTTTTTTATTGATAGATAAAAAATGCTCCCCAAATGTTGCTGGACCAGTATTATAAACTACATCGTATATAGGAGACAAATTCCAACTACCATCTGAAGTCATACTAAAAGATGTATTTTTAAGATGATCATCGCAATTTTTACCTATTACATTTAATACCATACGTTTATACATATCCTGAACTTGTAGCATATCTTTCGTGAGCTGTTGGGTCATTACTAGCAGATTTTCATAAGAGAAATTATTACTTTGCATATGACTTAAATGTTGTAGACCAGATACTGTAGCTTGGTGAAGTTTTTCTTTACCTATTCTATCAAATCTTTTAATAGCAAAATGTACTTCATCATTTACATGCAGTAGTTTTGTTATGGGAGTTAATATCCCTGACTTTTTGGCTATATCTTGATAGAGTTTTTCTAAAGTAGTAAGTTGCGAACCCTCTTCATCAAATTTAACAATCCATGGTTGCAAATTTTCTGTGGCATTACTCGTATGCCCACCTTTCATAATGTTTTTTGTAGGATCATATAAAACAGATGTCTTAGGGCGAGCACCACCTGGTGAAGGTAACTTAATTAAGTTTGCTAATACCTCAGGTACAGTACCTTCGTATTCACTTTTTAGTGTTTTTGGTAGCGTAGAAATATCTATATCAAACATATCATGATATTCCTCACATGGGGTATATTCTAAAGCACCTATACCATCAGTTCCCACAAAAGCAAGTTTTTGCAGAGGTGTTAGCATACCAGTACTCTGTTTTTGTCCAAAGTGTTTTAACATCATCATTGCACCGTAGCCATCAGGCATACTGTCGTTGAAGATACCTGGTAAACCATCAGCAAACATGCTGTCAAAGTAATTGTATTTCATTTTTATTTCGGGATCAAGTTTATAAGGAGATATTGGAAGAGAACTTGCTCGGAAACTTTCATAAAAATCAAAAAATATCCCTTCTTTTCGTTGTTCTAGTACGCCAACTTTATTCCCAAATAGAGATACCTCAATCATGTTTATTCTCCTTAACGCTATGACGCACTCTTTTCTTATTATGGATTTTAGCTTGAGATATCTTTTCGCTTGGAGATAATTCTATTATTTTTGTAAGTTCATCTATTTTAGATAATAAGCCATAACTTGATAAGACTTTAAGCAGCATCTCTATAGAACCTTTTCCGACATTTTCTAGTTTAACATAGGTACCAAATGCTATGCCACATTGGCTAGCTTTTGTTCTTTGAGTATGCGTACCCTCTTCTAATCGTAATGATTTTATGTATGTAGCGATTTGTTCTCGGTATTCATTTATAGACTTAAGTATTATCATAATATTATATATCCAATTTATAGATTATAAATAATATTATAGTAGTATTTATAATAATAAGCAATTATTCGTAAAATATTTTTCTTGCATCTAATAATTTAGCAAGTCTTTTTAGACATATTGTAAACATCATCACTTATATAAAAATCTTTCTTTTTCTTTGTGTTAAATAGCACTCTATGAAGTCTGTCACTCTCTTTTTTAAAGTTAATATTTAGTAATTTGATGATTCTTAAAACTCTCTTTTGATGTGCCTCCATCTGGCTATCTAGCATAACTCTATAAAATAGCTCTTTATCATCCTTGACGCTAAATATATCATCTTTGATTTTCTTTTTTGTCAATTTTTTATAAATAAGATTATATACATAGAGCCTATAAGCTTGCGGATACATTACACCAAATAAGTGTTGCAAGTTCAATTTTAATTTGACTTTTTTGTGTTTATAAAAGAAATGTTCACACACCATCTGAAATAGTAGTTTACTATCCGTATCTATAAAAATATCTTTACCTTGATAGTAGATGCTAGTTACAATATTATGATACTCTTTTTTATTTCCGAGTACGCTCTTTAATTTCCAGTTTGCTTGTTTAATTTGCAATATGGATAGCGTTTATAATCACTAGTGTACATGTATAATGTGAGAGCATAAAATATATAACGATAAATATTTTAATCGCTACTTGTTTTATAATAATAACTAAATTAAAAAACATGGAGAACAATATGAGTGCAAATGATATAGCATTACTTGAAAAAGAAAAGAGGGAACTAGAAGAAAAGTTTGCTCAGGAAAAAGAAGCTGCGAGTAAGTTGTTTAAGAAAAAACTAGCGGCAATTAGAGCAAAAGAAAATCTAATAAAAACAAAAAGTAAAAAGCAGTTAGCTGATAAAGCTCTATTGGTTTTAAATGGAAAAATGACACTTGATGAGTTGCGAGAGTTTGCAATTATGAATGCTTTAATTAAAGATGATAGCGTGAAAGAAAGTGAAACAGTTGAAGAAGATGAAGTAGCCAATGTTGAAGAAACTAGAATAGAGGGAAGTAGAAATGAGTACTTATAATTTTAAAGAAGAGCTATACGGGAGTGGTGATGTTTTTTACAAAGACCCAATGCATATATTTCAATATTTTTTAAATGCAGAACATTCAAAAGAGTTCTTTTTATATATGTTTTTTAGAATAAAAGAAGAAAACAAATTAAGAGAAAGTGGTGCTAAAAATTCTAGCCATGTTTACGAAAGTGAGAATACAAAGATAGCGCTTATTGATTTAAACTATAACTTTTTTGTGGAAGTGTTGGGTGATTGGATTGAGCATTATGCTAAGAATAAAAGGAACACTGTTGAGTATATAAAGTACCGTTATGTTAAAAATGACGCTCCGTACGATGTAATCGATATAGCAAAAAAAGATTTAGGTAGCACTGATAAATTGACACAAGTGAGAAAGTATAAAATAGATTTTAGTGTTTCTGAAAATATACAATTTGATTTTTCTTACAGTGGTTATTTAGTTTCGAGATACAATAAAAAGATGAATAGATATCGCTTGGTACAAGTGCTTATGAATACTATGATTGGTAAATTAACTTATGTTAATTTTTTCGGAAATGCTTATAAGGCAAAGCCGATTACTGTTGCATTAATTGAGGAGGATGAAAAGCTTTTTAGAGTAGCTACTGTTAGTTTTATTTTAGATACATTAATTACTTACATTGGCAAACCTAATTATAAAATATTGAAAAGTTACTACAAGAAAAATGAAGTAATAAGACGAAGCTGGAATGGTATAAAAAGCCAAATTGAAAAGCGTGGTTTTGAAGAAAAAGATATTGAGTTTTTGAATGTTTTTGATATAGAAAAAATAGAAAATACGAGAAATATTTCTGATGAAAAATGGCATATTTTTACTGACAAAAACGATGAAAGTTTTCAAGAAGAAACAGCGTGAAACATAAGTAATATTTCAGCTTAGATGCTAGTATATCTAGAGTCTTAGCGTTTTTAGTTGCTTTTTGTATTTAATTTGAGCATATGTCTAGTACAACTAGAGTCTAAGCGTTTTTAGCATAATCTGGCTTTTTTTTTTAAGCTTAGATGCTAGTATAGCTAGAGTCTTAGCTAAGATGAGACTATCTTACTGCTAGTATAAACTTTGTTTGACCCTATACTGGCTCAAAGAATCCAAAAAAAATTAAAAACTCAAATTCAAAGCTTAAACGAGTAAAATTTTACAAGTTTTATAAAAATTACAGTTGAAATTGATACAAGAATAGCCGTAAAAGTAATTTTAAGTATGCTAAAAGAAATAAACTCTTTAATTTAATACATTGGTATAGCTATAAGTATTTTAAACGCTTAAAGGCTATTTAAACAAATTTATAAAAAAGGAAAAATAATGACATTTTTTGAACTATTGAAAGAGTATTTTTTTTAGCATTATGCTTTTGGTGTTTTCGCCTTATATTTTATACTACATTTCTCGTATTTATAAACTGGGAAAAGCTAAGCAAGAAGAAGCACTAAACCCATATTTAAATAGGAAGACTGTCGAGGAAGAAAAGCTAGGTATAATTATTGAAAACTCCGACCCAAAAAAATATAAAAAAAGAATGGAAGTACTCGTTGATTTATTAAAAAACACAAAAGGTAAAATTACAATAACTGCCGCAGAAGCAATTATGCTTGTTGAAATATTTGGCAGTAAGATTACGGTTTCTAGCAATGGTGAATTAGTAATTAGTGTTGGCGTTGCTAATAAATTTGCGTTGGATATTTATAATGACCCTATGCGTTTTATAACTTACATAAAAGCCGTTGAAGAAAAAGTAAATCTTGATTATGTAAATAACCAAATTGACTTAGGCGAAGTTTTATATATGTTGCGCAATGCTAGAAAGTTTGGTTTAGAATTAGATGAGCAGGAGGATAGTGATTTAATAGTTACTATAAAATCAACAATTTACAAAAGTGACTTAAAAGATGTTCTTATTAATATTGTTGGAGATGAAAATGAAGAAAATTATTTTTCAACTAAAACAGAAGATGTTTTAATAAACACATACAAAGAAGAAACGCAAGAAAGCCAAAAAGAAAAACAAGAAGCCGAAGATGAAAAAGCTCAAAAAAAGGTACTTGAAAAAAATCCTAATCTAAAATCAATTGTTAGATTAGAGAACGGTCATATTTTTATAACTTTCAAAGATGATACCACAATGGAAAAAGATGATTTAAGAATATACTCTCTTACGAAACCGGAAGAAGAAGATAACACAAAACAAAAAACATCGGGAGGCTCAAACAATATTGTTGAGATAGTTAATGAAACAGTTGGGAAAATGTTAAATACCGAAACACAAAATTCTCAAAATGCAAATACTAAATTAACTCCTCTTCAAAAAAGAGAAAAAATAATTAAAGAGTATGTGCATCAATACGGCGAGCTTTGTTATTATGAAGAAAAGTATAAAAACGAAATGAACTTTAAAGACAGAGCGAGAGAGATGCTTGTCGATGAACATTTATTTTGCGACAGGCATTTTAGTTCTGATATATTTGATACCGATAATTTTTTTAATAGTAAAGATATGTTTAAACTATTTCTTGCTAGTTTATTCAAAGCAATAAATGCAATTGGTAAAGATCGAACCGTTCCTTATGTTTTTATCGGCGAAATTAAAAAAGCAAACAAAGACCCTATTAAATACATCACCGTTGATATTCATTATATATTGGTGTCTATGTATTTATTAATGCAGCGTGAGCATAGAGAAAGTTTTTTTAGATACATATATTTAGATAGAGGTAAACTCAACACTATCAATATTGATGTTCTTATTGAAAACATAAATAAAGATTTTGATATATTCTTTTTACAAAATGGTTATTTTTTATCTACTTCTATTTATTCTTTTTTTAGGCAAAAGTTTTAAAACTACAGTTTTAAGATTTGAAACTTCTACACTTCAAGAATTTATAAAAGAAGATGCTGGTATTAAAGAGAGCTACGAAGACTTAGAGTTTCGCTTGCTTAATAATATAGATACTGTTGCATTTGGTAAAAGAGCTTTAGCAAATGATGCCGATGTTACTTTGGGGCAGTCTCATTTTTTCAGAAAAAAGATTAGTTATGCAAAGTTAAGCGAAGACACAATTAGCGATGAAAAAAACATTTTAAGGAAATAAGTGATGGAAAAAAAGATTATTCTAATGCCAACACAAAAGATGCTTATGGCTCTATTTCAAATTTCTTCTTATCGTATAAATCAATTTTAGCATTAGTACCTCTTGTTGAGAGAGAAATGAAAATAAGAGAATTTCAGTCAGAGGAAATTGTTCGAGTGAAGTGTGATTACATATAACTCATTTTAAACTATTTAACTTATAAATTGTTACATATACTAATTTACGTTACAATTAGACATGAAGAATATAAATGAGCTTATTTCATATCTTGAAAAAATATTACATTTAGATGTATCTATCAGTCATATGAAGCTAGAGTATAAGAAATCATTACCGGTTGCGATAAAAAGTAATTATGAAATTTTTACCATCAAGATAGAGAATGTTAATGTAGTTGTTTTACATACTAATGAGCAAGACTTACAAAGTATTAAAAAACATTTATCGCTCTTTAAGGAAGCTTTTTCTTTACCTCTTGCTTTAAGTATAGCAAATATTAGTAATTCCACTAAAAAATATTTAATTGAAAATAGTCTCTCTTTTATATCAAATGAGTCTATTTACTTACCGCAGTTATTGATATATTTAAAAGATATTAATACTAAGAGGAAAAAACGAATAAATAAAAAACTCTCCAAATTAGCTCAAACTATCTTAATTTATTCCTACACACAACAACACTTTGAGTTAGATATTAATGAAAGTGCTGCTATATTTAATGTTACTAAGATGAGTACAAGTAGAGCTTTGAATGAACTTGTTGCATATGAATTATTGACTGTATGCTTATATGGACGAAAGCATAAATACTCATTAAATAGTAATATTGAGATTGATAATCTGATGAAGCTATTAAAATCTCCTGTTCAAGATAGAGTTTTTGTGAAAGAAAAAGATTTAGTATATTTTGAGAAGAAAGTTAAAGCCTCTTATAGTGCCTTATCAGTCTATGCAAACATTACAAATAAAAAGCTATCTATGCGCTTGAGAAGAAACAGTTTGAGAAAATACTAGAACATAAGAATTCAATTTCAATCTATGAAAAAGAATATGATAATGAGCTTATTGAAATTGAATTATGGAGATATTCCCCACTTCAGATTCAAAGTGAAATTGTAGATAAAATTTCTCTATACTTATCACTCAAAAATAATGTAAGTATACAAGACAATAGAGTGATGGATGCGATGAGTGAACTCTATACCGATATAAAAGGTATCTTACAATGATTCAAGGACTAGTAAATTTTACTGATTACTTTAAAGACTATGATGAAGATTATGTAGTTATCTCAAAAAACAATGAAGCATTTATTAAAAGACTGTTGGGCTTTATTGAACTAGCTGGATACAAAACTAAACAACGCACGACTAATGATTCTAGACATAACCTCTTTAGGTTTTTTGATAGTGAAGATAAAACATATCCTGAACAAATTGAACTCTTTGCAATTCATACTCACGACTCAGCCATCGTAAAAGATAGCCATATTATACCTATCACAACACCCGAGTTTTATAAGTACCTTTCTGCAATACTTTTAGATAAAGATTATTTTGAGTTACTAATAAAATATACTACAAACATTGAGGGACTACATATTGCAACTCCAGAGGTACTCATTCCATTAAAAATTCATGCCCACATTAATCTTTTAAAAGATGCTCATCCAGATGCTAAAAAACACCTTACCGATGTCATAAGATTGGCGACAATGTTAGATGATGAAACAAGTGTAATTTTAGTTGATAATCCAAGAAAGGATTATTTGGAATTTTTACCACTACTCGATGCTGTCGAGCCAAATACAGTAAGAAATGTTTTAAAAAGTGCTGGTGTAGGAAAATTACAAAAGACAATCAGGGAGTTACTAGAAGCTGCTTATAGCATTCCTAAGAGTTAGTAGATAGAGCTCTATTGTCAAAATTACTTATTCAATGTTTTATATATTTTAATACCAACTTCTTCAACAGTATCAGGTTTTAATAATTCTGATATATCTTCTATCTTACCGAGTCCTCGACAA
>JAUZSC010000034.1 GCA_030949825.1 Sulfurimonas sp.
CAACTTCATCATTTTCCAAGCAGAAATCCACTAAATCCTCAAATTTGACAATTCTTTTGGATATTAAACCACTTGTTTTAGGGAAATCACCTTTCAAATATACTAATGTGGTACCCGAATATAATATTATTTAAGTTTATATTAATGCTTAATTTGCTACAATCTTCGCATGTACATAATTAAAACAATCTCTAAGAGCAAAAAAGACTCAACTCAGAACTATTACACTTATAGATTAATGGAATCCATAAGAGTTGGTAAAAAGGTGAAGAAAAGAACTCTCCTTAATTTAGGAAGTGATTTTAATGTAGAACAAGAAGATTGGGCTACTTTATCCAAAAGAGTAGATGAGATTATCAAACAGGCTCCAAGTCTGTTTACACTAGATAAAGATTTAGAAACAATCGCACAACACTATGCTCTAAAAATCATATCAGCACAAGCAGTAGTAGATACAACTCTTAATGATGAAGATAGATACAAAGAGATAGATACAACTACAATAAAAAATAGTGATATAAAAGATATAGGTATAGAGAATATACTTTATGAAACAATCAAAGAGTTAAAACTAGATGCTAAACTAAAAGAGTTAGGTTTTACAAATATTCAATACAATAGTGCTATAGGCACTCTAATAGCAAAGATTGCTAATCCTAGTAGTGAAGCTAAAGCTTATGATTACTTATGTAATACAAGTGCTATTAATGAGCTTATAGGGTGTGATTATAATAAGATATCTTCTAATAGTATCTATAGAATATCCGATAAGCTTTTAGCTCATAAAGATGACTTAGAAAAGCATCTATATACTACCCAAAAAGCAATATTTGAGTATGATGAAACAATAACTCTTTATGACCTTACTAACACATACTTTGAAGGTGGTGTTGAGGGAGTAGAGAAAGCTAAAAGAGGAAGAAGTAAGGAAAAAAGAAGTGATGCTAAAATCATTACTCTAGCAGTAATGCTTGATAGTAGTGGGTTTGTAAGAAAGAGTGAGATATTTGATGGGAATATTGGTGAAGCCACAACATTTAAAGAGATGTTAGATAAATTGAAAGTTCCTCAAAAAGAAAAAAACCTTTTATCCTCTCATAAATCATTATTGATTATGGATGCTGGTATAGCATCGCAGGAGAATATTGATTATCTTATTGAGAATAGCTATGAATACCTAGTTGTCAGCAGAAAACGCAATAAACAGTTTGATGAAGAGAAATCAACTCCTGTAAAATTAGATAAAAATGACAATGCTATAGTAAGAGCTATGAAGGTTGTCAATGAAGAAACTAAAGAGACTGAGTTATTTATACACTCTACTGCTAGAGAGGCTAAAGAGGAAGCTATGCAAAAAGAGTACAAACTCTTTTTATAGAGAAGCTACAATATTTAAAAGATGGACTCTCTCTCAAAAGAAGAACTAAGGCTTATGATAAGGTGATAGAGACCATAGGAAGGCTCAAAGAGAAATATCCATCTATATCTCAATACTATTCAACTACTGTCACTAAAGACCCAGATAGCTATAATGCAATAGATATAACTTGGAGTGAGAAGAAGACACTTGATAATAAAAGTGCTATTAATGGTATCTATTGTCTTAGAACCAATAACCAAACAATGGATGAGAAGACTCTATGGAAAACATATACAACACTTACTGATTTAGAATCAGTATTTAAGAGTTTAAAGTCTGAATTAGGATTAAGACCTATATTTCATCAAACACAGACTAGAGTAGATGGGCATCTCTTTATTACTCTTTTAGCTTATAGTATTATCCATACAATAAGGTACAAACTTAAACAAAAAGGTATTCACTATAGTTGGGATACGATAAGGCATATTCTGAGAAATCAAAAAAGGATTACTACCAGTATGAAGTGTAAAGATGGCTCAACACTCTATATACGACAAAGTTCAGAATTAAATGAGAAGCAAAAAGAGATTTATGATGCACTTGAGATTAAATACGGAGCAGGAGATGTTACTAAAACTTTTATAGAATAATATAGATGTGGTACAGGTAAAATATTTTAAAAGGCTTTAAAGCCCCGAATATAGGTCTTTTTTAATTTTGGATGATGAAGTTGGGTTAGGGACATTATAATATATAATGAACTTAACGATGTACATATAAATAAATCACTAAATGATGACATGAGAGAAGAATCAAAAAAAATTATTTTTGACTATATACGTAACTATCAAAAATATTGTAATAAAAATTCAAAAGAATAAACTTATATTATCCCAAGAAAAAAAACAATATTTTCTAAATTATTATTCCTAAAAAGCTAAAATAACACAACAAAATGAGAGGGTAATATCATGAGCAATTGTCACACTTAATAAGTGCAATAGTGTTTTTATATTACAATGCGCTTAATAGAATAAAGGAAATCAGATGACAGAAGATATATTGCTTCAAAAAGTAAAAGAATGGTGTAAAACATATTCATTGCAGTTGGATAAATTAAGTATGGATAGTGAGACTAAACTTGCAAATGGTCAAGTGACGTATGCAGCAAACCAAACAAGCTATGCTTGTCTTTCTAAAGATGAAAAAGGTTATAAAACTTTGGTGTTTTCATATAGAAGCTTAATAGTGTTTGCTTTTGAAAACTCAATTATAACTGCTGATGAAGCTATTGCATTAGAACCTGCATTTATAGTACCGCCGGAGAGAAAAGACGCTAAACTTGCAGCAGATATGGTTTTAAACCTTAAACCAAAGATTCCTAAACAATGAGTGAGCGCAAAGATTTTTTACGAACAATCGTTGAAGAGGACTTAAAATCAGGTAAGTACGAAGAAATCGTTACAAGGTTTCCTCCCGAGCCAAACGGCTTCCCTCATATTGGACATGCTAAATCTATTGTGATAAACTTTGGTATTGCAAGAGACTATAATGGTCATTGTAATCTTAGAATGGATGATACAAATCCAAGCAAAGAAGACATAAAGTATGTAGAAGCGCTTAAAGATGCGGTAGAGTGGCTTGGTTTTGACTGGGGTAATAGTGTTCATTTTACTTCTGATTATTTTCCTAAGATATACGATTATGCAGTAGAGCTCATTAAAATGGACAAAGCGTATGTTGATTCACTTCCTGAAGAAGAGATGAGAGAATACCGTGGTACACTCAAAGAAGCTGGTAAGCGTAGTAAATTTTACAAACGAACGGTTGAAGAAAATTTAGACCTTTTTGAGAGAATGAAAAAGGGTGAGTTTAAAGACGGGGAGCATGTACTAAGAGCTAAGATAGATATGTCTGCTACAAATATGAAGATGAGAGATCCTCTTCTTTACCGCATTAAACATTCACATCATTTTAGAGCAGGGGATGCTTGGTCTATTTACCCTATGTATGACTTTGCGCATTGTTTATCTGATTATATTGAAGGTGTTTCTCACTCTATTTGTACGCTTGAGTTTGAAAACAATCGTGATGTGTATAACTGGGTACTCGATACGCTTGGTTTAAAGCCAAAAAGACCGTACCAGCACGAATTTGCAAGACTTGGCATCAACTATACGGTTATGAGTAAAAGAAAGCTTTTAGAAATCGTGCAGAGTAAACAAGTGAGTGGCTGGGATGATCCTAGGATGCCAACAATAGCAGGATACCGAAGAAGAGGGTATACACCAGAATCTATTTTGAATTTTTGTGACCAAATAGGTATAGCAAAAGCAAACTCTATGGTTGACGTTGCGCAACTTGAATTCTGCATCAGAGATGATTTAAATACAAAAGTACCACGTGTTTTATGTGTGCTTGACCCATTAAAAGTAACGATAGAAAATTATGAGGGAAGTGAAGAGCTAGATGCTTCGTATTTTCCTGATGACATAGATAAAAAAGGTTCACGCAAGTTGCCTTTTTCTCGTGAGATTTATATTGAACGCGATGACTTTATGGAACAAGCTCCTAAGGCTTACTTTCGTCTTACGCCTGAGCAACCTGTAAGACTTAAGCATGCTTACATCATTAAGTGTAAGGAAATAATCAAAGATGCTAGTGGCGCTATCGTTGAAATAAAAGCCGAGTATTATCCTGATTCTAAAAGTGGTTCAGATACAAGTGGTGTCAAGGTTAAAAGTGCCATTCAATGGGTGAGTTTTGCAGATGCTAAGCCTATAGAAGTAAGACTTTATGATAGATTATTCTCAGATGAAGCTCCTGAGGGAATAGAGGATATAAATGCTGACTCTTTAAGGGTTGTCAAAAATGCGCTTATTGAACCTTCTGTTCTTGCAGATAAGCCTGATGAGAGATTTCAGTTTGAAAGACAGGGCTATTTTTATGCTGATCCTATCGATTATACGGATGAGAAACCTGTGTTTAACAAGATTGTTGGTCTTAAAAATTCTTGGGCTAAAAAGACAAAAGTAGTTGAAGTAGCATCTAAGCCAGAAGTTAAGAAAGCACAAATAGATGGTGAAGTTGTGCCTATGAGTGACGCTCAAAAGATACTCTTTGCTAAGTACACGGATAAGCTTGGACTCAATAGTGAAGTGGCTAATACTTTAGCGCGTGATGAGAAACTATCTTCTTTTTATGGAGAAGCTCTATCGGTTTTCAGTATTCCTGTAGGTTTAGCTAATATTGTCGCGAATGATGTAGCTAGAGAGCTTAAAGAAAAACAATTAGACGAGTTAAAGTTCAATGCTTCGCAAATAGCTGGGCTTGTTAAGATGATTGATGATAAAACTATTTCAAGCAAGATTGCTAAACAAGTATTTGAAGAGATGGTAAAGTCTGGAGAAAACCCGACAAAAATAGTTGAGGATAAAGGACTTGTGCAAATAAGTGATCCTTCTAAAATCTCACCTATTATTGACGAAGTTATTGCAAAAAATCCAGACAATGTTGCTAAGTTTAGAGCTGGAAATACAAAGCTTATAGGCTTTTTTGTGGGTCAAGTTCTTAAAGCTACAGGTGGTAAAGCAAATCCAAAAGTAGTAAATGAACTTGTTTCTAAAAAGTTAAAAGGATAGTTATGCGAAGCGATATGTCTATGGAAACAATAAACCTAGTCAAGACTTTAAAAGGTACCTATAAACAAGCAGATAAAGAGATGGTAATAAAGATAGTTGGAGATTATAAAGAAAAAAATAACTGTAGCTATAAAGCTGCGTATGAAATGACAGTCGAAGGAAATCCATCATTTTCGGCATACAGTTCATGGAGACGCAAACTCAAAAAAAAGGAACTCTAAATGTACACAATATATCTTGCGGGAGAAATTCATTCAAACTGGAGAGATGAGATTGTAGATGCTTGTAAAGATTATAGCATTATATGTCTTAGCCCTGAGTACAATCACACAAGTAGTGACGATATAGCTAAAAATGTAGTAGGGGAGCAGGGAAGTGATTTTTATAATGACCATGCGAGTGCAAAAATAAACTCTATGCGTAACAATACCTACATCAAACAAGCAGATATTGTTGTAGTAAAGTTTGGAGAAAAGTATAAGCAATGGAATGCAGCTTACTATGCTGGATATGCGAATGCTTTAGATAAAAAACTAATCGTTATTCACCCTAAAGAATTTACACATGCTCTTAAAGAAATAGATGCAGCAGCGTCAGCAGTTGTTCAATCTGAATCGCAGGTTGTAGAGATACTTAAACATTTAGTTAGAAGGTAGAGCTAAAGGGCATTTTCGACATAATTATCTCATGTCTATCAACATACTGCTGACAATCAACACCACCGAGTTTTTCACAAGTTTCTTTCCACTCTTGTGAATGTCCATCAACTTTAGAGTCAAAATGCTTAAGTTTAAAAAGAAGAGCATGCGCATACTCATGCGCAATAACGCTTTGAACCATATAGTCCATACTTTCTTGCATAACATTTTTATTCAAATATATTTTAATTTTACCTTCTTTATATGAAGTAAGTCCATACAGTTTTCCTTTAAATTTATCAGTTACAATTATTGGAAATTTATAAGTAACTCCAAAATTTTGTTTCATATATTGAAGTACTTCTTTTTCTTTAATCTTTATTCTCTGTTTAAAATTCTCTGAAATATCATTGTTTTTAAAAGTATAACTCGTATAAAAATTAAAGACTAAAAGAGAGATGGAAAGAAGGATAACAAAGAGGAATGTAAATTCTAGCTTTTTCTTGAACATATTTAAATACCTATACTTCTTAGTGATTGCATTATTAAGTTAAATAAAGTAGGTGTGATATAAGTGGTGACCCCGAGGAGAATTGAACTCCTGTGACATGGATGAAAACCATGGATCCTAACCGCTAGACGACGGGGCCACTTAAATAATTAGTTAAAGCTTGTTTAACTGAGCCGAAATTATATAATATATAACTTAATAAAATCTAAAATTAACAGTAAAATTAGAAAATATTAATTAATATCTTTTTTAAATTTCTCTAACCAGTCTAAATCAGACTCTTTTGCGTCTTCTTTCTGTGTTAAAAGCGAATTTATAATACTGATTAATGTTGCCTCATCCATAAACTCTAAGAGGTTTGGATTTATAGAAGTTTTATCAACTCCATCGTATGTGTTTAGCAATTGCTGTATATCGTTTATTAGTTTGTCTTTATTTGTATTCAATGTGAAATTACTCCAAATAGCTATAGAAAGCTTAGTGACGATATTATGCACTAATAAATTTAAATAATGGCTTAGAAACCCTTATATAATCTCCTTACTTTTATATTGATTAACATAATGTAAATTCTATTGAAAAAAAGGATGCTGTGTTATTCCGTGTCTTCTAGTATTTGGGCATCTATAGTATTTGATATTTTTATTAGTTCCTCAGAGCTTAGCACAAGATTATATACTTCTTTGGCCAAATACATAAAAGCCATTGTATATGAAGAAACTTCTTCTAGGTTTGTCTTACTAGGAATATCTTTGCTTATTGTGACTTTATACTCATAAAAGAAATCCAAAATATCTAAACCTTCACTAAGACTACTTAATGCTTTATAAGCTTGAGAGATGCTCTTTTGTGCTAAAGAAGTATCTTTAAAGTCCTCAATAGTTAAGACTTCACATTGGCAAGGAACAAAGCTTATCGCATTATAGAAGTCTCCTGTTTTAGAGTAGACTTTAATACTGTATTGATTAGTATTAATTTCTATGTTTGGTTTAAATGCACTACTCGTAGTATTAGACGTATCATCATCCAAACTAATTAAATCATCTACATCCCAATACCCGCTCTCATCTCCACCAGCAAAACCACCCATATAAAACCTTTTATAATAAAATATAGGATAATTATAAGCTGTTTTAATTAAATTAACATTTATAGAATAAGATATAATGAAAATAATTAAAGGAAATATACGATGAATACTCAAGAAGTTATCCAAGAGAGAATAAAATATTGGAGAAGTAGAAAATCCGACTTCAACATACTCTTACAAAATTGGCTTAGACATCAAAAAGTAACTCTCATTATGCCTGCAGATACAATTTATGATGAATACATGAGTACTGGTATAGAAACATTTAAATTATCAGAACATAAATATGGAAAAGATTTGCAAACATGGTTTGATGAGTATTTAGCTCAGAGCAATAAAAACTCATTCGAATAGAGTTATTAATATTAAACAATATAGAGAGATAAAGTTTTAATAGGCATAACATAAGCCGAGTTTTGTGTTGATAGTATTAATCTACTGTATGGTTTACACATCATACCTCTAGCGAAACAGTAGCATTGTAAGACGCTGACCATCTGTTTCTTGCTGCCATGTTGGGTTTACAAGCTCTCTATATTACTATAGAGACTGGTGGGCTCTTACTCCACCTTTTCACCTTTGCTATTATTACTAATAGAAGTCTAATCTCTGTTGCACTTTCCCTCGCATTACTACGGCCATTCGTTAAATGGAACACTGTCTTACAGCAGCTCGGACTTTCCTCTTGATTACTCAAGTCACTATCTGTTATACCTAGGCAGATTTTACTCTACTTATCCTTTATATACAATTTTTTACTCAAGAACACTTGTTCACCTATGTAATTAAAAGTATGAACAAGTGTTCTTGCTCAGTAAGCTTACATTAACAATTGTTCATATATACTTCTATCTATATTAACAAGTGTTCATAATCAGCTAAAAGGTGTAAATATGACCGAAAATACGACTTCTCTCAAGCCTACTTCAACTAAAGCTAAAATACTAAAAGAGGCTAAAGCCCTCTTCTCTGAGTTAGGATATAAGGGTTCAAGTGTACGAAAAATTGCAGCAAATGTAGGAATTAGGGAAAGTGCTTTATATAATCACTTTAAAAATAAGGAAGATATCTTTTTACAGATTACAAAAGATATCTTTGCCTCACCCTTCTCCTTTTCGGGAGAAAGTATCCAAGAAGCAGCCTTAAAAGGTAAACCCTTTTTAAAGAAGTACACAATGCAGTACAAGCTATTAGCATTTGATAAGAGTAATGAAAGTATGTTTAGAATACTACTTATAGAATTGTTTCAAAATGATGTGCTTAGAGAGCAGTTTATAAGTGATTTTCATGATAAAAATATAAAGATACTCTCAGAGGGGTTTTTTATAATGATGCAAAATGATTTAATCAAGTCTGGGGACCCTATGCTTGTCTCTTATGAGTTTTTATCCACCCTCTTCTACATCAGACTTCAAGTTACTCTTTTACGCTTTGATTCGCTATCTACAAATGCTTTGTCAACTCAGTTTGAGAAACATGTTGATTTCTTTTGGGAAAGTATAAAGGTTTAATATTAATCAATATAGAGATTTAGAGAGGGAGTATAGATTTATTAGATGCAAGAAACTTTATTAAAAGTCTTGCATCTAGAGATTTTATTTACCTAAGACTTTAGCAACAGCCTTTCCTATTTCTGCAGGAGAAACAACAACTGTTACACCGGCAGCTTCAAGTGCTTCCATTTTTTCTTTAGCAGTTCCAGCAGAACCAGAAACAATAGCACCTGCGTGACCCATAGTTTTACCTTTAGGAGCAGTCTGACCTGCGATAAAAGCAACAACAGGTTTAGTGATTGACTCTTTGATAAGTTTAGCCGCTTGAATTTCAAGATCTCCACCAATTTCACCAATCATAACGATACATTCAGTATCTGGATCAGCTTCAAACATTGGAAGAAGTTGGTTGTATGAAAGACCAATAATCGGATCTCCACCAATACCAACAGCAGTAGAAATACCATAACCTGCTTTAACAACTTGGTTTGTACCCTCGTATGTTAATGTACCAGACTTAGAAATAAGACCAACATTACCTTTTTTGAAAATCATACCAGGCATGATTCCAATTTTACATTCATCAGCAGTAATAATACCAGGACAGTTTGGCCCAAGTGTTTTCATACCATGTTTAGTAGCATGTGCTTTAGCCATTTGCATATCTTTAACCGGAGCACCTTCTGTAATGATTACAGCAAGTTCAATCCCAGCTTCAGCAGCTTCCATTACAGCGTCACCAACAAAAGCAGGTGGAACAAAAATCATAGAAACAGTAGCTCCTGTATTTTTTACAGCATCTGCAACAGTATTAAATACTGGTTTACCTAAATGCTCTTGTCCACCTTTGTTTGGTGTAACACCACCAACAATTTTTGTACCATAAGCTAGACATTGCTCAGCGTGAAAAGAACCCTCTTTCCCTGTAAAACCTTGAACGATTACTTTTGTATCTTTATTTACTAGTATTGACATTAATTATTCTCCCTTAGCAGCAGCAACTGACTTAGCAGCACCGTCACCTAAATCGTCTGCAACAATTAAGTTTGCGATATTTGCTTTTTTAAGAATCTCAGATGCTTCAGGAGCATTTGTTCCATCAAGACGCACAACTACTGGTACATTAATCTCTGTGATTTTAGTCGCTTCGATAATACCATTAGCAATACGATCACAACGAACGATTCCACCAAAAATATTTACAAAAATTGCTTTTACTTTAGGGTTTTTAAGAATAATCTCAAAACCTTTAGCAACTGTCTCAGCATTTGCACTTCCACCAACATCTAGAAAGTTAGCAGGCGTTCCACCCATGTAGTTAATCGTATCCATCGTACCCATAGCAAGACCGGCACCATTTACCATACAGCCGATTTCACCATCAAGTGCAACATAAGAAAGACCGTATTTAGCAGCTTCAACTTCATCGGCATCTTCTTCTGTAAAGTCTCTCATTGCTAAAATCTCTGCTTGGCGACCAAGCGCTGAATTATCAAAGCCCATTTTTCCATCAAGCGCTAAAAAATCACCGCTTCCTGTACGAACAAGAGGGTTGATTTCAATCATCTCTGCATCATTTTCCATATAAAGTTTGAAAAGTTTTTGAGCGAAAGAAATAATCTTCTTTTGTTCTGCTTTGTCTGTGATACCAAGACCAAAAGCCAACTCACGGCCATGAAAACCTTGAAAACCGATAGCTGGATCAACAGGTATTGTGATTATTTTTTCAGGAGTATTTTCTGCAACATCTTCAATGTTCATACCACCCTCTGTAGATGCCATGATTAAAGGCATTTCTAATTTTCTATCAAGAACAACAGAAAGATAAAATTCATCAGCAATATCAGCACCATCTTCGATGTATAATTTTTGAACTAATTTACCAGCAGCATCTGTTTGGTGTGTAACCAAAGTCATACCAAGAATTTCATCTGCTAATTCTCTTACTTCTTCAATAGACTTAGCAAGCTTAACACCACCACCAAGACCACGTCCACCTGCATGAATTTGCGCTTTAACAACCCATACTGGGCCACCTAATTCTTTTGCAGCTTCAACAGCAGCGTCTACTGATTCAACCATAATACCTTTTGGTACAGGTACTCCATATTTAGCAAAAACCTGTTTCGCTTGATATTCATGTATATTCATCTATTCTCCTTAAATTTCATTATTAAAACGCGAAAGGAATAAAATCCCTTTCGCTATGCTAACGCTAGTTTTCTTCGGCAGAAAGCCCACATGCAGTAAGCCGCACTTATAGCCTTTATAATTTAAGACTTGGCGAAATTCAACTATGCTAATGTCTTTAGGCCTTAGGGGCAGTCATGTTTTCTGGGATAACGTACTTATCAAATTCTTCTGCTGTTAAAAGACCTAACTCAATTGCAGTCTCTTTAAGAGTAGAATTATTTTTATGTGCTGTTTTAGCAATTTTAGCTGCGTTATCATACCCAATATATGGATTTAATGCAGTAACTAACATAAGTGAATTTTGTAAGTAATAATCTATTCTATCAGCAACAGGTTCTAAACCAGCTGCACAATGATCGTTAAAAGATCTAATAGAATCTGCTAATAAACGACACGATTGTAAATAGTTGTATGCAATAACTGGTTTAAAAACATTAAGTTCAAAATTTCCTTGAGAAGCACCCATAGAGATTGCTACATCATTTCCAAAAACTTGACATGTAACCATAGTTACTGCTTCAGCTTGTGTAGGATTTACTTTTCCTGGCATAATCGAAGAACCAGGCTCATTAGCTGGAATTTCTAACTCACCTATTCCACAACGAGGACCAGATGCTAACCATCTTACATCATTTGCAATTTTCATCATATCAGCCGCAAGCGCCTTAAGTGCACCATGAGAATATACAAGTGCATCATGAGAAGTAAGTGAGTGAAATTTATTTGGAGCAGTGATAAAATCATGCCCAGTCAATTCACTAATCTTTTTAGCAACTCTTACGCCCATCTCGGGGTGTGCGTTAAGACCTGTTCCAACTGCTGTTCCACCAAGTGCCAATTCACGAACAGCTTCAAGAGAATCTTTAGCCATTTTTTCACACTTGTTTAGCATCTCAACCCAAGCGCTAATCTCTTGACCAAGTGTTAGAGGCGTAGCATCTTGGAGATGTGTACGACCAATTTTAACAACTGATTCAAACTTAGCTGATTTTTCGGTAAGTGTTGCTTTTAACTTCTGTATTGCAGGAATTACATTTGTTTCAACGGCTATAACCGCAGCAATATGAAGTGCTGTCAGGGTAAGTATCGTTTGAACTTTGTGATTTATTAACATGGTCATTTGGGTGAACAAGCTTATCTTTTCTAAAATCACCACCAAGAATTTCTGTTGCACGATTTGCAAGAACTTCATTGTTGTTCATATTAGACTGAGTTCCAGAACCTGTTTGCCATACAACGAGAGGATAATTACCATCGAGTTTTCCAGCTAGCATATCATCAGCAGCACCTGCTATTGCATTTGCTATATCTTTATCAAGCGTTCCTAAATCAGCATTAACTAAAGCAGCTGCTTTTTTTAAGTAAGAAAAACCTCTTGTTATTTCATAAGGCATAGTTTCTTCACCAATAGCAAAGTTTTGTATACTTCTTTGTGTTTGTGCAGCCCAGTAAGCATCTACAGGAACCTCGATATCACCCATTGTGTCTTTTTCAATACGCGTACTCATTACTATTCTCCTTTAAAAAAATTGTTTTCATTTAAAATATCTATACCACTTTGAATAGAATCTACAGAGATTTTAAATTTTGCTTCTGTGTCTTCGTCTAATTCTAACTCAATTATTTTCTCAATACCATTTTTTGCTAGTACTACAGGAACACCAGCGGTAACATTAAAATAGCCATATTCACCTTCTAAAAGTACAGAACATGAAACAACCGTTTTACTATCATTTAAAATAGCTTCAACCATATGTGCTATTGCACGACCTGGTCCATAGTAGCCAGAAGTACCAAGATACTTCACTATTTCAGCTCCACCAAATCTAGTACGCTCAATTATGCCTTCCATATCTTTTTTTGATATTAATTCATTTAAAGGTATGTCCCCTACTTGAATTTTTTGTGGAAGAGGAATCATATTTTCACCATGGTCACCAATAACTAAACTACCTGTTTGTTTTGCACTCATTCCAGTAAGTTTTGAAATTTGATATGCCATTCTAGAACCGTCAAGTGCTCCAGCCATACCAATAATTCTATTTTTATTCCAACCTGTAATTTTATGAATTGCATATGTCATTACATCAAGTGGGTTTGAAACGCAAATAATAATTGCTTTTGGAGAGTTTTCTATAATATCTCTAACAACACTTTTCATAATTTTTGCATTTATCATAAGTAAATCAGCTCGTGTCATTCCTGGTTTTCTTGGAACTCCTGCTGTAATAACAACGATATCGCAATTTTTCATATCACTCGGAGTATCTGCATGTGTAACAATCGTATCTTGAGGTGCATAATATGCAGCTTGTGCAATGTCGATTGCTTTTCCTTGCGCAACACCAGGTGCGACATCAAATAAAACGATTTCTTTACATGTTCCCATTAAAGTTAAAGCGTATGCTGCACTTGCTCCAACTGCCCCTGCTCCAACTATTCCAACTTTACGCATTTGTATCTTCCTCGCAGTCATCAAAAAATTTAGATTTACGTAAAGAATCTACCATATCTTGTACAGATGCAACAGAGTTTTTAAATCTCGTTCTTTGTAAATCATTCAATGTCATTTCAATGATTTTTTCTCCACCTTGTGCACCAATCATAACAGGAACACCACTTACGATATCGTTATAACCATATTCACCTTTAAGCATCATAGCGCATGAGTGAATTTGATTTGTATCTTTGAGAATTGCGTCAACCATTACAGCAGTTGATTTTGCTGGGGCATAATAAGCTGAACCATTTCCAAGAAGATTAACGATTTGAGCGCCACCATCTCTTGTTTTTTTAACAATTTCACCAATTTCTTCAGAATCTAATAAATCTGAAATAGGAACACCAGCAACGGTAGTAAACTTTGGAAGAGGCACCATTGTATCACCGTGACCACCCATGATGGTTGCACGAATTTGTCCTGCTCCATAACCTAATTTTTCATAGATAAAGTGAGCCATTCTTGCAGAGTCTAAAATACCAGCCATTCCTAAAATTCTTTCTCTTGGGAATCCTGTGTATTTATGGACAACATACGCCATTACATCGAGTGGATTACTAACAACCACAACGATAGCATCTGGTGCATGCTCTTTAATTTCTAAGGCATACTTTTTAACAATATCAGCATTTTTTTGTAAGTAAATCATCTCTACTCATCCCAGGTGTTCTTGGAGCACCAGCTGTAATAACTACAACTTGACTATCAGCCATATCCTCAGGACCCTCAGCTGCTCTAACAATAGTATGCTCTCTTGCAGCATTTGCAGCTTGAGACATGTCGAGCGCCTTACCTTTTGCTACATCTATATTTCTACCATGAAGAACTACTTCATGGCATGAACCACGCATAGCTAATATAAACGCTACTGTCGATCCAAAATTACCTGTTCCAATGACTGTTACTTTACTTGCCATTCAATTCCTTTTAGCTTTTTTTAACTCTTTGTTTTTAGCTAAATATATTTAGCTAAAAATCAAAAGTTTGTTTACACTCTTAGCCCAATAGGACTAAAAAATATTTTAAAGGTTACGCAATTCGGGATTTAGTCCCTCTGTTGCGTTAGACTTTAGGCTTAAATAGCGTTTATGATTGCATTTAAAGTTGCAGATGGTCTCATAGCAGCTTCAGCTTTCGCTTCATCTGGGTTGAAGTAACCACCGATATCTTGTGCTTTACCTTCTACTGCAAGAAGTTCAGCGATTATTATATCTTCTTTTTTCAGTTAATTCTTTTGCAACAGGTGCAAATTTAGCAGCTAACTCAGCATTATCACCCTCGGCAAGTGCTTTGGCCCAGTATTGCGCTACGAAAAAGTGAGATGCCTTGTTATCTGGTTGACCCGCTTTTCTGCCTGGCTCTTTGTTGTTATCTAAGTAAGCGTCATTTGCAACATCAAGACCAGCAGTTAAAGCTGTAAGTTTTGCATCTGAGTTTTTGATACCTAGGAATCGTAAAGATTCAGCAAGCGCTAAGATCTCACCTAAAGAATCCCAACGAAGGTGACCTTCAGCTAAAAACTGATCAACATGCTTTGGAGCAGACCCACCAGCACCAGTTTCATATAAACCACCACCGGCTAATAATGGAACGATTGAAAGCATTTTCGCAGATGTTCCAAGCTCTAAAATTGGGTACATATCCGTAAGGTGATCACGAAGAACATTTCCAGTTACAGCAATAGTCATTTTACCTTCTCTAACACGAGCATTTGTAAAACGAGTAGCATCAGTTACATTCATAAATTGGATATCTAAACCTGTAGTATCAAAATCTTTAAGATATGCATCTACTTTGATTTTAACTTGAACATCATGAGCACGATTTTCATCTAACCAGAAAATCGTAGGAACTTTTTCAATACCTGCTCTCTCAACTGCTAAACGAACCCAGTCTTTAATAGGAATATCCTTAGTACGAGACATTCTCCAAATATCACCAGCTTCACATTCAAAACTCATTAGAACGCCATCAGCACCTGTAACAGTAACTGTACCAGATTCTGCTAATTCAAAAGTTGTTGGATGAGAACCGTACTCTTCAGCTTTTTGTGCCATAAGACCTACATTTTGCATAGTTCCCATTTTTGTTACATCGTACTGACCATTTTTAACACAGTCCGCTACCATTTCTTGGTGAAACATTGCGTAAGTAGAATCTGGAACAACAGCAACACATTCTTGTGCAGCACCTGTTCTATCCCATTGTTTACCACCTTCACGAACAACAACTGGCATTGAAGCATCAATAATAACATCATTAGATGCATTAAAGTTAGTTGTTCCTTTATCAGAATCAACCATAGCAATTTTTGGAGAATCAGCTTCAACAACACTTAAAAAAGCAGCTTTAATTTCAGCTTCTTGCGCATGACCAGCAATTTTATTCTCTAAATCTGACATACCTTGATTAGGATTAACTTTTAACTGGGCAAATGTATCTGCATATTTAGCAAATACTTCTGGGAAGAATGCTTTGAAACCATAACCGAACATAATTGGATCAGAGATTTTCATCATTGTTGCTTTAAGATGTAAAGACCATAAAACATCGTTTGTTTTAGCATCTGCAATAGTTTTTGCATAAAAAGTATTAAGTGCAGCGATTGACATATATGTACCATCAAGAATCTCACCATCAATAGCTTCGATAGTTGTTAATTCTTTACCATTAATTGCGATAGTAACTTTTTGTGCTTTTTCTAATGTAACTGATTTTTCGTTACCAAAAAAGTCTCCATTGCCTTCCATATGAGCAACATACGATTTTGGAGCGTCTGGGAATGCACGCAATTTATGTGGATTCTTTTGAGCAAATTTCTTAACAGCATTTGCTGCTCGTCTATCTGAGTTACCTTCACGAAGAACAGGATTAACAGCAGAACCTAAACAAGTAGAGTATTTAGCTTGTGTAGCTTTTTCAGCGTCATTTACTGGATTTTCAGGATAATCAGGGATTTTATGACCTTGACCTTGAAGTTCAGCGATACAATCTTTAAGTTGACCAACTGATGCAGAAATATTTGGAAGTTTAATGATATTTCCATCTGCTTGAAGAACAACTTCACCTAATTTAGAAAGTTCATCTTCTGCTAAACCCATTGCAGATAAAACTCTACCTGCTAATGAGATATCGCTAGTTACTACCTCTACGCCTGCTGCTTTAGTAAAAGCATTTACGATAGGGATTAGTGAATATGTTGCTAAAGCCGGAGCTTCGTCGATTTTTGTCCAAATAATTTTTGACATTGTACATCCTATATAATTAGTATTTAAGTTATAATAATACACTACAGTTGGGTAATGGACACTCTGCTTATATAAAGATTAATAGAAATTTATCATTTGTTTCATTTCGTAGCACGCTTAATGTTCTTTAAGTGTGTAGAATAGTAACGCGAGAAATCGTGTGTACCATTTTTTGATTTCATAAAATAAAGGTAATCAGTTTTAGCTGGAAATATCGCGGCTTTGATTGCTTCAGAACTTACATTACATACTGGTATTTTTGGTATACCTTTGTGCACATAAGTATTAAACACTGATTTGTCTTCCCTTATGCGCTTGGGTGTAACTCTAAGATGCGAGTATTTTCCATAATTGAGTGTTCCATCCATTTGAAGTTTCATTCCTTTTTTGATACGGTTATAAATAACAGAACTCACGATGGGCATCTCTTCATTATTTGCAGACTCTTTTTGAAT
The DNA here is from genome assembly GCA_030949825.1 of Sulfurimonas sp. Lineage (GTDB taxonomy): Bacteria > Campylobacterota > Campylobacteria > Campylobacterales > Sulfurimonadaceae > Sulfurimonas. The sequence continues at coordinate 17,133 of JAUZSC010000034.1, forward strand.
TACAGATGCAATTGCTACATATTGAAACCATTTTTTCTCATCAAAGTTACCAAAAAACTTTAACGATAAAGCTTTCATTTGTTTAGAGGATTTTTGTAAAAGCAATTGCATCAACTTCTCTTCTTTTATACCAATAGGAATTTTATATGTATTTGGTACAAGCCCACCCTCTTTTACAAGTCTATATTTTTCATAATATTTTTGTAATTTTTTTCTATCAAGTTTAAGGTTTTGAGAAAGCTGATTTAAAAATATATAGCTAGTTTCACCTGGAATAAGTGTAATCTCTTCTAAGGCTGCTTTTGAATGGCTTAGAGCATATAAGAAATCAGCTCTTGTTAATGAAGTTAAATCAATATTAATCCAACCACTTTGAGGAGAACCAATAAGTCTTAAAATAAATGAATCTAGTTTACAAACCTCATATTTTTCACGCTTAAGTTGTGCTATAATTTGGTTAATAGACCCTTTGGGTATATAAAGTATTTTAGAGGTTTTAATAGGCTGATTTAGGTAGTACATGAGAGATAAAATAATTATTAGTGCTATTTCAAAAATATACTTTACTATTACAAGCTTTTTATTATTCATATTCTTTTCACTCTCAGTATTATTTATTGTCTTACAAAATGGTTTGTATATCGATAGTATATCGTTGCCAAGTATAAAAGTTAAACAATTATACATTAAATGGAATCAAAACTTAGATGTTTCAGTTAAAGAAATTAATATAAATCGTCATACTAATGACAGCGACTCTAAAATAGAGCCTGACATAATCGCTAAGTATTTAAAAGAGATTTCTTATTTTTATACACTATTTGAAAAAATATCAATTAATAAAATCACCTTAAATAATATTCATGCTTCTTTTAAATATGAAAAAGGCGAAGATGGATATTTCAATGTGACCTCCCCTGACTTCAACTTAAATAGCTCTTTATATTTTGAATCGAGTTTACTTCATATTAAAATTAAGGAATATACTGATAATAAAAGAGATATTATAGCAAGTGCTAATATTATTCTCAATCCTCACTCAAAAACTCTGACAAGTTCTATTGTGCTTAATATTCATGATGATATTTCTTTAAATATTTTTAGTTTCATGAATGAAAAAGTGTTTTATTATAAGGTCAATTCACTTAAAGATATTAAAAGCGTTAACTATCTTATGGAACAACTTAATCTTCATAAAGACCTTAGGTATTGGGCTTATGAAGCTATAGAGTTTTCTACTCTATCTTTACACTCGATATACGGCTGGATAAACTTCAATGATTTTGACAATGCTTATAAAAATCTTTATGTATCTGCCACAGGAAATGACCTAAGATACGCTTATAATAAAAATCTAGACAGCATCCACACAAAAACAACAGACTTAGAGTTTAAAAATGGTATATTTTATATTTACCCAAAACAGGCTACAACATATAAGTCAAAACTTGGTTCTAGTTGGTTAAATATTGACTTTACAAAACCTGAGGAGTTATTAACACTTAAACTCCTTTTTGACGGGAAACTAGACAAAGACACCTTGACAATACTAGAAGAATTTAAAATAAAAGTTCCTTTTTTACAAAATACGGGAAAAACAAAAGTTGATTTAACACTTAAGGTCAATCTTCAGACTATTGATGTAGATGCTAAAGGTGAATTCTTTACAGGTGTGGGAAACTTTACTTACAGAGGACACGATATTGATGTTTTTAATTTAAAAGTCGAGTTAGATAACTACGATGTTCGTGTTAATAATATGATAGCTAAATATCAAGATATTATAAATAGTAAAATAAATGTCTTTTATAATGCTAAGAGTTCAGAGGGAAAAGTCGAATTAGAAATTACAAAATTCACTCTCAATGCAATTGATTTTAAACTTAATCCAAAACACTTACCTCTTAAGGCTACATATACTATTTTATCCAATAACGATAGTATAATTCTGGATAAGTCCTATTGGAGACTTAAAAAACACAATCTTGAAATAGATAAAATCATGCTTGCTTTAGATTTAGAAAAGTTACAATTAAATATACCAAAAACTAAGATATATTCTAAAGACTTAGGAAGGGCAGAAACTTCAGGTTACGCTGATTTAAACAAACAGCGAATAAACCTTGACTTTAATTTAAAAGATATCTATTTTGGTGAGATTGAGTTAAAGAAGAAAAACAATCATATAAAAATTAAATATGATAAATCTTTGACTATTACAACTAAAGATACTCTTGACTTTAAATTAAATTCTGAAAAATCATTTTTAAATCCAACGCAAGTGGAATTTAAAAATAATATACTTATTCTTCACGATACATATTTAAATATTGGGAATCTTTTTAAAACCAAACTTTATGCTCAGTACAATACAAAACAACATAAAGGCTACCTTCAAACAAGACGAGCTAGATTTTCTACAAAAGAATTAGGTGAACTTTACTTTAATGGAGATGCTGTAAAGTTTGATATAATTACAGATAAGAACAACATCATGAAAATCACATCTAAAGAATTAGAAATTTCATTGACAGATACAGAAGATATGTGGAGTATAGATTTTTCATCCTTGCGTCTATTATCCTTTCGTTCTAAATTTTTAAAAAAAATATAATATTGATAATGGTTCAGTGAAATTGTCGAAAAAAAACACACGATAAAGATATAGATATTCAGTTTAACCTTAAGTATCCCTATCCCCTCTTAGTTAAAAACAATGTACCAATATATAAGTATACGCTTCAAGGAAAGTTTAATACTACAAACAACTCCCTTGATGCAAATATAAATGATACTGTAAATATTAAAATGCACGATACAATTGATATCAAAGCTAAGGATATTGGAATCAATATTAATGCTGTTATCGATATAGCTAACTCCCTTGATGATACTTCACAAAATGATAGTGATTTAAAGATTTCTATAAATACCGTAAACTCATATCTCTATATTAGTAAAGACCGACATGCTTTATCAAGTAAAATATACCTGTATTATGAAAATAAAATACTAACAGCAGGACTTCTTCATAAAAAAGGAGTTGCTGGACTTAAGTATGAAAAACATAAATTTCACGCTTATGGAGAAGATTTCAATGATGAATTTATGGAAAACCTCTTTTCGTTATCTGACTTTAATGGTGGAAAACTTCAATTTAATCTAAGTGGAAACACTCAAAAATATACGGGAATTTTTACTATCAATGATACTACAATTTTAGACTATAAACTACTCAATAATATTTTAGCCTTTGTAAATACAATACCTTCTCTTGTAACATTTTCTATGCCGGGATATAACGACAAAGGCTTGCATCTAGAAAATGCTTATATGAAATTCTCAGCACAAGAGGATATATTTAATATTAGTGATATTTATTTTCATTCTCAGGAGTTAGATATTTTAGGTAATGGTACCGCTAGTTTTAAAAAAAACACAATTGATCTTTCCTTAAAACTACGAACAGATGTGGGAAGTAGTGCTGCAAAGATTCCAGTTTTAGGATACCTTTTTCTTGATGGAGATGCACTCTCTTCTACATTAAGCGTTAGTGGGGCATTAGATAATCCCGATGTCAATACACTTATAGGAAAAGAAATCATAGTCGCACCACTTAACTTACTCTTGAGAACGCTAACCCTTCCTTATTACCTAATAACAAATGATGAGTGATTATTCATTTCTTAAAACAGTAAGAACATCAACTTCACTAGCTTTTTTAGCAGGATAATATGCCGAAGCAATAACAATCCCAAAAGCACCAAAAACGATGAGTATAAAGTCTTTAATCGTTAAGTCTAAAGGTAATGTTGATGTAGGGTATACATCTTTTGGCAAAGAAATAATTTCAAATGTACAAAGAACCCAGATAGACCCAAGTCCTAAAACAATACCCGCTAAAATTCCACCAATACCGATAACAACACCAAGATAAAGAAAAGTTTTCTTAATCTCTTTTGTTGTTGCTCCTAGTGACAATAAAAGTGCTATTTCACCTCTTCTATTCATCACTGTCATTAGTAATGAAGATATTATATTGATAGATGCTATTAATATAATAAGCATAAGGACTATAAAGAGTGAAGCTTTTTCAAGCTCAAGTGCTGCAAAAAAGTTTATATTATCTTCCCACCAGCCTTTCACAGTTGCACCTATTGGTAAAGCATCTTTAATTTTGAGTATATCATTATGAGGGTCAGCCGAATAGATATGTATGCCATCGTATTGATTATGAGGCATATGCATCATTGTTTGTAGAGATGCTAATGTTGTATAACTATACGCCTTATCGTATGCTGTTAAACCCGAATCAAAAATACCTTTGATTTTAAATCTTTTTATTTTAGGAGTTACAGATAAGCCACCTGGTTCTACATTTGTAAAAATATACATCAATCTATCATCAATGTATACATTAAAATCATCTTTTAATGTTTTGCCGATAATGACATCAAACTTATTCATAGAGGTGTCTTGGAGCGCTTCGGATAAAATACTATTGACCTTTACTTCATCCTCAAAGTTTACACCAAAAAGATATCCACCCTCTAACTTGGAGCCACTTCTTGCCATAATAGAAGCTTGAACAAAAGGGCTAAAAGAAAGTGATGGAAATTTTGATTCTAAGTCAATAAGAAGGTTCTCATTTACTGAACCATGAAACTTTGGAATAATAGTCATAGGATAATTCATAATAGTAAGTTTTTTTCTAAACTCATTATCAAAACCATTCATTAGAGCCATGGCTACCAATAAAACAGTGACACCCAAAGATATTCCTAAAAATGCCAGTAATGCAGAAAGAAAAATAAAAGGCTGATCTGTATCGAATCGTAAGAATCTTTTTACAAGATAAGGGACTATACTTTTACTCAAGAAGCGAAGGCTCCCTTTTTTGGTCCACTTTTTCCACAACACTGTTTATACTTTTTACCACTACCACAAGGACAAGGGTCATTTCTTGCAATTTTTTTATCAGCTGCTTCGGCTTGGTTTGAATGGTTAAATATTCTAGCCTCTTCTTTAATCTTCTGCTCAGCAGCTAATTGCTGGGCAATTCTTGCGGCTTCTTCATCAGCAGATTCTGTTTTAAACTGAATAACTTGAAGTGTTCTAATTGTATTGAATTTAATTTCATTAATAAGTTCTCTAAAAAGATTATAACTCTCTTTTTTATATTCAACAAGTGGGTCTTTTTGATTATATGCGCGTAATCTAATACCTGTCTTCATGGTATCCATTGCATATAAATGTTCACGCCAAGCATTATCTAGATCTTTAAGATAAAACTCTTTTTCTATTTCAGTTCTTATATCATCTTCTAAAACAGACATTTTTTCATCGTATGCTTTTTTAACTAGACCCGTAAGTGCATCTAAAAGTTCTTCGTATTCAAGCTCGACTAAGGCATCTGTATCTAAATCAAAATTAATTTCTTCTTTGAAAAGTTCTTCTACTTTTTTTAAGTTGAAATCTTCTCGTGTTCCACCATCATAAATATCAGATAGTTCTAAAATATTTTCTATGTATTGCGTTCTAATTTCATCTATTTTACTAGAGATATCATATTCTTTTGAAAGAAGTTGATTTCTAAACTTATATACTATTTTTCTTTGCTCATTCGCCACATCATCATACTCAACAATTTGCTTACGACCTTCATAGTGCATGTTCTCAACTTTCATTTGAGCTTTTTCAACTGCCCGTGTTACCATTTTAGACTCTATGTATTCACCGTCTTCAACACCAAGTCTTTCCATAATAGACTTTATTTTATCACTTCCAAAAATACGAAGTAAATTATCTTCTAAAGATAAGTAAAATTGAGTAGTACCCGCATCTCCTTGACGACCAGAGCGTCCACGAAGTTGATTATCTATACGACGGTTCTCATGTCTTTCAGTTCCTACAATGTAAAGCCCACCAAGTTCTTTGACTTCATCACTTACCTTAATATCAACACCACGACCAGCCATATTTGTTGCAATTGTTACAGCACCTTTAGATCCAGCGCCTTTAATAATTTCACTTTCTTGTTCATGATTTTTAGCATTAAGAACAGTATGTGCAATTTTTTCTTTTTTTAGTACGAGATGTAGCGCTTCAGACTTCTCAATAGATGCAGTACCAATAAGTACTGGTTGTCCAGTTTTTGAAAGTTCTTTAATAGTATTGATAACAGCTTCAAATTTTTCTTCTTCTGTTTTGTAGATTAAGTCATTTAAATCTTTTCTTGCAACAGGAATATTTGTAGGAATTGAAACAACATCAAGCTTGTAAATTTGTGCAAACTCAGTAGCTTCTGTTTCAGCTGTACCTGTCATACCTGCTAACTTATCGTACATTCTAAAATAATTTTGGAATGTAATATCTGCTAGAGTTTGTGTTTCTTCTTTAATTTCAACACCCTCTTTCGCTTCAAGTGCTTGATGGAGTCCCTCGGAAAATCTACGACCCTCACTTATACGACCTGTAAACTCATCGACAATAAGTACTTCACCATTACTCACAACATAATCAACATCTTTTTCAAACAAATAATTTGCTTTTAAGGCTTGGTCTATTGCATGAGGAAGTGAAGCATTTTCTGCACTGTAAAGATTTTCAACTTTAAGAAGCTCTTCTGCTTTGGTGATTCCATCTTCTGTAATTAAAATAACCTTATCTTTTTCATCAACAGTAAAGTGCTCATCTTTTTTCATTTGCAATACAATAGAATTTGAATCTTGATAATCTTGCATATTTCTATTTGTAGGACCAGAAATTATTAAAGGTGTTCTTGCTTCATCAATCAAAATAGAATCTACTTCATCTACGATTACAAAGTTATGTGATTTTTGAGCCATTGTATCAGCTGAGTAACTCATGTTGTCTCTTAGGTAGTCAAAGCCAAATTCATTGTTTGTTCCATAAGTTATATCACATGCATAAGCTGCTTTTTTAGCTTCATCTTCACGCATATCTTCAAGTACAGTTCCAACAGTAAAACCTAAAAAGTTATATAAAACACCCATCTCTTGTGCATCTCTAGATGCGAGGTAATCATTAACTGTTACTAAATGTACACCCTTACCTGCCATTGCATTTAAAACTATTGCGAGTGTTGCAACAAGTGTCTTACCCTCACCTGTTTTCATCTCTGCAATTCTACCTTCGTGTAAAACCATACCACCAATGAGTTGTACATCAAAGTGTCTCATATTTAAGACTCTTTTACTTGCTTCTCTGGTGATAGCAAAAGACTCAGCTAGCACATCATTAAGTGTTTTTTCTTCTGATTGTACACTTTGCTTAAGAGTGTTAAATGCTTCTTTTAGTTCATTATCACTGAGTGACTCGTAAGTACTTTCTAAATCATTGATTTTTATTATTTTTTTTAAATATTTTTTAATTTCTTTATCGTTTGCTGTTCCGAAAATCTTACCTATCATTGTTTGTAACAATTGCATTTCCTCTGTTAGACCACTCTTTTAGTATGGGGTCATTTAAATTATTCCCTCATTTTAGCACACTATATATAACAATTGGCTCAATTAATTAAAATATGTAAATAACTACTTTGCTATAATCTAAAAAATAAAGGATACAAATGAAACTTTTTATTGCAACACTTTTATGTTCTACTCTTAGCTATGCATCTCTTGATACAATAAACTCATTTAAGGCTGATTTTACACAAAGTGTTACAGATGATAAAAATGCCACACTTCAATATAGCGGTAATTTATCTGCTCAAAAGCCACAGAATGCTGTATGGCACTATCTTTTACCAATACAAAAAGATGTTTATATAGATAGATTTAGAGTAAGTATAGTTGAGCCAGAGATTGAACAAGTTATCATACGAAGAATACAAACAAAATTTGACTTTTTTCATATGATTAAAAATGCTAAAAAAATTGATGCAAATAGATACGAAGCATATTATGAAGAGTCTAAGTTTATTATAGACATGCAAAACAAGCTTATCAAAAAAATCTCATACCAAGATACTTTTGAAAATACTGTTATTATAGTTTTTACAAACCAAGAGCAGAATGTTAAAATGAATGAAGATATATTTACAGCTGTGTATCCATTAGATTATGATGTGATTAGGGATTGATAAACCTAAAATTTCCATTTATACTCGTATGTTAGTTTTTCTGAATATTTTATTCTATACTGACTTTGAGTTTTCGTTAGAAGAATTTCAATACTAATCAGGCTCCTGATATGGAATAATAAGCAAGAAAATTATTACTATTGGTATCACTGTTACATAAATTTAAGCGTGGTGACTACCCCAAGAAAAACAAACAACATTTATTTTATAAATTAGCCTATAGCTATAAACAAATATTTCATGAATATTAATAATCTACTATCTCTTTTGATGCACAACGGTCGAATAGAACCATAAATTTCCGCTAGGTAATTTATTGCGTTCCTATGTTTTGTTAGGTTTTTTACTGCTTTAAAGTTGCTTTTCTTCTATTTCTTCTTTTACAATTTGTCTCAACTTGTCAGTTAAAATATTATCTTGTTCGGTTTTAGAATATATAGTGACTAAATACAAAGTATCATCTTTTTTATAATAAGTTATAATTCTAAATCCTCCACTTTTCCCTGTAGGAATTGAGGAGTTTGAGATTCTTATCTTAAAAATATTTGCACCTAAATCTGTTCCCGATTCTGGATTTAATGATAATATATTTACAAGTTTTACTAAATCACTTTTAATTTTAGGAAATTTCTTTTTTAGCTTCTTAACATCTTTTTCAAATCTAGGGATAGTTTCAATTTTAAAGTTCATTCAAAAAATCTTGAATAGGTCTTGAATTTAGTTTTCCTTGCTCTATAAGGCTTATTTCATCTAGCCCATTTTTGAAGTTATTGATTATTTCATCGTCTGTATTATCTAATTTCACAACTTCTACACCATCATTTTTAAAATGCTCTAGCATCCATAAAACTTTTTGTGCTATTGTTTCATTTTGAAAATTCACTGCTATTTGCATTTGTTTTCTCCTGTATAGTTATTTTATACACTTGCCTAGTTTTAAATCACTCTTGTTCTTAGATATTGTTTTATTCCCAATACCTTTTACATTTGTGAGCTCATCTATGCTTTTAAAGCATTTTACTGAGTCTCTATACTTAACAATTGCTTCGGCTTTTTTAGCTCCTATACCCTTGAGTGATGTAAAATCTTTTGCAGTTGCATTATTGATATCCACGGTTGCCAAAGCGAGTGTGATACTTAGAAGTAAGATAGTTAAAAATTTCATTATTGACCCTTTATATTTTTTGATAACTCATTATATCAAAAAATGATTAAATTCCTAAAAAAGATATTTTAATCCAAACTCATAGCTGGTAAAATCTTTAAAACTCTTAATTTTTTCAAGGTTGAAATAAAAAGTATAATTTTTATGCATAAAAATATTGTGTTGCACTATGTATTTGTCATAGATATGATTAGCATTTATAAAGTACGGTTCATAATAGACTAAACTTTTCATATTAAATAGCTCATATATCATAATACCTATTTGTGGGTTGAAAAATAGATGAGCATTCTCCTTATGGTTGTAACCAAGACCACCATTCAATAGTGCAAAAACATTTATATCGTTAAAAAAAAGAAAATCAAGTCCAACAGCACCATCTATTTTTAAAGTAGACTTCTCCTAAAACCCCAAATAAAATTGGAGTAAAATTTGCTTATAAGTTAGTATGGCAAAAACAAGAAAATATTATAAAGTAAATAAGTTAGAAAACAAAGATTTTAAACGCATTGTTGGTGTCAATAAAGATACTTTTAAAGATATGGTAAAAGTAATTAGAAAACATTATCGTGATAGAAAATCAAAAGGTGGAACAAACAAATCACTTTCAGCAAATGATGAAGTATTACTGATGCTTGAATACTACCGAGAGTACAGAACATTTGCACATTTAGGAATTGATTATGGAGTGAGTGAATCAACAGCTCATTATACAGTTACTAAAATTGAAAAGATACTGATAAAAGAGCCACAATTCCATCTTGAGACTCTAAAACATATAGTACCAACAGAAGATTTAAATAATATCAAAATAACTGTTGTAGATGTGACTGAGAGCGAATGTGAAAGACCAAAAAAAAGCAAAAAAAGTACTATTCAGGTAAAAAGAAAAAGCATACTCAAAAAGCACAAATAATTACAAATATCAAAGGTAAAATACTTGCAGTAACTATTGCTAAAGGAAAGATGCACGACTTCCGTCTTTTTAAAAATAGTAATCCAACTAAAAAGATATTGATGAGTAGAGTTCTTGCTGATTTAGGCTATTTAGGTATAGATAAAATATGTCCAAATGCTACAATTCCAAATAAAAACAAAAAAGAAACCTCTTACAAAAGAAGAGAAAAAGAGAATCATAAATTATCATCTAATCGTATCATAATTGAAAATATAAATGCAAAAATCAAGGTATTTAAAATTACAAAATATCCGTATAGAAATAGACGAAAAAGGTTCGGATTAAGGATGAACCTTATTTGTGCCATTATTAACCTTGATTTAATACCCTTAAATACAGACTCTGGAAAGGATTAGTGATTGATTGTTTTAGGAGAAGTCTAGTATCTAAATACTCCATATTTTGAGTGTATTCTTTTTTCACTGCCAATTCAAATTGATAAGATAAGTCATGTGTTGAGCTACTATAGGGCATATATAATTTCATTCCATAGAGAGTAAATTCATCTAATTCTATATTTTCATCATTCACTAAAACTGATAAATAGCCAATTTTAAGTTCACTCTCTCCAAAATCTTCACGGTTATAATCATTCAAGCCATGTGAAGCTGGTAAAAAAGAGAGTTTTAGATAATCTTTGTCGTTTCTTTTTGTGTATCCTGATTGAAACTGTCTTTCATTTGGTATTTTACTTGGTGATTTATATTTTGAAATATCAAAAATCATTTTATCAAGATTTTTAGTAGTGTTTACTTCGCTCTTTGTGTCTTCAAGCATTTTAACCAACCAAGTATTGCTCGGAAATAGTTGTGTGTTTTCTATCAAATTATATTTATACAAAAATTTAACTGTATCTAAGGGTGTAATCCATAGCTTTTCCTGATTGTATATTTTAGGATTAGCAAGTGATAGCATATTGTATATAACTGTCGCACAAATGAACAACCCCGACCCAAGGGTACGGGGTATCACTTTCGTTTGAGCTTACAAGTCAAATAACAACTGACTAGTATGCACCTTTGTATATTTCTTTCCTTGATCTCGAACATAATTCCTTATGGTTTCTTCATTTGCAAATTACCCAACAGTATTTGCGTAAAAACCACTTGTCCAAAGACTCCCACCCCAGCAACGGCATTAAGTTAAGCCTACAAATACCATAGTTACGGACTTCCATCTGACTAATTCCCAACATTTTTCTTTTTCCTTTTAAGGTGATTTATCGAATTGGTGGCAATCGTGGATTTATGTATATCTTTATCAAGTCGTGGTTTTGATTTTCTATCAGGTCGTATAACTATTGTATTGGTTAAAAATAGCTTTTCCATCTGCTCTAGCATCTCATCTAGTGGGTTATCAAGGTATAAAAGATCAAATACCTTATGCTTTATAAGATTGAATGACACAGCTTTATTTATCTTTTGAATATACTTATTATCTTTAGTTGTCTCTTTTAACTCTTCGTTCATATCGTAAGTCATCATTGACTCATAATTTGTTAAAAATATTGTTGCAAAGAAGTCCTGCTTTACTGCAAGGGCTGTTTGACCTGTAAAGTTTTCAAGTGAGAGTCTATTTTTAATAAGGTCGAAATATGTTTCTATTCCCCATCTTAGAGCATAGAGTTCTTTAAAGTCAGATGTTTTTAGTTTATCATTACTCAGTACATTTGTTGCTAATACTTCTACTGTACCGTTATCTAAGATAACTTGTACAAATCTGATTTTCATTTTTGTAGGGATATTATTTTCTCGTAATTCTTCTTTGAGATACTTAGGTGCATTAATTTCAAGTATTACATCTTTTCTCTCACTATGTGCATCAAACAAGGATTTTGCTTTTGAGAATATATTCTTTCTTAGTCTACAGAGTATATTTGTATTGTTATGAACTGCAGCAAACAGCTCAAACGATGGATATCCTCTATCCATGATAGTTAAATCATCTAATGTACAATCGTATAGGTGTTGTAGGGCTAAAGTTCTCTCATCATAAGCTATGAGGTCGTTATCTTCACTTTTATTCTTATTGGTGATAGAGGAATCAATTGCAATATTATTAACCCAACTTCATCATTTTCCAAGCAGAAATCCACTAAATCCTCAAATTTGACAATTCTTTTGGACATTAAACCACTTGTTTTAGGGAAATCACCTTTCAAATATACTAATGTGGTACCCGAATATAATATTATTTAAGTTTATATTAATGCTTAATTTGCTACAATCTTCGCATGTACATAATTAAAACAATCTCTAAGAGCAAAAAAGACTCAACTCAGAACTATTACACTTATAGATTAATGGAATCCATAAGAGTTGGTAAAAAGGTGAAGAAAAGAACTCTCCTTAATTTAGGAAGTGATTTTAATGTAGAACAAGAAGATTGGGCTACTTTATCCAAAAGAGTAGATGAGATTATCAAACAGGCTCCAAGTCTGTTTACACTAGATAAAGATTTAGAAACAATCGCACAACACTATGCTCTAAAAATCATATCAGCACAAGCAGTAGTAGATACAACTCTTAATGATGAAGATAGATACAAAGAGATAGATACAACTACAATAAAAAATAGTGATATAAAAGATATAGGTATAGAGAATATACTTTATGAAACAATCAAAGAGTTAAAACTAGATGCTAAACTAAAAGAGTTAGGTTTTACAAATATTCAATACAATAGTGCAATAGGCACTCTAATAGCAAAGATTGCTAATCCTGGTAGTGAAGCTAAAGCTTATGATTACTTATGTAATACAAGTGCTATTAATGAGCTTATAGGGTGTGATTATAATAAGATATCTTCTAATAGTATCTATAGAATATCCGATAAGCTTTTAGCTCATAAAGATGACTTAGAAAAGCATCTATATACTACCCAAAAAGCAATATTTGAGTATGATGAAACAAGAACTCTTTATGACCTTACTAACACATACTTTGAAGGTGGTGTTGAGGGAGTAGAAAGCTAAAAGAGGAAGAAGTAAGGAAAAAGAAGTGATGCTAAAATCATTACTCTAGCAGTAATGATTGATAGTAGTGGGTTTGTAAGAAAGAGTGAGATATTTGATGGGAATATTGGTGAAGCTACAACATTTAAAGAGATGTTAGATAAATTGAAAGTTCCTCAAAAAGAAAAAAACCTTTTATCCTCTCATAAATCATTATTGATTATGGATGCTGGTATAGCATCGCAGGAGAATATTGATTATCTTATTGAGAATAGCTATGAATACCTAGTTGTCAGCAGAAAACGCAATAAACAGTTTGATGAAGAGAAATCAACTCCTGTAAAATTAGATAAAAATGACAATGCTATAGTAAGAGCTATGAAGGTTGTCAATGAAGAAACTAAAGAGACTGAGTTATTTATACACTCTACTGCTAGAGAGGCTAAAGAGGAAGCTATGCAAAAAGAGTACAAACTCTTTTTATAGAGAAGCTACAATATTTAAAAGATGGACTCTCTCTCAAAAGAAGAACTAAGGCTTATGATAAGGTGATAGAGACCATAGGAAGGCTCAAAGAGAAATATCCATCTATATCTCAATACTATTCAACTACTGTCACTAAAGACCCAGATAGCGATAATGCAATAGATATAACTTGGAGTGAGAAGAAGACACTTGATAATAAAAGTGCTATTAATGGTATCTATTGTCTTAGAACCAATAACCAAACAATGGATGAGAAGACTCTATGGAAAACATATACAACACTTACTGATTTAGAATCAGTATTTAAGAGTTTAAAGTCTGAATTAGGATTAAGACCTATATTTCATCAAACACAGACTAGAGTAGATGGGCATCTCTTTATTACTCTTTTAGCTTATAGTATTATCCATACAATAAGGTACAAACTTAAACAAAAAGGTATTCACTATAGTTGGGATACGATAAGGCATATTCTGAGAAATCAAAAAAGGATTACTACCAGTATGAAGTGTAAAGATGGCTCAACACTCTATATACGACAAAGTTCAGAATTAAATGAGAAGCAAAAAGAGATTTATGATGCACTTGAGATTAAATACGGAGCAGGAGATGTTACTAAAACTTTTATAGAATAATATAGATGTGGTACAGGTAAAATATTTTAAAAGGCTTTAAAGCCCTGAATATAGGTCTTTTTTAATTTTAGATGATGAAGTTGGGTTAAGTACATCAAACAAACAAGATACTCTTCCTTGAGATACATCTTTAGCAAAATCTTTTATTTGGCATTTAACCTTCATTGGATTAAACTCTTTTTTTACATCTGCTGTATTAGGGAGTGTAGTTACAGAACCATCTATTGCAAGTATTCTAAAGCCTTTATAGGTTTCATACTCTCCATCTTCATAAAACATATCACGAGCTATCTCTGCAAACTCTTTAAAAGCAGTATAGTTTAATTTAGCTCTTGCTTGAGTATATGCACTATTGGTGATAGTAACATCTTCACCCAATGTTAATTGAGTGTCATTGATACTGTTTTGTAAAGATTTATTACTCTTTTTAATCATCATAGTCATAATTTTATCAAATCCTAGCTTTCTTGCTCTTGTGAATGAATTCACTCCAATCTTATGTTTAGTTTGGAATAACACTTCTCTTTTTTTATTTCTCAAAACCGCTGAAAATCCAGCAGTTTTTTTTAACATAACCAACCCTTAATATAATAGATATATTATAGCTAGATAGTGCTTCAAAAACCCTTTTAAATCCCTATAAATAGGGGTTTATTTGGATTTTAATATATGCTTTTATACTCTGAAAAATCCACTTTTTAAAGAGATAATTTCATTGTGTTACTTTTTAGTTAATTCCTTAACTTAATGGCGGTGTCCCACCCCAGAGATGTTTTTTCACTTCAGGGTGTTTTGCAAAAACTTCTCTTGCTGTGATACTTTTTATTATTTGCACCATTCGTGTTACTGTCATTTTTGGTACACTTTGCACTAAAAAATGCACATGGTCTTCATCATTTCCTATCTCTAAAAAATTAATCTCATATCTTTCAGATATCTCGATACAAACATTTACCAAGGTATCTTCGATACCTTGGCTAAATACTTTTCTTCTGTACTGATGTTACGATAATCTAAATTATAAAATTCTTAAGAATGCTACAATTTCACGCAACCATCAATTCCCCAACTTTTGCATAAGCTACTTTTAGAGCCTCAAGATAGATTTTTTCCTTAATAGCAAAGTGATTCATTTTATAATTTAAGCGAAGTTTTTCTAGTTTGATAAAACCACGTACTGCTAAGTGTATATGATTCCTTTGTGATTTTTCAACTTTTGTAGGAGAATGTTCTATTTTGAGGTTTTGCTTGAGTGATTTGTGATATTCCTCTACTTTCCACCGTCTTTTGTAGATTTTGAGTACTTCATTGAAAGATAAGTCTATATCATTTGTAACAAGATACAGATAAATAGATTCGCCATCATCGCCGTTTTTGACAACTTGCTTGATAAGTCTTAGAGGTTTCTTATAACCTTCAAGATATACCAAACGGCTACTACCACCCTCTATATCTATGCTTGAGATATTAACATATTTTCCATTATTTCTTTCTTCTAAAGTGAATGCTACTTTTCTATTACTTTTTATTGGACATACAAATTTCTTTTTGAGTTCTTCTTCTATAAACACCAAGTTCTTGGTGCTTGCAAACCATTTATCAAAGAGTATATATTTGAATTTGACTTCATTATGATAGTATAAAATATTTAGTTTGTCTTGCATTATTTCATTTTTTGTGTAGAGAGATTTCTTCACATGTTTTTGATATTCCTCATTCCATATCTCTTCTGTCTTTGTGATAATCTCATATCCCAAAGGTATAGATATACCACTAGCATCTGTATAATGAAAATTTAGCATCAAGATGCCTTTCTCCATTCTTTGGGATACATGATCATAGTGCCAGCAAACAATATCATTTATGTTTGTCTATGGCTTATGCATAAGCATATCATCTATTATAATGCAACCGCTATCTTCATTTTCATAAGTTCTTAAAAATGGTTTTATTGATTTCCACAATCGCTTGTCGTCATCGAGAGAGTCATTTAGTAATAAATGTTTAGTAAAGACATCGTGGCTCTTACCTGTAATCTTTGAAAGCTTGGTCATCTCTATTTTTCCAAATGAACTTAGTGTGAAATTGATGTATATATCTTGTAGTTGCTGCATGCCTTAGTTAAGCACTTTTAGTGCCTATAAAATTTTCAATGTTACTTTTTGTAAATTTATGAATTTTGATTATCGTAACATCAGTTAGTGGATTAGAAAGTTATTTAGCAACATTAGACTTATTACGGCAATTTAGTGTTGAGGATATTTTTAAAATGAGAGATGAATTAGTTGAAATTATTGGGATTGAGATTTAGATGATAGTTGTGTAGAGAGGTATGTATATAAACTGTTCTATCTCTGCAAAGTCTAAAATCTTAATTAGTTTTTCTTCTTTAGAACTCAATACTCCTAAAGATGCTTGTAGCCCTGGGAAAAGTGACTTTTCAAGATTTGTGACTTTAAGCCACATTTTTGAAAGTGATGGTATAATTTTTGTCATAAGTTGAATCTCTTCTTTGCTTGGTTTTTGTTGTAAATTATTATAGCATTCGAAGTTTGATTTCAGCTTTTTTTAAATTTATACTAGCTTAAATTGTGGGTTGTTTTTGGTAATCTGCAAGTGGCTCCATTATATACAAAAAACTCTTAAAAACTAAAATTAACTATCATTTCAAATGATTGTTAAAAATATAAATAAAACAAAAAACATGACAAAATGCAATAATTTCTAATATTTATAGTACTTTTGTATATTATGCTTAAATAAAAGATGATTGTTAATTGTCTCATAGAAAAATAACAGTCTCAAATGATTGTTATTTATTAATATCTTTACATAACACTCATTATGATACTTAAGCGAAGGATTAAAGATGCAAGTTAAAAAGAAGCTATTAGATTTAGTTCGAGACAAGATTAGGTTTAAGCATTATAGTTATTCAACAGAAAGAACTTATGTACATTGGATAAAGCATTATATTTTATTTCATCATAAAAAGCATCCTCTTGAGATGGGTAAAGTTGAGATAGAGTCATATTTAACTAAATTGGCTACAAAAGATAGAGTTGCACCAACTACGCAAAACCAAGCTTTTAGTGCGATATTATTTTTATATAAAGAAGTGCTTGGTATAGATATGAGTGAGTGGAAGGTGCAAGCACTCCGTGCACAAGAGAGGAAGCATATACCTGTCGTTTTAACTAAAGAAGAGGTTAAAAGTGTTTTGCAAAATATACCTATGGATTATAGTTTACTTGTATATCTGATGTATGGTTGTGGTCTTAGAATGAATGAAGCCCTAAGTTTAAGAATAAAAGATATAGATTTTGGATTTGAGAAAATTTACGTTTGGGACTCTAAGTCATTAAAAGATAGAACAATACCTTTACCACAAAAATTGAAATCTAAACTTTTAGAGCAAGTAGAAATAGTGAGTGAAATACATAAACAAGATTTAAAAAATGGATTTGGGAGTGTTTATATACCATATGCTTTAGATAAAAAATATCCTCGTCCAAAACTTGAAACAAAATGGCAGTTTTTATTTCCTATGAAAAATATATCAACGGATCCAAGAACAAAAAAGAAAAGACGACATCATGTTATGTCACAAACTCTTGGAAGAAACATAAAAGTCGCATCACAAAAAGCAAACCTAAACAAAAGAGTGACTTCACATATATTTAGACACTCTTATGCAACTCATTTACTTCAAGCTGGAATAGATTTACGAAGTATTGAAGAGCTTTTAGGTCATAAAAGTGTTGAAACGACTATGATATACACTCATAGAGTTAAATATTAACACAACCCCATAAACTCCACTATATACCCTTATAATAGAGCATTATAGACCTTTTATAATATTCTTATTTGGTATCGTATGGTATCCTTTTGTAATTAAAAGTATATAACTATGTATAGCACTATACTAATTATAAAGGTGGATAATGCGAAAAAATAAATTAGAAAAAATTAAAACGGTTCCAGGATTATATAAGTATAAAAATATTAATGGGAATTATGAATATATAGCAAAAGTTAAAATCAACTATAAAATAAAACAAAGAAATCTCACAAAACATTATCAAGTAATAAATCAAACCGAAGCAAAAAGAGTATTAGAATTATTTAAGAGTGAAATAATAGGTAAAACAATTGTTAGGGGCGATAAAATTACACTAAATACTTTTTTTTATGATACTTATATTAAAACAAAAAATGAACCAATACAAAAAGAATATACAAGTTATTACAAATGCCATATAAAAGAAGATATAGGACACTTTTCATTAAGTGATATAAGAAAAAGTGCTATACAAACAGAAATTAATAAAATGTATAATAAGAAAAAGCCAAATGGCAAACCTTATTCAAATAGAACAGTTGCTAAATACCAAGAAATATTAAGAAATGTATTCAATGAAGCAATTGATAGTGAATTAATAGAAAGTAATCCAGCATCAAGATTAAAAATACAAGTAGTAGACAATGAAAGAAACTTATACTATATAATTAAAAGCGATTTTATAGTAGCAATAAAAAAGTTATTGGAAGAAATAGATAAAGTTGAAAATCAAAAGTATAAGTTGTGTTTATTAATGTTGGTTTTTACAGGTAGAAGAGTAAGAGAATTATTACAATTAAGGTATATTGATATAGATTTTTCAACCAATTTTATTTTATCACGAAAAGAAAAGAAAAAAAATAAAAGACAATCAGGATTAATTTATCTCAATAATGAAATTATGGGTATAATCAAACAATTACAGCAAGATAATAGTAATGATACTTATATTTTTCAATCAAAATCAAAGAAAAATCAACCTTATCTTTATTCAACAATTAAAGAGCATAACAAAAAAGTAATTAAAAATACAGATATAGAGTTTTTTGAAAATGAAACATTATATATACACGATTACAGACATTTTTTTGGACAAATTATGCGAAAAAGAATTAAAGACTTATTGCTTATTAAAATGGTTTTAGACCATAGCGATACAGATATAACAACAATATATAGCCAGTATGGACCAGAAGATAGCCAAGAAGTGCTAAATCAATATTATAATATTGTTAGAAACAATACAGTATAATAATTACATAAAATTAAAGGATAACAAGTATATGTGTAAGCCAGTTATAAAGTGGGTTGGAGGTAAAAGACAGTTGATTGAAGACCTCACAAACTTATTGCCAAAAAAATATAATCGCTATTTTGAACCATTTATTGGTGGTGGTGCTTTGTTTTTTTCATTAAAACATAAAAATAGTTTTATTAATGATTATAATCACGAATTGACAAATTTATACTTATGTATTAAAAATAATCCAACGGAACTAATAAAAGATTTATCAAAACATAAAAATGATGAAGAATATTATTATTATATTAGAGCATTAGATAGAGATGAAAAGATATATTCAAAATTATCAGATATACAAAAAGCCAGCCGTTTTATATATATGAATAAAACGGGATTTAATGGCTTATATAGAGTAAATAAAAAAGGGCAACATAATGTTCCTTATGGTAGATATAAAAATCCTAATTGGATTGATGAAGAAAATATAAATGAATGTAGCAAATTATTAGAACAAACAGAAATAGGAACAGGTGACTTTGAAGCAATTAAGCCTTTAATAAAAAAAGGAGACTTTGTATATTTTGACCCTCCTTATGTTCCATTAAATGACACTTCATTTACTTCTTATACTAAAAAAGGTTTTGACATAGAAACACAGGAAAGATTAAAAGATATGTGTGATTATATAGATAAAATGGGTGCTTATTTTATGTTATCAAACTCCTATAATGATTATATTTTAGATTTATACAAAGATTATGATATTAAAACTGTTCTGGCTAATAGAGCCGTAAATTGTAAGGCAACGGGTAGAGGTAAAATTAAAGAAGTTGTAGTAATAAATTATAAAGTTGGTTAAGTATGGCAAGACAAAAAATAAGTAATAATCAATCGTGGTTAAATATATTTGATAAATATAAATTATTAAAACAAATTAAATCTGATGGTTATGTTGATATTACAGCAGATGAAATAAAAGCGATTGACAACAAAGAAGCCCGACTTATGACAAAGGTTGATTTTAGAGAAAATCTTCCAACAATTATGAATGATGAAGGCTTATCAATATTAGCAATAAAAAATGGTATATACAGAATTGCTAAAAATGACCCATTTGTAGATATTAATGAAAAAATAACAACTAAAATAATTGATATATCTGTTCCAAAAGATATAATAACAATTGACCCATTTAATATAAAAAGTGAAAGTGGAGCATTAGATATAGCCCATATATCAAAAATGTGTGAAAATACATTTGAAGAAGAAAGTTTTTTAAGTATTAGAGGGCGATTAAGAGGTAATTTAGATTTTACAATAGGTTCAACTCCATATAATATAGATGGTGTTCAAATTGAAGTAGATGGTGGATATGAAGGGAAAAACAATATACACCTTATTGAAGCAAAAATGGGCTTCAAAAATAATATTAATATTAGACAGTTATTATATCCTCAATTATATTGGGAAAAAGTAATTAATAATAAAAAGAAAATTAAAAGTTATGTTTTTTATTTACACAATAATATTTTTAGATTTATTCCTTATGTATATGATGGAAAAATTGGATATATTGACCATAGCACAGAAAAAGCATTTAGATTTATTGAACCAAAAACTACTTTATTATTAAAAGATATAAAAATTGATGAAACAATGGTTGATATAAATATTCCTTTTCCTCAAGCAGATAAATTTGAAAAAATACAAGATATGCTATTTGTTATATCTCAAAATGATTGCATTAATAAGTATGAATTAAATTTACAATTTGATATTGTTTCACGACAAATTGATTATTACTTTAATGTATTGAAATGGTTGAAAGTATGTAAAGAAGAAAATGAATGTTTAATATTGACCAGAAAAGGTTCAGCAATAATTAATCAACCATTTAAGAATAGAATAGAAGAATTAGCCAAAGTTGTATTCGCAGAACCAATCATTAATTTATATTATAATAAAAAGCATATACCTCAACATTTATTTACTAAATATAATATGAATAGCCAAAGCACACAAAATAGAAGATTACAAACTGTTAAATCGTGGATAAAATATTTTGAAGAGATATTAGAAAATTAAAGGCTTTTATAATATAGTTCCTTATATTTTATAAAATCACTCACAATAACAGCCTCACTATTCGTAATTGATAGTTGTTTTACAAAAGCACCGATTAATATTTTTATGACCACTAAATATTCAGCCGACAAATCAATAGCCCCAGTTTTATGTTGTATTCGTAGTATGACATCGTTAAATCCTGCTTTAAGTTCAATCGTTCGCTCATCAACCATTTTTATATCCACCCTTTAATATTTTTCTTTTATTTATGCTTTTTATCCATCCGTTGAAGTATAATACAACGGACACTACCACACAAAAAGACAAACCCCACAAAAAAGCATCCGTTAAAGTGTATTTTTAAGTATCCGTTAAACTCTTATATGTTAAAATACACTCATATAAAGAAAAGGTGGTTATTATGAAGATAGGATATGCAAGAACATCAACATCTCAACAAAAGAATAGTATTGAAACACAGATAGAACAATTAGAGGCTGCTGGGTGCGATAAAATATTTACAGAGCAAAAATCAGGAAAACAAGCAGAAAATAGAAAAGAGTTAAAAGCCGCATTAGAATTTTGTAGAGAAGGTGACACTTTTGTTGTAACAAGGTTAGACCGTTGTAGCCGTTCAGTAAAAGACCTGCATACGATTATAGACCAACTGAACAATAAAAATGTAGGGTTTAAGGCAACAGAGCAGGAATTAGACACCACAACATCAGCAGGGCGACTAATGATAGGACTTTTAAGCATCGTTAGTGCTTTTGAAACAGATCTACGAGCAGAACGACAAGCAGACGGAATTAAATCAGCATTAGAAAAAGGTGTTAAGTTCGGTAAAAAAGCAATAGTTTTATCAGAGGAGCAACTGCAGAGAGCAATTGACTTAAAAGAGCAAGGAAGAACAAGCCAGGAAGTAGCGACAGAGTTCAGCATTAGCCGTTCAACATTATTAAAAAAGATAAAAGAATATAAAGAGAGAGATTAATTAATTTTTTTGTATAATAGTATAAATACAAATATACATAGTATAACCACCAAACCAAACGAGATTAATCAACTCAAAATCAAAAGGCTTATAGTTCAATCTGTAAGCCTTTTTTTATGCCCAGAGATTAGAGAGTTATATATAGCACCAAAGACACCCGTAATAAGCTTATATTCCCTTATTTTTATACCTATTCCCAATCACTCAAATACTAATGTATAATAGACATAAATAAAAGAGAATCAGTATAACCGTGATAGTTATATTAGACAATGGTAAGGTAGGTATATATGTTATGTTCAATCAATTAAAATCAAATGCATCAAGTTATGGTTATGATACAATTAATTTTCAAATCAAAGGAAATCTAAAATCATTACTGTATAAATTAAGAAAATCAGACATTACTGCAAATATAAATGAAAAACAAAATGAAATCAAAATCAAATATATTGATAGTGAAGGTAATAAATTAAGTGTAGGTAAAATCAGATACATAAATCAATCAACTCAATTAATAAGAATGGTTGAAGTTGAATTATATGGACTGAAACAGGCTTATTCAATCCCATTAGATTATATTCAAACAATAATCCAATCAATACTTATATATTCCAAATCAAAACCAATTATTAAAAAATCTGATTATGCTATTGACAATAGTATAGGTTATGAAAAAACCAAAGTATTATTTAATGGAAATCAAAACAATATAACCAATACAGATAAAACAATAATTACAAAGTTCCCAGTAATTTATATATATATTCCCTATTGTAACAGCCAAAATAAAAAAATCACAAACAAACGATTAATTAATCAAATCATCAAAAAATATAATCTCAAAGAGAGAGTATTAAAGAATGGAAATTACATCAAATGGAGTTATAAAGATTATAGATTTTATGACTGCGATACAGATACAATTATGTATAAAAATAACAAAGAGGATAGAATAGATTTTTATCAAAAAATAGTAGTTAAAGATAATGATACTTTTGAAGGTATTATGAAAAGGTTAGATTATAATGAGTATAAAGAAAAAAATAAAAATGAAAATAAAAATATAATATATACTGATTTTTGTAAATATGGTAATGTAGTAATTAAAATTAAAGCCCGAGATACAAAAATCATAAATTATGATAAATCAAAACGAAATGTAGAGCAGAAAAAAGATAAGTTTTATGATTATGAAGAAATCAAAATCAACAGGACAGAATTAAGCCAAAAATTAAATATAATAATTGATAATGCATCAGCAGATACAATTACAAAAATAATTACAGAGGAATTAAATAAATTAAAGATACTGGTATTCCCATCGCAAAAAAAGAAAAAGAGATATGAAAAAGATTATGTTAAAGATAGACCAATGAAAGGCTATAATGACAAAGAGATAGTAATTGACACGGAGCAGGTTAAAAAGGACACAGAGGCACTTATAGACCTATTTAAGACAGATAATATAAATGATAAAGATTATAGTTTTTTTATGGCACTAAAAA
Organism: Sulfurimonas sp.; assembly: GCA_030949825.1. Taxonomy (GTDB): domain Bacteria; phylum Campylobacterota; class Campylobacteria; order Campylobacterales; family Sulfurimonadaceae; genus Sulfurimonas. The sequence continues at coordinate 41,093 of JAUZSC010000034.1, forward strand.
ATAGAAATCAAAGAAAAAGAGCATTAAGAAAAAAACAATCAAAAAGTTTAAGAGAAACAATCAAAGGTAAAACAGCACCATCAAAATCAAAGCATCAACAACGATTATTTAATAAATTATTAAAGAAAAGATTTTATTCAAATAAGCCAAAAGTAATAATAAAACCATCAGCAAAAGAGAGATTAGAAAAGTGGTTAAAATAAGAAATTATTCAAAAAGTGGCAAATTACTTTACACATTTTTTATAGTTAAATCTTATCAAAACACAATTCATAATCTAATATTTACTAATTGTAGTTGTATATAAATAAAGTATATATTCAAATAGTATGATTACACCCTTAAAATATTATTATAAGTTTTAATTATGTTAAAGTTCCATTTTACACCCCTTATTTACAGCACTATAAAATAAGCCCAATCTCTTTAAGTGTTAATCCATTTTCTAACAGTTTTTTATCAATTTTATCTAATATTTTTTTTACTAATTGCTTATCTTTTTTTATCAAATTGATAAATTCCCATTCCTTATTTTTACATATTCCACTTTTTTTAAGTTCAAATATAAATTCAGCACTATTCATTTTTTTATCCTTATGCATAATTTCATTACATAGTTATTTATACTTATTATACAAATTATAGCCGTGTTTATTATGATTATTGGTTAAAATGTAAGGTATGTTTTTATAGTTGTTGTGTTAATTTGTAGGTTGTGTTTTATGTGAAAATATTTAAGCCCCTAAAAAGTTTTTACATAAAAGCAGGTATATTAAAACCCTTATAGTAAGTTATTTTTGAACAGAAAAATTACTGTCCATCCATTTTATTATATCTTTTTTCTTTAAGGTTATCGTAGTCCCTTTTTTCTTTTTTACAAAAGGATTAAGTAAGGCTTGGTCATATAAAGCAATTCTCAAAGTATCAACAGATTTTTTTGTTAATTCAGAAATCTCATCAATATTCAAATATTCATCATTACTTTTTTTTGTTTCGTGTTTCAAATCAGCAGTTTCATTTTTCAGTTCATCAAGTGCTGCCATAAGTTCATTATGGTTAAAATCAATATCAGTTATACTCAACTGTTCTTTTATCTCTTTAAGTGCCATAGATAAATCTATAAGCCTTATTATGTTCATAGTATTCTTTTCAGAAAGTATTTGTAATGTTTCAATTAGTTCTTTTTGTTCTAATTCACTATAACAACTATTTTCAAAAGTTGTAAAGTTCTTATCAAAAATTAAACATAGGTAATAACCTAATGAAAAGCGAGCAAAATTGTCAGCAGTTTCATCATAAACCTCTAATAAAAAATCTAATTGCTTATCTGGTAGTTGGTTGAAAATATTGTTAATGTTATTCATAATAGTAAAAGTATATCATTATATTATTGAAACAATGATATAATACTAAATAAAAAGGTATATCACTTTGTATAGCACTATACCTATAAAATAAAAATATTACTTTATATTTTAAGTCCTATAAAGTAAGTAATCAAGGTGCTTGTAGTGATTTTAGAAAATAAAAATATTCAATATACAACTATGATATACACTCATGTAGTATCAGAAATGAACAAATCTAAAGTAATGAGTCCTTTAGATTTTTAAAAAACGAGGATTTTCTTAGTCAGTGATTTTCAATATTTTAACTATATTTCAAGTTTTAATTCTAGCATCCTTAGGAAGCTAAGAAAAAATTATTGGATATGGTTTGGAAGAAAGTACGCTGTAAAACTCATATTCTTCCCCAAGTAAAACTCAGGAAAGAAAAAAGAAAATATATTAAACTGGTTTAACAGTTATTCCATACTTATCTTCTGCAATTGTTCGTGGTTCAAGTGCATAGTTGTTGATTTCGTTGAAGTTTAAATATTTATATATTGTATCTTCTTTACCAGCTATTTTTGCAGGAACGAAGTCCATGTATTCTTTAAGTGTAGGTATTTTACCAAGTTTTGCACACATTGCTGCAAGTTCCGCTGAACCTAAGAAAACTTGAGTACCTTTACCTAGACGGTTGTTAAAGTTACGAGTTGATGTTGAGAAAACTGTTGAGTCTTTACGAGCCGATGCTTGGTTACCCATACATAAAGAACAACCTGGAACTTCTGTAGTTGCTTCGATTGCATTATACACATCGTAGTAACCTTCGTTGATGAGTTGTTGCTCATCCATTTTTGTTGGTGGAACAATCCAGAATTTCTCAACATTATGTTTGCCTTCGCCTCTCATGATTTCACCAGCAGCACGGTAGTGACCAACATTAGTCATACAAGAACCTAAAAATACTTCATCAAGTGGAGTTCCAGCAACTTCAGATAAAAGCTTCACATTATCTGGATCATTAGGACAAGCAAGAATTGGTTCAGTGATTGTATTTAAATCGATTTCAATTACTGCAGCATACTCAGCATCTGCATCTGGTTTCATTAATGTTGGATTAGCTAACCAGTCTTTCATTTTACCAACACGACGCTCGATAGTAGTTGCATCTGAGTAACCATCTTTAAGCATAGCTTCAAGTAAAGCAACATTTGATTTTAGGTACTCAATAACTGGTTCGTTATTTAAAAGAACAGTACATGCAGCAGCAGAACGCTCAGCAGATGCATCTGAAAGCTCAAACGCTTGTTCAGCTTTAAGATCAGGTAAACCTTCGATTTCCATAATTCTACCAGCGAAAACATTTATTTTCCCCTCTTTAGGAACAGTTAAATGTCCTTGTTGGATTGCAACATAAGGAATAGCATTTACAAGGTCGCGTAAAGTGATACCTGGTTGCATTTCACCTTTAAAACGAACAAGTACAGATTCAGGAACACTTAAAGGCATAGAACCAGTAACACCAGCAAATGCAACAGCACCACTTCCAGCAGGAAAAGATATACCAATTGGGAAACGCGTATGACTATCCGCACCCGTACCTACAGTATCTGGAAGAACCATTCTATTTAACCATGAGTGAATAATTCCATCACCTGGACGGAGTGCAACACCAGAACGGTTAGAGATAAACTCTGGTAAGTTTGCATGCATTTCTGCATCTGATGGTTTTGGGTACGCTGCAGTATGACAAAAAGTTTGAAGTACTAAGTCAGCATTGAAACCAAGTGCTGCAAGTTCTTTAATCTCATCTCTAGTCATTGGACCCGTTGTATCTTGAGAACCAACAGTATTCATCTCAGGTTCTACATACATTCCTGGACGAACACCAGCAAGACCAGAAGCCTTACCAATCATTTTTTGTGCAAGTGTGTAACCTTTACCAGTATCAGCAGGTTGCTCAGCAGTTAAAAATGCTTCAGATGCACTTAAACCAAGAACAGCACGCGCTTTTGAAGTAAGACCACGACCAACGATAAGTGGAACACGACCACCAGCTTGTACTTCATCAGTAATAGTATTAGGAGTCAGTTTAAATGTAGCAACTGTTTTACCATTGATAATTGCTTCACCTTTATATGGTAGAAGTGTTAAAACATCACCCGTTTCCATTTTAGAAACATCAAGTTCTATAGGAAGGGCACCTGAATCTTCACATGTTGCAAAGAAAATAGGAGCGATAGTATTACCAAGAACAACACCACCAGTGCGTTTATTTGGAACACCATCAATATCTACACCCATGTGCCATTGAACAGAATTAACACCAGATTTACGAGAAGAACCAGTACCAACAACATCACCAACATAAGCGATTGGATGACCTTTTGTTTTAAGTTCCTTAAGTGTATCCAATGGATTATCCATTCTGTTTACAAGAAGTGAATTTGCATGTAAAGGAATATCTGAACGCGTAAAGGCTTCAGATGCTGGAGATAAATCATCAGTATTTGTTTCACCCGGAACTTTGTAAACTGTTACAGTGATTTCCTCAGCAATTGCTGCTTTGTTAGTAAACCATTCAGCATTAGCCCATGAAGTCATAACTTTAGTTGCGGCTGCATTTCCAGCTTTATGAAGTTTTTCAACATCATTGAATGCATCATACACTAAAAGTGTTGCACTTAAAGCTTTTACAGAAGCTTCTACAACTTCAACATTTGTTGAAGATAAAGCATTAACCATAGGAAGAACATTAAATCCACCTAGCATCATACCTAGCATCTCAACTGCTCTTACTTGAGAGATTGCTGAAACAGTAATATTTCCACTTGCAATTTCATTTAAAAATGCTGCTTTTACTTGTGCTGAATCATCAACACCTGGTGCTACACGGTTTGTAAGTAAGTCAAGTAGTTCATCAGTACACTCGGTTTTAACTAGTTCTATTAACTCAGCTGTTTGTGTAGTTGAAAGGGCCAAGGCTGGTACACCTAGTGCTTCACGCTGGGCAACATGTGCTTTGTATTCTTCTAAAAATGCCATTATTATTCCTGTTTAAGTAAATTTTATAAGAGGATTATATCCAAAGATATTTAATTAATTTTCTTTGTGTTACATTTAGAAACAATATACATAAAGTATTTATATTTTATGTATATATTCGTAACACTTTAAAAAGTTTAGAGGATTTCTCGTATGCCTTTTGCATTAGGAACAGACAATACACCCTCACCTTCAAGTTGTTCTATAAGCCTTGCTGAGCGGTTGTATCCGATTTGAAGTTTTCTTTGAAGGTAAGAAATAGATGTTTTTCTATCTGTATAAATAATATCTTGGGCTTCTTTATAAAGTTCATCAAGTTCCTGGTATGCATCTTTACTGCCTGCGTTAATGGTTTCACTCTCTTCTACTAAAAAGCTTTTGTCATAATTTGGTTCTCTTTGAGACTTTATAAACTCTACAATAGTTTCTATCTCTTCTTCTGTGCTCCATGGAGCATGGAGTCTAACAAGTCCTGTTGAAGCAGGAGGAGTAAAAAGCATATCTCCTTTTCCAAGGAGAGACTCTGCACCCATTTGGTCTAAAATGATTTTAGAATCAATCTTTTGTCCTACTCTATAAGATATTCTTGATGGTAAATTCGCTTTAATAAGTCCAGTAACAACATCAACTGAAGGTCTCTGCGTTGCAACTATCAAGTGAATTCCTGAAGCTCTTGCCATTTGTGCAAGCCTTGCAATCGAATGCTCAACATCTTTCCCACTTGTCATCATAAGGTCAGCAAGTTCATCAATCACAACTACTATATATGGAAAATGTTCCCCGCCCTCATTTTCTGCTTTTATATTGTAGTTTTCGATATTTTTAGTTCGTGTTTCAGCCATAAGCTCATAACGGCGTTCCATCTCTCTAACCATATTGCTAAGTGCTGCTATGGCTTGCTTTGGTTTTGTAATGACGGGAGTAAGCAAGTGTGGGATATCATTATAAATAGAAAACTCTAGCATTTTTGGGTCTATCATTAAAAGTCTTAACTGGTCTGGAGAGTTTTTATAAAGAAGTGAAAGTATCATCGCATTAATACCGACACTTTTACCACTTCCTGTTGTCCCAGCTATAAGTAAGTGCGGTAATTTTTTCAAGTCGGTTATAAAAGCTTTACCTACAATGTCTTTCCCCAAAGCAATTGTTAGAGGAGAAGATGAATCTTTAAAGAGTTTAGAATCAAGTAACTCTCTTAGGTAAATAATGTCTACTTTTTCATTTGGGATTTCTATTCCAACAACATCTTTTCCAGGAATCGGCGCTTGGATGCGTATGGTCTCAGCTGAAAGTGCCATTGCTAAATCATCTTGAAGGTTAAGTATTTTACTTACCTTTACATTTGCTGCTGGTTTAAACTCAAAGGTTGAAACAACAGGACCTGCATAGGTTCGTACTACATCCCCATCAATTTTGAAGTGTGCAAGCTTTTCTATAAGGTGACGAATCTTATCATCAACTTCACTTTCATCAACACTATGTGAAGTTTTATCTGGTTTTTGTAAAAAATCGACAGAAGGGAGTTTAAAGTTCTTTGGTTTAGCCACTTTACCTTTTTCTATTCCCTCAAGAAGTTTTTTATTTTCTTCAAGTTCATCAACGATAAGCGTACTCTTTTGCTCTTTAACTTCTTTAACTAAATCTAATAAATTACTCGACTTGTCTAGTATTTTTTCCTTTTTCATAGCATCTAGTTTTTGGATAATCGGAGATACTTTACTTTTTTCTTCTATTTCTGCTTTAGGTATACTTAAATCAGAAGAAGTTTTTTCCTCTTTTATGTCTTCTGCATCTTCGTTTACTTGAACTGTTTTTTCTTCAATTAGAGTAAGCTCTTCAGCTCTTTCTTCTAAAGCAGCTTCTTCTTTTAAGAACTTAGATTTAATAAATAGTATAATCATAGATGCTATTTCGTGAGTACTTCTATCTAAAATAATAATCGTAGAAATAGATGTGATTATAAAAAGAAAAACCCATAAGCCAAACACACCAATATAGGGAGCAAGAAAATCTACAAAATCACCTGCAAACTTTCCTCGTAAATCATTCTCAATAAGTATAGCTTGCGCTAAAAGAAATGAAAATAAAAGTAAAAACAAGGCAACACTTAGTTCTGCTTTTCTAAAACTAAGAACACTATTTTTATATATCATATAAAGAGGGATGAGCATTAGGAATAGGTATACATAAGAAATATATCCGAAATAGAGATGATTAAGCCCAGCAAAAATACTACCATAACTACCCATTAAATCACCATCACCAAGGATGGTTGCAAAACCTAAATAAATCAACACACTAAAAACGATAATAGAAATAGTATCTTTCAAACAGAAATACCTTTAATATGGAATAATTTGAAGTATAGCTAAAAATGCCCTAAAAGGCATTAAAAAAAAGAGTTTTAGGTTTATAAATAGTTGACTAAACTGAGTTTTGAAACTTTACCAACTGTAGAGAGCATAGCCTCATAGTTGAGTGTTAATTGCGTGAGCCTTAAGGCAGATTCAGCTAAATCTGTATCTACGACTTCAGAACGAAGTGTTTTTGTACTAATATCTAGTATTTCTGTTCGCTCGAGTGATGATGTAAGTGCATTTGAATTTGCACCTACTATAGACTGTGATCTAACGGTATGATTAAAAAGGTCTTCCATCATAGCGATTGAATTTTCGATTCCAACACTTCTTTGATTTCCCACAGTGCTATCAGGGTAAGTAATATGATTTTCTACAGATTTAATAAGTTCATCTATTGTTTTAAAGAAATCTGTTTTAGCATCTCTTACTGCTAATGCATTGTTTGAGTTAAATGACAGCACAGATGCAGGTTGCGTAAAGTCACCGCTATTTGAATCATGCAATGACATAGTCACCTGTGTTGTAGTGAAATTCAAATCACCAAACTCTATTTTCCCATCATTTGATAAAGATGTAGTTCCTGCAAAATTAGATGTTTTAATAGCAGCATCATAATCAATAGCCTCTTGTGCATCATTTCCAAGAGCATTACTATTTGCTGGAAGATTCCCTGTTGTAACCATATTTATAACATCCATTAACTGCTGGTATGTCATATCATCACCCGATACTGCTGCTCGAGGACTTCCTACATCAAAAATATCATATGTAGTCACTCCTCCATCAAGTGTAAATGTAGAACCAGCATTTGCAAAGTCTATTTGAACATCAAAGGCCGTTCCAGATACATTCGTACCACTAAATTGAAACTGTTTGGTGTCAAGTGTAGTCCCTGATGCAACATCAAGTATTTTTGTAGAAGGTGTTGCAAATGCATTTGTATCTTTATTTATTTGTGCAATATTAGATGAAACAGTATTGCCCGTAACACTAAACTTTGTTCTGTCATAGAGAATACCCTCAAGGTTATTGTCTGCTGCACTTACGCTATCTGATTGTGTAAAGCCTGATTTCATAAACTCTCGCACATAAAGACCAGGACCACCAGATGCTGTCGTATAATCATTTGAGCCACTATCTAAAGCATCTACATTTGTTACATCTGCATTATCAGGAAGTGTTCCATCAAAATCAGTCGCACCTACCATATGAAAATCAAGCTTACTTGATCCTTTTAACTTATCTGCTATTACAATTTGTCCGCTACCTGACAAGGAAACATCTACAACCTTATTCGCTATAGTATTTCCATAAGCATTTCCAATCTGAGTTAATAAATCACCTACTGTTTCTGCATTTGTTAATGTTACTTTTTGATTAAAGGCTGTTCCATTACTTTGTACACCTCTTAAATAAAAAAACTGTTGATTACTCGGACTAAGACCCATGAATTCACCAAGGGTACTTGACTCACTTAAACTATTTCCACCTGTAGGTGCATTTAAATTTTGCGTAACATTTGTCGTTATTTCACGACGAACAGAAGATTCCTCACCTAAAAATAACTCAGCACCACTAATATTATACTGCTGTGATGCATTTGAACCAAGAAAAGAGTTCATCTTAGTAGCGTTTCCATTATATGTTCCATCCTCAGAAATAGGTTTGACATCAACCGCTGAACCTGAAAAAAGAAACTGTCCATTTATCGATGTATTTGCAAGGTTTTTTAAATGGCTTTCTTGTCCACGAAGTTCGAGTGCAATAGCATCTAAAGAAGTCTCATCATTCACTCCACTTCCTGCTTGAATAAGTAAAGTCTTCATGCGAGTCATGCTTGTAACGAAGTTATTAAGCGTATCATCACTTTGCGTAGAAACTTTAAATCCATTTTGTGTACTCTTTTTTATTTGCGCTAGAGTTGTTATTTCATTATCTAAGCGCATAGTTTGTGCAAATGTAGCTACATCATCACTCGCATATTGTATTTTAAGACCAGATGCTATTTGTTTATTAACATCAAATAATCGAGTTTGTAAGTTTTCGTTATTGGTGCCATAAAGATTTTTATAATACATACTTTGCGTTATTCGCACAATACACCTCCACTATTTATTTTAAATTATAGCATTTATAATTCCATTACTCTATAATCGGCAAAAATCTATTTACTTTTAAGCATGGATTATGCAATATATAACTATCATTGCATTCTTTATCAGAGATGCTGGAGTGATGGAATGGTATACATAGCGGATTCAAAATCCGCCGCCGCGAGGCTTGTGGGTTCAAATCCCATCTCCAGTACCACATAAAATATCGCAATATATTAAATTTGGATGATATAAATGTTAAAAAAGACTATTTTAATATTGTTTCTAACATTAAACTTATTTTCTGATACCCTGAATTCTACTTACTTCGTAGATTCAAATAATATTAAACTTCGAGACATTTTTCCTACTTCAAAATATGACATTACATTATACAAAATTCAAAATAATCGTCACTCAAAAAAAGTCAAGACAAAAGAGCTTATCAAACAACTTTCAAAACATGATTATACTTCACTTAAATCATCAAGTAGATATGTTAGATTTATCATTAAAAGTCCTATAAACTTGTCTTTTATAGAAAAAAATATTATGAACGCCTTTAAAGAAGTTTATCCAGATATAGACATAAATTCGCTTTTTATAATTCCTAGAGGATACCTTAAAAAACTTCCTGAGAAATACACAGTTAAGATGCCAAAAAAGTTTTTCCTATCAAACACAGGAACAGCAAGTATCAGAACACTTAAAAATAAAAAGATTTTTTTTGATTATGTGCTAGATGCAACAATCCCTGTATATATTTTAAAAGACAATGTAAAAAAAGCCACTAAAATTTCGATACTCAATGTAAGTAGGAAAAACATTCAGTTAGAAAAGATCAGAGATTTACCCACAAGCAAAAAACATCTCAACACTACACAAGCAAAAAGAAATCTCAAAGCTAAAAGTATTTTGACACTCAAAGACATTCAAACACTCAACCTTATCAAGAAAGGTTCGTATGTGGTGGTAAACATAGATAATAACAACATAAACATATCTTTTTCGGCCAAAGCACTCCAAAGTGGAAAACTTCACGATATAATAACAGTTCAAAAAAGTAATAAAAAAAGGCTTCGAGTGCAGATTATTGGACGAAATCAAGTGAAAGTACGATGAGTATTAAAAAAATTATTATCGCTACAAGTGGTGCAAGTGGCGTTAATCTTGGTTTAAAAATATTAGAATTGCTTCCAGACTCACTTGAAAAGCATTTTATAATGTCTAAGAGTTCTAAGATTGTTCTCTCTAAGGAGATGCATGTAACTGAGCATAGAAATGAAGACATTTCAGCAAGTATAGCATCCGGTTCATTTGGAGTAGATGCTATGATAATAGCACCTTGCAGTATGAATACTTTAGCAAAGGTAGCCTGTGGGATTAGCGATAATCTCGTCACCAGATGTGCCGCTGTAATGATAAAAGAGCAAAAAAAGCTCATCTTAGCACCACGAGAGATGCCTTTTTCTGCAATAGCTTTAGAAAATATGCACAAACTTGCACAACTAGGAATTATAATAGCACCACCCGTTATGGCTTATTACTCCGAGCAACAAACATTAGATGAGATGGAAAACTTCATCATTGGTAAATGGTTTGATTTACTTGGAATTGACAATAACTTATATAAAAGATGGAATTAAGGACTTTGATGAAACGCATAGCACTCTACCCTGGAACATTCGACCCTATTACAAATGGGCATTTTGATGTTATTAAGAGAGCTTTAGCACTCTTTGATGAAGTTATTATTGCAGTAGCAGTTTCACAAGACAAGAAACCAATGTTTACGCTTGATCAACGAATAGAGATGATTAAAAAGGCAATAGCTGATTTAGAAAATGTAAGTGTTTTAGGTTTTAATAACCTTACAGTTGAACTTGCGCGTGCACATAATGCGACAATTTTAATCCGTGGTCTCCGGGCTATTAGTGATTTTGAGTACGAACTTCAACTTGGATACCTCAATAACTCACTTGATGATTCTATTGAGACTGTATACCTGATGCCAAAACTTCAACATGCTTTTATTAGTTCTTCGAGTGTAAGAAATCTTTTAAAATTCAATGCAAAAACCGAACACTTAATTCCAAAAGAAGTTCAAGAAATCATAGAGAATATAAAATAATGTATATTGCCATAGAGGGTATTGATACAGCAGGTAAAAGTACACAAATAACAAAACTTGCCAAACACTTCCCAGATGCTATTATGACTAAAGAACCTGGTGGAACGAGCATTGGTGTTGATATTAGAGAAATGGTACTATCTGCCAGAGCAAAAAGTAAAAAAGCTGAATTCTTATTGTTTTTAGCTGATAGAGCTGAACATGTACATGAAATTATTGAACCTAACCTTGAGAAGATGATTATTTCCGATAGAAGTGCTGTTAGCGGTATAGCTTATGCCCTTGTTCAAGGTGAACTAGATAAAAAAGATTTAGTTGCTCTGAATAATTTTGCAACAGGAAATATCTATCCCGATAAAGTTTTCCTCTTGCGTTTAACAAAAAAAGAACTCGAGTATCGCTTGTCTCAAAAAGAACTAGATGGAATTGAACGCCGTGGTTGGGAGTATCTTTTAAATATTCAAGATGCAATCATAGAAGCAACAAAACTTCTAGATATTGAACTTGTAATGATAGATGCTACGCAGAGTAGAAGTGAAATAACAAAGAACATATTAAACAATATTAAGGATTCAAATGATTCAATCTCTTAGAGGCATGAACGATATTTTAAGTCAAGATTACGAACGGTTTACATATTTTATAGACATTGCTACTTCTGTTGCCCAGAAGTATGGTTTTCATTATATTGAAACGCCTCTTTTAGAGGAAACTGCCCTTTTTAAGCGTTCGGTTGGTGAAAGTAGTGATATTGTTGGTAAAGAAATGTACCAGTTTATCGACAAAGGCAAAAACGATGTATGTCTTCGTCCTGAGGGAACAGCAGGTGTTGTTCGTGCCTTTGTACAAAAAAAGCTAGATAAAGCCGGTGGAACACACCGTTTCTTTTACCATGGTTCTATGTTTCGTTATGAGCGACCGCAAAAAGGACGCTTAAGACAGTTTCATCAGTTTGGCGTTGAGAGTTTTGGAGTAGATTCTGTTTATGAAGATGCAAACATGATTATGATGACAAGTGATATTTTAAAAGCTTGCGGAATCGGATATAGGCTTCAACTAAATTCTTTAGGCGACTCCAACTGTATGCCGCAGTACCGCCAAAGCCTAGTTTCTTTTATAACATCTGTTGAAGAGGAAATTTGTGAAGACTGTGTACGAAGAAAATCAACAAATCCGATTCGTGTACTTGATTGTAAAAATACACATTGTCAGTCACTGTATGTAAATGCACCTAAGCTTATAAACTCTCTTTGTTCAGCATGTGATGAAGATTTCACAAAACTTAAAGAGATTTTAGATAACAATGGAATAAAATATGAAATCGACACGCATCTTGTTCGTGGACTCGATTACTACTCTAAAACTGCCTTTGAATTTGTTAGTGATGACATAGGAAGTCAAAGTGCTATTGCCGGTGGTGGACGCTACGACAAACTTGTAGAATTTTTAGATGGTCGCCCTACTACTGCAGTTGGTTTTGCTATGGGAATTGAACGCCTTATGGAGCTTATTGTAATGCCTAAGATTTCTCAAGAAGGCTATTATATAGGTGCCCTTGATGACAATGCTATAGATTTAGTTGTACAACTCGCACATAAAAAAAAGAGCCACCGATAAAGTAAGCATAGATTATAAAACAAAAAGTTTTAAAAACCATATGAAAGCAGCAGATAAAGTAAATGCAAAATACTTTTGTATTATAGGAAGTAATGAAATACAAAGTGCTACAATAATAATTAAAGATTTACAAAGCAAAGCAGAAAAGACAATTAAAATATCGGAGTTTTAACATGGATATATTAGACCAACTATGGAGTTTATTTTTAAACTTTTTTGAATTTTTTTATAATTGCTGGACTTATCGGATTATTTTTCTTGTATATTTACGATAAATATGTTCAGCGTAACCATGCCTTACTTATTAACTATCCAATCATTGGAAGAGGACGCTACCTTTTAGAAGCACTTAGAGAACCTATGCGTCAGTACTTTGCAGAAGAAACATTTTATGATTCTAAAGATAAGGTAGACTGGGTTTATAAGGCTGCAAAAGATGTACCCAACTACCAATCATTCTCTGTAACACAACCTTTTGGAGGTTCTCGTTTTATTATTAAACATGCTACAAATGTTTTAAATGAAGATGAAGTAGATGCAGATACCTCTCTTGTTTTTGGTGAACATAGAGAGATGCCCTTCACATCATACACTCCTGTTATTCGTTCAGCTATGAGTGATGGGGCATTAAGCCCTGAAGCTGTTCGTGCATTTTCTTATGCTGGAAAAAACTCAAACCTTACTATAAACACAGGTGAAGGTTCTCTTACCTCTAACCATCTTTTTACACTAAGACCTGATGAAAACAATAAAAAATGTCTTGAAATTGTCCATGGAACACCTCTAGCAGAATTTGCATATAAAGTAGGAAGCTTTTTCTTTAACAATAAGGTAGCTATAAAATGGTATAGAACTATTTTACTCAACAAAAAAACACAAAACACATATATATATGACTTAAGTTCACATGTTTTGTTCCGTGTAAATTGGAAGGCAAATTTAGAAGATTTTCCAAGTGAAGTACCTTTAAGTGTCCCCAATATGATTTTTCAAATGAGTTCTGGTTTGTACGGAGTGCGTGATGAGCATGGAAAATTCGATGCTTTAAAGTACCAAAAAGTTATGAAATTTTGTCGTATGACTGAGATTAAGATTGCCCAAGGTGCAAAACAAACAGGAGGTAAACTCGCTGGTGCTAAAGTTACTGCAGATATTGCTTATTATCGAGGTGTACCAGAGGGAGAAAATGTTTTTTCTCCCAATAGGTTTCCTTACGCGGACTCGACTACACATCTCTTAGACTTTGTAGAAAAACTACAACAACTCTCAGGTAAACCAGTTGGATTTAAAATTGTTATATCAGATGCTATTGCAGTTGAAGAAATAGCAAAAGAGATTGCAAAAAGAAAAGAAGAAGGTCGTGGTGGTATACCTGACTTTATTACCGTAGACAGTGGAGAAGGAGGAAGTGCTACCGCTCCATTAGAACTCATGGAATCAGTGGGACTCACTACAAACAATGCGCTTTATGTACTTGATAGTGTCTTAAAAAAATATGATATTCGCCATAATATAAAAATTATAGCAAGTGGAAAAATACTGACTCCGGATGACGCGATAATAACACTTGCTATGGGTGCAGATGCTATAGGAATTGCACGGGGTTTTATGATGAGTGGTGGTTGTATCCGTGCAAAAATGTGTTCAGGATTTGGATCACATGTTTGCCCTGTTGGTATGGCGACACAAGATAAGAAAAAAAGAGCTTCCTATCTTGTTGTAAAACAAGGCATACAAATAGGTAATTACCATAGGAACCTTATAAAAAGTATGAAGGTTGTTTTATGTGTGATGGGTATAAAAAACCTAAAAGACTTAAACAAAAGTTTATTGACATTTAGAAATCAAAATGGTGAAATTCATTTTGATATAGATAAATATTTTCAACAAAAACTCCATATGTAGGGACTTAGATGCAAGAATTTGGACTTGATATATGGGCAAATAATAACTTTTTAATAGAAAATGGTCAATTAAAATTAAATTATAAAAACAATCCTTCTTTACTTGAAATAACAGAAGAAATTCGTTCTTCTGGTGCGAGAGGACCTATCTTACTTCGCTTTCCTCATTTAATAAAAAAACAGATAGACTCCCTCTATAATAATTTTTCAAATGCTATTGTCCAAAATAATTATAAGGGTTCTTTTAATGCTGTATTTCCTCTAAAGGTCAACCAGTACCCACATGCTGTTAATGCAATTACAAGAGAGGGCCAAGAGTATAACTATGGCTTAGAAGCAGGAAGTAAGGCAGAACTTCTCCTCGCAATGCACAAGACTTCTCATCAAGCAAATATCACAGTAAACGGCTTTAAAGATAAAGAGATGGTTACACTTGCCTTTATAGCTGCGCAGAGTGGACATAATATTACTTTAACTATAGAAGGACTCAATGAGTTAAAAACTATTATTGATGTAGCCAAACAAACTTCTTTGAGTATTCCAAATATTGGTATACGCGTTCGTTTACATAGTGTTGGGAGTGGTGCTTGGGCAAAAAGTGGTGGAATAGACGCTAAGTTTGGACTTACAGCGACTGAGATAATACAAGCCGTAAAACTCTTACAAACATCAAAACTCTTAAATAAACTTAGTATGATTCATTTTCATATAGGTTCACAAATGGAAGATATTGCACCTTTAAAAAAGGCACTTCGAGAAGCTGGAAATATTTATGCAGAACTTAGGAAAATGGGTGCTACTTCTTTAGAAAATATTAACATTGGTGGTGGACTAGCAGTTGAGTACGATCAGCACTCAAGTACAAAATCAAGAAACTATACCTTAGAAGAATTTTCAAGTTCAGTTGTATTTCTTCTTGGAGAAATTATGGATACAAAGGATGTAAAACATCCTAATATTTTCACCGAATCAGGAAGGTTTATTATAGCTTCGCATGCTGTCCTTATTACTCCTGTACTTGAACTTTTTTCACAAGACTATCATGAAGATTTTCTCAATTTCAAAGATAAAAACCCCCCTCTTATCGACGAGTTAATTGATTTAAATAAATTACTTAATGACTCTAATGCTATTGAGTACCTCCATGATGCACTTGATCATATGGAGTCTTTACTTACTTTATTTGACTTAGGGTATATTGACCTACAAGATAGGTCTAATGGTGAGATACTTGCACATAATATTATCAAAAAAGCGCTCTATTTAAACTCTTCAAATCCCACTATAGAACTCGAACAGTTACAAGTAAAAATCCAAGAAAGGTATCTAATAAATGCATCTGTATTTCAAAGTTTACCTGATTACTGGGGAATCAACCAATCATTTCCTATTATGCCACTTAATCATTTAAATGAAAAGGCAAATAGAGCAGCATCTTTATGGGATATTACATGCGATAGTGATGGAGAGATTGCTTTTAATCCTCAAAAACCCTTATATTTACATGATATTGACTTAGATGCAGATGATTATTTTCTAGGATTTTTCAATGTTGGTGCCTACCAAGAAACTTTAGGAATGGATCATAATCTTTTTACTAAACCAAGTGAATATACAATTTTCATTGATAATAAAGGCTACAAAATCGATAATGCCTGCGAATCAAAGTCAATATTAGATATTTTAGATTCTGTTGGCTATTCAAAAGATGAAATCTTAACTAAGCTTAAGTCTGATTTAGTAAAAAGTGATTTTATTACAGAAAAAGAAAAAAAACGATACACTTGCACAACTTAAACTATTTTTAGAACAAAATGGCTATTTAAGAACTACTACTTAAGGTTTATACTTGGGAATTTATAGTGACATTAAAGAAGACTTTTCAAACGCATACAAAAATGACCCTGCTCTTAACTCAAAAATAGATTTTTTATTTAATTATCCTGGTGTTTGGGCAATCGCATGGTATAGAATTGCACATAAGTTTTATAATGCTGGTTTTAAGCGTTTTGCTAGAAGTATCATGGGTTTAACACATATTTTTACGCATATTGACATCCATCCTGCAGCAAAAATCGGTAGTAGAGTTTTTATTGACCATGGTACAGGTGTTGTAATTGGTGAAACATCTGTTGTTGAAGATGATGTTGTAATCTATCAGGGTGTTACCCTTGGTGGTGTTTCATTGACACATGGAAAAAGACACCCTACTATCAAGCAAGGTGCTGTCCTTGGCGCTGGTGCAAAAATTCTTGGTAATATTACTATTGGTGAAAAAGCAAAAGTCGGAGCAAATTCTGTTGTAGTAAAAGAAGTTCCTGATTGTTCAACTGCTATTGGAATTCCAGCACATGTAATCGAAAAAGGTCGTTGTACTGATCCATTTATGCATAATATGTTACCCGATATTAACAAAGAAATGTTTGAGTACCTCCTAAAAAAGAGTTGCGATACTCGAACACATTTTAGTTGAGGACAACAAAAGCGTTCTCGAAGAAGACTTAGAACTAGAAAATATTTATGAATCTTTCATAAAGGCTATGAAAAACTAATTTTCTTAGTATTATTCATAGTTCTTGCGATATAATAATCTTCATATAGCCTTTCTAAATGGCTCAAGAGGAAAAACAATGCAAAGACTTAGCAAGAACGACTCCCCTACAAATATTACCAGCATAGAAAAAGTCATGAGTGAAAATGATTTTATCGTATCAAAAACAGACACTAAAGGCTATATAACATACTGTAATCAAATATTTATAGATATGTCTGGCTACACAAAAGAAGACCTTATTGGTGCTAATCATAATCTTATTAGACATCCAGATATGCCTGCAGTTGCGTTTAACCTTGCATGAGATCTGATTAAAAAAGGTGAAGAATTTTTTGGTTTTGTAAAAAACATAAAAAAAGATGGTGGATACTATTGGGTTTTTGCTTATATCACAGCTGATTACGATGCAAAAGGAAGTATTATAGGTTACTCATCCTTTAGGAGGAAACCTTCTCGGGCAGCTATTGACGCGATAGTCCCTGTTTATAAACTATTGGTAGATGCAGAAAAAAAAAGATGGTATTCAAGCTTCTGGAGAGTTACTTGCTAACTTTTTAGCCGATAATAACACTAGCTATAATGATCTTGTTATCAATCTACAAAAAAGCTAAGGAATAAAAATGAAAATATTAAAAGACTTTAAATCAATCAGCTTCTTAGCATTAAATAATCAACAACCCCGAGGCAAGCCTTTTAGCTAAACGCTAAAACTTTTTTTCGTAAACTAAAAAGTAGTGGTATATCCAGAGGTTATTATCTTATATCACGACCCAAGGGTCGGGGAATTAAACCCTCCACTGATTAAAAAAGATGGAAGACTCACATAAATCGTTTCATCAATCAATTTCACAAAATATAAAATATGTAGAAGAAGGTTTAAATTCTTTAAAAAATAACAAAGATACTATCATCCGAAATTTTTCAAAATCTGAGACTGCAAGTTCAGAATTATTTGAGCTTATGGATCAGCTAGGAGTCTGTCGGACTCCACTCATCAAATAAAAAGCAATAAAATGCTAAAATAAGAACTAATAAATACAACAAAAAAAGATTTATACATGGCAAGAGATTACCTTAGTTCAAACAGACAACAAGCATATTTATTACCACCAAGTATAGATGAGTGGTTACCTAAAGAGCATTTAGCTCGTTTTATTGTAGAGATAGTCAAAGAGTTAGATTTATCAAATATTCATAAAGGGTATGGTGGACAAGGTGGCTCTAAAGCTTATAATCCTGAAGTATTATTATCACTACTATTTTATGGCTACGCAACAGGAACATTCTCAAGTAGAAAGATAGAGAGAGCCACCTATGATTCTATTGCTTTTCGCTATATTGCTGCTAATACCCATCCAGACCATGATACAGTTGCTAACTTTCGTAAACGATTCCTTGTTGAACTAGAATCTCTCTTTGTTCAAATCTTGATGATTGCTAAAGAATCAGGAGTTCTCAAAGTAGGTAAAGTAAGTCTTGATGGGACAAAGATTAAAGCGAATGCTTCTAAACATAAGGCTCTCAGTTATGCATATATAGAAAAACTGCAAAAACAACTTGAAGCAGAAGTAGCAACCCTCATGAAAAAAGCACAAGAAGCAGATAATGAGAAACCTGATGATGGTATGAATATTCCTGATGAGTTACTACGAAGGGAAGATCGCCTGAAAGTAATTAAAGAAGCTAAGTTACAAATAGAGCTAAGAGCCAAAAGAGCGTTATGAAAAAGAGAATGCCGAGTATCAAGAAAAGATGGATAAGAGGAAAGCCAAAGAGAGTACAACGGGTAAGAAACCAAAAGGAAGAACTCCAAAGCCTCCCACAGCTACTCCATTACCTAAGGATCAAATAAATCTCACTGATAGTGAATCTCGTATTATGAAAACATCTGGTGGTGGGTTTGAACAGTGCTACAATGCGCAAGCATCAGTAGAACACGATTCAAGATTGATTGTACACAAGCATGTCACTCAAAACGCAAACGATAAACAAGAAGTCACCCCAACGCTTAAATGGTTTAAAGAAAACCCTGAGCTTAAACCATCTTCATTCTTAGCTGATGCTGGTTACTTTAGTGAGCATAACATTCTTCAATGTGAAAATACTAAGATCACACCCTATATTTCTTTCGGTAAAGATTCACATAATCAACCACTTGAAGAAAGGTTCAAAGCAGAAGAACCACTGCCGGACAATCCTACTTCAGTGGAAAGGATGAAGCATCGACTTCAAACCAAAGAAGGTAAACAAATTTATGCAGAGCGTAAAAGTACTGTTGAACCTGTATTTGGTATTATGAAACATGTAATGGGGTTTAGACAGTTCATGCTTAGAGGCTTTGAAAAAGCAAAAGGTGAATGGAGTTTACTCTGTATAGCATATAACTTGAAGAGGTTACATACTATTAGAGGATAAAAGGAGTTAAGAATAGCGTTGCAATGATGATTAAAGTGTAAACTATACTGAAATTTAGACTTATTAGGTATTTTTTTCAGTTTGGAAGTACATTTAGTTGAATTTAGATTTTAGGAGACCGACAGACTCCTAGTTAAAGAAACAGATGGTACTATAGATTTAGAAAAAATATAAAGTAATTAAATAAATATTTTAGTATAATTACATCAAACATCAAACATCAAGGAATACACTAATGATAACTAAACGAGTAAATACTCTCTCAGAATCTATAACAATTGCTATTACAACACTTGCTCAAGAACTCAAAGCAGAGGGTAAAAATATACTTAGCTTCTCTGCTGGTGAGCCTGATTTTGATACACCTCAAGTTATTAAAGAGGCAGCCATTAAAGCTATAAATGAAGGTTTTACTAAATATACTGCAGTCGATGGTATTGCTGAGCTTAAAACTACAATTGCTAACAAACTCAAGCGTGATAACAAGCTTACATATGCTCCCAATCAAATTATTGCAAACAATGGTGCAAAACACTCACTCTTTAATTTATTTTCAGCAACTATACAAGAAGGCGACGAAGTAATTATTCCGGCACCTTATTGGGTTACTTATCCTGAACTTGTTAAATACTGTGGAGGAGTTGTTGTTGAAATTCAAACACACGACACAAGTTCTTTTAAAATTACTCCCGAGCAATTAAAATCTGCACTTACTAAAAACACTAAAATGTTAGTTTTAACATCACCATCAAATCCAACTGGATCAATCTATTCAAAAGAAGAATTAACAGCTCTTGGTAAAGTTCTTGAGGGAACTGATGTTATCGTTGCAAGTGATGAAATGTATGAAAAACTCATCTATAAAGGTACATTCACTTCAACAGCTTCTGTTAGTGAAGATATGTTCAAACGTACTGTGACTATCAATGGCTTAAGTAAATCTGTGGCAATGACAGGTTGGAGATTCGGCTATATGGCTGCCCATAACACAGAGCTTATACAAGCGACTAAAAAGTTACAGAGCCAAAGTACATCTAATATTAATTCTATCACACAAAAAGCCGCTGTAGTTGCCTTAAATGGTGATGCAGATGCCGATATAGAAATGATGCGAAAAGAATTTATAAAAAGACGGGATGAAGCAGTTTTACTATTTAACAAGATTGATGGTCTGAGTGTACTTTGTCCAGATGGTGCTTTTTATCTTTTTGTAAATATTCAAAAAGTGAGTTCCGACTCTCTTAGCTTTGCTAAAAAATTATTAGCAGAACAAGAGGTAGCAGTTGTTCCAGGTGTAGCTTTTGGGAGTGAAGGTTACTTTAGATTTAGTTTTGCGACAGATATACAGAGTATTATAACTGGAATAGATAGAATTGAAAAGTTTGTAGAGAGTTTAAAAAAAAGTATAAAGTAGTTTAAAACTACTTTATAGCCTCTAGTGCTTTAATAACATCTTCTAAGTTATCCATTGGAAGATGTACTTTCCATTCTGGTTCATCAGCATTACCCACTAAAGAAATTCCAATACTAGCAACACTATGACTTCCTTTACCGTACGGCTCATCAATTTTACTTACTGAAATAACACCTTTTTTCGTTCCACTTAATGCGATTGTTGTACTCATTTTAAATTCCTTAATTTTATTTCATAAAATGAAGGAAATCCTTCATTTAATTTATCACGCTAACGCTATGTTTTGTTCAGCACAAAGCTCATTGCACTAGTGCAATCTTACTTCAGTAGTCTAGCAATTTTAACCTGAAGTTTTAGCCATCTTCTTTGTTCAAGTAATGGAAAACCACCATAAGTTTTACCTGGTTCTTTTATGTCGTTTGTAATTCCACTTCGCGCTGCAAACTGAGAAAATGGAGCAATGTTTAAGTGACCTGCAAAAGCAGACTGTCCACCAACCACAACATTGCGTCCAAGTGTAGTTGAACCTGCTGTACCTGATTGCGCTACAAATACAGAGTATTCGCCAATCTCGCAATTATGTCCAATTTGAACAAGATTATCAATTCGTACACCATGCTTAATAAGAGTACTTCCAAACACAGCTCTGTCTACACTTACATTACTACCGATTTCAACATCATCTTCTATAATAACATTACCATTTTGATAGATTTTTTTATGTTCACCAAGTGCATTTGTAGCAAAACCAAAACCATCAGCACCAATAGCAGTATTTGAATGAATAATACAATCAGTCCCAATAAGACAATCTCTATATACAGTCGTATTTGGATATATAATTGTGTTATCCCCAATATTAGCTTCCGCTCCAATATACACATGTGCCATAATTGTACAATTTTTACCTATTATTGCACCATTTGCAATCTCGGATTTAGCAGAGATTCTGCTACCCTCACCTATCACGGCCAGAGGAAGCGAATCATCTTCGATGAGTGGTGCAAAACTTTTAGAAAGTTCTGCCATTTCCCAGTATGGATTTTTTACAATGAAGGCTACACATCCTTCAGGAATCTGATCTTGCATTTTTTCATCAATGATAATAGCACCAGCTTTAGATGCTGCTATATTTTTAATGTATTTTTTATTAGAAACAAAAGATAATTGATTCGATGTAGCATCTGACAAAGTATTCATAGAAATTATTTCTTTATCAACTCCGCTAAACTCAGCTCCAATTATCTTAGCAATTTCACTTAAAGTCATTTTATCTCTCTAAGGCTACTGCGCCACTACGAACAATCTCTTTAGGGTTATATCTCTTTATCGCTTTAAGAAAGTTATCAACTCTGTGCGGTTCATCTGCTACCATTGCTATGATAACATTTTCACTAGAGTTTACAATTTTTCCATTGTATGCATTACATAAAGTGTCTATCTCAGTGATATTTTCAGAAAGAGGGAATTTAACAAGTGCCATTTCTTTTTCAACCATATCAGCATGTTCGTACACACGAAGAACAGGTATAAGCTTATGAAGTTGTTTTGTAATCTGCTCAATCACACGAACTGAACCAGCAGTTACGATTGTTAAACGAGAGTATTTTGTGTCAGGTATTGGAGCAACTGTTAGGGATGTGATATTGTATCCACGACCAGAAAAAAAGGTTTGTTATACGAGATAACACACTTGCCTCATTCACAACAATAACTGAAACTACTCTTCTTTCATTACTTTCAGTCATTATTTTGTCTCCTTTTTCTCTAATAACATCATATTAAACAAGCTACCACCTGATGGCACCATCGGCATAACATTTTCCATTCTATGAACGATTACTTCTATAAAAGCAACGACATTTTTCTCAACTGCATCTTTGAGTGCTGCGTCGAACTCTTCTTTAGTATTTACTCTATAGCCTATTCCACCAAAAGCTTCTGCTAACTTTACGAAATCTGGTTGCACTGATAAGTCTGTTTCACTATGGCGTTTATCATAAAATAATGTTTGCCATTGACGAACCATACCAAGAAAGTTATTATTTAAAATAATATTAATAACTGGTATCTTTTTTTCAACTGCTGTCATAAGTTCTTGACAGTTCATAAGGATTGAGCCATCCCCAGTAAAGTTAATACTTGTTTTTTTCAGGAGATGCAGCTTTAACACCAATAGCGGCAGGAAAACCAAAGCCCATAGTTCCAAGTCCACCTGAAGAAACAAACTGACGAGGACGGGAAAAAGGGTAAAATTGAGCTGCCCACATTTGATGTTGCCCAACATCTGTAGAAATATTTGCATCATCACCTAGAAGTTCACCAACACGCTTAACTACCCACTGCGGTTTAATGCGTTCAGAGTCTTCATGAAATGTAAGCGGATGAAGCTGTGCAAAGTTATTTATAGTATCTCTCCATGTTTCATACTTCGCACTGTCTATCTTTGAAACTTGTTCTAACATATCTACAACAACATTTTTAACATCACCAACAATCGGATAATCAGCATTTATAAGTTTTGAGATAGATGCAGGGTCAATATCTACATGAATTACATCTGCATTTTTTGCAAATTCTGAAAGTTTACCAGTTACACGGTCATCAAATCGTACACCTAAACCGATAACTAAATCTGTTTCACTTATAGCCATATTTGCTGCATACGAACCATGCATCCCAAGCATCCCAATAAGAAGTTTATCATCATGCGATAATACACCTCGAGCCATAAATGTCTCAACTGCAGGAATTCCTGTTTTATGAATAAAATCTCTTACTTCGTAGGCTGCATTTGCATTAATGATTCCACCACCAAGATAAAAAAGAGGTCGTTTAGCATTTGCAATAGCTTCCATCGCTTTTTTAATTTGACGAGGATTACCTTTTGTATGAGGTTTATATGTCTCGAGTTCAAGCGCAACATCATAGTTAAACTCTCCCATTTGAGCTGTTACATCTTTTGGAATATCTACATGAACTGGGCCTGGACGACCAGTGCGTGCTATATAAAATGCTTCTTTAAGTACACGACCTAAGTCATTAACATCTGTTACAAGATAGTTATGCTTTGTGCAAGGACGAGAGATTCCAACAGCATCTATCTCCTGGAAACCATCTGTCCCGATAAGACTCATTGGAACTTGACCTGAAATCACGACTAAAGGAATAGAATCCATGTATGCATCTGCTAAACCTGTAACAGCATTTGTAAAACCAGGTCCTGATGTAATCATTGCTACACCGACTTTACCGCTCGCTTTTGAATAACCCTCAGCTGCATGGACAGATGCTTGCTCATGTCTGTTAAGTATATGTACAAAACCATCTTGCTTATAAATTTCGTCATAAACATTCATAATCGCCCCACCAGGGTAACCAAAAACTGTATCTACGCCCTCTGCAATTAAAGCTTCAATGACCATCTGTGCACCTGTAATTTGCATATAAGTCTCCTCTAAAAAAATGTAATTTAAAAATTAAATGATTATACTTTAGAAGAACTATATTTTAGATTAAAGGTAGATGCTATTGGGCGAATAAATGCTAATCTAAGATTGAAGCACTAATCATAGAGGGTCTCCACATGCTTAAATCACCTTTTGTTAATAATTCGAAATTTAGTTTTGACTCTGGATATTTAGAAATAAAAATTTCATAAAATGATAAAATTTGATCTTGTAAACCGAAATTTAAAATATAATTTTTAATGCCATTTTCAATAAAAGATTGTTCTTTTTTAGCTTCAACAGCAAGTTCAAGTTGAATCATATAACACCAACCAAAAACTGTCCCAAGCGCCATATATTTAGAACTCATTGCAATATATGCTTTTAAAGTGTTTTCTATGCCCTTTGTATTTCCTTCAATAGCAAAATTATTAGCTATACTTAAGTCTTTATTCCATTGTAATTGTAAGCGTTTACCATCATCTGTTTCTTGTAAATCATCCGACATATCTAGCATATTATAGGCAGCTATTATGTCCTCATCCTTGATTGCTTTAAAGAATTTTTGTTTTGACTCTATGTCTAACATTAAAATTTTAACTTCCGATGAAAAATCTGGAAAGTCTGCAAGTATCCTAAGCATTTTAATAGCTGCATGTGTATCACCACTATTTATAAGTTCTTGTGATTTTATATAGAGTGTATCGCCATAGTTCATTATCGTTATATACTCTGGAAATTCTTTGAGAAATGGGTGAAGTTTGATAAGTTCAAAAGCAATTTTAAAATCTTTTTGACCAATAGCAACTCGGAACCTCTTATAAACTTCACCTTGTGAAAAAAGTTCTTGCATTAACTTTGTTTTATCGCTAATCCCTCGATAGGGAGCTAAAATTTCGCGTGCTTTTTCTGTGCCCTTTGGATCAAGAGAATATTTTTGAGCCTCGGCAAAAGATTTTTTCCATCTTGCTTCTAAAGATTTATATATTGGTGATTCTTGATACAGAGGGTGCTGCTTAGCTAATCCATAAGCTAGGACTATTTTACCAGACTTTGCAAGTGTTACAAACTTATCGTACTCGGCATACTCAAGAAGAACCTGTTGCATAATCCTATTTTTTTTCTGGAATATTTTTAAAATGGCTTAAAAGAGCGATAGCTGTTTTTTTATCATTTTTCTGAAGATATTGCTTGGCTTTTTTTTAATGTATTTTCCCAAAGATTTGAGACTAAGTCATAAATCTTTGTATAAGCTAAAAGTGGATTTGTTTCAATATAGACATGAATATCATCATATTTTTTTTGTTTTAGTAATTCTTTTAAATGGTTTAGACCTTCATAAATATCATAAAAGAGTAACTCTCCATCTGCACAAGCAACTATTAAATTTTTACTCTCTTCATCAAAAACAAGTGAGGTAATTGCTGATTTTAATTTTATATATTTTCTAGATAGTTGCTTATATGTATTTAATTCATACACAAGCACATAACCCAAGGCTGTACCCAAGAATAAAAACTTATTATTCTCAGCAGTAACTACTTGTGTGACATCATCGTGAATACCCTCTAGCCTTGCAAGAACTTTTCCACTATAAATATTCCAAATAATTGCTTTGTTATTTTTATCTACACTAAAAAGTTTATTTTGACCTATAAAAGTTATTTTCATCACGGGTGCTGCATGTGACTTTAGTTTATGCTTTGGAGTCATCATTGAAAGATTAAAGATTGAGATTTTTCTATCGTAAGAGCATGTTGCGATCCAATTGCCATTGGAACTAAAAGCTATATCATTAACAGTATCAACATGGACGGGAAGCGTAAAAGCGAGTTTTCCACTGTGTATATCTATCGCAAATGTTTTTCCATCATCTCCACAAGAAAACATATATTTACCCTGCGTATCTATGCCAACACAAGAGGCTTCACCATGATGTCTATCTACTTTTGTGATTGCTTTTTTTGTTTTAACATTATAAAGACGGGACTCTTTACAATCAGAACTCAAGCTAGCAAAAACAGAACCATCAGGTGAGAACTGCACAACTGTATTTTTAAAACGAAGATGATTTATGTTAGCTTTAAAGCCATTTACTAATGCTAATGTTTCTTTGTTAAGGTATCTAATTGTAGTTTTAGAATCTACTAGAAGTAAGTTCTTGTTATCAAGAATTTTTACTAAAACTATTGCTTCTTTAAAGTTCTGACTTCTTAGTGCTTCCATCTATCTAATCCCTTAAATAACCTTCATTTTTTAAAACAGTTCTAATCTCTTTTTGATGTTCGTCACCTTTTGTTTCCATATGGACCGTTACATTAGCATCTCCATATTCAAGAGAAACAGATGTTCTATCATAAGCAATATGTACGATATTTGCATTGAGTTCTTGGAGTAACTCCGTAAATCTATGTAGGGAACCTGGTTTATCAATAAGTGTCACCGTTACATTCATTTTTCGACCAGATTTTAAAAGACCTTTTTCGATGATAACTGACAAAAGAGTGACATCAACATTACCACCACTCAAAACTACTGCAACTTTTTTATTTTCTAAAGATTCAAGCTTATGATGGAGCAAGGCAGCAATGCCAACCGCACCAGCACCTTCAACAACAAGTTTTTGACGCTCAAGTAAAAACAACATGGCAGATGCTATTTCTTCATCATCTACACTTATAAATCTATCTACATTTTTTAAAATGTGTCCTAGCGTTAGCTCTGAAGAATCACGAACAGCAATACCATCTGCAATAGTTCTAACACTTGAAGAATGAAATACTTTTTTCAAGTCAAATGATTTTTTTAATGCTGGAGCACCGTTAGCACTTACTCCAATTACTTCAATATTTGGGTTTATCTCTTTAAGTGCAAGAGCCATCCCAGAGATAAGGCCACCACCACCAACGGGAATAAGCACAGCATCTAAGTCACTACAAGCGTCTAAAATATCTAAAGCAACTGTACCTTGACCAGCTATAACCTCTTCGTCTTCAAAGGGATGAATAAAAGTTAAAGAATTCTTTTGGCCATACTTTGTAGCATAGGCATAGGCTTCATCATAATTAGTCCCAGCAAGAATAACCTCTGCACCAAAGTCTTTTACGCCATTGACCTTAGTAAGTGGTGTTGACTCTGGCATAATAATAATAGCCTTAATCCCAAACTTATTTGCAGACATCGCAACGCCCTGTGCATGATTTCCCGCACTCGCAGCAACAACTCCACACGATCTCTGCGCATCTGTGAGTGAAGCTATCTTATTATATGCTCCGCGAATTTTAAAAGCTCCCGTTACTTGAAGGTTCTCTTTTTTCAAGAACACTTCACACCCTGCTACCTTACTTAAATGAGGCGCATAAGAAAACGGTGTATCAACTACGATGTCTTTTATTCTCTGTCTAGCTTGATATATCTTTTCTAGGTTTAACAAAAGAAGCCTATCTATTTTCTAATTCTATTTTAGTACAATGATTTTGAACAACCTTCATACCAGCAGCTTTAGCTTTCTCGGCAGCTTCATTATTAACAAGACCTAATTGTCCCCAAAAAACTTTAACATCCCCTCTCTCTATACATGCGTCAGCAATAGCACCAAAAGCATTTGGTTTTCTAAAAATATCTACCATATCAACTGCAAATGGAATTTCTAAAAGACTTCTATATACTTTTTCACCTAAAATAGTGTCTTCTTTAGGATAAACAGGAACAACCTTATAACCATGCGCTTGTAAAACTTTAGCTACTCTGTTACTCGCTTTTGATTCATCAGGTGACAAACCTAATACTGCTATAGTTTTTACACTATCTAATATATCCAATATCTCTTGACTTGTTGAGTTTACACTCGGAAATTCACATTCCATATTTATTCCTTTATTTTGTTGAAAATACTTTCTATTTTTCTATGTTTTTGTACGAGATGCCAAACAAAATGATTGAAGTGCTCACTATCAATTGGTTTTTTTAAAAATCTATGTACACCGATTTTTTTCATCTTTCTGTAACTTTCCCGACTTTCATCACCACTAATAGCGAAAAAAGAACTTTGTAGATCTTTTCTTGTTCTAAATAGAGCAGAAGCAAACTCATATCCATTCATTTCAGGCATATTTATATCAGAAAAAACTATATCTGCTCCATGTTTTTCTATGAACTGAAGCGCTTTAAATCCATTTTCAAAACCAAATATTTCATCTTCACGAACATCCAAGTCTTCTAAAAAAGATTCTATAATCATTCTAACAGTAAAGGAGTCATCTAGTATAATTATTTTCATTGTTCTTATTCTATTGAATTGTCCATAAAATAGCCCTTAATAGATAATTAAAATTAGTTTATTCAATAATTATAAATTGTGCATTTTTATATTGTTTCATAGGTACTCCAACATTTGCATTTATATATGTTGGGTCTGCAATTATGTATTTTTTATTTTTATACTCAAAACTACTACCGCTAACTTTAGACTTAAAGGCAATTGCTGTTGCTACATGGTCACTGTATTTCACACCAACAAGATCTAAGTCTAAGAGATTTTTTATCAAATAGCTAAACATAAAAGCTCTGTCTTCACAGTCACTATAGGGATAATATAGCATTTCTTCAGGAAACATTGGCTTTTCATATCCAAACTGGTCTGGATCTGTTTTATATTTAAATGCTTTTTGAGTAAATCGTAAAAGAAAATTTGCAGCCTTAAGTTCACTCATATTTTCAATATGTTGAGAAAGTGATTCTAAGATTGAATCCCAAAGGTATGTTGAATTCGCAGCATTGAAATACACATCAAAATCTGATTGAGGAAAAGTGCTGTAAAAATCTATAAGATCTTTACTGTAGCTTGTATCCACCCTATACTCTTTTGAATAGTACTTAAATTTAAGAACTTTTTTTTCAATATTCTTATCAAATATCACTTCGCTAGGCATTAAAAAAGAAAGCGCCTTAGTACTTTGAGGATAAGTAGCCTTATATGTATATATTTGTCCTAAATTATTTGCTTTTCCAGATGGGAACATTGCATAGTATTTCTTCTTATCAATCATGTAAAAAGACACTTGAAAGAGTCTATGATTTACACGAGAAAGTAAATAAATCTTATTATTACCATAAGCTACTTTTGTATCATAATTCAGTTTTGTTAAAAAGAACCATGTCATCATATTAGACAGGTTATTATTCTTATAAATAGTCTTAGAGAGTTGGTAAATAAATTGATACTGAGCCCATCCATTTAGATTTAACTTTTTACTTGTAATCTTGATTTGCTTAAGGAGACTTTTGTATTTTGTCTTACTTATACTTTCCCAAAATTTAGCAATATTTTTAGAATTTGCCTCACTTGAAAAAGACTCGATATCCGAATCATAATATATGTTAATTGGATTAGAATAAAAACTAAATGTAAGTGACTTTAAATCTTTATATTCAGTTGAGTTTTCTTTTTTAGTTACTAAAGTCGCTCGTATTATTGATTTTTTTTGAATTATTTTTACTTTTGGAGATAAAATAAGTTCTTTTTTTGGAATAAAAATGCTTTTTTCTACTTTTGGCAAAACTAATGGTTTCTTAACTTTATAAGGAGATTGCTCATGCATAGACTCAAATGCCGCCCACTCTTCTTTTAAAGTATTCGTAAATTCTTCATCTATGGTTTTTTTATAGCTTAAATACTCTGTATTTTGTGATTTCAGCCAATCTTCATATTCATTTGCATAGAGAGATGTTATAAGTAATAATATACTTAAACATCCTCTATAAATACTGTTTTTCAACATTTTAAAAAAGCTCCTTATTTAATTAATAATTATTATAAACCAGCCTTTTCAAGTTCACGAGAAAGTTCACCATTTGCTTTTTCAGCTAAGAATTTTTGGTACATTGCTCTATCACTTTTAAATGAAGTTTTTACAGCATCTTCCATTTTGCTTTTAACTTCGGCTGTTGTTACACCTACCATAAGAAAAAGCTCATTTGTCTCTGGGTGTCTCCAGCTTCTACCGATTTGTTTAGAACCTGTTAATGTCTGAGATGCTAATTGTTTTGAAACATCTGAAGTTGCCTTATCAAAAGTTGCTTCTGAACCTGAACCCGTTGTAGCTTTGTATTTTTTAAATAGATTAGATACTTTAACTTCCATTTGTCTTGCTAAGCCATCTCTAGCAGATGCCATAGCTTCAGTTCTTTGATATGCTTTATCATTTCCAGCATTCATTTTAGCAACACCTAAAGCAGTAATAGAGCCACTAGAAAAAGGATCACATGTAAACTCTGGAGCTAAAACACCATCTTGACGACATCTAAAGTCTACTTTTTCATCAGATGCTGAGATTCCAGGTTCTTTATCACTACACCCCGCAAACATTACTGATAAAACAGCTGCTGCTGCCACTGATTTTATTAAATTTCTAGTCATTTTTATTCCTTTTATAATTATATGTATCTTAATTCTAGCATATTTAAATAAACACTTGTCTTAGAGCAATTTTTCTTGTCCAATCCTATAAAGCGCGAAGTCATATTTAAGAGGATCACCTTTATCAAACTTTCTCAAAGCATCTGTAAGTTCTATTGCTGCTTCTAAGTCATAGGTGTTTCTTTTTAATAAACCTAACTTTTTTGATACTTTAAAAGTATGTGTATCTAAGGGCATTATAAGATTAGCTTTATACTCATCACTCCACAAACCCATGTCTATGTTGTCCTCTCGTACCATCCATCTTAAAAACATCATCCAACGCTTTAGAGCACCTGCCCCTTTAGTTTTTTTGTTAATCTTTGAGAGTAAAAAAGCATAGCCTGTTGAGGAGTGCTCATACTGATTTTGTAGGGCCTCAATCATTGCATGAACACCCTCAATCACATTGGAATTTTTCAAATACCCATTTCTAAATATTTTTTCTAAAGCACTTGTTTTTTTTAATCTTTTTAGCGCTATAAAAAGAGCAATAATATCTTCTGATTTTTGAAACCTATAGTAATGATTACTTAAAGCCTTGCGTATTTCTTCATCACTCTTCTCTAAAAGTGAAAAATCAAGTGAGTTTAAAAACTTTACAATTTGTTTTACATTTCCATAGGCAAATAAAGCACAGATGAGTGAAATACTTGGATTATTATATCTTTTGGCTACTAAAATCGGGTCTAAACTATCTTCTGATATTTCAGTTATAGTATTTCGTTTTATAACCTCTGCATCTAGACGAAACTTGAGTGCTTTCATCGTAATTGATATAACTTTTTTCTCTCACTCGAGCCTGCAATATTCAACTGTTTTCTATACTTTGTAATTGTCCGTCGAACCATTTTAACTTTGAATCTTTCTTGAATTAAATCAAGTATTTTCATATCACTCAAAGGTTTTTCTCTCGACTCCTCACTCACTAAAGTTTTCAAGAACTCTTTAATGGCAGCATTTGAAACATCATCATCAATGGCAGTAGTGAAAAACTCTTTCATGGCAAGCGTACCTCTATCACAAGATATATATTTATTAGCAATTGCACGCGATATCGTCGAGGGATTATGTCCAAACTCATCCGCTAAAGTTTTAAGTGTTAATGGCATAATCGCACCGCCTGTAAAAAATTCATACTGGTACTCAACTATCATCAATCCTACTTTATAAAGTGTTGCCTTTCGCATATCGAGTGCATCTACTAAAGACCTTGCTTCTTTTATTTTTGCACTGATAAACTCATGATCTACTGCATAATTCATATCAATTTTTATACTCGGATAATACGCATCATTGAGTTTTACTTCAATAGACTCATCTTCATTAAAAAATATCATTAAATCAGGAATAACCTGTGCAGACTCTTCTTGGTAGTCAATTGCAGGTGGATTTTTAAATGTACTAATAACTTTCATAACTTCTGAGAAATGTTCTCTTTTAGCATAGCTATGAATGACTTGCATATTCGCTATAACTTCACAGGCTAAAGAATAGCCTGCATCACTTATTTGCGCCGAGTCTAACTGATAGATAAAGGACTCAGCTAAATCTTTTGCTCCTATGCCCACGGGTTCAACATGAGCAAAACGCTTACGAATTTTTTCAAAGTCTTCTATATTTAAGTCATTTTTTTTACAAAAAGCTTCGGTATCACCCTCATAATATCCACCCTCATCAAGGTTCTCAACTACATACAAAGCAATGGCTTGAGAAATGGGTGTAGGAAATAATGGCGCTTGAAGTTGTTCATCTAAGACCTGGTGAAGTGAGCGGTAGGCGATTGTAAGTGCTTCTATTTGTTCAGTTCGAGAATTACTCACCTGTCCTGAGATGACTTTTCTTGGAATTCTTTTCTCGAAATTTTCTTCATAAGCAGACTCAACTTCCACAACAGGATTTGCTTCAATAAATGGAGCCATCGCTTCACCTAAATCACTAAGACTTGAATGCAAAATTGGCAACCAATTTCTAAGCGTATTTGAGAGTTTATGCTTATGCTCTACACTCTGATTTTGTCTTAATCCCGCCATCTGTTCTTAGCCTTTTAAAGCTTATAATCCTCACCTAAATAATGCGTGCGAACATCCGCGTTTTGTCCGATTTCTTCACTCGTTCCACTTGCGAGTAAAGCACCCGCTTTAATAACATAAGCACGATCGCATACAGCTAAGGTTTCACGGACATTATGGTCTGTTATAAGCACTCCAATGTCATACGAAACAAGTTGCTTGATAACATTTTGGATATCTAAAACAGCGATAGGATCAACCCCTGCAAATGGCTCATCAAGAAGTAAAAACTTTGGCTCATTTACAAGCGCTCTTGCAATCTCAACACGACGACGCTCTCCACCACTCAGACTAATTCCTTTACGGTAACGAATCGGCTCGATGTTAAACATATCAAGGAGTTCTAAGATACGCTCTTCTTGTTTTTCTTTACTCTTGATTCCAGCTTGGGCTGCAACCATTAAGTTGTCTTCAACACTTAAATCTTTAAAGATAGATGCTTCTTGAGGAAGGTAACCGATACCTCTTAAAGCCCGCTCATGTAAAGGCATATCTGAAAGATTTTCTCCATCAAAAAAGACTTTTCCCTCACTCGCCTCAACAAGACCACAAATCATATAAAAAGTAGTGGTCTTCCCTGCCCCATTTGGTCCAAGAAGTCCTACAACTTCCCCACTGCTTACTTCAAGGCTCATATCTTTTACGATTTCTAAGTCTTTGATTTTCTTTTTTAAATTTTTTTGCTTCTAGTTTATGCATACTCAACCCTATATTGTCTTTTATTATTTGAAGTTTTTTTCTATATCTATCCATAGTACTTCCATACCCGCATCTTTAAGAATTTTATACAATTCATCATCGCCCCACTCCATAAAATGTAAGCCATCTTTGTCAAGTTCTTCGAGCATCCCAAGTGAAATAAAATGCTCTAAGCCATGATTATAAATATCATAATGAAATACTTTATCCCCGTAACATTGTTGTAATGAAAATGTTGGAGAAGTTACTTCATCCATAATTCCAAGTTTTTTAACTATCTTTTTAACCAGAGTTGTTTTACCAGATGCTAAGTCACCTCGTAAAATCACAATACTCGACGGAGTGCTTTTTAGTACATCTTCAACAAGCACATCCAACTCTTCTAAGCCTAAAGTATATGTTTTCATAGCTTATTTGATATCTCTATAATCTGTCTGAGTTTTTTTATGCCTCGTTTATTAAGGAGTGCTTCTCTTACCATTTCTAAACCATCTTGAATATCTCGAGCTAGTCCATCTACCATAAGAGCGCAGGCTGTATTTATAAGCACTATATCTCTTTGTGCATCTGTAGCCTTGGAGTTGAAAATATCGAGTAATATTTGAGAATTTTGCGTAGAGTCTCCACCCATAATCGCTTTAAGTGGAACTCTTTTTATGCCATATTCTTCTGGATCTATGATAAATTCATGCACAATACCATCTTGAAGTTGTGAAGCATAGCTAATATCTGAGATACTAATCTCATCCATTCCCTCTGCTGAACTTACAACCATACTCGAAGTTGCTCCATTTATTTTTAAAGCCTCTGCCATTTTAGAAACAAATGCTTTGTCAAATACACCTAAAAGAGATTTTTTAGCTCCAGCTGGATTTGTTAGGGGTCCTAAAATATTAAATATCGTTTTATCTGTTAAACTTTTTCTAACAGGCATAATAAACTTCATAGCAGGATGATGGTTTTGAGCGAACATAAAAGTGAACCCACTTTCTTCTAAAAGTCGTGCCGAATTCTCTATGCTTAAATCAAGTCGCACACCAAGTGTTTCAAACAAATCGGCTGAACCAGATTTAGAGGTAACAGAGCGACTTCCATGTTTAGCAACTGTACTTCCACATGCCGCACTCAAAAGAGCCACAGTAGAAGAAATATTAAAACTGCCTATCTTATCGCCACCTGTTCCTACAATGTCAAGGGCATTAAGGGCTAAGTCATCTGAGATGGGAAGTGCAATTGCAAAGCTTCTCATAACTTCTGCGGCAGCCGCGATAGAATCTACTGAAGTATGTTCATCTAAAGTCATTGAAAGTAAAAACTCTCGCATCTCAGACTCATCCATTTCATGCTTAAACAAAGAAGTAAAGGCTACTTTTGACTCTTCATAGTTCATTAAACTTCCTTGATGTATTCATGTTGTAAAGATTTTGGGGTTGATTTTACAGTTGGAATTTGTAGAACCTCATACTTTTTAGAACTCTCTAAGTAATTAATAGTGATAATACTGCCCACTTCAACATTCTTACTCGACTTAGCAACAACATCATTAATAAGCACAACTTTGTTACTTATCATGTCTTGTGCGACTGATCTTCTTTTTGTTATATTCACTGAATTTAAAAATTTATCTATTCTCATTCTTTATTGTAAGATATTAAACTGAAAACAATGTAAGACTTGGAACAATTTTTGCATTAGATTTTAAAAAGATGCAATCATGCTAAAATTTACCACACAAACTATGTTAGAAATTACAAATATTTTAGAAAATCAAATCAAAAACATGAAAGCTCAAGATATTATAGAATTTGAGACACTTAATCCGGATGTTTTTAGTTCAAGCTACAGTGGAAATAAGATTACACTTGAGAACACTACATATATTTACAGGAACTATAAAGCTTGGGTAGATTTAGCTAGTATCTTAAAATGTAAAATTCTCACTCCTCTTCTTATTAATGACATTTTTATAAGGCTTAGGTACCAAAAACTAAATGTTGATGTCAGTTTTCATACAAATGATGATAGTGTTGAATTTAAGTACGGCAAAGATTCGATATTTTCTAAAATTTACAAGATGGAAGAACCATCCTTTTTATACTACTATAAACAAGCACTCCAAAATGCAAATATAGACAAACGCTTACGTATTTTAAACCTCGGGGTAAATAGTGGTGATGAGTTTGAGCTTATACAAAAAATTTCTAATAATTTTACAAATCAAGAACTCATAGGAATAGATTACTGCGACTCCGCCATACAAGAAGCAAGAACTAAATTTAAAGACAGTAAAAATATTTCTTTTTATACGCATGATATTAATGATTTAGCTTCTCTTGACATCGGTACATTCGACCTAATTATAAGTATAGGAACTCTGCAAAGCTCCAACCTTGAGTTCAATCCACTTTTTATGTCCATAGTACAAAATCAACTAAAAAAAGATGGCGCGATTATCTTAGGTTTTCCAAATTGCAGATGGCTTGATGGAGAGATGATTTACGGCGCACGCGCTAAGCATTACTCATTTTCAGAAATGTCTTTGGTCTATAAAGATGCAGTATTTTGTAAAAAATATCTTCAACAAAAAAAGTTTAGGGTTACGATAACAGGCAAAGAGTATATATTTTTAACGGCTACTTCCATACGAAAGGAAGTAGATTCTAAACCTCTGGAAGCGTAGGCATCTTTGGCATAGTTGGCATCTCTGGGAATTCAAAACCATGAGATTTTTTTGTTTTTTCATTCGCCTTGTTAGAATCACTTGATGGCATTTTCATATTGCCCATGTCTGGCATTTCCGGCATCTCAGGCATTTTCATGTCACCCATGTCTGGCATCTTCATTCCATCGCCCATCTCTGGCATCTTCATCTCACCCATATCCGGCATTTCTAGCATCTGCATCGTTTCTGAATCCATGTTTGGTATTTTCACATCACCCATAAACGGCATTTTCATTCCATCAGAATTTTTATCATCTGAAGTCATTGATGGCATTTTCATGTCAGGCATCTTCATATCGTCCATTGATGGCATTTTCATTCCGCCACCTTCATCTGAACCCATATTTGGCATTTTCATATCGCCCATAAATGGCATCTCAAATGAGTCTGAGTCTTTTTTATCTTTCTTAGTATCCGAATCCATAGATGGCATCTTCATATCATCCATAAACGGCATTTTCATTCCACTCTCTTTCTTTTTGTCATCATCACCAAAAGGCATTTCCATGTCGTCCATAAAAGACATCATTCCAGCATTTAATATTGTACTTGCGACTATCATTGCACCTACTAAAAAAGTTTTTATCTTAAGTTTTTTCATATTAATCCTTATCTCATATTAGTATACATAAAAATATATATAAATTATCTTTAAGAAGCAAAACCTGTTGCAAAACTTTCTTTTTTGACAACAATGTTCTTTTGATACTCTTTTCTTTTTGTGTCTTTTTCAACAAATATTTTTTTTCTCGTCTTAGGATCCATTTCTGTGTAGTACATTACAGCCGAGTATGTTCCCGGAGTTGGTGTAAAAACCTGTGCTTGTTCAGGATTCATTTGTAACTCTTCTGTTGTAAATCTTTTAAGTTCATGCATATCTTTGTCTTCACATCCAGGATGCGCTGCTATAAGGTAGTAGGTTAAAAACTGTTTTTTACCCTCTTCTGCATTGAGTTTATCATACAACTTTTTAAAATCTACAAGTGTTTGTTTCCCAGGTTTTCCCATAAGTTCTAAAACATGCTGTTGTGTATGTTCAGGTGCAACTTTCATTTGACCAGAAATATGATGTTTTACCATCTCTTTTAAATACTCGTATCCATGTTTTTTATCTGCAGTTATCAAGTCATAACGAACTCCAGATGCAACAAAGGCTTTTCGTACACCTTCAACTTCTCTCACCTGTCTTAAAAGGTTTATATTTCGACTATGGTCGGGTTTCATAGACTGACATAAATGGCTAGCATCTACACACCTTTGATGATCACAGGTTCCTAGTTTTTCCTTTTTATTACACTCGTAACCGTACATATTTGCAGTCGGTCCACCTACATCGGAGATAATACCCTTGTAGTCTTTGTATTTGTTAAACTCTTTAGCTTCTTTGAGAATGTTTTCCTCAGAACGCGTACGAATCGTACGCCCTTGATGCACACCAATAGCACAGAAGTTACATTCACCCCAACAACCTTGATGTGTCATAATCGAGAACTTAATAGTCTCTAAACATTTTACTTTTCCCTCGGGTACATGATGTGGGTGAAGTTCTCTTGTAAAAGGGAGATTTGAGTTTGCATCCATTGCATCTTCATCAAGATGCGCACCAGGAGGATTTTGGATAAGGAAACGAGAATCTACAGCTTGACATAAGCCATTTGCGGCCTTAGGGTCATTGTTGTCATAAAACAAGTCAAAAAGGTCTATATACTTTTCTTTATCTTCTAAACATTCAGCGTGTGATGGCATCTGATGGTAGTCTTTATTTGGCTCTTTAGAAATGTAGCAAATTCCACGAACATTTCGGTAGTCTTCACCACGAGCAATAGCAGCTGTAAGTTGTTCAATCGCGCTCTCACCCATACCGTAGACAAGTACATCTGCCTTAGAATCAAAAAGAATGGGTTTTCTAAGCTTGTTTGACCAGTAATCGTAGTGTGTTACACGCCTAAGACTCGCTTCTATACCACCAAGAACTAAAGGAACAGTATTTTTAAAGTGCTGACGGATAAGATTACAGTACACGCTCAAAGCTCGGTCAGGTCGCTTAGTGTTTTTTCCACCTGGTGTATAATCATCTGAATTTCTAAACTTTTTAGTAGCCGTATAGTTACTCACCATAGAATCAACACTACCACCACTCACGCCCCAGTAAACTTTAGGCTCACCAAGACGCATAATATCATCAGGGGATTTAATATCAGGCTGACCAATCATACCTACTTTGTAGCCAAGTCTTTCAAGCATACGACCAACCATAGCGATACCGATAAAAGGACTGTCTATATAAGCATCTCCACTTACTAGAATAATGTCACAATAATCCCAACCACGAGCATCCATATCTGCACGAGTTGTAGGAAGAAAATCACTCTGGGTAAATGTTACTGTATCTCTTTTTGGCTGTGTATTTTTACTTCGTCTGCTCATTTTTTCAACCTGTATACTATTTATAAGTATAATAATACAAAAATAAAATATAAAAGAGATTAGAGATGCTATACCCTTATGAAAACTTAGAAAACTTTACACTTAGAGCCCTCCTAAATCGCTCAGTTGAGCTGTACGCAGATGAAGATGCCTTAGGTAAAGTTGGTGAAAAGGCCATAAGCTATAAAGAGTTTAATACTCTCATTGGGGAAATGGTAACACTCCTTCAAGATAATGGCATACAAAAAGGAGATAAGGTACTTCTTTTAAGTGAAAACCTTCCAAACTGGAGTGTGGCTTATTTTGCTGTTACTTATTTTGGCGCGGTGATTGTTCCTGTTCTTCCTGATTTTCATGCATCTGATGTTCATAGAATTATAAAACACTCAGATGCCAAGGCTGCTTTTGTGTCTAAAAAGTTTCAAAAAACGATAGAAGATGCCACAGAAAATTCTCTAAAATTTACCATCAGTCTTGACTCTTTAGATATCATAGATTCACTAAGCGATTCAGAGTATATGAGTAATCTTAAAGCTACGCAAGAACTTACACTACCCCAAGAAGAAGATTTAGCTTCGCTTATATATACTTCAGGGACTACTGGGAATTCTAAGGGAGTGATGCTTTCTCATAAAAACATTGTTACAAATGCTCTGAGTGCACATAATCATATTAAAATATCTAAAGAAGATGTATGGTTGTCTGTTTTACCCTTAGCGCATACTTTTGAGTGTACGGTTGGTCTTATTGTCCCTCTTTTACATGGTTCTAGTATTTATTATATCGACAAAGTCCCAACACCTAGTGTTTTGATGAAAGCATTCAAAACTATACGACCGACAATGATGGTAAGTGTTCCTCTCATCATAGAAAAAATCTATAAATCTAAAATCTTACCACAACTCACGGGTTCAAGTTTAATGAAGTTTTTATACAGCATAGGTTTTATTAGAAAAATTCTAAACAAGGCTGCTGGGAAGAAACTACTAGAGAGTTTTGGAGGAAGATTACGCTTTTTCGGTGTTGGTGGTGCTGGAATTTCACCTTTTGTTGAACAGTTTTTGATAGAAGCAAAATTTCCATATACAGTAGGCTATGGCTTAACTGAAACTGCACCATTAGTAGCAGGTTCCATCCAAGGAAAGAAAATAAAACTAAAATCAACAGGTGTTGCCTTAGCCGGTGTTGCGTTAAAAATAAGAAATAAAGACCCAAAAACAGGCAACGGAGAGATAATTCTCAAATCTCCAAGTGTTATGATGGGATACTACAATGATGAAGAAAAAACTGCCGAAGTTATGGAAGATGGCTGGTTCTTAACGGGAGACTTAGGATACATCGATGATGAAGGTTATCTTTTTATAAATGGACGAAGTAAAAATGTACTTATTGGCTCAGGTGGTGAAAATATTTACCCAGAACAGATAGAGTCTATGATCAATAAATACTCGAGCATTGACAGCTCTCTAATGATGCACAAAGACAATCAACTCATTGCTCGAATTCATCTTGATAAAGAGAAAATGACAGATGCCCAGCTAGAGGACATCCCTTCTTATTTAGAAGAATTACGAAAAGAAGTAAACTCCCAAGTTTCATCATTCTCAAAAATGGTAAAATTTATTGAAGAAGTTGAGCCTTTTGTTATTACGCCTACGAAAAAGATTAAACGGTATCTTTATGCTTAATCTTTAAAACTGTGGCTGTAAAAATGGGATGATTTGTTTCTTACGGCTTAGCACTCCCTTTAGCCATACTTGTGAGTTTTCTAACTTCACATCAAATGCAGTCTCGATTTTGCTTTCGTCATCACTCACCATTAAAAGTTGAGAACCTTCTAACATTATGTCTGTTAAAAGTGTGATTACGGTGTGTAAGCCCTCTTCTTCTTTCATCGCTTTCATATCAGCTAAAAGTTCAGCTTTACGCGCATCAAGTACAGATATATCTACCATTTCAAGTTGATTTATTCCAACTTTGCTACCATTCATATCAAAGGCTTTATAATCTCTTTTATTTAACTCTCTTGCACTCGCACCGTTTACTTGTGATTTTGCTATAAACATATCCATAGCAAGTTTTTTATAGTCTGAAATGCCACAGATTGTAGAGAGCTCTTTAACAGCTTTTGTATCTACTTTTGTACATGTTGGAGATTTAAAGATGACAGTATCGCTTAAAATAGCGCACATCATCATTCCTGCGATGTCTTTTGGAATATCTACACCATGGTAATCGTAGACTTCTTTTATAACTGTGTTTGAGCATCCAATAGGACGAACCCACATTTCTAATGGTGTTGAAGTTGTTAAGTCACCAAGCTTATGATGGTCAAATATACCAAGAATTGTCGCTTCATCTATGTCATCTTGAAAGTGAATTTTATCTGTTGAATCAACTATATATACATTGTGACCAGCTACAGAAGTAACTAATTCGGGGAGTTTAGCGTCAAATTTATCTAAGATAAATTGCGTTTCAGCAGAGATGTCACCTTGGCGAGCAGGAATAACCTCTTCACCGAGTTGATTTTTTAAGTAAGCGATAGAAATAGCGCCTACGATAGAGTCACTATCTGGTATTTTATGTCCAAAAGCATATGTTGCCATGTTAGAACCTTTAATTTTTTCGTAATTATACTTAAAAATTATTCAACTTTATTAACTTGCTCAACCTTCCCACCATTTTTAATGATTTCTACTCTATCACCAGCGAATAAATCATCTCTTTTTACAACTATAATAATTCGTCGCCCATCATCAAGTTCAACTGTTAGCTCCGAGCCATCAGCTTTTCCAACTTCTGAGCCAACAGCGGCACCTGCTAAACCACCGATGACTGCAGCACCCATTGATACTAGCCAGTTTCCAGAGTTGTATCCAGCAGCAGAACCTGCGACACTGCCGATAACAGCACCTGTTGACTTACCTGTACCTGTATCAGAGATAACAATAGGTCTACTTTTAACAATAACACCCATTTCTGATGTTTTTATTTGTTCATACGAACGACCATCGTACTCTGGACCATTGTTTGTGCTACATCCACTTAATAAAAGTAGTGCTAATGAGCTACTTAAAAATATTTTTTTTATCATCTTTTCTTTCCTTATTTTATAAATTCTACAACTTCATCAAAATCAAGTCTTTGTTGCGTAGACTGTTCGTTAATTCTATATCCAAAAGGTAGGACAACTGAGAGTCTATACTTTGAAGTATCGAGTCCTAAAATCTCTTCTACTTTTTCTTTCTCGAAACCTTCTATTGGACAAGAGTCTATTCCAAGAACTGCCCCAGCTGTCATCATATTACCAAGAGCTATATAACTTTGTTTTGCTGTCCATGCTTCTATTTTTTCATCACAGCTAAGTATATATTCTAAATGCGAAGCATAAAGCCCCATATAAAAATCTAGTTTTTCTTGTGGCATCTCTCGTCTCATAAATCTTTTCTTTGGCAGTCCTGATTCTACTTTGACTGAGTCGATTCCCGTAAGAACTATAACTAAATGAGAACATGAGGTCACTTGTACTTGATTCCAACACGCTACTCTTAGTTTGGCTTTTAAACCTTCGTTAGTAATCACTAAAAACTTCCACGCTTCCATACCAAAAGAAGATGGTGATTTACGCCCTGCTTCTAAAATATACTTCATATCTGAATCAGATATCTCTTTACTCTCATCAAAGACCTTACACGCATGTCTAAAGTCCATCGCTTCTTCAAATGTTTTCATAATTTTCCTTATAATTTTTTAGCATAACGATGAAAAAATCTCGCGGGTGATATTCTATCGCTAATCTTTTTTGCACTTAAAATATGTTCTACTAAAATCTTAGCTAAATACGGCGCCAATACAAAACCATACCCGCCACTTCCATTTATCATGTAAAGGTTTGGATAGTAGTCGTACGCTTCATAATCCGCTTTTTTTACTTTAAAGTTTATATGCGTAGATGCTAAGGTGACTTTTGACATAACTAAAGAGCCAACAAGTGGCATGTAGTCTAAAGAGCCTGAGCGCAGGCCTGTATAGTCTTTGATTACCTCAACGTTTTCTAAGTTTATACTTTTACTAGCTTTGTCAAGGAGTTCTTTTCGTCCAGCATCTACGTCATAAGGCTCAGTTGAGCTTTGAGGATGGTAATGAACATTATGGGTTGCTCCAATTGAGAGGACTCCATCTTTAGAAGGAGATATAGAAACAAATTTATGAAGTGCATTTTTATTTTGGGTACTTGTTTTTACATCTATTCGGTGTCCCCATATTCCTCGCATCTGGATGTATGGCTTGTGTATTACAGGAGCGTACGCTCCTGTTGCTAGAACAACATTTTTAGCTGTGTAAGTCTCGTTTATATTCCAAGAAGTATCATCATATACAAGAGACTTTACATCAGATGCTATAAGTTTGACACCTTTAGCCAAGGCATGACACATTGCAGATGCATTAACGAGTCCGGCATCTATTGTAAATTCCTCAGAATCATCTTGTGCTGTATGGATTAAGTTTACTTTTGTAAAAATATGAGGGAAATTCTCTTCATAAAACTTCATCGAGTAAACAAAGGCCTTGTCTATTATCTCTTTAAGCTCCCCACCCTTAGAAAACTTAGGCGATATAAAAGCACCCGCAGCCCCACTTCCTCCACTCGCAATTCCATTCATGTCAAATAATATTACTCTCTGACCTTTTTGCATTAACTCATAAGCCACACTTACTCCATTAATCCCAGCGCCTATTATCGCAGTGTCGTACACGCGTCTACCAACGAATAG
The DNA here is from genome assembly GCA_030949825.1 of Sulfurimonas sp. Taxonomy (GTDB): domain Bacteria; phylum Campylobacterota; class Campylobacteria; order Campylobacterales; family Sulfurimonadaceae; genus Sulfurimonas. The sequence continues at coordinate 84,558 of JAUZSC010000034.1, forward strand.
AGTTTTTTATATCGTATCGGTTAAGTATCACTTGTTCTAAGTCTCTTGCCTTGTTTCTATCAATAGCAATTTTAACACCATCTTTGTTTTCTATGATGAGATACTTCCCATCAAAATCACGAATAATCTGAATAAACTCAGCAAAGTTTTTAAACTCCTTAGAGTCTACTTTATCTACCATCCATAAAGAATAACTATGATCACCTCTATTTGCCTCAGATGCTAAGACTTTTAGAAGGATTACCGCTTCTTCTTTGGTATCGCTTGCCCATTCCATTGCAGATTGGCGAAGACGCAGGAGTGTTGAGCGGTTTCCTAGAAGTAAGTTCCTTGTAAGTGGAGAAAAGACATAGCCTCCATACACAAGATACTTTGGTGTTTCATCATGTGTGATTGTATTGACAAGCAGATTATCATTTGCAACATTGTTTAGTATAACATCAAGTTCTAAGTGCACTCCATCCCGAAGTATTCCAAGCTTTATACTCTCTCCAATCTGTTTTTGGTCTATGTAGTACTTGTATGAGGTAAACTTGTTTTTTATAAACTCTACTGTTCCGTCATTGTTAATATCATGTCCATCAAGATTGAGTAGGATATCATGTTCTTTTAACTTTTTATAGGCATTTGATTTTTGGGATATATCTACAACTAGAACACCACTTGTATTTACATCCATTTTATACACATCTCTAAGTGCATCATTTTCCATGGTTTGCGTTGTAACCCCAAGATGAGAAAAACCATCATACTTTCCATCTTTTACATCATCTAAAAAATGTTTAACAATCTCAGTCGGTACAATATAGCCTATGCTTTGAGAACGCCTAAGTTGTTGCATAACAACACCAACAATCTTTCCATGACTAATAGCAGGTCCACCACTACTCCCTGGGTTAATAGCAGCATCTACTTGAATAGAAAGAAAAATTTCACGCGAGTGTGCGTATTGTTCATGTTCTATTCGTGAAACTATACCTCTACTTACACTGAGACTGTCTCCACCTACTGGAAAACCATACACAGCAACATCTTCTTCAAACTTTGGTAAGCCGTTAAGCTCTATAGGAGTAGTGCCTTTAAAAAAAGATTCATCTTTAACTTTAAGTAATGCTAAGTCAGCTTGATGTGAAATAAATTCTACCTCAGCTTCATATTTTTTATTATCACCATGTCGCTTTATCTCTATAAAGGTCTCATTTGCAACAACATGTGCATTTGTAAGAATTCTATTTCCTTCTATGATACTACCCGAGCCATGCGAACGGCTAATACTTGAGTTCCACGGTGTTGTGTAACTTGGAATCTTTGAAACTGTATATATCTTTACTATTGATTCTTTTACATCTACTGTTGCTAGAAGAGATGCACTCAAAACGATTAAACTAAGTAGTATTTTTTTCATTCGTATCCTTATGTGATTATGATACTTAAATAGTATTAATAGATGGTCTATCAGTAAATATAAACTTTTCAAAACTAATAATATCTATATTTTTCAATTGTTCATTTGTATCATAGGTAATAAGTTTGTTTTTAAATTTATTTTCTTTATTAAAATGCTTAAAACTATTAAGTTCTCTTTTACGCGTTTTTTCATCACTTATATCATGTGAGACTTGATAATAAATATCTTCACAAAAGAAATCTATCTCATAGGTGTCCCTTAAATAGCTCACTTCTTCATGCTCTTTATTTAAAATAACAAATACCATATTTTCCAAAGAATTTCCTAAATTTTTTGATGATTTTAATGCTATTTGTAAAAGCCCATTATCAAGACAATAAAGTTTTTTTGAGGATTTAATTTTTTCTTTTGGCTTATTGTGAAATTTATCTATTCTTTTAAATAAAAACACATCCTCAAAATAATTAATATACTCTTTGATTGTTCTATCGTTTATTTCAAATATTTTTGAAAGTGTTGTATAGTTCAGTATCCCAGTTACATTTGTCAACAGATAAAAAAACAATTTTTCAAGTGTTTGACTATTTCGTATATTGTATCTAGGAACAATATCTTGATAGATAATATTTTTTACATAATTTATTAAAACTTCTTTTTTAATTAGCTCATCTTCAATCTCAAAAACTTCATAAAATCCACCCCATTTTACATATTCATCTTTCGCTCTTTTTATCATAATTTTATTATGTATTCGCATTATATTATCTCTGAAATCTATCTCTTTATAGTCTAGAAATTCTGTAAATGAAAAAGTATCAAGATGTATATTTAAACTCCTTCCACTCAGTAGTGTGCTTAAATCATTCGATAACATAGATGAATTTGAGCCTGTTATAATATACTTAATATCACTTGATTCGTATTTACTCTTTATATATACTTGCCAGTTTTGGAAATACTGGATTTCGTCAAATATACAGTAAACCTTGCCCTGTGGATTTACAACTCTTAAATACTCTTCAAATATTACATTGAGATAACTTGCATCATTTCTATACTCTAAAAAATATGGATTCTCTAAATTTATAAAAAAAATATTTTTAGCATCTATCCCATCATCAATGAGATAATTAATAGCTTGTTTAGCTAAAGTACTTTTTCCACATCTTCTAATACCTGTAATTGTTATAATTTGTTTTAAGGGAATATAAGAGACCAACTTATTTAAAGCATCGCGTTTAATGCTTTTATGTCTCTCACCTCTCCAGTGAATATTTTGCTCTATTAGGATTGATTTCATTATATTCCCTTGTAAATATATATTATTAAGATCTATAATACACTATTTTATATAAAAATTAGCTAATGTAGTCTTATTATTGATAATAAAAATACTAATTAAGAGAAAATATATGTTAATACATAATATTTGTTATAATTCCCTCATGATTAAACTCCCTATAGATGATGTTCTTCCAAGTATAAAAAGTACACTTTTAAGCTCTAACACGCTTATACTCCAAGCACCTCCAGGGGCTGGTAAAAGTACTCGTGTTCCTATTAGTCTACTTCAAGAATCGTGGCTCAGTGACAAAAATATTATTATGCTAGAACCTCGGCGTGTGGCGGCTCGTATGGTTGCATCTCAGATGGCTAAACTTTTAGGGCAAGAGATAGGTCAAAGTAGAGATAGGTCAAAGTGTTGGGTATCAAATAAAGCAAGATAGTGTCTATTCTAAAGAAACCAAGATTCTTGTTGTAACAGAGGCTATCTTAGTACGGATGCTTCAAAGTGACCAAGAGTTACAAGGTACGGCACTTATTATCTTTGATGAGTTTCACGAGAGAAGTGTACATACAGACTTAAGTCTTGCGCTTTCACTTCAAGTTCAAGAACTTCTTAGAGATGATTTAAAGATTCTCATTATGTCGGCTACGCTTGATTCATCTTCGCTTTGTCAACTTTTAGGTGATGTTGATGTTATTAGCTCTAAGGGGAAGAGTTATGATGTTGAGTATGTTTACCTCGATGCTAAAGTTCCACAGCCAGATGCTAGGTCTTTAAGCCAAGTCTTGTTAAAGACTATTCTTCACTCTCTTTCTCATGATACTGGAGATATTTTAGTATTTCTCTCTAGCGTTAAAGAGATTCTCCTCTTACAAAGTAAACTTAGTGCTGCATCTACTCAAGATATTCTCATTCTTCCTCTGTACTCAGCACTTAGTAAAAAAGAACAAGACAAAGCTATATTAAAAGCAAACAAACGCAAGGTAATCCTCAGTACAAATATCGCTCAAACTTCGCTTACCATAGAGGGTGTAAAAGTAGTTGTAGATGCTGGACTTGAAAAACTCTCTCGTTATAACTATGCAAATGGGATGAATCATCTTGAGACCTCTTTTATATCTAAAGACTCAGCAACGCAAAGGGCTGGACGGGCTGGGAGATTGAGCGATGGAAAGTGTTATAGAATCTGGCACAAGAGTAAAATACTCCAAGCATCTGCAAAGCCTGAGATTTTACGCTCTGATTTGAGTTCTTTAGTGCTTGATTTATCTTTATGGGGGACAAACTCCTTTGATGAACTCAAGTTTTTAGATGCTCCTACTCAAGCCATTACGCAAGAAACAAAAGAGACTTTACAAGACTTAGAGATGCTTGATGATGCTTTTAACATCACTTCTTTTGGTAAAGACGCTTTAAAACTCGGTCTGCATCCACGATTTGCGTACATGGTTCTAAAAGCGAATGATTTAGACTATGCTTACGAGGCTTGTTTACTAGCATCTCTACTTGGAGAAAAAGATATTTTTAAAAATGAATCACGCGACAGCGATATTCTCTCTCGCTTTACACATCTGCTTGAAAAAGATTTAAACCCTAGTTACATACATGCTTTTCGTGCCCGTGAGATTTTAAACCAAGGATCTCTCGTTTTTAAGCGTTTACAAAAGATTCTTAAAACTACTAAGAGAACGAGTGCCTTTGAATCTGAGATGCTGAGTGTTTTACTTTTGTTTGCTTACCCTGATAGACTTGCAAAACTAAGAGTCAAAAATGAAACAAAATACAAACTCAGTAATGCAAAAGGTGCAGTTATTCATCAAGAAGACAGCTTGTATAACGAAGAGTTTTTAGTAGTTGCTAATCTTCATGCACATAATAGAGATTCTTTTATTACACAAGCGCTTAGCATTTCACTTGATTCTTTAGAAGAATATTTTTCTCACCTTATAAAGAATGATGAAACCATAGTCTACGACAAAGAAAATAAAAAATTTAACATCCGCCAAAACCAATACTTTTTAAAACTAGAACTTTCTTCTAAACCTTCAAGTACTTCAAGTAAGCATGATTATAAAAAGCTTTTTATGGACTTAATAAAAACAAATGGCTTAGATATTCTCTCATGGAGTAAAAAAGCTCTGCATCTACGACAAAGAGTTAGCTTCATTCGACATTTTGGATATGAAGACTTTGTGGATTTAAGTGAGGTGGCTTTACTTGCATCTCTAGATGCTTGGCTTTTACCTTACTTGGATGATTCTATCAGCACCATTAAAGAATTAGAATCGCTTGACACCTACACTATGCTTATAGCCCTACTCTCATGGGAACAACAAGAACTACTAAATACACTCGCACCACTGAGTGTTGAGGTTCCTAGTGGCTCTAACATCACCATTAACTATGAATCGTGCGAGAAGCCATCTTTAGATGTAAAAATACAAGAAGTTTTTGGGATGAAAGAGAGTCCTAAGATTTTAAACAATACACTTGCTCTTAAAATGAACTTACTCTCCCCTGCTATGCGTTTAACACAAACTACCTACGATTTACAAAGCTTTTGGAAGAACTCTTATGCAGATGTACGAAAAGATTTACGAGACAAATACAAGCGTCATTACTGGCCTGAGAATCCTTATGAAGCAGTTGCTACAAAAAAGACTAAGAAACATATGATGAATTTAGATAAAATTACAAAAGAAAAAGGATAGATAATAATGAGTACTACAAACGAAGCAGAAAAAAATGCAAATAATCCACTCCATGGAGTCAAACTAAAAGATATTTTAGAAGCCCTTGTAAAAAAACACGGATGGCAAGGTTTAGCAAAGATTATAGATATACGATGTTTTATGTTCGACCCAACAATCAACTCAAGTCTAAAGTTTTTACGAAAAACACCTTGGGCTAGAAATAAAGTCGAGATACTTTACTTGGAACTTAAGAGCCAAGAGAGATGATTGATATAAGGTTTTTTGAGTATAATTCAAATTATCTTAAGAAAAATTAAAATATATCGGAGAACACATGGGATTATCAATCGGTCTAGTAGGACTTCCAAATGTAGGTAAGTCAACAACTTTCAACGCACTCACAAAGGCACAAAATGCAGAAGCTGCTAACTATCCTTTTTGTACAATAGAACCTAACAAGGCGATTGTCCCAGTACCTGATAAAAGACTTGGGGAATTAGCAAAAATTGTTAATCCTCAAAAGATTCAATACTCTACACTTGATTTTGTAGATATTGCAGGACTTGTAAAGGGTGCATCTAAGGGTGAAGGACTTGGTAATAAGTTTTTATCTACAATTAGAGAGACTGAAGTTATTTTACAGATTGTTCGATGTTTTGATGATGAGAATATCATTCATAATGAGGGAAGTATAGACCCTTTACGCGATGTAGAAATCATAGAAGGTGAGCTGATTTTAGCAGATATCGAAGTTTTATCTAACAGAATCGATAGACTTAAAAAACAAGCCAAAGCCGATAAAAAAGCGCAAGCGTCCCTAGATATGGCAAACGATCTTATAGAGTACCTTGCTGATGGAAACCTAGCTAGAAACTACCCACAAGCTAACAGCGATGAATATGCACAACTTAACAATGAAGTACGGTTTTTAACTGATAAAGAAATTATGTACGGTGCAAACACAGATGAAGATGGTCTTTTAGAAGATAACGAGTATGTTATAAAACTTAAAGCACATGCAGATGCTAATAACTGTGAACTTATAAAACTTTGTGCTAAAGTCGAAGAAGAGCTTATTGGGCTTGAAGATGATGAAGCACAAGAATTTTTAACAGAACTAGGTGTAGAAGAATCAGGTTTAGAACAAATCATTCACAAAGGTTTTAAAAAACTTGGACTCATGAGTTACTTTACTGCGGGCGTTCAAGAAGTACGCGCTTGGACAATCAAGCAAAACTCAACTGCTCCTCGTGCTGCTGCTGCTATTCATAACGACTTTGAAAAAGGTTTTATCCGTGCTGAAGTTATTGCATACAATGATTATATAGAATGCGGTGGTGAAAACAAAGCTAAAGAAGCTGGTAAAATGCGACTCGAAGGTAAAGAATACATTGTCCAAGATGGCGATATTATGCACTTTAGATTTAATGTTTAATACTTCAGTTACTCAAGATAACTTTTCTAAAATAAGCCCTGCCTCGTAAAAAGATTTTTCGTAGGGTTTTATTTTTTCATCGATTATAGATTCTATTTCGCTGTACTGTATTTCTAACTTAAACGCTTCACTTTCAAAACTATTTTCTTTTAAAATACTAACAAGTTTTGACAATCTTTGCTTATCTATGTTTGTAGTCTTCATTATTTTATCTATTTCTTCAAAGTAAGTGAGTAGCTTATAACTCTCACTTAGGGCCTTGTTTTCTTCTATTTTTTTTAAGATTATAGTATTCATATAATATATCCGTATTTTAATTTAGGTTTAACTAACAATAACCGATATAATAACATACTAACACTTATAAGGAATTATTATGCGATTAAAGTATGTTGGACCCAAGCCAATCATATCTCACACAGGTATTGAATTTGATAACAATAAAGAAGATAAATTTGCTTACCTAAATATTGTCATTCAACTTCTCAAGGCTCTTAATCATGAGTATTTTGAAGATAAAAAAATATGTGTATAGTGCAGATACAAGCAGAATATCTGAAGATGAACTTCTACGCGATTTATGTAAGTTCTGTCCAAATATTGAAGAACTAACTACTGCAAGTAATCACAATATAGAAGAAGAGCTAGAACATAATATTCAAAGAGCTAAAGAGAGTGATACCCTCACAGATGAAGATAAAAATGTTTTAGAAAAAAAATATAGAAATTATGCATGACTATATTATTCAACGCTCTATCAACAAAAGTGTCTATTATTGTGCTGTTAATAGCTTAGCTAATGAACTTGAAGATGATAAAATATCCTATATCGTAGCACCTATGTTTCAAAAATTTGCACATGTTTTACACTCTGTACAAGGTGTTTTACTTCAAAGAAAGCTACCAATAGACACAAAACTTGATATATACCAAGAAGATGGAAAGCTCCTTGTTAAACTACAGGTAATAAATCTTTAAAGCTTATAAGAATTATTTTTCAAAGCATTAAGTATAGCTCGCTTTACTCTTTGGAGGCTTGCGTCAAAGGTTTCAAGTTTCATCTGAGACATCTTCTTGTTTTTTTCTTCGTACTGCGGTAAAATACTCATCAGTATCTCTCGTCTTTGGGCGCTTGTACTGTTACAATCAAGTTCTATTAAAATATCGGATAACTTAATTTGAAGTGCACTTACTTCAATGTTTTTTAAATTCTTTGCAGCAATTATGCGTCGATAAAGCTGATTAAAACTATTGATTCCAAGAACACTTCTGTTTGCTATTAAATCACTATTAATAACAGCATTTACGAGTAAAACTTTATCACTCGCTTGATTCATTGAAGCTAACAAGTCTATAAATGTATCTGCAATCTCTTCATAAATATAACCTTTATAATGTTTAAAATAATCATCTGCAAGTGTGTGTAACAACTTTACTCGATGGGCGTTTTGTAAAATTTCAAGTGCTTCTTCTTTTGAATAATCCAATAAATCCATAGCGTAGGATATCCATTCATTCGCTATCTCTTTAAATAAAATATTAACAACAGGTTTGAGTGTAAAATCTGATAAACTTTTTATATGTAAAAAATTCAAGTGTTCTTTTAAAGTATCTCTCACAATCGAATACGCTAAAATATGCATTATTTCAGACTTATCTTTTTCTTTAAGTACATTGAGAACTTCTTTTTCAAAATCACTTTTATTGGAAAAAATGTTCTCTACTAGTTCTTCTCTATTCAAAACTCAAGTCACCTTGTCTAGTTTATTTTTGCAATAGTCTGCGCATACTTAACATTATCACCAACGCTAACATCAAGCTCTAACATATCTTTTTGGGCCAAGATAATAATAGTAGAACCCATTTCAAAGCATCCAAAGTCATCGCCTTTGTTCAAATATAAATCGTCAAATGCATAAGACTGAGGAGATACAGCACTTGCATTTGTTTGTATTTTAGGTTCAAATGAAACTTGCATCACACCAACATTTAAGGCACTCACTAAAACCATAAAAAACTTTTTACCCGATGGTGTTTCGCAATGAATAACAACTCTTTCATTTTCTATAAATAAATTAAGTCTTTTTTCTAAAGAAGGAATGTTTACAGGATAAAATTTACCAGGAATATGTACAGCTTTTAATACTTTTAAATTTGTTGGAATATGATAACGATGATAATCTTTTGGAGAAAGATAAAAGTTTAAGAATGTACCGTTATGCACTGCATTTTTTTCCTCTTGAGTAAATTCACTCCCTATAAAATCATCTGCCTTATACTCCATACCTTTTATTTGTAAAGCATAATCTTCTTTCATTACGCCACACTCAGAAATATAAGCATCACACGGAGATATAAAATCATCTGCATCTAGAGAATACTTTCTATCTTCTTTTAGGTGTCGTGTAAAAAGGGCATTTAAACTTTTATATGAATGTTTATCATGAAATTCACTCATATCAAGTCCCATAAGTCCAACATAAGAGCTATTTACAATTTTTTGAAACCACTTTGGAAATTCTTTACTAGCAAACTTTCCAAAATTTTGAGAGATAAGTGATGTTATATGTCTTTTATTCATTGATAGCCTTGATTAATTTATTTTCTTTTTTGCTAACTCTTCTATGAGAACCGTAGCATACGAGCCTTTTGGAAGTGTAAAGTTTAACTCATATTGTGCTTCTATCTTGTTAAATCTACCCTCCACTTTTGTTGGATAAATCCAAGCATAGCGTCTCGCACCATCCGCATTTATTGTGTCGTCAAAATCTTTTTCTATTTCACCTGCTGCATCTGAAGAAACTTTTACTTTAGAGCCACATAAAAGACCAGTTGGAGAAATATTTCGCTCATTAAAACGCACTAAGTCTTCCTCACTTCCATCAAAATCAAAAAGTCTACCATGTGGATAATGTTCCATAATATCACCATGTAAAAGTTTAAAAGGGTGTTTTTGAGCTTGGAGTTGCTTTATAATATCTTCTGGCATATTGAGTAAAGATGCTATCTCTTTTGCCTCAAAACTAGAAACAAGCGAGTTAATTTCAAGTCTTCTACTTAACCACATATTAAAAAGATGACTTTGATAGGAATTTATAAGTAGTTTTTTTATCTTAGGATTACGCTCTTTTTTCTCACCCTTAGCAATTTTTTCACCATCTATATGGTTATCACCATCATTTCCAAAGCGTTGATAGCCAAAATAATTTGGCATCCCTGCATCTGAGATATTTTTAAGTGCCTCATCAAGTTTAAGTGCAGATGTAGGATTCACTTTTTTAAGTTTTATATAAAAACGGTTACCCTTTAAATGCCCTATTCGTATTTTGTTGTTATGGTAAACTTTTGAAAGAATTTTAATTCCCTCGTGCTCAAAGTTTTCCAAAGCCTCTTCGTGCTGCTTATGAATAGAAATATATTGCTTTGTCATGGCATGTTTATCTTTCATTCCAGCATAGCCAATATCACGATTTTTTATATTTAAAAATCGTGCAAAAATCCCTACCATTTCCATCGTAGATAAGCTCTTTTTTCGAACAAACATCACCAGATGCTCACCCTCACCTGAAAAGTCATAAAGCGGAATTTCCTCAACAACAAAATCTCTTGGTGTTTGTTTAAATCTAAAGTCTATACTTGCGTGTGCGAGAGAATAAAATCTATCCATGTTTTACCTTTTAAAGTGATGTGATTTACATCGGTTAATATATTTGCGTCTTTGAGCAATTCCAAAAATATTTAGAGGAGTTCTTGATCTTTGGGCTTGTCTTACCAGCGCTTTTTTTTGTCTTGGAGAAAATGAAATCAGCATCTCGTATTCTTCACCACTACATCCTATCTCTTTAGAAATTTTCTTTATAAATTTACAGCCTACTTTACTAGCATCTGTAAGCTTACTCAAATCACTAAACAAACCATCTGAGATATCCATACCAGCGCTTAAGTAACGAGAAGTATTGTATATGAATGTATCTCGTAATTTAATATCTATAAATTTAGATTTTGAGTGAATATATCCACCTCTAAGTAACTTTTTTAAATCCGTAGCAGATTTTCCAAGTGTTCCAGTGTAAGCGAAGAAGTCACCTGTTTTTGTAGAGCTTCTTAAAAGTGGTTTCTTTGTTTTTGAAATAATTGTAATTGTTATATCAAGTTTAGTATTAGAAATTGTATCTCCACCGATAATATCAATAGCAAATTCATTTGCAGCACTTTTAAAGCCAGATGCTAATGCTTGCATTTCTTTTTTTACTCACAGAACTTGGCATAGCAACGCTTAAAAGCGCATATAATGGCTTTGCATTCATCGCAATAGCATCTGATATGTTCACAAACATTGCTTTTCTTGCTATTTGATAATAATTCATCCATTTATTTTTAAAATGAACATCTTCAAAAAAAGCATCTTTTGAATAGACATAAGCATCGATATAAGCACCGTCATTACCAATATGACTACTCTTAAAAAGAGAAATAAAATAATTTTCTACATTTAAACTCAATTGTTTTTTCACCTCTTCTAAATTTATGGTTAAGGGTATCTTAATCACCAAAGATATAAAATACCTTATATTATACCATTATTAGGATTATATATTGAAGCATTCTATCTATAAAATATTTAAAAATCTAAACTTACTTTTACTCATTTCACTTACGCTAGCTTTTATTGGATTTGTGTTTATCATTGAACAATATTATTCTCATGAAAAAATAGAAAATTTACAAAATCAAAAAACAACACTTACAAGAATTATAGAAGAAGAAAAAAAAATCAAATGAAATAAATATTATTAAATTTAATGCAGATATAGCACAAATAAATCACGATATAGAAAAACTAAAAAATCAAGGCCAGTATAATTATATTTCTAAATATATTACTAAAAATCAAGAGACAAATCAAAAAGATTTAAATGATTTAAATACCTTATTTCAAGCTTTCTATACGACTTCTAGAGAATATTTTAAAGATTATCATACAAACAAAGAACTTTCAATTATTCTCGACTCCCTTACACATCAACATACTCAGATAATAGACTATCTTGATTTAGTAATCATAAAGAATATATCTTACGACAATGATAGGTTTAATATTTTCAGTAAGTTATTTATCCTTTTACTTTTACTGCTCTTCATAAGCACAGTTTGGCAGAAAAAAAGACTCAATGATATTTATAAAGATATTTTGTTTTTATATTCTATGGATGCTGAGAAAAAAAATTACACTATATTTTCTCAAGAAATCGATGCCATAAGTATGCGCATGAAAAGAAAAAATCAGGTTTCTGACAATCCAACTATGATGGATCAAATAACAGAAATTTACAACAATAAAGGCATGATTCAAACATATTCACAAAGAAAAAATATTCAAGACAATAATTTCACTTGTATAGCAATTCTCGAAATTGATAATTTCTCAAAAGCTAAAAGAACATTCTCGCAGAACTTTATACAAGAAATTCTTAAAAAAGTCTCATACACTATATCTTTGTATGAACAATCAAACGATATCATTGCTAGAACGGACTACAATCAATTTACTCTTATTTTTTCACGCCCAGATAAAGATCAACTATTTAAAGATGTAGACTTAGTTCGCCAAAGTATCGCAGATATAAAAATTTCATCTCCTGATAAAAAAGCAATACAAATAACAGTAACAGGAGGGTTGATTATTAAATCAAAAAATGCTCCCCTTGAAGAATATATTCGAAAAGCAAAAGAGCTTTTACAAAGCGCTAAACATATTGGTTCAAACAAGGTTCTACAGACAAAAGACATACCAAAACAATAATCTTCAAGTTTTACAAAGAATGTTAAGGATATAATCAGCCATAATTTCTATAAAATGAAGGATGGGTTAATGAGTATTCCTATTTACACATACGATGCAATAGTAGTGGGCGCAGGTCTTGCTGGATGTGCAGCTGCAAGAGAATTGCAAACTGCAGGAAAGAAGGTAGCTGTAATTACAAAATTACACCCTTTAAGAAGTCATTCCGGAGCTGCTCAAGGTGGTATAAATGCTGCTTTTAGTGCTGAGGACAGTATAGAACTGCATGAGTTTGATACAGTTAAGGGTAGTGATTACCTCGCTGATCAAGATGCTGTTGAGTTTTTATGTAAAAATGCTCCTGAGACTATCCGTTGGATAGAAAAAATGGGAGCTGCGTTTAGTAGAACTCCTGATGGAAAGATTGCTCAACGCCCTTTTGGTGGTCAGTCTTCTCCTCGTGCATGTTATGCAAAAGACAGAACAGGTCTTACATTACTTCAAACTATTTATGAACAAGCGGACCGTGCTGGTGTTAAGTTTTGGGACGAATGGTACGCGGCAGATATCATCTATAAAGATGGCAAAGTTTCTGGTGTTGTTGCGTTTAAACTTAGAGATATGCAAATAGCAATCTTTAACGCAAAATCAGTAATGTTCGCAACGGGTGGCTATGCAAGAAGTTATAAAATCAACTCAAATGCACATGCAAACACAGGCGATGGTCTTTCTATCGTTGCGCGTCATGGTCTTCCTTTAGAAGATATGGAGTTTGTACAGTTCCATCCATCTGGACTTTCTGGAAACGGTGTTTTAATCTCTGAAGCAGCGCGTGGTGAGGGTGGACAACTTTTCAACTCTGAGGGCGAAAGATTTATGACAAAATACGCTCCTAATGCTATGGAACTTGCATCCCGTGATGTTGTTGCCCGCGCAATCCTTAACGAAATTCGTGAAGGTCGTGGTGTTGGTCCTAGAAAAGATGCAGTTTTTCTTAATGTTACGCATTTAGGAAAAGACCTTATTATGGCTAAACTTCCTGAGCTACGCGAACTTGCTATTACATTTTTAGGTCTAGACATGATTAAAGAACCTATTTTAATTTCTGCAACTGCACATTACTCTATGGGTGGAATTCCAGTAGATATTGCTGGTCGTGCTCGTAAAAATAACACTGAATTTATTGAAGGCTTTTATGCAGCTGGCGAATGTTCATGTGTTTCTGTTCACGGTGCTAACCGTCTTGGTGCTAACTCAGTACTTGAAGCACTATTGTTTGGTAGATTTGTTGGTAAAACGATGGTTTCTGACTTAGACAAGATAGAGCTTCGTAAAGCAAGTTCAGAAGATGCAAGTCGAGCAGAAGCTGAAATAGCTTTTGTAATTGGAAACAATGGCGATGAAAAAGTTCCAGTCTTAAGAGAAGAGCTTCAACAATGTATGACAGCCAATGCTGGAGCATTTAGAAGTAAAAAAACTTTAGATCTTGCTATTAAAACGATTAAACAACTTCGTAAAAAATATAAAAACATTAGAATCAAAGATAAATCAACAGTTTTTAACACTGAACTTCAAGAAGCTATAGAGTTTGGTCATATGCTTGATTATTCTTTATTTATAGTTGAGAGTGCTGTTGCAAGAAACGAGAGCCGTGGTGCTCACTTTAGAGAAGACTTCGATACGCGTGATGATGAGAAATTCTTAAAACACACAATGGCGTATATGGATAAAAATGGCGATATTTCGCTTGACTACATGGATGTCGTTCTTGGCAAACATGAGCTTAGAGCTAGAACATACTAGGCACAAGGAGAAAACTTATGAGTACAATTACTACACAAAAAGTAACTTTTAATGTTTTTCGTTTTAATGCGGATGAGGATTATCTTCCGTATTATGAAAAATATGAGATGGATGTGACATCAGAAGAAGTAGTTTTAGATGTTTTAAACAGAATTAAATGGGATCATGATGGTAGTTTTTCTTACCGTCGTAGTTGTCGTCATGGAATTTGTGGTACATGTGCCATGAAAGTAAATGGTCGCGCTACACTTGCCTGTAAACAAAGCATGAATGATATGATTGATCTTTATGGCAATGAAATGACACTAGAGCCATCAAGTAAAAAACGAGCAATCAAAGACCTTATTATTGACAAGGGTGATTTTTGGGAGAAACACGCTGCTGTTCAACCGTATTTAGTTGCAGACATTGATGAAAACCCAGAATCAGAAAACCTTGTAACGCCAGCTCAGGCAGATGCACTTGATGAAGCTGACCTTTGTATTCAATGTGGAGCATGTCACTATTCTTGTCCTGTTGTTGAAATAAATGAAGATTTCTTTGGTCCGGCTGCTTTTGCTAAAGCTTACCGTTTTGAAGCAGATGTTCGTGACAATGCTGGAACTGAACGCATCGCAGAAATGAGCGCTCCAAGCCAAGGTGTTTGGGACTGTGTTAAATGTTTTGAGTGTCAAGAAGCATGTCCAAAAGACATTAACCCAATTGATAAAATAACAAAACTTCACCTAATGGCATTTGAAAAAGGTGTTGTAAAATCAAATGTTGCATCTCGACATGCAGTTGGATTTCATCATTCAATCGCTAAAAACGGTGTACTTGATGAGGGTGGTTTAGTTCTTTATTCTGAGGGTCCTTCAATTGTTAAACACTTACCTGTAGCAGCAAGAATGTTTATAAAAGGTAAAATCGTTCCACCATGGGGTATTACTAAATCAGATAACCTTGATGAAATTAAAAAGCTTGTAGAATCTTCTTCTACTGCGAAGTTTTAGGAGTAAATTATGGAAAAATTAAGATACGCACTTTTTACAGGTTGTACAGCAAAACAAAGTACTCCTGAGCAATATATGTCAACCTATGCAGTTGCTGAAAAACTAGGAATCGAACTTGTTGAACTCACTGAAGCGTCATGTTGTGGTGCTTCACATCTACAAGATTATGATGACTTTTTATCTTTAGTTTTAAATGCTAGAAATATTGCTTATGCTGAAAAACATGAACTTACTATGGTTACTATTTGTAATACTTGTCAGCTTAATACTGCAATGACTAAACACCGTTTAGATAACAATGCAGAGCTAAAAGCAAAGGTAAACATAAAACTAGCAGAAGTTGGTTTAGAGTACAAAGGTACATCTTTAATCACTCACTTTTTATATGCAATTATTGATGATATCGGTCTTGACAAAGTAAAAGAAATGGTGGTAACGCCACTGAGTCAATTTAACATTGCTCCTTTTTACGGTTGTCATAACATCAGACCTTCTGAACTTCAAAATGAGACACATGCAACACCGGAAAATCCATACAACCCTACTTCATTAGATGATTTAATCATCGCGTGTGGTGGTGTGACTGTAGATTATGAAGAAAAAAACAAATGCTGTGGTTTTCATGTTGAGCTTCAAGCCCCTAAAACGGCATCTATCTTAACAGGTAATGCGATTGCTGGTGCAATGGATGGGAATGCTGACTGGATGGTTACACCATGTCCACTCTGTCACCTTAAACTTGATACACAAACAGGTCATGCATCTGAAGCTATTGGAAGAGATGTAAAACTTCCTGTACTTCACATGCAACAAATGCTAGGACTAGCACTCGGTTGTGATGCAGATGCACTTGGTATGAAGCATCACCTTACAAAAGTAGACTTCGTATAAATTTTCATTTCTAATATGTTCCAAAAGTAACTTTTTGGAGCATATACTTACTTTTACCCTCTAATCTTTTTTATATAATAACATCAAAGTAATTCCATTGTAAAATACACAAAAATTATACTTGGATTTTACCTATGATAGATATTAGACTTTTTAAATTTGATAGTAAGACTGACTATCTTCCTTACTATAAAAACTACTCAATTGAACGCGACACTGTCACTACTCTCGATGATATTTTAAACAAAATAAATGCAATTGAAAAGTTTGGATATATTTCAGATGGATATTTTTTTCTTCGTGCTAACAATACTTATACATCTTCAAAGGCTAGCTTAGATGATGTACTACAAAGCTCACTTGAATTAACTTTAGAACCATTAAGTATTAACCGAGCAGTAAATGACTTAATCATAGATACTAAAGACTATCAAAAAAAGTTCAATCTCCTAGATGCATACATATCTGAGAGTGAAAAAGAAACACTTATAAAAGACAAGATGTATATGCTTGAGTATTATGCTTCAAATACGCTGCATTTTGAAAACGATTATGTAGGCGAACATGTAATTCTTCTTGGTTTAGACATAGTTAAAAAAGACGAGTCACTAAAAAATGAAATATTTGAAGTTCTTAGTTGTGAAAATGGCATACAAAGTAAGTCTTCTTTAAAGCATAGAATACTTAATTACCCTCCCCTTCAAAAAATAGAAAAAGAAAAACTTCCTGAGATTGTCCAGTCATTTTCTAACTTTAATATCGCTTTATATTGTGGCTTAAATACTCCATCATTTGAGGGTATCATTACTCAAAGTGATGCACACTATATAGACTTAGCATCTAAATATTTCGACATACCTCTCAACATTCAAAAGCTTTCTTATCTTATGGCTGGAACTATTTTACTCGAAGCATTTGATAACAATGCAGACTTTTTAATAGTATACAATGCTAATGATTTAGTTCTTTTTGACGCTCAACAAAAAGCAATAGAAAAAGTAATGGGAAGAGAAATAAATTTACCAGTACTTACGCGAAATGAGTTTGTAGGACTTCTTCAAGGCGAAAAAAACAAAAATACACTTGGTTTAAACACACACAAAATCAAAATCAACTTCTTAGGTTAAACAATGTCAGATTCAATAGAAATAATTTCATGGAATGTAAATGGAATACGAGCAGTAGCTAACAAAGAAGCTCTTAAATGGATAGATGAGCGTCAGACAGATATTCTATGTCTTCAAGAGATAAAAGCGACACAGGAACAGATACCTGATGATTTGTTTGAAAAAGAATATGAAGAAACGCTAGTAAACTCTGCTACAAAAAAAGGTTATAGTGGAACTGCCATTTTCAGTACTATAAAAAGTGATTTTAATGCAATTGCAGAACATGTTGACACTACACTTGAGGGTAGAATTGTAGAAGCGCACTACGGAGATATTGCCCTTTTAAATGTTTACTTTCCAAATGGTCAAAAAAACGAAGAAAGACTCGCTCACAAGATGAAGTTTTATGATGATTTTTTAGCCCATTGTGAAAAATTGCGCGAAGATGGAAAGTCTATTATTATTTGTGGAGATGTAAATACTGCACATACCGAGATAGATTTGTCTAACCCAAAAGCGAACTCTAAAACATCTGGTTTTTTACCAATAGAGCGTGCGTGGATGGATAAACTAATAGAACATGGATACATCGACACATTTAGATATGTTAACGGTGATGAGAAAGAAAGATACAGCTGGTGGTCGTACCGTTCAGGGGCAAGAGACCGTAATGTTGGCTGGAGAATTGACTACTTTTTTATAAGTGAAGATTTATGTGAAAGCCTAGAAGATGCATTCATACTCAATGATATTAAAGGTTCAGATCACTGCCCTACTGGAATTAGGATATCTCTATGATTGAAGATCAAAAAATAGCATTTAAAGAATTTAACCGTAAACAACACTACTTTGTTTTTTATTCATTCGCGATTTTAGTCGATTTAACAGTACTGAATTTATTTGACCAGTATTGGGACAATGTTCATACTTCCAAAACATGTAAAGCTTCGTTTTGGACTTACTGCATCTGTTATGATTTTAAAAGATAGCAAAAAAGATTAGTGAATTAATTTCATATTTTTAATAGCATTATTTTGTATTGCTAATGGTTCTGATACTTCAGGATTTCTCTCGTACATCTCAATGGCATTTGTAATTCTACGAATAAGTTGATTTGCTTCTTGAAGGTTTATTTTTGCAATAAGTTCGCGTCCACCTATATAGTTCATAACCCATATTTGCATCTCTGAAGGATTAAATGTTTTACGAATATCTAGAGAATTTAGAAGTGTTAAAAAGTCTTTGTCTTCACTTTGGCTATCTTTTGTAACAACATGATTTATACTGTGCATTAAAGATGAGATATCTTCTGCTTGGGTGTCATAGACTGGTTTTTCATCAAGCATCGCTAAAAGTTTTGAGAGCTTTTTAAGGTACATGTATTCAGGTTTCAGACCTTCTATTAAGACATTACGCGCTGTTCCAAACTTACTTATAACTTCTAAAACTACTTCAAAAGTTGATTCGTCTGTACTTAATCCGTATTCTTCTATTATGAGTTTTGCTTCTTTCATTCTAAGTATCCACCTTCGCGTAATTTTTCAAGGATTTCATCATCTGAGAATCCTTTTTTCTTATAAACATTTGCCCATACTTGTGCTTCTTCACTAAACTGAACCGACTCCGCTGAGTGCATCGCTTGATGTTCAAGCGCATTAAAGTGCTTTATAAGATGCCCTATATTCATTATGTATTCTCTATGAAAAGCAGCCTTAGGATTGTTTGAAAAAAGCCATTGCACCGCTTCTAAAAACATTTGTGCTGTTCTTTTTGTTTCATATAGATGTTTTCTTAAAAGATACTCGCCATCAATGTTTTTGTATTCTTGTCGTACAAAATTTGCCTGTATACTTTTTCTCTTTACATCAAACAAAGACACCACCCTTCCTATCTCAGTCTGCTCATTTTTGATGAGTTCTTTTTTAGATGCAACTTCTACTTGAAGTTCTTGAGAAGTCTTTTTATTAAATGAAAATTTCAGAGCCTCTATTTCTGCTTCATGGTCGAGTATAACTTTATTGAGCATAGACTTCATTTTATTATAGTCACTATGGTAAGCAGCATGGTAGTTAAATATTTCATCTCGAGTCATACTAAACTTAGTCCTTGTGGTTTTTAACTGTTGGAGGAATAATCCCACCACTTGCTTGCATACTAAGGGCTTCTTTATGTTTGGCGTAATGAGTACGAACAACCTGTGCTAATTTCTTTTTCGTGTCTATTTCTATAGGTGTAGGATTCGTCTTTGGCATAGCATCTAGTAATGCTAATACAAGCGCGTCCTGTGGTTTAGGCATCTTAGTCACCCATGATGTAAGTAAATTTCTGTTTATATGAGAAGGAATTGAACCCATGATACCAATGTCGTTTTGGTCATGCACAAGCAAACCTGAGGTCGTACCACGGTCAAGTGTTAAAACCTGAAAAAGGTAAAGCGTATGATACGCTAATTGTTCTGCTTTTTCTTCTTCTGTGCTGTTGTGATTGTTATTAATCGCTTGTGTTATAATCTCTGTATAAGCATCAATGATTTTTTCACCCATATCTTTAGCAAAGGCATAATCTTTTTCAAAATCACCTGTATTGAAATTTTCAAGGTAGAAATGGCTTACTCCTCGGCTACGCTTTAAAACAGGAATATCGAAATACTTATTTCCTTGAAGTATGCCCTCTTCATAATAACTGCCTGATGAACTCTTCAGCATAGTATCAAATGCATTTTTATCATCTTCATTTTTTAAAGCTGGATTTAAATCAGCCATAATTCTCCAATAAGCACTTCCATCACGCATCTGCGTCCATGAAATATGCATGTGCATTGAAGGAACATTCGGATTTAAAGGATGAATAATCGTAGATATTGCAGTAGCAGAACCTAATTGTTTGTTTGGATTATCGTCATAATGAACCTGAGAAACATTGATAGAACCACGGTTAAATAAAGCTGTGTCTCTAGCTTCATAACGCGTTCCACCACCATGTCTACCCGCATCTCGCATCCACTCTACTTCAACAAAGGGTAAATTAGAACCGATAGTAGCCGATACATTGTTTAATTTACTTGCAAAATACGCCTGTAGTTCTTCTACTAAAGATAAGGCTTCAATTGCTTGAGGGTTTTGTGCTGGAATTCGCATACTAAACCTTTATTTTGATTTTGGACGAAATGCTTTAATGACTTCTTCGTTTGTTTCTATAAAAGGACCTTCTATTAAGTCTATACAGTAAGGAACCGCAGGAAAAACAGCATCTAAGCACTCGCGGATTGATTTTGGTTTTCCAGGTAAATTTATAATCAAAGACTTTCCGCGTATACCTGCTGTTTGGCGTGAAAGAATAGCTGTTGGAACATACTGCAAGCTCACCTGACGCATAAGTTCACCAAAGCCTGGCATCATCTTCTCACACACATTCTCAGTAGCCTCAGGAGTTACATCACGAAGCGCTGGACCAGTTCCACCTGTTGTAACAACTAAACAACACCCTGCCTCATCGCAAAGTTCTTTCATCGTAGATTCTAACATATCTTGCTCATCAGGGATACATCGGTACACAATTTCAAACTCACTCTTTAAGTAATCTTTCATAGTATCTTGGATTGCCACGCCTGATATATCTTCATATATCCCTTTACTTGCTCTATCACTCGCTGTAATAACACCTATCTTTATTTCTGACATATTTATATTTTCCTCTCGTTTGATTGTAAAAAATGATTTGCGTTTTTAATATATGTTACCGTAGCAGTTTGTGTAAAAAACTCTTTCGCTGCTTTTGGATCTATGATATAATCTTGCCCACCAAGATAGACTTCAATAACTACACCTTTACTCTCTAAGCTATGAAGCGCACCTAGAATCCACTCAAAATATAAAAGCTCTTGTAGTTCTTCCAAGTTTGTTTCACACAATTCAATGTCTTGTCCTTTATAGGGACTAAAACATCCTTTTAAAAATTGAGATAAATACTTGTCCTTATTTTTTGAATAAGAAATTTTTTGAAGCCTTTTAAACTTCTCGCCTCGTCCTTGAAAAAATGCAGGTGAAAGAAGTTGCAACCTATCGACTCTTTTTCCATTTTCAATTTGTTCTTTTACATACTCAAAAGCTTTAATAGCACCGTAACTAAATCCAGCTACACAATACACTGAATCATCTAAAAAAGCATCAAAAAAATGCTTTTCATTTTTTAGAGAAAATCCACTATAAAACTTCAAATGAGCCAAATACTTCAATGAAATCAACAGCAAAAATACTATGAAAATATGGCTGTTGTTGCTGCAGATGACTGATGATATCATGTTTATTCATAATGAAGCCTCCATCTATCTATTTTTATTATTATATCATAAAAGAGAATTCAAGCCTTATAAATTCAGTCCTTACTCACCCCAGCCTAATTTTTCTTTAAGTACTTCAAAATAATTAAACTCATTTCTATGTATCAGTCGTGCAAAATTGTCTGAGAGTTTTATATGAATGCTATCGCCCTTCTCAAACTCATGCATATCTTGCCCATCTATGATAATGAGTGCCTTGGCATCTTGTGTTTTCATTTCTATAGAAAACTCTCCAGGAAGCACTACGGGTCTTTGGGTAAGGGAATGAGGACAGATTGGTGTAAGTGTAAACACCTTTGTTAAAGGAAACAAAACCGGTCCACCAGCAGATAAGTTATAAGCAGTAGAACCTGTAGGAGTCGATACTATAACTCCATCTCCGTAGTAAGTGTTAAACGCTTTGTTATCAACAAGCGTTTCTACATGAATCATGTTTGATATTGATGGTCTTGTAAATACTATGTCATTAAAAGCATGAATTTTCATAGAGACATCATTTTTTATCGCTGTTGCTTCTAAAACAGAACGCTCATCTATTCTGTAGTCTCCAGATGCTAGTTTTTGTGCAAATTCATCAAGCTCATCCATACTGACATCGGCTAAAAAACCTAAACTTCCTGCATAAACACCAAAGATTGGAATCCCATAATCGAAACTTCTTCGTACAGTCGAAATAAGCGTACCATCACCACCAAGCGTGACTAAAGTATCGCACTGCTGACAAAGTAAGTCAAACTCCATACCCATTATATCAATCATTCCAGCACTTATGCTATCAATATAAACTTCTATACCATGCGTATTAAATATTTTTTTTAATTCAAAAAAACTACTTTTAAGCTCAGGTGTTGATGGTCGAATAATTACACCGACTTTTTTGATGATTTTATTTTGCAAAAGGACTTCTTTATAAAATGATTTTTTTAATTATACTCTTTTTTATGCTTCATAGGATATAATCGCCAAAATTATTAACTAGGAATCATTACTTATGAGAAGTCATTATTGTACAGATTTAAACGAAGCAAATGTAGGCGATAAAATTATTTTAGCTGGTTGGGCTAATAACTACCGTGATCATGGGGGAATTATATTTATCGACTTAAGAGATAAAAGCGGTTTAATTCAACTTACTTGTGACCCAGAAGACAGTGCGACTGCACATAAAGTAGCCGATGAAGTGCGTGACGAATATGTGCTTATCGTACATGGAACAGTGCGTTTACGCGGTGAAGGTTTAACAAATCCTCGTCTGAAAACGGGTGCTATTGAGATTATGGTTGAAGAACTTATCATTGAAAATAAATCAGCGCCTGTTCCTTTTGTGATTGGCGATAAAACTGTTGGTGAAGAAACAACGCTAAAGTACCGTTACTTAGAACTTCGTGATCCAGATATTTATGAAGTTTTTCGTCTTCGTTCTAAGGCTGCAATTGCTGCAAGAAACATACTTGATAAAAATGGTTTCTTAGAAGTTGAAACTCCGATTTTAACTAAGTCTACTCCAGAGGGAGCTAGAGATTATCTCGTACCTTCTCGTGTTCATGATGGTGAGTTTTATGCACTTCCTCAGTCTCCTCAGCTTTTTAAACAACTTTTAATGGTTGGTGGCTTTGACAGATACTTCCAAATCGCTAAATGTTTTAGAGATGAAGACCTAAGAGCTGACCGTCAGCCTGAATTTACACAAATAGATGTCGAGATGAGTTTTTGTAATCAAGAAGATGTTATTAAAGTAGCTGAAGATTTATTAGAAGCTATGTTTAGTGCGTGTAACATACCCGTCAAAGCACCTTTTAACAGAATGACATACAACGATGCCATGGAATTTTACGGTTCTGATAAACCAGATATGCGTTACGGTCTTAAAATGGTAGACGTTATCGACATTTTTGAGCGTTGCGATAATGAAATCTTTACAAACATCGCAAAAGATTCTAAAAACAACAGAATCAAAGCGCTTAAAGTTCCTGGAGCTGATTTAGTTTTTAGCAAACGAGAAATGAAAGGCTTTGAAGAGTTTGTTCGTAAATTTGGAGCACATGGTCTAGGTTATTTTCAAATGAAAGAAGACGGGCTTAAAGGTCCACTTATCAAGTTCTTTAGTGAAGAAGACATTGCACTTTTAATTGAGAGAACTCAAATTGAAGTTGGTGATGTTGTATTTTTTGGTGCAGGCGCTAAAAAAACTGTATGGGATTACATGGGAAGATTTAGAAACTTTATAGCTGAGCATGAAAAAATGAATCTTATCGACCCTAAAGCTTTCGAATTTTTATGGGTTATTGATTTTCCTATGTTTGAAGTTGAAGACGGTCGTGTTAAAGCACTTCACCATCCATTTACTCAACCCAAAGAAAAGGTGAATGCCCAAGGCAGAGAGGTTCCCCTGGGGGACACGAATAAAGACGATGTAGAAGAGATAGAATCTATCGCTTATGACATCGTTCTTAATGGTACTGAACTTGGTGGTGGGTCGATTCGTATTCATAAAGAAGCTATGCAAAACGAAGTATTTAAACTTCTTGGAATCGAAGAAGAAGAAGCTCAAGAAAAATTTGGTTTCTTACTTGACGCGCTTAAATTTGGTGCGCCTCCACATGGTGGTTTTGCGCTTGGTTTTGACAGAATGATTATGCTAATGACGAAGAAAAAAAGTATTCGTGATGTTATAGCTTTTCCTAAAACGCAAAAAGCTTCGTGTGTGCTTACAAAAGCTCCAAGCCCAGTAGACAACGCACAACTTCGCGATTTACATATTCGTCTTCGTGAACAAAAGAAAGAAAGCTAAACAGTGTCAAAAAGTAAAAAACTTTTCTTAATCATTGGTGCACCTGGGAGTGGAAAAACTACAGATGCTGAGATTATTGCAAAAGCAGATGCCAACATTACTCACTACTCTACTGGAGACATGCTTCGAGCAGAAGTAGCTAGTGGAAGTGAGATTGGCAAAGAGCTGGACTCTTACATGTCTAAAGGTATGATAGTTCCTATTGAAGTTGCTATAAAGACGATTACAAACGCTATTGTTAATGCTCCTTCAGATATTGTCATTATAGATGGTTATCCAAGAAGTATCGAGCAACTACAGGCACTTGATGCGTATTTAGACTTAAATGCATCCTTAGAGCTTGTAAGTGTTATAGAAGTTCTAGTAAGTGAAGAAACAGCAAAAGATAGAGTTTTAGGTCGCGCTCGTGGTCTTGATGATTCTACTGAAGTTTTTGACAATCGTATGAAAGTCTATATTGAACCATTAGCTCAAATACAAGATTTTTATACTAGAAAAAAACTTTTAAAAGTTATAAGTGGTGAAGAGAGTATTGAAGAAGTAGTTCGCGAGATGAAAAATTTTATAGAATCTAAAGTTTAGTTTTTTAATATAAATGCATGAATGCATTTATATCTTGCTTTTTTATTATCCTAACTTAGAAACAATAGCAGTTTCAACATCAGAAATATCTGCTGTCCCATCAACTGTAATGTAGGTAAGAGATTTTATGCGCAGTGCTTGTTCTTTGTAGTAACCTATAAGTGGCTTCGTTAATTCATGGTAAACTTTAAGTCTATCTAAAACTACATCTTCTTTATCATCATCTCTTTGAACTAAATCTTCACCTGTTTCATTGTCTTTACCTTCAATCTTAGGTGGGTTATAAACAAGGTGATATGTTCGACCAGAACTTAAGTGTGCACGACGACCAGCCATTCGAGTTACAATCTCAGAATCAGGAACATCTATCTCTATTACAGCATCGATTTCTATCCCAGCACTCGAAACAGCATCTGCTTGAGGAAGTGTACGAGGAAAACCATCTAAAAGAAAACCATTTTTACAATCATCTTCTAAGATTCTGTCTTTAACTAAACCGATAATAATCTCATCGGTCACAAGTTGTCCAGCATCCATAGCAGCATTTGCCATTTTACCCATCTCTGTTCCAGCTTTGATAGCCGCTCGCAGCATATCACCTGTAGATATTTGAGGTATATTGTATTTTTTTGTTAAAAACTGAGCCTGTGTGCCTTTTCCTGCACCAGGTGCTCCAAGTAGTATTATTTTCATATTAAACTTCCTCTTCTTTAAATCCAAAATCTTCGTCATCACCCTTTTGTGCTTCTAAAATATCTGCTATAAGTTCTTCGCATTCATCTTCCTCGATATCTCCACTTTGAATATCATCAAGAATATCTTGAAGGTCAGCTTTAAATTCACGAAGCTCTTCTATCTCTTCCTTAGCGTCTTCACTTGCCTCTTTATTATCTGCGATTTCTTCAAAAATCTCATCTAATCTTTCGTCTAAATCTGGGATAACACTTTTAGTTAATAATTCTTCTAATTTTTCTGCTTGAGACATATTTACAATACCTTTTTATTTTATTTATGAAATAATACAATAATTTACTAAAAAGTTGAATAATACAGCAATATTACTATATCATTGCAGTATTAAAATAAAAGGACTCTCTTGGATTCACTTATGCACTTTCACCTTTTCGCCGCTACTGCTTGGATTGGAGGTTCTGTATTTATGTTTGTTCTAGGAGTAACACTTAAGAATAAAAAACAGCAACAAGAAGTCTATCCACATCTTGGTCCAATATTTGGCTATTTTGAGTTAGTATCTTTACTTTTACTTCTTACAACTGGAATTTCACTTATTTTGGTGAATGGTTTGTATGACTTACTTTTAAGTGGTGATGACAGTGAAGTAATAGGCTACTTAAAAACAAAATTAATGATAGTTGTAGCAGTCGTAATTGCAACTGCCCTTCATTTTGTCATAGCACTAAAAACAAATAATAAACCAAGAACACCATTAGAAAATATTGTATCACGAGGATCATCTTTATTTATATTTTTTGCAAATATATTTATTCTTCATTACGCAGTAACTATACGCTCAATTCTTTAAAATATACTTTGAATTTTCAAAGTATATCTCTTTTATAATCCTATTAATTCAGTTTCTTTTAACTAACAAACTAACATATATGTCGATATAAGTGCAGACTAATCAAGTAAAAACACACACTTTCTTTGCTTATTGGTACTTTTCTTGCTAGTTAGTGTTACATATAAAAAAAGAGAGAATTTAAATGGCAATAAATATAAATAACCATGTCTTTAAAGGGCATAAAACATTACTCGGCAGTAAATATGTAACTTATGGAGAGATTGAGCTACCTTTGCGTTTTGATCTTTACTCTAAGGCAAAGAGTGGTTTTGACTGGGGTCATAATGGTCCAGCATCTATGCAGTTGTCTTTTTCTATTCTTTATCAAGTTAGTGATAAAGAAACTGCTAGTGCTCTAACAATTAGATTTACTCAAGAAGTAGTTAAACAAGAGCTAACTAAACCCGCTCTTACTCTATCAAGACCAATGAAAAAAACAAGACCTAGAAAAGAAAATATTGTAAAAACACTATGTAAAGAATTAAGCATTACTCAAAAACAACTTGCGCATATCTTAGAAGTTCCAGAGGGAACTGTTAGTAGTTGGGCTGTTAAAAATGAGATTCCACGCCTCGGTAAAAAAGCAATAGAATTCTATACCCTTAGTACAAAAAATCAAAAAATCGTAGATAGTTACAAAGACTTTATCCATCTTTTACAAGCTTCATAGTTCTTTTTCAGTATAATTGCATAAATAAATTATTTAAGCGAGAAAAAATGGAAATTATTCAAACAGAAGATGCTTTTAAAGCACTTATAGACGACATAAAAACAAATACTAAGGACTATAGAGATCCTTTGGCTTTTGGTATAGCTCGAGTAGATTTTGGACAGTTGAATGTTGAAAAATCACTTCAAGCTACATACCCTTTAATCAACTGGGATGAAAACTTTGGTTCAGCTGCTCTATTTGTGAGAGCCTTAGAAGAACAAGGTATCAATGTTGATTTTACACAAAGCGAAGTTGTATGTAACATCAACATCGCATTTTTGAAAAGTTGTCTTAACTCATTTACACCTTATTCTGATGAAGCATACGGTGATGCTCATAAAAATATTCAAGTTGTGTCAGCACTTTACGCACAGATGATTAGCACAGGGAGTATCGAGGGTGAGTTTAAAGTAACATTTATTTTCGATGATGCTCCTCTACAAAGTGTTGAAGCAACATATTTAAAATTATATGCAATTTCTCAAGCTAAAGTTCCATTAAGAGATATTAATCTCAATGGTGCATTTGGTGCTTTGCCAAATGTTGCATGGTCTGCTGGTCAGCCTATTGAGCTTGAGTATTTAAGAGAGTATGAGATTGAGCTTAAACTTGCTAATGAATATCCACATATTGACTTTGTAGATAAATTTCCAAGATTTTTACAACACATCATTCCTCAAGATAATACAAGAATCCTAGATACTTCAAAAGTTAGATTTGGTGCGCAACTTGCTGGCGGGACAACTGTAATGCCAGGTGCTTCATACATTAACTTTAATGCAGGAACAACTGGTCCTGTTATGGTAGAGGGAAGAATTTCTTCTTCAGCTATTGTTGGTGCTGGTTCTGATGTTGGTGGTGGTGCTTCTATACTTGGAGTACTCAGTGGAACAGATGGTAATCCTATATCTATCGGTAAAAATACACTTTTAGGAGCTAACTCAACTTGTGGTATCCCTTTAGGTGATGGATGCATCATAGATGCAGGACTTGCAATACTTGAGGGTACAAAAGTAGGAATTTATCCAGAAGAACTTAAAAAAGATAATGGATATAAACACAAATGCAAATATGTCAGGTGAGATTTTTAAAGCTGGACAACTTGCACACTTTAGCGGTATACATTTTAGACAAAACTCTATGACAGGTGAAATCACTGCTTTTCGCTCAACTAGAGAAATAAAACTCAACGCAGACCTACACTAAATACAATCTCTAAACTTCTTTTTATCTAATACGCTCTATAATGAGTTTTAGATAAAGGAGTTTTTATGAATATATCCAACAACATAGTATCTATTAATTCTTCTCAAACACTTTTAAATACAAGTGCTAAAAATATTGCAAACTCAAGCCCTGATTTGGCAAAAGATCTGACAAATCAAATAATAGCTCAAGATACGACAGCAGTAAATGTAAATGCAATAAAAACACAAGATGAGATGCTTGGCTCTTTACTTGATATAAAAGCTTAGCATCTATCTCGTAAGAATATTCATACTTTTTATATTTCTCAATAATTCAGCACTTTCATCATAATTTTTCAACTCCGACCCAATTGTTAAAGTACTGAAAATTGCTTTGCCTATAATAAATCTTCCTTCTTTCTCTGCATCTTTGGTTTTAATTCCCCAAGTATTATGAAAGACAATCACATCATCTTTATAGACGCCAACATAAAGGACTATATGCCCTTTCTTATAAAGAAGTGTCTCAAAAGGAATTGCTTTTTCTTTTATAGTCTTTAATTTATCGCTATTGTTTAATGTACTTAAATCAATTACTAAGCCAATTTCTTTTTGTTTAGATGAGTTTCGAGGAAGCGCTAATCCAAATGGCGCATATAAATCCATAAGTGTTGATGAGCAGTCTCTTTGCTCGTATACCCCACCCCATCCATAGTTTGTTTTAGAAACTTCATTAATAATATTATTTAAATTCTCTTTATTTAATGCCAAGGGATTGATAGTTGCAGAGGTTTTAGCAATCTTAGTTTTATGAAACATCGCTTCATTGTTTTTGTACTTGCTCACACTTAGCACTGTATAGTCAGTAGCATCTTCTTCAATAAGGGCAAATAGCATACCGATGCGCGTATTAAAAAGGGCCTCTCCACTTTGTGTAAAAAGTGGGATTCCTTCTTTTATGATGTAAATTTGTTTTGCTTTTTTCCATGTATCTGTATACGCATCATTAACTACTACAACATCCTCATTTTTCACCCATCCATATGTAAAACGAGTGAAAATAAACACCCATTGCTTATCTTTTGAATAGTGTGATATAAATACTGGTATATTTGCATTCACAGCACTGTTTTGTAAATAATCAAAAGGGAAGCCCTCTCCAGCTAAAGATGGGTCTTTAAGTAATGGTCTACTTGTAGGTAATGCGCGGATATTTGTATATTTTAATATCACACCTTTTTTACTTACTTTTAGATAGTCTTCAATATTTGATTGTTCTTGCATTGACATCAAAAAAAGATTCTTTTATTGCTAAAAGATTTTCACCATAACTTTTTGTAGTGTCAAAATACTTAAAAGGCCAATTCACAGCTTCTATACCTTGAGTAGGTCTCTCAATATTCCACATACTAAAATAAGCATCTTCATAGTTCTTATTTATCATATAGAATTCATCTTTTATATATGAAGTATATGTTTCTATATTTTGAGGAATATTAACTAAATCTTGAATAACAATCTTCTTAGCTTCTTCTAGCTCTTTATCTACTTCTGCAAGTATCTTTTTTTGAGGTATAAAAACAACTTTGGGCTCTTCTTTATGTGCACAACCCAACATTAAAAGAGCCATGCCTAGAGTAAAAATATATTTCAAATAAATCCTTTAGTCAACATCTCCAAATCTACTTACAACGCGACCTATTACTTCTATTTCTCGAGGTCTAAGGTTTGTGTTGAGTAGACTTTATTATCAGATATTATATCCACTTTTCCATCTATTCTTTTTGAATTCTTTTTATAAACAGTCCTGCTTCTGTGCAGACAGTAAAAATTCCACCACGATTTAAATCAGTTTTAGCACGATTTACAAATACGATATCGTTATAACTAAAGGTTGGCTCCATAGAATCACCTGAAACATTAATAGCCTCGATATTTTAAGTTCTCTTTCTCCACCCAACATAAAAACAAATTGCTCAGGAATTTCTAACTCTTCTATATTTTCACACTTCATTCTCAGAACCACCACCAGCGGATGCTGAAACATCACTAAAGTACTTGACCATAAAGAACTTGTTTGTAGCCTCAACTAAACTCTCCGGTGATTGCCCATACAGCAACCAGTTAATAGATATAGA